>DAIRDB010000039.1:0-28478 GCA_036796405.1 Gammaproteobacteria bacterium | reverse complement strand
GTCAAAGGGCAGCAAGGCCGGGCTCATCTGTACAAAATCTTCATCCAAAACACCGGCAACACGCAGTTTTCATACATTAATTCTTAAAACCAGCTGCCTATATTAAGCGCCAGCAAAGGTTAAGCGGTGTTTTTGCGCACTTTGCGTTAAGCACCCTCTCTTGCACTCTCTTTCAACCAACGGAACTGCCAATGCGCTTCTCGCTTCCTCCTCGCCCCCTCCTGCTCGCCTTGGCGCTGCTGCTGGCCCGCCCCGGTGTCGCCGCCGAAAGCGATCTGGAGCTCTATCTCGATACGACCACCCGCCAACTGTACGCAGAGCCCGGTCCCGGCAGGGTCAGCCTCGGGACCTTCCGTCCGGTGGCCAGCACCGAGACGGCCCCGGCAGGCACGGCGACCGCCAGCAGCATACCGGCCGTGGCCGCACTCGAGACCCGCGTTGCCCAGCACGACGAGCGCCTGGCGACGCTGGCTGCTGCCCAGTCCAAGAGCGGCTGGACGCAGAACCTGCAGATTCGCGGCTACCTGCAGAACCGCTACACGGAGATGCTCGGCGGCGACGAGGGCGTGAACCTGTGGGCCGACCGCTCGGTGGGAGACCAGAACTCACTCGGGGATGCCGACAAGAACTACCTCATCCGCCGAGCCCGCGTGATCATACAGGGTGACATCGGCAAGCGGCTGTCGATCTACATCCAGCCGGATCTCGCCAGCAGTGCCGGTACTACTGGCCAAGTCGCGCAACTGCGCGATGCCTACGGCGACTTCTACCTCACGGAAGACCGCGTGCATCGTCTGCGTGTGGGCCAGTCCAAGGTTCCGTACGGCTTCGAAAACATGCAGTCGAGTTCCAACCGTCTGGCGCTCGACCGCGCCGACGCCCTCAACAGTGCCGTGCGCGACGAACGCGACCTCGGCGCCTTCTACTACTACACACCGGTCGCAATCCAGACGCTGTTCAATGAAATCAATGCCGCCGGTCTCAAACACAGCGGCAACTACGGCATGTTTGGCGTCGGCCTCTACAACGGTCAGGGCGCCAACCGGGCTGACCGCAATGACAACCAGCACGTCGTCACCCGCCTGACCTACCCGTGGAAGCTGGCCAGCGGGCAGTACCTCGAAGCCGGGTTGCAGGCCTACAGCGGCGAGTACGCGCCCACACTCGGCGCCTATCGAGGCACCGGCAATCAGACCCGCACGCCGACCGTGGCGGCCGCCGACGAATTCGGCCTCAAGGACCAGCGTGTCGGCGTGAGCTTCATGCTGTATCCGCAGCCCTTCGGCCTGCAGGGCGAATGGAACTGGGGCACCACGCCGGCGCTCGACATCGCCAGCAACAGCCTCGTGGAGGACTCACTGAATGGCGGCTACCTGCAAGCGATGTACATGGCCAAGACCGGAGTCGGTACCGTACTCCCCTTCGTGCGCTGGCAGTATTTCGACGGCGCCAACAAGGCTGAAACCAACGCGCCGATGAACCATGTCAACGACCTCGAGATCGGCGTGGAGTGGCAGATTGCCCGTGAAGTGGAACTGTCCGCCATCTTCCATCGCATGAAGCGCAACAACCTCGTCACCGGCAACCGGGCCGGGCGACCCGACTACGCCGAGTTCGAAGCCGACGCCCTGCGCCTGCAACTGCAGTTCAATTACCAGTAACTCCCCGCCACGGGCCTGCGGCACTATGCCGCAGACCCTTCGAGCGGCAGCTTGCTACCATGGCGGCTTATGAGCCCGCAGGCAGCCCGCCAGCGCGGCAGACCAGCCCCAACCACCCTGTGCAACTGCCCGCTGCCAACCCGCTGCAAACCAACCTCTATCGGCTGCTGCTGATCCGGGCGCTGGTGCTGTTACTGCAACTGCTAGCCCTCGCCTACACCCGCTATCGACTGGCCCTGCCACTGGACTATCCACTGGTGCTTGCCGTGCTGTTGCTGTTGGCCCTGGTCAACGGCGGCTTGTTCCTGCGCCTGCGGCTGGCCCCTCATCCCGGGCAACAAGAACTGTTCGTGCATCTGCTGGTGGATGTGCTCGGGTTGGGACTACTGCTGTATTTCACCGGGGGCGCCAACAATCCGTTCGTGTCCTATCTGCTGGTGCCGATCACCATCGCCGCCATTGCCTTGCCACCAGCCTACGCCCTCGGGCTCGGTGGCATCGCCCTGCTCTGCTACAGCCTGCTGCTCTTCTACTTCCAGCCCCTGCCCGCCCTAATGCCCGCGGAAACCCTGGCGCATGCCGACCATCTGCCGGCGCTGGCAGAGGGCAGCGCCATGCCCAACCTGCATATCCTCGGTATGTGGTTCAACTTTGCGGTGAGTGCCGCTCTCATCATCTTTTTCGTCGTGCGCTTGGCGGCGGAGCTGCGGCAGCGCGAGCAGCGGTTGGCAAGGTTCCGCGAAGAGACCTTGCGCAACGAGCAGATCATGGCGGTGGCGATCCAGGCCGCCGGCACTGCACACTCGCTCGGCACTCCGCTCGGCACCATGGCCGTCCTGCTCAACGATCTGCGCCGCGACCATGCAGCGGATAGTGAACTCGGCCATGACCTGCAGACACTGCAAAATCAGGTCGCCTTGTGCCGGGACGCCCTGAAGGGCGTGGTGAGCAAGGCCGACTTCAAGCAGGCTCGCTGGCGACGGCTCGACCTGCGGGCCTTCGTCGAGGAACTGCTGCAGCACTGGCAGCTGCTGCGCCCCGAGGTCCCCTGCCGCAGCACCGTACAAACGGGGCCGGCGCCAAAGGTACGGGTGGATACCACGCTGGAGCAGGCGCTGGTCAACCTGCTCAACAACGCCGCAGAGGCAGGCCCCGGCGGCATCGAGATCGATGTGCGCTGGCAGCAACGCGCCTGGACCATGCAGGTCCGCGACTTCGGCGCCGGTGTGCCGCGGGAGCTGCAGGAGCAACTGGGCACCACGATCATCAGCGGCAAAACCGCGGGGCTCGGCGTCGGGCTGGTGCTGAGCCAGGCTACCTTCAACAGGCTCGGCGGCAGCGTCAGTCTCTACCCGCAAACCCCGCGCGGTACGTTGACGGTGATCGAACTGCCACTGGAACACGAAGATGGCTGAGGGCGGCTGCCGTATCGTCGTGCTCGACGATGACCCGGTATTCGTCGAGGTGCTGGCCCGCTCCCTGCGGCGACGCGGCCATGAGGTGCAGGCCGCTAACGACCTGGCCACTCTGCTGCGCGTGACGAGCGACCAGGCGCCGGACTACGCCATCGTCGATCTCAAGATTGCCGAGGAAAGCGGGCTGGACTGCATTGCCCCGCTGCTGGCACTCAACCCCGCCATGCGGATTCTTATCCTCACCGGCTACGCCTCGGTGGCGACCGCCGTGACTGCCATCAAGGCCGGTGCCTTCGATTATGCCTGCAAGCCGCTGGACGCCGACGAGATCCTGCACAAGCTGGCGATCACTGCACAGCCGGCTGCGCCTGCACCCGACGAGGACGACGCACAGCCGCTATCGGTGCGGCGCCTCGCCTGGGAGCACATCCAGCGTGTGCTGCTCGAGAACGGCGGCAATGTCTCCGCCACGGCCCGTTGTCTCGGCATGCACCGGCGCACGCTGCAGCGCATGCTACAGAAGCGCCCGGTCCGTCAGTAGGCAGTCGGAGAGGCTGCGGTTGTCAGCCGCGCACCAGTGCAGGGAGCAGCGCAGCGGCTCCGCAGGCTGCGACAAAATGCCACATTGTCGTCAGTCGCCTCGCTGCACAAGATGCCGGTAATCCATGTCTACTCGGAGTCGTCATGCACCCAGCGAGCCCCCACTTCCCGCACCACCGTTTTTCGCACAATCCTGTTTCGCGGCCGCTTCGGCTGCCGCTGCTGCTGAGCAGCCTGCTGCTGGGCAGCATGGCGGCAGCCCACACTACCTTCGAAACCTCGAGCATGAGCGAAGGCGTGCGTGTCCTGAACAACGTGCAGATCGGCCACGCCTGTGGCAGCGGTACCAGCGTGATCGGCACCTCGGTGGTGTTCCCCGACGGCAAGGATTCCATCATTCTGGTAGGCGGACAGGTATCGACCACGGCCCGGCTTGCTGACTTCCTCACCACCTGGGGCCCCAACATCCAGCCGTTGATCGACCGCGCCGTGTTCACTACCGTCGATGAAAAAAACGACGCCAACGGCAACGTGGTCGGCTTCTGGGCGGGCGGCGGCCCGGGCATGCCCAACCACATGGTGGGCTACGTGCCATTTCGCGTGAATGCCACCGCCATCAAGCCCACCTCCTGTGCCAGCAGCGTGCAACTGCGGGCCAGCATCGTGGATGTCTGTGAAATTTCCACGGCGGCCAGCCTCCACAATGACGGTATTGCCGAATTCTGGACATCCAATACGCTCGGATCGCTATACGACAGCAGGGAAGCCGACAACGCCGCCCGCCTCACCATCAACCGCAATCTCGCGACCAATCCGCTGCCGGCTGCCTGCAACGGCCTGGGCGTGGCGGTTGAGGTCAGGCCATCCAAGGCCCAACTCGAGCGCGACATGCCGATTCGCATCGACGGGGTGCAGATATGGCCCAAGTAGGCCGGTATTTCCTGCTGCCGCTCTGCTGTGCCGTGTTCTTGGCCGCAGCACCGGTTGCCGCCCACACGGCTCGCGCGGTGCTCGACCCCGGCGGCAGCCGGGCCAGCTTCCTTGGCCTGGCCCGCATCACCTGCTTCGATGACGGCTCGGGCACGCCGTCGCAGCTCTATGTGCGGGTACGCGACAACTCGCCGCCGGTTGCCGGCCTGCTGGTGACGCTGCAGGTGCTGAAAGGCACGCAGGCTCTGGGGATCAGCGATACCCAGTCCGGCGATGCACTCTACAGCGAGGCGCTACAGCTGCCCGGCGGGGCAGGCGTCTACACCGTACTGGTCGGCAAGACGGCAGCCGGCGCACGCCAGTTCGATATCGATTACCACTGCCTCGCCGCTACAGGTGACCACACCGGCACCGACATCGTGGTCGACCAGTTCAAATGAGGCTGCTGCTGACGCTCTGCCTCTGCGCACTGGCGGCCTGCCAGCAAGTCGAGCCCTGGCAGCGCGACATCCTTGCACGACCCCACATGGCCACTGAGCCGCTGCCGCTGCAGTCACTGCGCGACCGCCACCTGCGCGACAGCCGTGAAGCGGGCCGCGGGACGGGAGGCGCGGGCGGAGGCGGCTGTGGCTGCTACTGACGAGGCGGGTCGTCGACGCGCCCTGCAGGCGCTGACGGCTGCCGCGATGCTGCTGCCCGGCGTGCAAGCGGCCGACGCGCAGACCACGAGCCCCGGGCTCAGCGTGCAGAGTTCCCACTATCAGGAAGGTCGGCGGCGCACGGCGTCCGGGTTGCAGCCACCACCGCTCACGGCCTGGTCGCTGTCGGCACGCGCGGAAGGCGCCTTGCCGCGCGGACTGCAGGGAGCACTGACTCTGAGTCAGGACAGCTGGTCCGGCGCCACACCTGTCACCGTGGCGCCGGTGGCCTTTGGCGGCAACCGCGCGCAGCTGCAGCAAGTGGGTGACCGCACCGTGCTCTCGGGTGCTTCGCCGCTCATCAATGGCCGTCTGCCGCTCGATGCCGACCTGCGACCGCTGGTCGACAGCGGCCAGGGCCAACTCGTGCCGCTCGACGCGGCGGAACTGGTGCTTTCCTCGGCATCCCCCGAAGTGCGGCGCGAGGCCACCTTCCGGCTTGGCGCCGCGACGGGACGCTGGCGACCTTCGCTGGGCCTCGGCTATTCCAATGAGCCGGACTACCGCTCCAGACGCCTCGACATCGGCAGCACGGTCGACTTCAACCAGCAACGCACCACGCTGACCGTCGCAGGTCACGTCAGCGACGACGCCGTGGCGGCCCGGCTCGAGGGCGACTGGCTGGCCTATGTGACCACCAGCGCGTTCCGAGACAATATCGAGCGCGAGGCTGGCAGTGTGACGCTGCGGGGTAAGCGACGTGCCCGCTCACTCGATTTCGCCCTGACCCAGGTACTGAACCGCCGCGCCCTGCTCGACATCGGTGTGTCGCTGCACGATGAAGACGGCCTGCTGGAAAATCCCTACCGCGCCATGAGCGTGCTCTTCGTGGATACGACGCAGAAGACCGCCGGCGGCCCACTGACCGGCGACCTGCGGGCGCTGCTCGAGCAACGTCCGGACCACCGTCGTGGCCGCAGCGCCAGCCTGCACTATGTGCAGCATGTGGGAGCGGTCGATGCATCGCTGCACATCGACTACGACTACAGCCGCGACAGCTGGGATGTCGAATCACAGGCGCTGGAATTGCAGTGGCTGCAGCCGTGGGGCGACTGGCTGCTGGCGCCGCGCCTGCGCTGGTACAGCCAGCAGGCCGCCTGGTTCCACAGCGACGTGCTGGTGAGCCAGCAGCGGTTTCGCAGTTTTGCGCGTGACGAGAGCGGCCGCGAGATCTGGCTGGACGCCCGCGATCCCTCACAACGCTTCTTTCGCAGCAGCGACGGCCGCTATCTCGACGCCACAGGTCGCGAGCGCGATCCGGCCCTGCTGGATCTCACACCGCAGTTCCAGGACTTCACAGCAGCGCTGCTGCCGGCGCAGTTCTCCAGTGATCCCCGGCTGGCTGGCTATGGAGTACAGAGCGCCGGACTGACGGTGCAGCGACGCCTCGGTGACGGGCTGGTGCTGGAGGCCGCCTTCGATCGCTACCGGCGGGCAAGCGACCTGCAGTTCAACGGTCGCGGTGACAGCGGCTACGCCGATTTCAGCTACTCGCTGGCCAGCCTTTCGCTCACCCTCGATCTCGCCGGCAGCCCGCTCAGCACCGGCCACACGACCGGTTCGTCAGCCGGGCATGAGCATGTCGCCCTGTCCCACGACGCCGCCCCGGCCGGGGTGATGTACGCCCACACCCCGGGCAGCGCCGGCAGCTGGATGGGGGGCTACCGCCTGCAGCAGCAGGGGCAGATGACCATGCACATGCTCGACGTGGTGTACCACCAGAGCGAACGCTTCAGCCTGATGCTGATGCCCCAGTTCATGACCATGGATCACGCCGGTACGCCGCACGTGCACGCCGGTGACAGCAGCCGCATGCCAGTCAGTGCCTATGCCGACACGGTAGTGGCTGGTCTCTGGCACCGGCCCACCGATGGCGGCCTGTGGCAGCTCACCGCGGGCGTCGGACTGCCGAGCCGGCGTACCGGCGCCACCGACCTGCTGCCCTCACTGCAGTATTCCACTACCGCCAGCGGCTGGCGCTGGGGTCTGCGTCTTGCCGCCAGTGCAGCGCTAGAGAGGCAGCCGGTCGCCGATACCGATCCCGCCCGCAGCCTTGAGCAGAGCGCCTGGCTCAGCTATCCGCTGACGGCGGCCTCTCGCTTGTCGCTGCGCTTGGTTCACAGCAAGGCGCACTTCAGGGGCAGCGGCACACGGCAGGAAACTGCCGTCGCGCTCGGCCTCGCCGGCTCGGTGTTTGCACTGCCCGTCTCGTTGGAGTGGGTGGAGCGCAGCGCCAGCAACGGGATCGAAACGCCGATGGGGCCGATGGCAGGTGGTCAGCTCTGGCTGAGCTGGCAGCTGCCCCTGTAGGATCGCCCGGCGGCGCCTGAACTCCCGCTCCTCTGCCCGATTTTCCACCGACCTGCGGCTCCCCGTGCAGCGCTACGACTTCCCCTTCCACGCCATGGGCACCCGCTGCGAACTGCGGCTGTTTGCGGTCGCTGCCGCCGAGGCCAGCGCCTGTGCGGCGGCCGTGCAGGCCGACGTCGAGCGCCTCGAAGCCAAGTACTCACGCTACCGCGCAACCAGCGAGCTGTCGGCCATCAATCGGGTGGCCGCCGCCGGCGGCACGGTACAGGTCGACGACGAGACCGCCACGCTGCTCGACTACGCAGCCACCTGTCACGCCGAGAGCGAGGGCCTGTTCGACATCAGCTCGGGCATCCTGCGGCGCGCCTGGGACTTCCACTCCGGTCGGCTACCGACCCGCGCCCAACTGGCTCCGCTGCTCGCCCTCACCGGTTGGCAGCGCGTCGACTGGCAGCGTCCCGCGCTGCGTTTTCCATTGGCCGGCATGGAACTCGACCTCGGCGGCGTGGTGAAGGAATACGCAGCCGACAGGGCCGCCACGCTCTGCCAGCAGCAGGGCATCGCGCATGCCCTGATCAACCTCGGGGGCGACCTGCGTTTCGTGGGTGGGCAGCCCGATGGCAGCGCCTGGCAGGTCGGCATCAGCGACCCGGCGCGGCCAGAGTCGGCGCTCACCACCGTGGCGCTACGGGCGGGGGGACTGGCCAGCAGCGGCGACTATCAGCGTTGCATGGTGATCGACGGCGTGCGCTACGGCCACATCCTCGATCCCTTCACCGGCTGGCCGGTGCAAGGGCTGGCTGCCGTCAGCGTGGTGGCGGATTTCTGCGTAGTTGCTGGCAGTGCTGCCACCATCGCCTTGCTGAAGGGCGCCGCCGGCAAGGACTGGCTGGCGACGCTGGGCCTGCCCTACCTGTGGGTGGATCAGGCAGGGGCGAGTGGCGGACCGCTGTTGGGCGCTCCGCCCTGACTCAATTGGCGTTGATGTCGCCCAGTATCTGCTTGCCGAGCAGACTGTGGCGTCGGCTGTAGCTGAAGTAGACGATCAGACCCACGACGGCCCAGGCAAAAAACAACTTGATGGTGTAGCTGCCAAGGCTGATGAACAGCAGCAGGCAACCGGCAGCCGCCAGTGGCCCCAGCACCCACAGGAACGGCGCGCGGAAGTGACGCACGTGGTGGGGTTGTGATTTGCGCAGCACCATCACCCCGATGGCCACCACGAGGAAGGCGAACAGCGTGCCGGAGTTGGAGATGTCGGCCAGTACGTCGACCGGGAATATCGCCGCAAAGATCGCCACCGCCACGCCGGTGGTCATGGTCACCACGTGCGGCGTGTGAAAGCGCGGATGCACGTCGGCGAAGCGGGCGGGAATCAGGCCGTCGCGCGACATGTTGAAGAGAATGCGCGTCTGGCCGTAGAGCATCATGAGGATCACCGAAGGTAGGGCCAGCACAGCGGCCAGCGCCACCCAGTTACCGACGCCGGGGTAGCCGAGCTGGCGGAGAATGAAGGCCAGCGGCTCGCGCGAGGCGGTTAGTTCGCTACCGGGCTGTGCACCGGCGGCCCCGATGGCGGCATAGGCCACCAGCAGGTAGAACACCGTGCAGATGAACAGCGAACCGATGAGACCGATCGGGATGTTGCGCTGGGGATTTTCGGTTTCCTCGGCCGCCGTCGATACGGCATCGAAGCCGACGTAGGCGAAGAAGATCGACGCCGCTGCGCCGAGCACTCCCACGCCAGAGAGCGGCGTGCCCCAGCCATTGGGCAGCATGGGTTCGAAGTTGCCCATCTCCACAGCCGGCATGGCCAGCACGATGAAGGCGGTGAGGGCGATGATCTTGATCACCACCAGCACGCCGGTGAACTTGGCACTCTTGGAGGTACCGATCACCAACAGCCAGGTCACGAACAGTGCGATCAGGAAGGCGAGCAGGTTGAAACCGCCGCGGGCGACACTGCCATCCTCGAGCGTGATGGTATCGGCCGGACCGGCCGTCAGGCTGAGCGGCAGCCCAAGACCAGCCTCCCGCAGGATGCCATTCATGTAGCCCGACCACCCGACGGCGACAGCACCCGCCGCAACGGCGTATTCGAGGATCAGGGCCCAACCCACCATCCAGGCGATGCCCTCACCCAGGACGGCGTAGGAGTAGGTATAGGCCGAGCCGGACACCGGCACCATGGCGGCGATTTCGGCGTAGATGAGCGCGGTGAGCATGCAGACGAGGCCGGCGATCACGAACGACAGCAGCATGCCGGGACCGGCCTTGTTGGCTGCTACGGCCGTCAGCACGAAGATGCCGGTACCGATCACGGCCCCGATGCCGAGCAGGATCAGGTGAAAGGCATTCAGCTGCCGCTTGAGCGGACGCTTCTCCGCGCTGGCCAGAATGCTTTCGAGTGTTTTGACGCGCAGAAAATCCATGCTCCAGCTCCCGTGTTTTGAATTGCCATCATTGCCCAACGTCCTCTGCTGCGGCAAGGGCAAACGCCGCACAGTGAACCGGCGACCGGGCCGCAACTCGGTTCGCCCCCTCATACCGGGCGGACACTGTCCCGACCGGGTCCTGCCTTGCCTGCCGTGCTCAATAGCGCAGCGTGTAGTTCACCTTCAGGGAAAGATCGGCATTCACGGCGTGGAAGCGGTTATCGCCGTCCACATCGGAGAGTCCGTAATTGACGACCAGGAATACCTGCTTGCCCGCCTCCGGGATCCAGTGCAGACGACTGTTGATACCCATGAGTTCGGAGACATTGTCGTACTGCAGCAGCGTGCTCCACGACAGTGTGTTGGTGAAGGCGATGCGCGACTGCAGACCGAACAGTCGCGTGGTGAAGTCGCCCGCCGGCAAGTGGATACGGTTCTGCGTGTACTGCAGGCCAAGGCCGAGGTGGCGGTTCGGCCGGATGATGAGATCGGCATTCTGCTGTACGCGCCTGCCATCGAAGTACTGACCCCAGCGCGTGGTGAGGCGACCGCTCACGAGTCGCTGATCGGCGAGTTCCAGACCCAGCATGCCCTCTGCAAAGTGGTAGTTACCCGGCCCCAGACTGACCTGTCGCGCTGCATCGGCGGTCCGATAGATCACGAAGGGCTCTCGCAGCACCTCCTGATTGCTCATTAGCCGCGCGAACAGGTTATCGCCCGTGTTGTTGTTGGCGCTGACGCGCAGTCCGAGGTTCTGGCTGTTGACCGAGCCATCGTCGAGGTACTCGGCGCGGTAGCCGTCGAATGCCGTGTAGACCGAGCGGAACCAGCGCCCCGGTGCCAGAAAATGCCGGTAACCGAAATCCAGTGCATGGTCGTTCATGTCGGTCTGGTTGACGTAGCCCAGCGCCGGACTGAAGTGGCGTTCGATGGCCTTGTAAACGTAGGCCCCGCGCCACCCCTCGTTGTTGGGAAAGCTGAGGCCGAAGCCGTAGGCGGCGTCATCGTCTGTCACACCAGCCATCTGGCTCTGCTGGTAGTACGCAAAAGCCTGCAGGGCACGGCCGCCGGGCAGCCGGGAATTGCGGTAGCGAAAATCGACGCCGCCGAGCGTGGCGTCCTCGTTGGACTGCGGGGCTCCGCTGGTGGCAATCACGCCGATCTGCGATTCGCTCAGCACGTTGAGCACGGCCCTGCCGACGGCGACGTCGCGCTGGCCGACACCTGTGGCAGCATCGGCTTCCTGACTCACCAGCAAGGTACCGACGTTCCAGTCGCCGATGCGGCCGCTGAGCTTCGCGCCATAGTCGATCCCCACTGGTCCGCCGCGACGGTTGAGACCGATGCGCCGGGAAAAGAACGGTCGGCCGTTCTGCGCATTGGCACTCGGTACCGCCGGGTTGGCGCCGCCGGTTTCTTCGCTCTGCCCGCCACCGATCTGGCCGAACTCGAAGATGTCGGCCTCCCGCACGAAAAAGTCACGGCGCTCGGGAAAGAACAGACTGAAGCGGGTGAGATTGACCTGACGGTTGTCGACCTCGACCGCCGAAAAATCCGTGTTGACCGTCAACGAGGCATTCAGCTGCGGCGTCAATTTGTAGAAGAGATCCACTGATGGCTCGTACTGAAATCCTGGTGCCTGCTGCCCGTCGAAGCGCCGCTCTTCGCGCAGGGTCATGGAGGGCACGATGTCGAGACCGACCCCCTGCTGCAGGCCGCTGAGTCCACGCATGGTGCCGGCGATGCTGGGGTTGAGCTGCCGGTTGCGGCTGACCCAGCCGATGCCTTCGTTGCTGCGGCGGATCTCTCGGCGGAAATTGATGCCCCAGGCATCGGAGTCGGGGTTGAAGGAAATGGTCTGGAACGGGATGCGCAGCTCGGAGTACCAACCGTTTTCCACCACCCGCGCGTCTGCCTGCCAGATGCCGTCCCAGTTACCCTGGATGTCGGTGATGTTCTGGTAGAGCCCTTCCCAGCGCACGCCGTTCGGGTTGACCGTGAAGCGGTAGCCATTGCGGCGGTCGAGATACGGGTCGAGGATCACCGAGAAGATGTCATCGGCCACCAGACTTTCACCCTGGCGCAGCACGCTGGCGGAAATCAGCGAGGGATCGCGCTCCTCGAAGAATGCCGACACATAGAGCGCCTCTTCGGTGTAGAAGACCCGCACTTCGGTATCCTGCGACGGCGCACTGTACTCGTAGGGCTGGTACTGGTGCAGGTCGCGCACCACCAGTGCCGCCGCCCACTGCGGTTCATCGAGCACACCGTCGATGCGCAGTTCGCCGGAGAGCTTGGGCACGTCGATGATCTTGTCGCCAGTGGGCGGC
Organism: Gammaproteobacteria bacterium; assembly: GCA_036796405.1. GTDB lineage: Bacteria > Pseudomonadota > Gammaproteobacteria > Pseudomonadales > Pseudohongiellaceae > CAILUG01. The sequence goes on along the minus strand of DAIRDB010000039.1, from coordinate 16,159 downwards.
GGCTCCGCCGCCCTGCCGGGCGCTACGGCAGCCAGCGCTGCGATCAGCGTGGCTGCCAGTCTCGTACGATCCTGCACGGCACCGACCGTAGGCTTACGGCGCCACCGGCGGGTAGGCGATCCCGAGTTGCTCGAGGTAACTGCCGTACTTGGTCGGGTCGTAGTAGAACTTGCTCATGGCGGGCCGCATCTGATCCATGAGCTCCTTGTTGAGGTGGATGGCCGGTTTGTCCTCGGCCGTCAGCACGGGATCGTAGCTGGTCCCGTTCAGCTGGACGTTCTGGAAGTAGTCCTTGGCGTCGGCAAGCAGCGTTGGCGACAGCAGCAGATCCAGCACGGTCATTGCCACCACCTTGGCGCCGGCGACGGCTCCCTTGTGCGCGATGGGTGTGGCCATCGCCATGGCCGAGGTCACGTGATGGCCCGTGGTGTTGGGTATGTTGGAAGGGAACTGGATGGTGATGGTGGGAACCTTCCACATGATGTCGCCGATGTCATCGGAGCCCCCGCCATTGGACGGGCCACGCGTTTCCGGTGTCGATAGCGGCGGGATCTCGCTGGCCAGCGGTTCGGCATCACCGCCGCCCGCATAAGGCACGAAGGAGGTGCGATTGCCCTTCTGCACCATGGCGGCAAATTGCTGGTCCGCCTCGCTCCAGGCCGGCAGGCCGGTGAGCTTGATGTTCTCGTAGGCCGCTTCGGCCATGGGCTTGTTGCCGTGGTTGGGCGCCGCATACCCGAGCACGCGCCGGGTCACGGTGGTTTCGGTGGCCATCGCGGCGGCTTCGGAGATGGTATTGCCGATCTCGAACAGGTTGCGCACCGACTGGAAGTCCTGCTCGCGGAAGTAGTACCAGACCGACGCTACATCCGGCACCACGTTGGGCTGCCCGCCGCCGTTGCTGATGATGTAATGGGAGCGCTGGGTGAGCGGCAGGTGCTCACGCCGCATGTTCCAGGCGTAGTTCATCACTTCGACCGCGTCGAGCGCGCTGCGCCCGGACCAGGGAGCACCAGCGGCGTGCGAGGTCTTGCCGCGGAAGGTGTATTCCACCGACACCATGCCGTTGTTGCCGGAGTCACCCCAGCCCGTGCCGAGGTTGCGGCCGACGTGGGAAAAGATGGTGGCATCGACGTTGTCGAACACGCCATCGCGCACATAGAAGGCCTTGGTCGCCAGCAGTTCTTCCGCCACGCCGGGCCACAGCATCAGCCTGCCCTCGATGCCGTCACGTTCCATGACCTCCTTCAGGGCCAGTGCGGCCGCCACCATCATCGGCATGCCGGAGTTATGGCCCTCGCCGTGGCCGGGAGCACCGGGCACCATCGGTTTGATATCGGCCGTGCCCGGGAACTGCGAAAGACCGAGCAGACCGTCGATGTCGCTGCCGAGTGCGATCAGCGGGCCCCCGCTGCCCCAGGTGGCCGTCCATGCGGTAGGGATTCCAGCGATGCCGCGCTCGATGACGAAGCCGTTGGCCTCGAGAATCCCGGTGATGTACTTGGACGTTTCCACCTCCTGAAAACCAGGCTCGGCGAAACTGAAGATGGAATCCACCATCTCCTGCACCAGCTTCGCCCGCTGGTCCACACCGATCGCCACGACCTGCTTGAGCTCCAGGCTGGCCTGGGCCGCTGCCGGCAGCGAGGTCAGTGCGCTGAGCGCCATGACGACGAGGCTGCAGAGCAAGCGAGGTTTGGACTGTCTAGGGGCAAGCATGGGAAGGCGCATCATCATCTCCTTGGCGTGAAGGGTGGTTGGTCTACTGGACTGCTTGTCTGTTGCGGTTCAGACAGAACGTCGATTGCGAGACTGCATATAGCGTGCCAGCCCCCCGGCTGCCGTGACTGTCGGCCGCGGCGCCACTTGCCGCTCCAAAGCCTCGGCACACTGCCCCAGTACTGTGCAGCACCGGGCGCCGCAGCACCGTTTCGAGGCTTGGTTGCGCATTTTTCAGAGGGTGCGATGGCTGGCGCAGCGCTTGCATGAACGGCCCTGCACTGCGCAGAAACCTGGCAAGAACGTAAGATGCCAGAGGCCCTTTCAGCCCCACGCCGGAGTCTTCGCCATGAAACATGCTTTTGTCACCCTCGTCGGCGCTCCCGCGCTCGGTTTCGCCCTGCTGGCTTCCGCCGCCAGCCGACAGTTCACCGCACTCGACTGGGTGGCGCTACTGCCGGAAGAGGATTACCAGGCCCTGCTGTCGGCGCCACCTATCCAGCACACGGGCGGTGACGCCGGCGGCGCGCCGGCCCCGCTGCAGGGCGCGGCGTCCGCGCTGAGCTTCGACGAGGCACTGTATTCCACCAAGGTCCGCAGCGAGTACGACGGGCAGGACGTCAGTCTGCCCGGCTTCATCGTGCCGCTGGAGTACGACGAGGACCAGGAGGTCACCGAGTTTTTTCTGGTTCCCTACTTCGGCGCCTGCATCCACGTGCCGCCACCGCCACCCAACCAGATCGTGTATGTCAGCTTTCCCGAAGGTATCGCCGTCGAGTCGATTCAGGAGCCGTTCGTGGTAGACGGCAGACTGAGCACCGGCATCACCAGCAACGACGTCGCGCTGGCGGCATACCGGATCGAGGCGGCAGGAGTGAGGTTGTACGAGGAATGAAAAGAGCCGGGCAGCCGCAAGGCTGCCCGGCGAGGGCTTAGAAGTTGGCACGCAGACCGAAGCGGAAGGCTCGGCCGAACGTATCGAACTGGTTGCGGTTGGTTTGCGGGTAGGCGGGCGTGTTGTTGCCAGTCGGCCCGTTGGCATACGGCTCCGGGTCGGTATTGAGCAGGTTGTTGACGTAGAAGAACGCCTCAGCTTCGCCATTGCTCACCGGCAAGTCATACGAGATCGATGCATCGAGGTAGTAGGCCCCGGGAACATCGTTGTCGTTGATGGTCTTGATATCGGGTCCGGAGATCGGGCAGTCGGTGCTGCACTCGATCCAGATCGAGTTGTACACCGTGTCGGAGAAGCCACGCGCGATCAGGTTAACGGTAGCCGGGCCAATGTCGTAGGCGGCCGCCACACGATAGGTCCAGTCGGGCAGTGACGTCGTGCCGGCGTCGTCGCTCGGCAGGTTGATGCCGTTGTCGACGATGCTGTCGATGTAATTGGTCAGCATGCCGCGAATGGTGAGATCGCCAGGACCCACGCGCAGGTTATAGGTGGCTTCCATGTCGACGCCCTTGGCATCGAGACTGGCGAAGTTCACCGGCTTGAGATTGATGCGCTGCAAAACTCCGGCACCGTCGTAGATGAGGTTGCCACAGAATTCCTGCAGCTTGTTTTCCAGACAGAGGTTGGCGGTGTTTTGCGCATTGATGACCGCGATGTTGTTGGTCATGGCGATCTCGTAGTAGTCCACGGAGAAGGTCACATCGGGCAGGAAGCGCGGGCTGAGGACGAAACCCACGCCGAGGCTGTCCGCTTTCTCTGGCGTCAGCTGCAGGTTGCCCGAGGTGTTCTCCACGAACTGGGCGGCCTGGTTGCTGGGGAACAGGTTGACGGTGTTGGTGCGTGCCGTGCCCGCGGCAAACAGTTCGGACAAGTTGGGCGCCCGGATGTCACGCGACTGCGTGACCCGCATCCGCACGTCATCGATGGGCTGCCAGGTGAACCCCAGTTTCCAGGTTTCCACCTGACCGGAGAGCTCGTAGTCGGTCCAGCGCACGGCGCCGTTGAACTCCAGCGTCTCGTGCAGCGGGGCGATGGTTTCCACGTAGCCCTCGATCACATCGTACTGACCGTCGGTCACCACGTAGTTGCCGTAGAGCCAGCCGGTGTTGTGGATCGGGTCGACGAAGCCACCGATCTGCTCCTTGCGCCATTCCAGACCGGTGGCGAAGGAAACAGGGCCTGCCCAGGTGTTGAATAACTCGCCATTGGAGATGTTGAAGGCGGTCACGTCCTGGATGAGTTCCTGCGAGCGATAGGGCTGCGAGGGACCCATGATGTAGTCGATGGCGGCCTGCGTGACACCGCCGATGCCGATGCGGTTGATCGGCACGCAGCCGTTGGTCGGTGCGGTGAGCGTGGAGCGGCAGACGATGCCTCCGGTGGCCGGGTTGACCACTGCATCCTGCGCCAGCGCCATGCGCGAGTTGTTCCAGGTATTCACCAGCAATTCGTCGGTTTCCGCCTTGCCGCGCTGGTAGTAGCCGTCCCAGTCCCAGGTCTTGCCAAACAGTGGCAGCGTCCCGTTGGCGCCCACTACGGCACGGGTAACTTGCCGTGTGTTGTTACTGCCGGCGGGAGCAATGCCGTTGTTGGTGGTACCCATCGAGAAACTGGCCAGTTTCAGGTTGGTCATCTGCGTGCGGATGCTGGCGGGTAGATAGGCATTGTCGGCGCGGATGCTGACGTTGCCCGTATTGGGCGTCTGTTGGTAATAGCTGAGTCCTTCGAACTCGCTCATGGAAAACTGCGAGTAAATCTCGGTGCTCGGCGTGAGTGCCCAACTTACGCGACCAAAGTAAGTCTGCCGGCTTTCGTCGGACGCCAGCGAGTTGGAACCGAGGTGCAGGGCGCGCGTCATTTCGTAATCGCCACCGATCATCCACGGACCACTGACCTGCCCGAACACCAGCTGGCCGGTGGAGGCGGTGCCGGTGGCCGGGTCGATGGTGCCGAAATACGTGCCGCGCAGCGGTCCTGCCGTGATCAGACCGCCTGGCGTGTGCAGGCTGGGCCCGATGCCCGGTCCGACGATGCGCTCGGGAACGCGGCTGGTGGCAGTCCACGCCGGGTTCTGCATCTGGAAGAACCCAAGCTTGTTCCAGTCGCGGCTGATGGTGTGCTCGCCCTTCTGGTCGAACAGCTCCATGTTGAAAAGGGCATGACCACGGCCTTCGGCGAAGCCGGTGCCGGCGGTGAAGCTGAATTTCTGGTTGGGAATGTCGCCGTAGGTGGTCTCACCGTATTGGTAGTCGGTCTTGATGCCTTCGTAGTCGCGGTCGAGTACGAAGTTCACCACGCCGCCCACCGCATCGGAACCGTAGGCGGCGGAAGCACCACCAGTCACCACTTCCACGCGGCTCACCAGCGCCTGCGGAAACGTGTTGATATCGATGAGGCCGGTGGCCGCTGAGGTCACCGAGCGTTGGCCATCCAGTAACACCAGCGTGCGGTTGGCTCCGAGCGTGCGGAGGTTGAGCGAGGCGATGCCTGCCTGGCCATTGCTGAGTGAGCCGGAGTTGGTGGATGCAGTTGCCGTACCCTGGATGGACGGCAGCGTGCGCACGAAGTCGGTGATGTTGGCGGGGGCCACCGCGTTGATCTCGTCCGTGTTGAGAACGCTCACTGGCGTTGGCGCGGAATACCCATCGCGCTGGATACGGCTACCGGTGATGGCGATCTCTTCGATGGCCGGCGATGGCGCTGGCTCCTGTGCCTGTACGCTCAAGGGCGCCAAGACCGCTGCCGTACCGGCAAGCAAGGAAGCGACCCACAGGGCCTGACCGTTTCGCACTGACCGCGCAAGCATCCGTTCTCTCGGAAGCCCCGCCTTTGCTGCCTGCGACATTTGCATGATGCACCTCTCCTGGAGTGATTGAATGAAGCAACGAATCTGTTCTGGCTCTGCCTGCGCGAGGCCGCAGCGTTCTGCTGCCCTGCACTAATCCGCCGTGGCCAGACCACGTTCTCTCTGCGTTCGCTCAAGGGTTGCAATGCACGTGCCAACAGCGAGGGGTCGCTTTTTTTTCAAAATAATCAGCAAATTAACGGGATATTTTTTTTTGCTGAGCGCCAAAGGTGGCGAGTAACGCACCAAGCAGAGGCGCCTGCGAGCCAGAAAAAGGCGCAGGCGCTGCGGAAAAAAGGCGGCGCGACCGCACCGCGCTACTGGAAAACAGCAGGTTTTTCTGCAGCGCCCCCTGACGGGGCGTGACGGGAGATCGTCGGGCAGTCCGGCACCGCAACGGTGCGGGAGCGTCGACTCAGTAGCGGTAGTAGTAGCGTATGGCGACCGGCGCAGTGCCAGCCGGCGTCGGCCGGAAGCGCGACTGCTGCACGAGAGCCGACAGTTGATCGGTGATCGCAGCGTCCGTGCCGGCAGAGCTGCCGAGCACGGCGAGATTGGCAGCACGCCCCTGCGGCTTCACGTCGAAGGTAAAGTCCACGTAGCCACGGAACGGTGGCTGATCGGGCTGCGGCAGAGAGACGAGCGGGGAGTCGAGGAAGCCCGGCAAGATCACCGGCAGGGCCGGAGCCAGGATGGCCCGCGCCTGCTCGGCGGGGGTAGCGGTCAGTTCGAGAAAGGTCTGCAACTGCCGATACTGCAATTCTGCCTCCGCGTGCTTGCCAAATAGCAGGTGCCAGTCGGCGAGACCCTGCAACACCTCGGCAATGGCCGCCACGCTGGCAGCCGGGTCCTTTTTGAGGTAACCGATCATGCGACGGTAAGCCGCTTCGCCCTGCTGGTAGGGCTTGCCGAGATCGAGCGAGGCAGCCTTGCGGCGCATACCGGCGCGGGCAGACTCAAGCGACACGGCAGGCGTCGCGGCAGGGGCACTGACGAGTTCGCGGTGGGCGTCGGCATAGAAGATGCGCAGCAAGTTGCGCTCGGCGGCAAACAGCGTGGGGTTCGTCCAGTCCTCGCTTTCGATGAGCAGCCGCGCGGCCTCGACGAAACAGTTCTGGGCTTCCGTGAGTTCGGCGAAGTGGGTGTTGAGCACCTGCTGGCTGCCGAGGCGACCGAGCGCGAGGGAAGCCGCTTGCCGTTGACCCTGATCCGGCAGGGCGACGCGGCGCTGGAAAGATTCCAGTTTCCATTCACCGAGCCGGGCCAGCGCCTCGGCGCGTCCCGCTGCCGAGGCCACGCCTGGCTGGCTGCTCAGCTCCACGAGGAAGCGGTATTTTTCTTCGACCTCGGCGTGGCGCCGCTGGGCCCGCAGGCTCACGATCATGGCTTCCGCCAGCGCCCGCTGTCCGTCGGAGTACAGTCCACCGTGCCGGCGATCGATCTGGACCGCCTCGTTCAGCAGCGAGAGCGCCTGCTCATGTTCGCCGCGCTGCTGATGCAGGCGCGCCAACGCAGACAGTGGCTCCACGAGCGGTGCGGCGAACGAGCCTTCGGTTTCGCGCAGGGCGGCGATTTCACGCTGGTAGCGGTCGAGGGAGTCCGCACCAAAAGCGTGCGTATCGACAGTCGGCGTCTGCCATGACGCTGGGCCCGAGTCAGACGCCCCGTCCGTCGGCACAGCGGCCTCTGTCAGCGGCACAGGGTAGAAGCGGAGCTGGCGTAGATCGACTGAAGACCCGGCAAACAGAGAGCCGGCCGCGAAAATTGCGGCCACGCCACCGATGCAATGCAGGATTCTCTGCCACCCGTATCTTGGCAACTGCATGAACTGCCCCCTCTGAACTCGACTGCGTCGATCTACCGTTTCTCGCCGCTTTTGCACTGTTTAGGTGCGTACTGCACGGTTTTTGTTCTTGTTTTCTCGACGCGGTAGCGTAGTCCAGCTCAAAGGATTTTTTCAAACGTTTTTCCGGGCAAAAAAAAGCAGCAAACGCAAAACGTTTGCTGCTCGGGAGGGGCCGGACCGGCAGCGCCGACCTCGGCCTTGCTTCACTACACGTAGTCGGAAACAGCCGGGCAGGAGCAGATGAGGTTGCGATCGCCGTAGACGTTGTCGACGCGGTTCACCGTGGGCCAGTACTTGTGCTGGGCGATCCACGGCGCCGGGAAGGCGGCACGCTGACGACTGTAGGAGCGCGTCCATTCGTCACCGATCAGGTCTGCCAGGGTGTGCGGGGCCTGCTTGAGAGGATTGTCGTGCGCATCGAGCTCGCCCTTGAGCACGGCTTCGATCTCGCCGCGGATGACGATCATGGCTTCGACGAACCGATCCAGTTCGGCTTTCGACTCGCTCTCGGTTGGTTCGATCATCAGCGTGCCAGCCACTGGAAACGACATCGTGGGTGCATGGAATCCGAAATCCATCAGGCGCTTGGCGACGTCTTCCTCGGTAATGCCCGAGGCCTGTTTGAGCGGCCGCAGGTCGATGATGCATTCGTGCGCCACGCGGCCGTGGGACCCGGTGTAGAGCACCGGGAAGTGCGGTGCCAGCCGCTCGGCAACGTAGTTGGCATTGAGGATCGCCACCTGAGTGGCCTTCAGCAGCCCGGCGGCACCCATCATGGTGATGTACATCCAGGAGATGGGCAGAATGCTCGCACTGCCCCACGGGGCGGCGGCCACGGCGCCGCAGGGCAGCGCAACATCCTTGGGCGCCACCACGACATGGCCTGAGATGAAGGGCGCCAGATGGGCCTTCACGCCGATCGGGCCCATGCCCGGGCCCCCGCCGCCGTGCGGAATGCAGAAGGTCTTGTGCAGATTGACGTGCGATACGTCGGCCCCGATATCGGCGGGCCGAGACACTCCCACCTGAGCGTTGAGGTTGGCGCCATCCATGTACACCTGCCCGCCATGGGCGTGGATGATGCCGCAGATGTCCTTCACTGCCTCTTCGAACACACCGTGCGTGGAGGGGTAAGTGATCATCAGCACCGCCAGCTCGGCCGCGTGCTGCTCGGCCTTCGTGCGCAGGTCGTTGATATCGACGTTGCCGCGGGCGTCGCAGGCCACGATCACCACGCGCATGCCCACCATCTGGGCGGTGGCCGGGTTGGTACCGTGGGCGGAGCTCGGAATCAGACAGATGTTGCGCTGCTGCTCGCCCCGGCTGTCGAGATAGTTGCGGATGGCCATGAGGCCCGCGTACTCCCCTTGGGCACCGGAGTTGGGCTGCATGCAGACGGCATCGAAGCCAGTTATCGCCATCAGCATCTGCTCCAGGTCCCGGATCATCTGCTGGTAGCCGGGCACTTTCGACTTCGGTACGAACGGATGCACACGGTTCAGTTCCGGCCAGGAGATCGGCAGCATCTCCGCCGTGGCGTTCAGCTTCATGGTGCAGGAGCCGAGCGCGATCATGGAGCGGTTGAGGGCAATGTCGCGGTCCTCGAGGCGCTTCATGTAGCGCAGCATCTCGGTCTCGCTGTGGTAACTGTTGAAGTGATGGTGGGTGAGATAGCTGCTACTGCGACGCAGCGGCAGCGGTACTCCGGGGGAGTCACCAGTTTCCGCGATGCTGCGGTCGATTAGCGCCAGATCGAGGCCGGCCGCCTTGTCGCCCAGCAGCACCTGCCAGAGGATTTGCACCTCTTCGGCCGTGGTGCACTCGTCGAGGCTTACGCCCAGCCGGGTGCCATCGGCCACGTCGCTGCGCAGATTGATGCCGGCCGCCTCGGCCCGGGCCAGCACCGCCGCTGCTGCACCCGCCTCGAACTGCAGCGTGAGCGTGTCGAAGAAACTGTTGTTGAGCGGGGCGGCGCCCATACGGCGCAGGCCGCTGGCGAGGATGGCTGTCAGCCGCTGTACGCGGGCTGCGATACGGCGAATGCCTTCGGGGCCATGGTACATGGCATACAACGCCGCCACGTTGGCCAGCAGGACCTGCGCGGTGCAGATGTTGCTGTTGGCCTTCTCGCGCCGGATATGCTGTTCGCGCGTCTGCAGTGCCATGCGTAGCGCCGGGCGGCCACGACTGTCGATCGATACGCCGATCATGCGTCCCGGCACGCTGCGCCGGTAGTCCTGGCGGGTAGCAAAGTAGGCAGCGTGTGGCCCGCCGTAGCCCATGGGTACACCGAAGCGCTGAGTACTGCCGACGACCACGTCGGCTCCCATTTCACCCGGCGGTTTCAGCAGCGCGAGACCCAGGATGTCGGCGGCCACGATGGCGATGGCTTTCTTGTCGTGCAGCCCGGCGATGACTGCGCCAAAATCGCGCAGTTCGCCGCTGCGACCCGGGTACTGCAGCAGCGCGCCGAACACATCGTGCTCGCCCAGCGTGGCGGGATCACCGACCAGCACGGTGAAACCGAAGGCCCTCGCACGCGTCCTGATGACGTCGATCGTCTGCGGGAAGCAGTCCTGATCCACGAAGAAGCTGATGCTTTCACTGCCACAGACACGCTTGGCGAGTGCCATCGCTTCTGCCGCTGCGGTGGCCTCGTCCAGCAAGGAGGCAGTCGCGAGATTCATGCCGGTCAGGTCCATGACCATCTGCTGGAAGTTCAGCAGGCACTCCAGTCGGCCCTGCGAGATTTCTGGCTGGTAGGGCGTATAAGCCGTGTACCAGCCGGGATTTTCCAACACGTTGCGCAGAATCACGTTGGGCGTGAAAGTGTCGTAGTAGCCCATGCCGATGAAGGAGCGGCCGGGGCGGTCGTTGGCCAGCAGCGCCCTGAGTTTGGCGAGCGCCTGCGGCTCGGTGAGCGGCGCGGGCAGCGCCAATGGTCGCCGCAGCGCGATGGCAGCCGGCACTGTTGCCTCCATGAGATCCTCGAGGGAGGCCAGCCCGAGCGTGTGAAGCATGGCATCGATCTGGCCACTGTCGGGTCCTATGTGGCGACGAATGAACTCATCCTGATACTGCAGACTCTCGAGCAGAGGAGAGTCAGTCGCGGAGACCGCGGGAAGTATGGAATTCATGGGGATTGCTCCGTTGGGGTCGGCGGCGAGAGGGGGACTGGATACAACCGCCTCAGGCACAGATGGCAGCGTAGGCGGTCTCGTCGAGCAGACCGTCCAGCTCGGCGGGATCGCTGAGCTTGAGGCGGTACAGCCAGCCTTCACCGAGCGGGGATGAATTGATCAAATCCGGAGAGCCCTGCAGGGCCGTGTTGACTTCGACCACTTCGCCCGATACCGGACTGTAGATATCCGAGGCCGCCTTCACCGATTCGACCACGGCGACCTCACCGGTGGCCTTGGCCACGGTGCCAACTGCCGGCAGGTCCACGAACACCACGTCGCCGAGGGCCCCCTGGGCATAGTCACTGATCCCCACGGTGGCGAGACCGCTGCCATCGACGCTGACCCACTCGTGGGATTTGGTGTATTTCACTTGCTTGCTCACGCGCTCTTCCTCCTGCCTCTGGCCCCAACCTGGGGCTACTCGAAAACTTTTTTGCCAAAACGCACGAAATTCGGTTTGACGATGCGCACTGGTGTCAGCCCGCCGCGCAGCTCCACCTCGCAGCGAGTGCTCTGCACGGGTATGCGCGCCAAGGCAATCGAACAGTTCAAGGTCGGCGAGAAGGAGCCACTGGTGATGACACCCTCGCCAAGATCGGTGACCACACGCTGGCCTTCGCGCAGCACACCGCGCGTTTCCAGCACGAGGCCCACCAGCACCGGCAGCCGGCCCGCCAGCTGCTCCTGCTTGTGCCGCGTGACGGCGGCACGCCCGACGAACTGGCGATCTTCCGGCAGCCAGCTGATGGTCTGCTCCATGTTGGCGGCCAGCGGCGAAACGCTTTCGTCCATGTCGTGACCGTAGAGGTTCATGCCGGCTTCGAGCCGCAGGGTGTCGCGTGCACCGAGACCGATGGGTGCCACACCGGCGGCGAGCAACTTGTCCCAGAAGCCCGGTGCCTCGACCTCCGGCAGGATGAGCTCGAGGCCCTTTTCCCCGGTATACCCGGTACGAGCGATGAACCAGTGGCCGTACTCGCCACAGCGGAAATTGCCGAGTTTGCGCACGGAGTCAGCCCAGTCTGCCGGCAGCAGTGCGGCGACGCGCTCGATGGCCTCAGGTCCGTGCACGGCCAGGATGGCCAGTTCAGGACGCTCCGTGAGCACCACGGCAAACCCGGCGGCCACCTTCTGCAGCCAGGCCAGGTCCTTTTCGCGGGTGGCACAATTCACCACCAGGCGGTAATGCGATTCGAGCCGGTAGACGATCAGATCGTCGACCACGCCACCGGTTTCGTTGAGCATGCCGGTATACAGCGCCCGACCTTGTACATCCAGCTTGGCGACGTCGTTGGTTACCAGCGTGCGCAGGAACGCCAGCGCATCGGCTCCGCTGACATCGACGATGGTCATGTGTGAAACGTCGAAGACACCCGCATGCTCGCGCACCTGCTTGTGCTCGGCGACCTGCGACCCGTAATTGATCGGCATTTCCCAGCCCGCGAAATCGACCATCTTGCCGCCGCTGTCGACATGCTTCTGGAAAAGCGGTGTGCGCTTGCTCACGTGCTATGACTCCCCTGCCGGTAGTGAAGAGGGCAGACACGATGTCCGCCCATTGTTACGCAGCCTCGCGCTGCTCCGTTCTTCGAGCGCCACGGTCACAGCGGTGGCCCGGGCGGCAGCGGAAAGCGTGAGCGCGGGCGCGCGCCCCAGGCCACTCCGGCTGCCGCCGGGGCATGGGCCCTGGGATCCTCGAGGTAGCGCGCCACATCACGGGCAGACTGCCTGTAGAAGGCCTGTGCCAGCGGATCATCAGCCCGCTCGGGACGCAGGGTGTCAGCAAGCTGGGACAGCCGGTCGAGCACGTAGGCGCGCACCTCGGCGCTGGCCTCCTCGCTGGCCCCGAGCAGCATGAGCGCATCGAGTGTCACGCTCATGCTGACTCGGCGCAGGCTGGCCAGACGCGGATCAGCGTCCTCTGCAGCGGCCCAGGTGGTGTCCAGTAGGGTCTCCACCAGCTCTGGCAGTCCGAGCGTGCTGCTGTCGCGGTCGGCGAAAGCCACCATGCGGGCGGCGCGGGCGGGGTCCAGCAGTGGCTCGATCACGAGGCCGGCAATGATGCGCGCCGCGCGTAGCTGGTCGAAGGCATAGTCGTCCGACATGTCCTCACGGTTGTCACCGGGGTGGGGCGGGAGCTGGGCCAGCAGACTTTCCGGCAGCAGCAGGCGTTCGGGGGTGATGCTTTCCATGAGCAGGTCGAGCACCTCGCGCTGCAAGGCAGCCGGTACGATTTCAGTAGGCTGCCGATCCTCTCCCTTCACGGTGAACTCGTGGTACATGCCGCCGATATAGCGTTGGCCCGCTTCGATGGCCCAGCGGTGGTGCAGATAGGCCATCCAGAGGCGCATGTCGCGCAGGGCCCCGAGCGGCTCCCCCTCAGCCAGGATGGCCGGCCCGTACTGGGCCAGCATCAACTCGCGCGCCGCAAGGGTCTCTCTGAGGTATTCGGTTGGAGTCGCGCGGTCGTCATACCAGGACCAGCGCGGGTCCGTGTCGGGGACGAACAGCAACCCCGCCGTGCGCATCTCGGCAATCACGCCATTGAGACCGCCACGCTCATCGGCCGCTTCGAAGGGCGTGTAGGCGTAGCGCACCATGAACTTGTCGTAGGCGCCGATGCTGCTCTGGAATGACTCGCTGAGGTCGAGCTTGCCATCCACCACCTTCACGCGCGGTGTCGGGTATTCCATGACGGACGAGCGCTCGTTGAGGCTGGCGGCCCAGTTGTGCTGGAAGCCGAGTGCATGCCCCAGTTCGTGTGCCACCAGCAGCGACTGCCGCAGGGTCACCATGTCGAGCTGGGCGGTGGGGTTGCCGGTGGCACCGACGTAGCTCTCCCAATAATTGGCAATGGTGCGAATGCGGTCAGAATCCATGCGGGTCTTGGAGCCGAGAATTTCTCCCGTGCGCGGATCGCGGTAAGTGCCACCACTGGAAAAACCGCGCCCATCGCGCTCGATCCACAGCACCCAGGCGTAGCGGATGTCCATCGGATCCATGTCCGGCGTCGGGTCGGCCACCTGCACGGCATTGCGGAATCCGGCGGCTTCGAAGGCTTCGTTCCACCAGAGCGTGCCTTCTCGCATGGCGGAGCGGAACGGCTCGGGGATGGCGGGGTCGAGGTAGAAAACGATGGGTTTCACCGGCTCGCTGATAGCCGCCGTGGGGTCGCGCTTCTCCAGCCGCCAGCGGGTGATCCAGGATTGTTGGGGGTCCTCATTGACCGGCGCCGCGAAATTCTTGAAGTCGAAAGCGCTGACCCCAATTCGCGAATCAGCCACCCGCGGCACGTAGCCAGTGGGTGCCCGCAGAAAGGAATGGTGGATGCGCAGGCTCATGGCCCGCTCGTCAGGCAGCACGTTGCGCGCCACCGCGCCGGCACCCGTGACCGTGAAGGTCACCAGCGTTTCCACCTCGGAGTTGTCGGGGAACGCCCGCAGCTGCTCGGGCAGAAAGCTGCTGCGCGAGGCGTCGAAGCGCATGTCACCCTGGCGAATGCTGCTGAGCTCTCCTTCGACACCGGCGGCATCACGCATGAACAGCGCACTCGCGTCGACCAGCACACGCGCGCCCTCCTCGGCCTCGACCGGTAGCGAGGCGAGCACGGACACGGGGAACGAGGCCACGACGTTCTCCACGCGGTCCTCGCTGCCGCCGATGGCACGGAACGATTGATTCTGGTCGACCACCAGCACCCGCGGGCCTGAGCGACGGAAGTGGATGACACTGCTGACCATGATGCCGCGATCGAGCCCCAGCTCCACGGAACCACCACCGCTGGCCGCCGATACGTAGTAGAGGACGTCCCGTTCGAAGACCGGCACTTCCAGCAGCACGCGCCCACGCGCCGCGTCCCACCAGAGCGGCACGTAGCCGCCGTGTGCTTCGAGCCCGGCGGTGCGGGCAGCGATGTCGCCCTCGGCAGCCTGCAGCGACGCACCGAATGGCATGAGCACGAGGAGCAGCAGCGCAAGCGCGCACGTGAAATGTGGACTGCGCGACCAGACGCTGACGGGTCGAACCACTGCACGCTGCATGATGAGCTCCTGACAAGGCTGGCGCGGTGAGCCACGCTTTCCAGCATGAACAGTGCATGATGTGTGCCAGCACGCGGATGCCGTACAGAGTCGACTGCGAATCCGTCGCTTCCGCACCAACGCCACGCGAGACGCGGCCGGTGCGCACTACAAAAACGCAGGAGCCCGTCGTGGGCTGCGGCACCGCCCGACGGCACCGCCATAAAATCGCCACTGCGTCTGCGGGGTGCGGCAATCGCACACCGCTGGTGCGCAAGGAGCGAGTGATGACCCCGGATGGTGCGCCAGCACACCTGCCCAAGCACCGCCGTGCTGCGGCTTGGCAGACGGGTACGGGACGCCAGACCGGCGTATGGACCCTCGGTTCTGGCAGCGCGATCACGCCGCTGATCTTTCGACAAATCATCGCTGTGACGTCCTTTCCCCGCCCCTTGAGTGGTGTCACCGCGTCGACCGGCCGCGACACGGAAAACCGCGCGTGGAGGACCGCGCGTGTGGCCACGCGGGAAGCTCGCGCGGGCATGGCACAGATTCTGCTTTGACATCTACGCACGAGACCGTCGCTGACTGACGCATCCGGCAGCACTGCTGACCGATGACTGTCCGCAGCACCAAGGCCATCACTGCACGGCAGCAACAACGCTGAACGGCAGCCACAACGAGGGATCGGCACCATGAAGAGCACAGCGCAGCACTCCACGTTCTCCCCGACCATGCTGAGCCGTGCCCTGCCACGCTCGGTGCGCCGCTGGTTGCCACTGGCTGCCGGCAGCGTCCTGCTGGCCGGCTGCGGCGGAGAGCCGGCCGTCACTGCCCCGGCTGCCGGTCCAGTCACTGCGCTGCCTGCCAGCGCGGCGGCGGCCCCCTCGCTGGGAGTACGCCCCTACGGCGACGAAACCGTCGCCATCGACATGAGCAAGATCTACTCCGAAGACCTGAAGAAGGTGTTCGATTACATCGACGTCAACATCGACGAGCACGTCGGCAATCTGCAGCGCTGGATCCAGCAGCCCAGCATCAGCAACACCGGCGAGGGCATCCAGGAATCGGCTGAAATGGTGAAAGGTTTCTTCGACCAGCTCGGCTGTCAGGAAACCAGCGTGAATGACGTCGGCATCACCGAGTGGGGCCAGCAGGGCAACCCCGTGGTGTACGCCAAGTGCGACGAAGGTGCCGAGAAAACCCTCGTGGTGTACTGGATGTACGACACCATGCCCGTCACCCAACCCGACCTCTGGAAGGCGCCGCCCTTCGAGGGCCGACTGGTCGAACAGCCCCCCTATAACAAAGTGCTGATCGGGCGCGGCGCCACCAATTCCAAGGGTCGGCAGATGGCGTTCTGGAACGCGATGATGTCGATCAAGGCCGTGTACGGCAAACTGCCGGTCAACCTCATCTTCGTGGCCGAGGGCGACGAAGAGCGCATGTCGATCGGCTACCGCAAATTCATCCGCGAGCACGCCGACCTGTTCCAGGGGGTCGATGCCATGTGGGGCGGCGGCGGTTCGGAAGGCTGCGTGTTCGTCGAATTGATCACCAGTGGCAGCAGCTGGGGCCGCGGTCCCAACTACA
>DAIRDB010000038.1:0-28633 GCA_036796405.1 Gammaproteobacteria bacterium | reverse complement strand
GCGTGCTGCTCCATCTGATCAGTCCTCGGTGTATCGCTCATAGCTTGGCCTCCTTGGCTTTGAGCCACATTTCAAATGCCGAAAGGCTGTTGACGTAATTGATTACTATTTCATCTCCAACCCCCTCCAGCCGCTTGATGCGCTCACTGGCTTCATCCAGCCGCTTGGTCAGCAGTTGAACCTCACGCTTGCGACAGCCGTCAGATTGACCAGTCCGTTTCCATTGATCGTCTGACCACATGATGTCTTGAAGTGTCTTACACTTGTAAGTCGCAAACGCGCCATCCTCTGACACCAGCAGGTTTCCAACATGAACCATGATCGGCGACTCGCAG
Source organism: Gammaproteobacteria bacterium (assembly GCA_036796405.1). Classification (GTDB taxonomy): domain Bacteria; phylum Pseudomonadota; class Gammaproteobacteria; order Pseudomonadales; family Pseudohongiellaceae; genus CAILUG01. Next base: position 28,298 of record DAIRDB010000038.1, on the reverse strand, counting down.
AACGGACATTTATTTGGTACGGTTTTCATGGCTTGGACTCCGGTTTCAACAATGAGAGACGAGACTTGTGGAATGTGAGCCATCCTGTTTTTTCAAAATTGACCGTGGCATGGGTGTCTGTTTCAGATATGACAACACCAACATAACCACATCCGCTGTAGCCGTGTTTGGTGTATCTCGGTGCCTTTGGAGCAATAACAAGATGTCTGATCCAGCTTTTCACGGCTTGGCCTCCTTGGCTGCTGTCCAATCAAACGCAACCACTTCGCACTGATCGGTAGAATACCAATGTTGTCTGGTCGATTTGAGAATTGAAGCCATCCTGTCCCCAGCCGCCTCCAGTCGTTTGATGCGTTGCTTCGCCGCCTCCAGTTCCTTGCAGGTCTTGAGCGCATCTAGCGCCCTCATTTCTTCGATATTCATGAATTGACCTCCTTGGCTTTGAACCACTTTGCTTTTGCGTCTGCGCTCAACGCAATCCAGTCGCAATACTCCATGGAGTCTTCGGGCATCAACCATGCGTTCAGCATCGCATCCCCCGCCTCCTCCAGCCGCTTGATGCGCTCATTGGCTTCTTTGAATTTCTCAAACCAATATCCTCCGTCGTTGATTGGTGTATCGCTCATTTCAATCCCTCCGCCAGCATCGCGTGCTCCAGGATGAGCACCGCATCCGCTGTCTTGAGTGTGATCGACAGCGAAGGCTGCCGCTGCTGCGCCAAGCCCTTCAGGTGGGCCTTCCAGCGCGTTCCATGGGTCTTGCTTGTGCCTGCCCCAATCGTCTTCTGCCAGCGCTGTGGCGGCACCTCGATGCACCTGGTGAGCATCGAAGCTATCAGGCCGTGGATAAACCCTACGTTGCGGCCGAACTGGAACATCGCGCTACCCGGGGCGCCCTTGCCTCCGATGTACCCGCCCACCTTCTCGATGTAGACCACATCCGACTGCGACAGGTAGTTGATCAGCACCTCCCGGACATCGCCGTCGGTTGCCGGCATGGGCTCCAAGGTCACCCGGTTGCTGGCGAAGTGCGCTAGGCCGCCGGACAGGCCGGGGTCGATAGCTAGGATGCGCTTCACTTGGATGCCTTTCTCAACCAAGCCCTGATCGCCAGCTCTGCGAGAGCGTGCAGCTTCAGGCCTGTAACCTTGGAGTGATGCTTGAGCATTTCGTGCGTTTCCTTGGAGATGTTCAGTGTCTTGGTTTTACTCATTTGAGATGCTTGCGGACCTTGTTCCAGTAGGCCTCGGTGGCCTGCTTCTTATCGCCAGACGGGCCTCCATTCCATCGACGGGCGAGCTGCTCGGTGCTGGCACCGCGGCCGTAGTGCTTCAGGTAGGCCTCGCAGACTGCCCGGGCCTGCGCACGGTTGGTCATGTCCTGGTGGCGGTAGTGGCTGCCGGTGAAGCGGTTCACATCGAGCACAACAGCCTTGTGGATCTGCAGAGGCCCGATGGCCTTTCCGTTGTCGCCGATGGCCATGTCGTTTCCGGAGCTTTCGACGATGATCAGAGCGCTGATGAGGTTGGAGATGGTGGTCATGGTTTGGAGAGTGTTGCGCGTTGACCAGTCGCGCCCCTGGGCCTGTGTTTCCTCTCAGGCGGAAGGTGTGGCTTACGGGCGCCACCGACCCTGAAATGGATCGTTCAGGCCATCTGGCGAGTTTCGGCGATCACATCGAGCCAGAACGAAATATCTGTGCTAACCCAGGCCAGATCCTTCGACAGCTTGCGAGCGTCTCGCTTGTCGTTTCCGGTGATCCACAGGCGGATCAGCTTGCGAACTTCGGGGGTGGTCTTGTTTTCGTTGTTGTTGCTCATGGTGTTGATCTCGTTGACGGGATCAATCTGCACCATCACCCAAACACCTGCAACACATTTTTACTATTTTTCCCTCTTTTTGCAGAAACCCCAATGTTTGCAGGGGTGAAACGAGGGTCGAAAAGTCAGGATGCCAGCTCATTTGGCAGTCGCAGATCGACGTACCGTATGGTTTCGTAGCGTTGGGTGGACGTGTTGGTGTCGAAATAGCTCGAGACTTGGCGCCGCTCACCGTCGCTGAAGTTGCGCAGGGTGTCGAAGCCGGTGGCGGCCACAGGCACGGCCTCATTCGGCTGGCCGTTCTCGGTGTCGAAGTTCCACGCGGTGAAGCCTTGGCTGTCGGAATAGGATGCCAGGTTCACCGCGGGCACATACCAGTAATCATTGCCTCCGGCATCCTGGTCACGGTAGCAGACCACACCATTTGCGATCAGGAGATCGTAGGCCTGCTCCGAGATGTAGAATGACGGGATGGTGCCACCAGATTCACGCCCGGACGTCCCCAGCAGCACCATGCCGATGGTCAGAACACCGAGCACCCGGGATGATCCGGTGGCGTCGTACAGCGGGCAGGACGACATCCCCAAGCACAGCGGCACAGCCCTAGTCCAGGCCCGCACCGACCATTCCAGCAGGTTCCAGAGCCACGGGCTCTTCGGGATCTTGTGGAAGAACGGTCCGCCGCCGGGCAGGTAGGGATTGCCGACCGGGTTGTAAGGTAGATCGAACCCGACCTGCTCAACGCCACCTGTCCAGCAGATGTGCGTCATGTTATCTCGGTACGGCGGCGAATAAGTCGACGATTTGAACGGCACCGTTGAGGCGAACAAGGCGCCGCGGCCGTCCTTGAAGATGTCGTCCCGCTGGGCCGGCACCAGCTCGACGAACGAGCTATTTGCCGCTTCTGGTATGTAGGCGTACTGCTGCGTTCTATTGGGGCTGCCAGGGATCCGCACCGAGGCGTCGATGCCTCCAGGGCCGCCCCACTTGTTCAGCCAGAAGTCGGCGCCCCACGGCCTGTCATCAACGCCACCGCCGGAGGCCATGTTGATTTCGTAGGTGCGCACTTGCTCGAAATCGTAGATCGAGCTGGAGAAGCCCCAAGGCCCGCCTGCCGGGATGTAGGCCGTGTTGACTGCAGGAACGCCTGCGGTCTGCACCGGGCACAGTGTCGGCATGACGTTGGCCCATTGTTGGCTGACAGATGTGCCGGCAACCTGCAGGTAAAAGATTCTGGTGCCGGAAGTGTATCGGGTATTGAACCACGGGCCGACTCCGAAACCGATAGGCCTGTCGGCGATGTACAGGCTCTGGTTGTCGGCTGTGGTCTCGAAATTGTTGAGTAGGCTGCCACCGATGCCACCGGCTGTTGCTGCACGACACATCAGGCCGAGCGGTGTCATCGTAACAACCGATACCTTCTCCTCCACGATATCGACCACATCGTCGTAATTGTTCAGGAATCCAACCTCGACGCCAATTCGGCGCCTTAGATCGCGCATGGTGTCGAAGATTGTGGCCTCGTTTCCAGCGGCCCAGTTGAAAATGCCGGATCCGTTGATCGGTGAAACCTCGGTGCTGTATTGCACGGGGTAAACCGTCGAAATCGTCTTTACGTTCGCATCTATTTCCCAAAAAGGATCCGCCGCTGTTGTAAAGATATTCGCGTCGATAGGATAGATGCGAATGACGCCACGCTGCGTGGTAACCTGCATCCCTGTTGCCGTGACGTTGACGTCGATGCCAAGATCCCGCAGTCGCTCGACTAGGCTGGTCGTGCCGTTGAAGATTCGGATCTGATCGGAGACAACATCCCCGGCAGCGTTGCTGAACGTCACACGGGCACGGCCCCAGGTAAACACGGCATCCCCGATAGTCGTGTTGGCGTTGCTCGGGTCGGCATAGGAACCCGAATAAACCTGCCGGATGTCGTAAGGGATGAACGGGTCATGGATCGTGACCATCGTTCTGCGCCATTCAAATAGTATGAACGGGTTGGCCACGTTGTTGGCCTGGGCGGATCGTTCGAGGCTCAGGAACTCCGACTGCGTGGCGGTGTCGGACCATGACGGAGGGCCTTCGGCGAGGAACGGGATGTCGCCTGTGAAGTACGGGAAGAAGTAGCGGCAGAATGTTCCACCCGGGAAGGTCACCGCCCAGGTGCCGTCAGGCCGGCGCCGGAAAGCCCTGCAGGAACCCGCAGAAACGAATTGGCGGTCTGCGCTGCCATCGGGCAGTTGCAAGAGCACCACGGCCGTCCTGGTGCCGCAGTTATGCACACGCCAGCAGTCGTAGCGCTGGTAGGTGCGCAGGATGCGGAACTCGTAGATGCCCTCGAGCGCAATCTCGGCCACGGCCAGGCGGTGCTTGTGGATCCGGCCAGGAGGCAGTGTCGGCTCGATGCCGGCGCCGAGGCTGCCCCGAACATAGGACGTCAGGCCCGAGGTCGACGGAGGATCCCACCCTAGATGCACGTCGTACTGGATCCCGGCCACCTCGCGCTTCAGCAGCTCGAAGCTGTAGTGGATATCAGCGACGTCACAGGTGAACGGGTCGCCACCGGCCACCCAATGGTCGACGTAGGCCTGCCCGCCTTCGACGTCGAGGTGCTTGGTCTCGAGCTTCGACAGCTCGACCTGTGTCTGCACCTGGTTGTGGTTGTCCCGCCAGTCGGTCCCGATGCCCGGGATGTAGTCGGGCCCGACTGCGTTGTCGGCTCTGAGGCGTTTGCAGGTGTCCGGGTCGTTGCGGTAGACGTACCAGACTCCGTATGGGTATTTCCCCTCCCAAGCACCGGATGCGGAGCTGGCGAACAACGGGCTTTTGCCGTTGAGAACCCGGTGGCATTTCTGGTCGAAACGGGAATAGAGGCTGTTCAGGTTCGACGCCGTGAACATCTTCTCCCGCTTGTCTACGGCGAAAGGCATGATGGCTGATCAGTAGAACCAGGATTCCTCGGCTGTCTGCGTTATTCCGATGCTAGGCTGGATCTTCAGGGTCGTGCCATTGGCGTTCTGCTCGACCCGTTGCCCCGGCCCGGCGACAAGCTGAACCCGGCGCACAGCCTCGATGAGCTGGTTAATGGTTCGAGCATGGTCCGCTTTGAGACCACGCTCGGACAATTTGGCTGGGAGCTGGATCATGGCGTCAGATCTCGCAGAACTGCGCGAAGATCTTCACCGGGCTGTTCGACGCCTTGACGTACATCGTCGCATCGACCCACGGGATCAGGATGAACTGCCCGGCAGGAATCTGGAAGCTGTACGGCGAGGAAGGCCCGATTGAGACCGAGTTGACCAGATCGAGGTTGACCACCAGCAGGCGGTACGGAGTCCCGAGATCCGCGGTGAGATCGAGGGCCTCGTCGGTGGTTCCCACCACCTGAGTCTGCTGCCCCATATCGGTGCCGGTCATGTTGGTCACCGCGCTGTAGGACAGTGAATTGATCGTTGCACCGCCTTTCGCAGCATAAAGCCGCGCCGACATCTCGACTTCGTTGGCCATGGTGTTGGTAGGTTAGATCTCGCAGAAGGTGGCCTGAATGGTCACCGAGGAAGTGTCGGCCTTCAGGTAGAGCGTGGCGCTGACATACGGTATCAGCAGCGTCTCACCGGCCGGGATGCGCATCGTGTAGGTGCCGGAGACGAACCCAGCCTCGACGAAGTTCGTCGAATCAAGGTTGCTGATCAGTAGCTTGTAGGGGCTGGAGACATCGACCGGCACGTCGAGGGCCTCGACCGTGATGCCGATGAGCTGGGTCTGGCTGCCCATGTCGGTGCCGACCATGGTGGCGGTTTTGGTGTAGGTGACCGAGGGCAGGTACGCACCGTTTTTAGAGGCGTACAGCCGGGCCGTCATTTGGATTTCGTCAGCCATAAGGTGTGCGGATGTTGGTTGAGGTTAGAAGAACGGGTAAATATCCAGATCGTATGGGGCGAACGTCCAGGAGATGACTTGCTCGACCTGATTGGTCTTGGTGATCAGGTTGGTCGAGTAGTTCGTTTGCTTCCAGCCCCACGCGGTCCCGGATGGAGCCTGCACCTGTCCGGTGATAGGATCAACAGGAACAGGAGGCAGCATCGACGAGACCGAAAACGGAAGGCTCCAGATCTGAATGAACGAGAGCGGGTAGTAGACGGGCGGGATGCCTTGCGGAACCTGCGGCAGCCCCAGATTGCCTGAGAACGTGGCGATGCGCGTCAGGCTTACCCGGGCCACCGGGAACGAGTCCTCGCCGCGGGCCAGCTTCGCCCAGATCCGGCGAGCAATGGGAAGGTTTCCTAGCGGAGAAACATCCTCTAGCTTCTGGCCATTCCTGACTGCATCTTCGATGGTCTTCTTGTAGTATGCCGCATCCCCAGTGGCGTCGGCCTCCTTGGCTACTGCAGACAGCGCAAAAACGCTGATGTCGACGTAATCCGTGCGGAACTCGTAGCGGATGTCTGAGATCTCACCAGGCTGCGGAACCGACTGCTCGTAAATCTCAACGCCGGGGTCGTAGCTGCTTCCGCCGATGGTTACCGTGGCTTCAGAGTAGGGGCCGTCCTCCCGGATCGAATACTTGGCGCCAATAGCCACCCATTGCGCCGAGGCGATTCGTAGAACGTCCTTTGGGCCTCTAAATGTGAGCTGAACCACGCGGCCTGTGCCGCTGTTGTCGTAGGATCTCGAGACCTCGATGTAGCCAGGAAACGCTGCCAGCTCGTTTGCTTGTTGGATCGTCGCCATGTTATTCGGAGACGGCCTCGGCCGTGCGTTGAGTGTTGCGGCTGATGTCGCGGATGTCCTGGGCCTGCGTCTTCACGGCTCCAAAGTAGCGGTCCATGTTGCTCTGGAAAGCGGTGAACCCACCAGTGCGTGCGAGCTGATCGCCCGATACCGCGGATACGGCAACCATCTTTCCAGCCGGGCTGTTTTCAAAGGAAGCGTTGCGCATCAGTTCAGCCCTCTTTTCGCGGGCTTCTCTGCGGGCCTGCAGCTCGGTGTCCTGTTCATCCATTGATGTCCTGAATGCCTGCAGGCTTTGCGAGATGATGTTTTGAGTCTCACTCACAACACCTTTGCCGGAAATCATGTTAACGAACGTCTGCGACCGCATTCTGGCGAATGTGTCGAACATATTCCCAACAGCTTCCATCAGCTTGAAAAACGGAACCACCACGTTGGCTATCAAAGCGCCCATGCCTGAAGACATGGTTTTGTTCATGATCTCCACCCGATCATTGGCTTCATCGAGTGTGGTGATGACCTCATTGGACATGACCATGCCGAGGTTCCTAGCCTGCTGCGCTGCTTCGCCAAGGCCTTCGACCATTGACGGGATCAATGCGCCAGAACCTCTGCCTGCGAGTTCTCGAAACGGTTCCAGCAGTTGCTGGGGATTCGATACGTTCTCGAAGGCCTTTCCGATCTTCAGGAAGATGTCCTCGAGTTTGGCCGTCTTAAGCTCTTCTGCCGTGATCCCGAACTTGGTGAACGCTGCAATCAGGCCTTGATTCCCTTGAAGTGCACCAGCCCTAGCCACCGCGATTTTCTCGAGTGCGCTGCTGACTCCTTCCAGGCTTCCACCAGACATCTCGGCGGCGAACTGCATCTCCTGAAGGAACTCCGCCGTCACACCGAGTTGAGTCGACAGGTCATTGATTTTTCCGGCTGCATCAATGGCCTGCATCCCGAACTGGGCGAGCTTGTCGACGGTGAAGATATTCGCCAGCGACGAGCTGATTTCCCGGCTGATACCTTTGGCCAACGAGGTCGCCCTCTTGGCGCCTGTTTCAAAGGCCGTACCGTCGAACCCCAGCTTTGCCAACAGTGAGAAGATCGCCATGGTCAGTTATGAGGATGTTGCTGCGCCCAACGCCACAAGGCCTCGTCCTTGGCGCTCCACAGCTCGACGTCACCATGGGTCTCGGCTCGAGCTAGGACAAGCCTTTCGGCATCACCTATCGGCATTGAGAGCACGGTTTCCTCGCTCAGACCAAGGTCGAGGCAGCAGGCCATCATTCTCTCGGGCCAAGGCATCGACAGCGCCTTTTTAACGCCTGGCTTGGTCAGGATCTCCGGCGCCGTAGATTGACCGGCCATCCAGTTGTTCCATTTCTCGAACTCGACCTCGAACGACAGCTTGATGGTTTTGCGCGTCCAAAAACGAACTGCAATGCCTCGGAGAGGTGATCGCATCGTCTTCAGTGATTCGCTGATAGGCTGGGAGCAGATTAGAACCGCCTGCATGAGTTCTGGCCTTCCAACCTCACCACCGACAACCAGCGGAGACTGGAGTCGGTGTAGCACCAACGAGTGCCCGACAGAAAATGGAACAAGGCGCAGCCCCATCACAATCGGACAGGGTGGCGCCGTGGCGATTAGGATGTCGGCCAGGCCGATCACAGGTTGGTGGCGGCGCCCGATGCAGTCAGGTTGGTGTAGCGCTTCAGCGTGATGGTGCCGGTAGCCTTGCCGGTCTGGGTCGTCTTGATCGAACCGCCTCCGGAATAAATCCAGCGATTTCCGGTGGCTGCATTGATTGCGTCGGGATAACCACCGATTTCGATCACGGGAGCGCCGGTGATGACGCAAGTGCCATTGACGTCCGGCAGGCTGGCAGCCAAGAGGGCATTGGCCGTGCTGGCGCCGCTCGGGATGAAGTTGAGCGTCAGCGTGAGGCGGTTGTTGTAGCCAATGTGGCCGACAACCTCGCCGGAGCTGTTGCGCACCTCTTCGGTGTCAGCCTCGTGCGTGATGTCGTAGCTCTCGACGTCTGGTGCGACGTAGCCTGTGACAACCAGGTTCCCCGCGGCGTCATAGAGCGCCATCGAGGCCGGTGATCCGAAAACGTATTTACTGCCTTGAGTGTTAGCCATGGTGGTGAATTACAGGGTTGCGGAACAATACAGCGTGAAAGTCCGGGTGAACGTCCTAGACCTATTTGAAATTGAAGATGCACCGAAATCAAGTGGTGTGGCGAACTGTGCCGTAAATGGGCCGCTGGTGTTGTCTTGGTCGGCATCTAGCACCGACGCCCCATTCGCGTCGAAAAGCGGCAGGATGAGGCTGTCTAGCGCTGCCACGGTGGTCAGCACATCGGCCTCGTCGGTGTCGTCGGCAGATAGCTGCAGCTCGACCTCGATATTGACCTCGCAGGTGAGATCCGTGCGCTGCATTGGCCGCGCAGAAGTCGACGAGACAACCACCCGCGGGAAGTTGGGCATGGTGTCCTGGTCGTCGGGATCGTCGTACAGGCCGCGGCTGTAGGATGTCAGAAACGACGGGGTGCCGGCGCCGGACCCAGACCAATCTCCGGCGGCCAGGTAGTCGACAAGCGCCTTCTCGGCTCTGGGTGCAACGCCATTCATTTGATGTCGATGCCGTTATCTACCAACACCTGCCCATTGGCAAGCAGTGCATCGGTCAGGTGAGTTGATAGTTCCGCTAGCTCGTCGTCGTAGGCCTTCTGCATCGACGAATCATAGATTGACTTTACTCGACCGAGTTGATTGTCGGCGATGCCGGACTGCATCAGCACCGATGCCATTGGATTCCAGCCAGGCACAGCTTGAAAGCCTTTTGCCCTGGTGCCCTTGTGAACGGCGACGTTTTCCGCGGGAAGGCCGTATTGATTGGCAATGGCGACCAACGCTGCGTTGGGCTTTTTCGGGGCCTTGTATCCGGCCGGCTTCACAAGCGGCTTCCACTTCGGCTTGTCGTATTGGCTGAAGCCTTTGTTGAAAACTCGGATTGCCTTCACCACACCGGAGCGCAGGTAGCCGACCGACCCGATGGCCTTGCGGTAGACTGCCGATGCGGCCTCCTTCATTTCCTCACCGTACAAACCGCGGCGCCCGGCCTTACGTTCCCGGGCTTGCGCGATCAGGTGAACACGGCGCAGCAGCCGGCTCTTGCCGATGCGCTTGCCGGTCTTCTTGCTCTTCCGGTTGATGTCTCCGAGCGGTTTGGAAAGGTAGTCTGCAATGCGTGCGCGTTCAGATGCCGGGCTCTTGGGCGGCACCAGAACGAATAAGCGAACCATCAGGTAGAACATCCTGGCGTTCACCGCCTTGTCGAGATCACGGGTGGTGGCCAAGAGGTACTGCTTCAGCGCAGCGTCGAACCTCGAGGAATCCACCGTGATATTGACGACAGGCCTCATTTGGTCTTCGCCCCAAGTTCGAGGCTGTAATAGGCGCCTGAAGCGTCCACGCGGCACGATAGGATGCGCAGCGTGCGGCCTTGGTACATCAGCGTACGCCCGACCACCGGCCGAGGCTTGCAGAAGGTCAAAGCGCTGCGGTCAGTGTTCTCTAGGAGAACGAACCCGGAGTCCTCACGCTGCAGCCTCGAGAAGGTCGTGCCCTGGTCGATCGTGTACAGCGTCGAGTCCATGGAGACCAGCGTGCTGTCGCAGGTCTTCCAGTCGGAGAACATGACTAGGATCCGGGATGTCACGTTGTCCTGGAACCCACCGGCCACCGGTGTGTTTGCATCGGTGACCGCGGCCGGGATGCACCGGATCGACGAGCCCTCCCAGATGAACATGGGTGCCCCGAGCATTTGCTGGAGCACCGCCATGCCCTGCTGGAGACTGGATCCGATGGTGGTCATTAGGCGGTGAAGTAGACGCCGGAGACAATGATTCGGGTCGTCGCCTGAACATGGCCTGCGAGGCTGCTGGTGGCCCCTGTCTCGAAGTTCGACAGCTCGAGGTAGTTGGTTCCACCAACCACCCGGGCGATGATCATGGTCTTGGCCTGGTTGGTCGCATTGGTAAGCCACACGGCTGCCGCGGTGGTGTAGGTCACCGAATCGGGCAGGGTCAGGCGAAGCTGGCCAGTAGCGGATCCGGTCACCGAGTTGACGGTCACATCCGCGGTAAATGTGGTCACATACCCGATAGAAGTGTGTCGTGCCGTGTTGGTCGTGATGGCGTAGGTACAGCCGCCACCGGAGTCGGTCAGCGTAGGAACCCAGGTCGCCGGCGCTGCGTCAATAGGCAGGTTGCCATACAGCTCGGTGAAGTTGTCGTTGATCTTCTGGCCGGCGCCCCGGAGCGTGTCGCCGGTGTTGTCGTTGGCGATTGCGCCGATGTTGATGGTTTGCTGGGCCATGATCAGTTCTTGGGTAAAACATACCAGCCGGCAGGCAGTGTCACCTTGGACGGCCCCACCAGCTTCTTGTCCTTGTCGAATCCGTACACGCTGGCCTGCACAGGCGCAGCGATCATCACCGGGTCACCGTGCGGCACCATCACCACCTTCGTCTGCTGGCAGCCCAGGCAAATCGGCAATGCGATCAGCCAGATCAGCCTTGAGCTGCTCAGGTGCTTTGCCGTGTTGAACATCGGTGGGTGGTGTTTCTCTGAACCAGTCGAGCAGAGCCTTGATGATCTGGTAGATCCAGTTCACTCGGGCTTCTTCTCGGTCTCCTTGGCATCCTTGGCCATGATCAGGCCGAACCCGGCAGTCGCCGCGGCAATGGTTGAGGCCAGGTCGACAGTGGTCGCAGGATCACCGTCGAAGATGGCCTTCAGAGCGCCGCCAATGGCAACGAGGATGGCGCCGATACCGGCCAGCGTGGTCTTGGTGTTTTTCATTTCTTGAGTGCTTTGTGCAGTCCGACAGCAGCAGCGATGAAAGCCAACACAGCGGCCCCGAGCTGGAACCACTGCGTCAGTGTTGGGATAAACGAGACCGCACCAGCAGCGGCGGCAGTTGCGAGCGATACGCCGATTCCACTGCCACTGTTGGTGCTGTCGGGTTGCATTACTCAGACTTGGCTTGAGCAGCGTTGACGATGATATCGACGAGCGGAAGAGCGGCCTTCGCGTTGGCGATTCCGCCAGCCTTCACGGCAATGTCGATGAGCTGGAGCAGTTGGTTGGCCTGCTCCTGGGTAAGTTCAACCTTGATCATACAGCCGGAGCTTCGACAACGGGAGCCTCGGGCGCAACAACAACCGGCGGCAACCACGGCAGCGGCGGAGCGATGACCGGAGGGTTGATCTGGTCGTTGATCTGCTGCGTGACGTTCGCTTCAATAGCCGCCTGATTGACGCCATTGGCGAAGCACCAGCCCAACACCTGATCCTGCGTCAAATCCTCGTAAGGCGTGAACGATCCGGTCGGAGGAGCGAACGACGCGCTGCCGTAGCAAGTGCCGCTGTACTGATCCTGCGAGCCGTTGCATCGCCAGTCGGCGGTGATTACGACATCGGTTTTGTCGCCTTCGGTCGGCTTAACGAGAAGGCGTTCGATGATCCAAGAGATGTTCATGGTGGTATGGATTAGGCGACGGCCAGAGTGGTGATGGTTCCAGAGCTTCCACGGTACTTCAGCGCACCGGCTTCGACATAGAGCTGGCCACCAGTCACGTTAGCAGTCGGAGCGGTGCCGTTGGCAATCTGGATAGTCTTGGCAGCGGTGGTTCCAGCGGCGGTAAGACCGACGAGCAAGTTGCCGAGAGCGTCGAGCGTCATCGCTTGGGTGAAGGTGGCAGTAGTACCAGCGGTTCCGCTGGGGGCGGTGTTCCAAGTGAACGCACCGGCGTTGTTGATTGAACTGTACGCCGCGAAGCTAGTCGCTTTGTAAGTCAAAACACCACCAGAAGCCACATATACGTTATTTCCAAGGAACAACGAATTGGACGCAGCAAACACCGACGCTTGTCCCAAAATGTCGATCGACTTGTAAGAAGACAACCACGCACTCGGCGTAACAGAAATGCCGACGTTTCCGGACGGATCCAATCGCAACGCACCGACAGTCGCACTTACATCGAACCGCAGGTAGTTGTTGGTCCGATCATACGCAATCACAGCGTCATTGACGCCAGAGGCAAGAAGGTTCAGCGAAGGATCGCCAGACGTGCTGGTCTGAACACGCAAAACCTGACTTCCAGTTCCTCCAATGTGGAGCTTGGTGGAAGGACTCACCCCCACGCCCAGCCCCGTGGAGTTCAGGGTCATGGCGGTGGAGCTTGCTATTCCAAATGCCAGCGTGTTATCGGCCGACCTGAAAATCGAGCAATCACCAGCAGGGGCGGAGATGTTTGATCGCCCCAACCAAGCATTGGCAGAAATGTTGCCAGCAACAGTCAGCTTTTCATTGCTCAGACTAGTAGTTCCGATTCCAACCTTGTCAGTACTGCTTGAGACGTAAAGGGTGTTGGTATCCACCGTCAGATCGCCGGTGATGGTGGCGGAGGCGAGGGTGGCGGATGGCGAACAAGCGAGAATGTTGTTGATCGAGATGCGCTTGGTCGTACCGGATGCCGCCATTGCCGGGTCTGAGACGTCGACAATGGGAACCATATCCAGTGTGGGATCGGCCGCCGTTAGGGCCGTCAGGGCTGTAATCTTTGAGTCTGCCATGGGTTAGTTTGATTGGATTTGAAGTTTTCCGCTGTCCTCCCGAAAGAGGAAGCCAGCGTCCTCTCTCAGCAAGGAATCAAAGGTGCCGAACGTGATGACGATCTTTCCGATGCCGTCCTCCTGCAGGATGAAGAACTCGTCCTCCTGAAGAAGGTCACGGCGCAGCACAGGCAGGTCGGTGCCACCGGCTTGGCCCGGGAACAACCTATTCAGTGCTATGCCGTTTGCGATCATTTAGCTGCGGGCAAGAAAAGCCACCACGCTGCCGGAAGAAATCTGAAAGCCAGTGATATTGCCCACCAGCGGGAAGCCGGCGGGAATGGTCTTGGAAGTCCAAGTGCCGCTGATCTGGAAGCCGGTGATCGACGTGAACACCGTCGGCTCAGTCGGGATCAGTGCCGAGTAGTTTCCGGTCTGAGCGGCGCTGCTGGTGACCAGCGCAAAGCCTTCTCGGCCCATGCTGTACTCGGTAGAGATGTCTGCTTGAACGGCCATTGTATTGGGTCTGTTAAGAGGGGGCCCCGGCCGTATTGCCGAGGCCCCCAGGTTGTCTGTTATCCTTTACGAACTTTCGGTGCAAGTGCTCCCTGTATCCACAGGATCAGCTTCGTGCCCTCTGCAATCTTCGCGGTGTTGAAGTCTTCGCGCTGGGCGGCAGCGTCGACTTCGGGACCGGCGACAATCTTCGATTTGCCGCTCTTGTCCACCGAGATGGTTGTGGCGATTCTCATGGGTCAGCCTTAGGCGGTGACGAGAACCTCGGCCTGCGTGGTGTCCGCGGCGGCGGCACCGAACATGATGTCGTAGGACGCCATGTGGCTGCGGCTCGCCCGGCTGTACCAGACCGACAACAAGCAGCTCAGGCCGTTATTGGTGGTCACCGTGCGCTGCTCAATGAACTCGCCGGCGATCATTCCGACCGGGAGACCGGCGGCGATGGCGATGGAATCAGGGCCGCACACAAAACCAACAGCGTTGGTCTCGGCCGAGGTCCAGCGGTTGTTCTCGGCGATCACGTCGAACCCGAACCGGCCGTTGGCGAGCTGGTCGAACCGGCCATCGGGGAAGTAGTTCGCGGCGCCCGAGAACTGCAGGCGAGCCAGGTGGCCACCGTCGAGGATCAGGTTCTTCGAGCGGTAGTTCTTGGCGAGCGCCAGGATCGCAGGCAGATCCGAGGTGTCGAAGTTCGCGGCCGTGCCGATAGCGGTGGCGGCGCCGTAGTTGCCGGAGACCATCAAAGCGGTCAGCACGTCGCTGATGCCGTAGGCGAACAAGTCAGCCGAACCCGCGGCCAGGTCGGCCAGGCTGAAGCCCTGGTTGAGCTCGGCCTGAGTCACGGTGAAGTTCTTCGAGATCTGGTTCACGGTCACCGAGGTGGCCGCCAGCGTGCTGTCATTGTTGGTCTCCCAGGAGGTCGGGTTGGTCTGGGCCGCGGTGCCGGTGGTGTACTTCTTCACCTGCACGGTGGCGCGGGGGCGGAGGTTGTCCAGCCCGACGTTGCGGCTGAACGCGGAGACCAAGGCCAGCCGGTTGGCGGCCACGGTGATCACGGCGTCGGCGAGGTAGTCGACCACCAGGCCCGAGGCGAACGTGTTGGCGTTCTGCGGGGCGTGAATGGCGCTCTGGCGCAACAGCTCGCTGTGGTTCTGGATCAGCCACGAGCGGCGATCAGCACCGGCCTGCAGCTTCTTGTGGGCCTCGAGCAGCGGGTTGCCGAGGTTCTCGATGCGGGCCGGGGCGATGGGCTCCGGGGCCGGGGCGGCGGTGGGGGCCTTGGCGCTGATGGCAGCGGCGACGGCCTTGGCGACGATGCTCTCGATGGACGAGGCATCCAAAGTAGCGGTCGGCGCAGTAGGAGCGGCCGCCACCACGGTGTTGGAATCAGTCATTTTGTGTGGTGTCTGCTGTGATGTCGGCGCGGTTGTCGCGCCATCTGCGGAGGCGGAAGTGCCTGCCGTAGAAATCTTGTCTTCGGGCTCGGATAGCTCTTGTTCCTGGTCAATCTGAGCGGCCAGCGCCTTGAACCAGTCACGGCCGGCGGCACCGCCCCAAAGGTTGGCGGCCACATCGGACGGGGTGTCGGCTTCGGCATCGAGGAAGCGCTCATTGCGAGCCCACCAAGCCACAGCCTTCTTTACCTTTTCAACGCTGGGCTCTTCGCCCTTGGCCAGATTGCGGGCGTCGATCACGGTGGCCTCCTCGAGGCCGTCGCCACCAAGGCCATCCTCGTACTGACGAATACCGCGCTCGAGGTTGCGGACTACAGTCGGAGGGGCCGTGCGGGTCACCGCCCGCGGATGCCAGCAGGCAGCCATGGCGGGCAGCTCGGTCATGCAGTCAGCCAGGCCGAAAGCCACAGCCTCCTGGGCGGTGAACCAGGTCTCGGCCGTCATGGCCGCTTGGATCTGAGCCACCGACTTTCCAGTGCATTTGGCATAGATACCGGCGAGCACCTCGGCGTGCTGATCCAAGGCCGCGGCCATCTTGCGCATATCGTCGGCCGTACCGGCAACCATGCCGGACGGGTCGTGAATCATGAACAGCGCCGCATCGGCGATCTCCACGGTGTCGCCGGCCAGAGCGATGATCGAAGCGATTGAGGCAGCGATGCCGACCACCCGGGTTGTCACCTGGGCATTACGGCCGCGCAGCATATTGTAGATGGCCAGACCATCCCAGACATTGCCGCCGGGGCTGTTGATCTCGACCACCAAAGGGCCAGGGCCGACAGACTGCAGAGCATCGGAGAAGGCCTTGGCCGAAACACCGGAGCCACCGAACCAGTCTTCGCCGATCTGGTCGAAGATCTGGATCATGGCGGGCTCAGTCGCCGCCGCTCGGGGCTGATAGGAAAGCCAGTTTGTGACCTTGGTCATGTCGTCTTCGATCTAGGTTTCCGCTTTTTCGGCGCCTTGGCAATAACCTGCTGACTAGGTTCAGCCGGGATTTCTTCAGGCATGGCGCCGGTGGGCTCGACCTCGGGCGTCGGCTCGGCCGGTTCAGGCGCGATTGGGAGCTTCTGGGCGGTCGAGATCTCGGAGACGTCGATGCCGTACTTCACGGCCAGATCCCGGATGTGCTTGGCCTGCTGCGCCTTGGCCTCGAGGGCCGAGCGCCAGTCGATGCCGCGGGCGCCGTAAATCTCGTCGTAGGTGGTCACACCGGCCTCGAGCTCGGCGAGCTGGGCCGCCGAGTTGCGGCCGACGTCGACATTGGGGGCCCGGGGCGCCTGAATCGCCACCTCGTACCAGTCGTCCGGGGAATCCTGCAGGCTGGGGTCCACCCGGATGGCGTACTCCATGACGTATTCCCAGATCCTTCGGGCGGCCGAGGCCATCACCTGATGCCGGCTGCGAAACCAGACCGACGACATATCCAGAGCGCCGCGGTACACGGTGCCCTGCATTCCTTCGGGAAAAACCAGAACGTAGGGGATGCCAACACCGGCGCACACCTTCTCGGTGAGCTGGCGCCAGTATTCCCTCATGTTGACATTGGGGCGGTCGGCTTGGAACTGCTCGAACTCGTCGCCGCTCTTGAGAACCTTTACGGTCGAGCCGAACACGTTCTCGTAGTAGGTCTGTGCCGTTCCCTGTGAACCAGCCACACCGGAGCGCAAGCTAGTGGCCTGCACCTCGCCGGAGGCCGTCTTGATGACCTGGGCCACGCTCGATGCGAGCTTGCAGGATTCCATCTCGAGCTTCTGCAGGTCGTCGAGATCGTGCAGGTCGTTGATCACGCACGCCACGAACGGAAGGCCGCGGAGCTGGCCGGCACGCTGGGCCTCGTAGATGTGAATGATCGAGTCGGACGAGATCGAGCGAATGTCCTGGAGCTGGCCCTGCTGCGATTCCTGCCCGATGTAGTAGGACAATGCCCGGCCGGTCTTGGTGTCGAACCTGACGCCATCGAACACGTCGACGTCGTTCTCCTTGCCATTCGGAGTGGCCACCTGCTGCGGCTCAATGAGCTGCAGCCGGGGGCGCCCGGAGTCGCCCTTGGTCAGGAGGATGAAAGATTCGCCATCGTAGAACCACCCGCGGGCAGCCAATGACATCAAGGTGCCGAACGATTGCCGACTGCCGATGTCCGGGTAACGGCACCAAGTATCCCACCAGCGCTTCGCCCGGAGGTTCCAGTCGGGGTCAGAGCTGGCCGGCTGAACCGAGAAATTGCTGCCGACGGTGTAGTTTTCGAACAGGTCACCGAGGCGGTTCATCACCGCGTTGTTCTGTTCGAAGAACCGGCTTTTCCGCACGATCTGCTGCCGGGTCGAGGCCGTGACATCGAACCGCACCGATGTGTAGGACGTATCGAGGAACGAACGGCGGATCGAGTTGGCCGCCCCCTCGTAACGATCAACGGGCTGTGACCTGAGCTTCTGCAGGATGTTGGCGAAGATTCCCATCAGGTGATTCCCGTTCTAAAGGTGCCTTCGCGTCGGAAGTTCGAAAAGTCACCGCCGTAAGACGTGGCCGCGATCAGCACCACGGTCATCAACTTGTTGTAGATCTGGGCGTCGGTCGGGTTGGCAATGCCGTCTTGGCCGAGGTAATACACGGCCAGATCGTAGTCGTTCAGCAGGCTTTCCCACATCTCGACCATCTCGGAAGGCGTCGGGCCGCCCTTGCCGGGCTCAGCGAACTCGACCGACACATCCGAGGATGACGTCGACCGGACAATCTGGCCGGACTCGATGACCGAGGATGCCGCGATGGACTTGGCCGACAAGGCAGCCAGAAGCGTCGAACCTCCGAGGGCCGAGTAAACGGCCCGCAGGTAGGAGCGCTTGATGGCGACGGTGAACGTGAACACCCGGCGGGAGAATGCATCTTCCGGGTGCCGGTGCAATAGGTTAGCAGAACATCATGTTTCGGAAGTCTGCACCAGGTCGTTCCAAAGCATCACCATGGCTAGCTGCATGATCTCGCAGTCGTGCAGGTGGTCCGGCCACTTCTGGTTGCGCTTGGTCCAGACGTGCTTGATCCGACCGGCACGATTGGCCACCGGCCGGAGCTGATGGCTGTCGAGGTGGCGCCAATACAGCTCCTGGTCGGCTAGGTAGGCGCCTTCGGCCTCGAGCACCGGAGGCGTCGGGCAGACGCCCCATTCGCGGTCGATGTCGCCCTTGCGCAGGCGGGAAAGCATATCGCGCAGGTGCTCGGTGTCGAACACCAGGAGGGGCTGCACCACGTCGGTGCGCATCGAGGATGACGTCGACAGGCCGAACGGGTGCACGGTGCCGCTCTGGGCCGTGAACCGGGCGCCGGTCTCCCGGCCTTTGAGCGGTAACCACCCGATGATCATGGGCTTTCTGAGGCCGCCTTCGGGCGGATACCGGAGGCCGCACGGGTAGGTGATCGGGTTGGATGTGATCGTCGAATAGGCGCCGCAGGCATCGTACACCGCCTGTGTGTTAAAGCCTGAGTCGATGCCGACATCCATGTCGTGCACCTCGAGCGCGATCTGCACCCGCCGGAGGGCCGGGAAATCGTCGGCATGGCCCGCGGCGATCAGCGTGGAGTTGCCGTCCTTCCATTCCCGGCACACCCACCACAGAAACGGCGCCACGGCCTGCACGTCGGCGGTCAGGTAGCGCCGGCCGCCGTCGAGCTTCACCTCGACCGATGTTTCCTTGCGCTCCTGCTGCACGTCCTGCTGCTCCCAGGGCTCGGCCAGATTTCCATTGATGAAGCCTTGGAGACCACCCATCGACTGCTTGGCCTCGATGAACGAGACAGCGAGGTGGCCCCAGGTGCATTTGCGGTCGGGGCTGTAGAGGCTGGAGAGATGGTAGGATCGCACACCGGGCAGTGCCCCGGGATTCTCCGGGATCCACCGGCCATGGCGCAGCGCTGCCACCTTGTGGGCGTCGGTGATCTTGCCTTGGCAGAGCTGGCAGACGTAATGCGCCGAGGCCCGGATCTTCGATAGGTCGTGCTTGCCGTCCTCGGTCTTGTGGTCCTCCCAGGTCACCTGGCGCCATTCCAGTCGGATGTATTCCCGGCAGTGCGGGCACGGCAGGTAGAACCGACGCTGGTCGCCGCGGAGGAATCGCTGCCAGATCCGGCCTTCAACCACGGTGGGCGTCGAGGTCATGAAGGCCTTGGAACTGCTGAAGCTCTTGAGGCGCTGCTCGGCCAGGTCGAGTGCGTCGGCTTCCTTGGCCGTTGCCTCGGCGAACTTGTCAACCTCGTCGGCGATCAGCACCCGCACCGGACGGCTGGCCAGGTTGGCCGGGCTGTTGGATCCGACGAAAGTCAGCGTCGACCGGGTGAAGTTCTGCTCGAGGTTGGTGATCTTGTCGGCCTCGGCCGGGAAGCATTCCAGCATGGCCGGGCTGTCCTCGAGCATCGGGAGCCATCGGCTCTTCGAGAAGGAACGGGCCAGATTCTCGGTTGGCATCAGCCACAAGGCCGGGCTCGGCTCGTTGGCGATCAGCCAGGCTAGGCCGGCCATCAGGGTGGTCGTCTTCGAGGTCTGCGATCCCCAGCAGAGCGTCACCTCGGACACGCTGGTATCCTTCCAGCATTCCATGGGCTCGCGGGTGTACGGCCGCACCGAGGTGCTGAATGGTCCCGGATGCTCGGTCTGCCGGGCGGTCAGCCGGAGGTTGGCCTCGGACCATTCGACTACGGTCTGCACCGGGGTCGGCTTGTAGAGGTTGCGCCGGTAGTCGAGCAGGTTGCGCTGCAGGTCGGTCAGGCTTTCCATGGGTCGGTATTGTGAAGGGTTTTTAGCGCCACCTCTTGCACCCAGCGGGACAGCTCCCGCTCGGCGTGCTCGGGGTCGTGCGGTGCTATCCGGCCGGAGAGCTGTTTCGGCATCGCCTTCAGCAGAGAGGCCACCGCCCCGTCGTGCTCCTGCATGACCTTGCGCACCCAGTCGCCGGACACAAGGCGCCGTTCCTTCTCGGCCTGAGCGATCACCTCGTCCCGGGAGCTGGTCAGGTTCTTTGCCGCGGTGGCGTGGATGGCCACCAGGCGGGCTGCATCGGCCCGGCGGCCGCGCAGGGCCTGCACCGCCAGATCGTAGGCCGCACGCTCGATCTCCTTCTGCCGCTCATAGGCGCCCTGCGGTGAGTCGGTGGCCGCGGTTGCGGTGTCGACAGGCTGCGCGGCTTCCTCGGGCCTGTATGGTCCTTCCTGCTCGATGGCGGGGTCTTCCTGCTCCGAGGCAGCGGGCGGTGTGTTCTTGGCCCGGGCCCGCACGTTCTTCTGGCGCCAGGCATCGGCGGCTTCTGCGCTGTCGAGCGGCATCCCGCGGGCGACAAGCTGGGTGACGTAGCCTGATGTCAGGCCCGAGTGCATTCGGTATTCCTTCTGGGTCATGGCTTCAAAGCGTTGCGGATCTCGTCGGGCATCATCGAATCAGGCAGTGTGGCCGCGTACTGCAGCGCTCGAAACACGCCGTCCCGGCGGCTGTCGCGCTCGTTGGGCACGCAATAGGCCACAAGCTGCTCGGGCGGGGTGCCCCGCTTCATCAAACGAATGAACCACGCGGTGTTCGCCAGGCCGTACTGGTCGATCAAGAACTTAATATGTTGTGGCATCTTTTTTATTGTATTGTCGACTTACTCGCTCGGGAAGGAAGGGGCGTTCACCTGTTTCTGGGAGGGGGTCAGGAGACTCCTTGACCTGTTGCGTTTGATGATAACTGGTTGTTATTGTTTAACAATAGCCGCTGTTCATACAGAAACTGTTCATGCCCCTTTGCAATTATGTAAGCAACAGAACCACGAGCCACACCGCAGGCCTTGGCGACATCTTCGAGTGTTAAACCACGGTCGCGCAACACATATGCCTTCCGACATATTTCCGGTGTGTGTACAGTAGTTGTCACGAGGTAGTCTGTTTCTGTTGTGTCGATGACGTCACCGTCCTCGTTGACCTTGACGCTGGCCGGGTACGACATCCACCCGCGTTTGACTGCTCGAGCAACGAGGAATCGGGCTTCAGCCAGAAGCATCGAATTGGTGACAGTAGACTTTAGAATCATAGAAGTGATGGTTGAATATGTACTGCGAAAGTGTGCTTCTGCTGTTTGTTGCCAATGATAGCGAAGATGCGCTTGCGGTGTTGTGAGCCTGAATATCCGGGATGACACACGCAAGCGAAACGGCCGTCATTCCAGATGATCAGGTGGTTCCCGCCTTTGTCCTGGCCGGCCTCGTGACAGGCTGGGCACCGGCCAACAAATCCACCCGATTGTTTGCGGAGGTTACCGACAAGGTTGAGCTGAAGGCCTAGGATGCCGTGGTCGACCTGTGGGGCGGATGGGGCGGATATTTTGAAACTCATTGTGGTTGTAGATGCAGAATAGTCGATTTTTAGGAGCCATTAAGAGTTGGAAATTGCCGCCCCATCCGCCCCACATTGCATTTTCATCAATGCTGGCGGGCCTAAAGTGTGGGGCGGATCTTTTTCGTATCCGCCCCACATTTGGGTCATTCGAGGTCGTTACAGGCTTCATCGAGGCGGTAGAGCATGACGCGGAGGTAACCGCGGGTGCCTGAATCGTCACGGTCGGAGCGGTTGAGGTGCTTGGTCGGGATGGCCTGGTGGACCTCGAGCATGAGCTCGGCGGCACGCCGCTGGAACTTCTTCTCAGGCTCGGAGGCCCACTCCTTGTTGCCGCACATCTGCAGGTAGGCCTGGAACAGTTCCTCGGTGCTGATGCTGTCCGCGGCCATGCTGGTCGGCTTGATGTGGTTGGTGATAAAGTAGCGGATCGAGTCGCTCTCTGACAGAAGGCTGTCGATGCGTGCCCGCTGCTTTGGTGTCACCGGAAACGAGCGGCCTTGTTTCAATACACGCTGCAGTGATTCAGCACCGGAAAGGAACCAGTTGAGAATACCGGGCCCCTCTTTATCAATCATCACATCGTGATAGTTTGGTATTACAGTTGATGGCTTAGGCTGCGAGAAGTCGAGCAGCAGCAGGCGACGAGACCACGCACCGAGATCGCCCTGCACATTGACTCTTAACTTGCTGTTTGCTGTGACAATGACATTCCAGTCGCCGATCAGTGTCTTAACACCATTGCGGTTCTTGAACTCTGCAATGATACGGTCGCCGCCGGTCATGGCCTTGAGGAAGGATGAACCTTCGCAGGAGAGGAAGTCCGGGGCCACGTCGGCGCCAATGAGCAGGGTCTTGTCGTGGAACAGACCGGCCTCGAAGCGCCCGCCGAGGTGGTTGGTGCGGAGCTCGGAGCAGTTCTCGTCGCCGACCAGGCGCCGGACGACGCCGGCCACCGTCGACTTGCCGCCACCGCCGGTGCCGGTCAGCAGGAGGATGACTTGGGGCTGATTGCGTTGCAGGAGGGCCAGGCCTCCCCAGTGCTGGAGCATGAGCTGGTCTTCGGCCTCGGGCAGAGCGTGATCGAGGAAGGCCTGCCACATCGGACTGGTGGCTCCTTCGACGTATCGGATGGGCGTTTGGTTGCGCGACATCCACTCCGGCGAGAAGCCATGCATCCCATAGGGTGTGACGCGCAGGTCGACCATGACGTTCTCGGTGTGGACGATGGCGTCGGGGCGGTTGAATGGCGCCCGCTCGACCTGGAGCTGAGCGGCCAGGTCGATGACACCATTCGAGAACTGCGCTGTCAGCTTGGGCAGGAGGCTGCGCAGGTGGGGCGATGCCTGGTCGGCGGCGTGGTCGAGGATCACCTTCCGGGCCATGGCCAGCACCCGCTGGCCGACTTCCTCACGGGTCATTGACTGCCAAATGCCGCGGTCGGCGAGGTAGAAGTAGAAGCAGCCGGTGACGGTATCGAAGAGAATGCGTTCCTTGGCCGCCAGGTAGGCCGCGAAGAACGGGGCCTGCAGCGTGCCGGTGCCTTGCTTCGAGAACACCCAAGGGTCGCCGTGCTGCTTCAGTAGCTCGGCGATTGCCTCGTTCTCGCCGGGCACCGGCCAGCCTTCGGGCCAGCGGATCTGGGAGAAGTCGAGGGTGATCGGCGGGTTATCGACCAGCACGGTGTACTCACAGCCGGACGGGTGGGTGCCTTTGACGGTCGAGAGATTGCCGGTGCTGCGCCACTCATAGAGGGGACGCCCAAGCTGCCTCCCATTGACCTCGACCATCTCGGTGGTGCTGCGGGCAGAGGAAGGGCCCGGGTAGTGCCCCGAGATGCGCACACCGATCTGGGCGCCGCGGCGGCCCCGCCACCGGGCGGTTGTCTTCAGCTTCTGGTTGACTGCGATGAAGGCCTCGAGGCTCTGGTCATCGTCGAAGTCGATGGCACAGAACCCGCCGGAGTGTTCGCCCAGGCGCACGGCGACGTTTCCGTGCTCGAGCAGGGCCTGATAGGTGGGCGCCGCGGTGCTCTGCAGGGTGTGCTGGGTGTACTTGACGAGCGGCACCTTTGTGCCCGGCCGGCATGGCACCAGGAATAGCGGCGTGCCGAGCCATTGCTCGATCTCATGGGTGGACATCATATCGGGAAATCAGGTCAGCGGTTCGCGGCGTTCAAAACGGATGGCCTCCTCGGAGATGAACCAGCCCTTGGGCCATTCCTTCAGGTGCAGGCCGCCTAGCGTCCTGACTCGGCTCAGGGCCACATAGCCTTGCCCGGGCTCCCGGGCCGCCCGGATGTCGATGTAGGCTGCATCAAGAGTCAGGCCTTGGGCACGGTGTATGGTCATGGCGTAGGCGAGGCGGAGCGGATATTGCCATACGGTGACGCCCAACGTCTCGAAAAACCATTTCCTTAGCCCCACAGAAATGGTTTTTCCGCGGGTGTAGACGTCGATGGTGTCGCCGCATTTGCCGGTGACGAACCCGATCTGGCCATTGGCGAACCCGGTCTCGGCGTCATTCGCGGTGAACATCACGGCTGCGCCGATCTTGATCTGGAGCACCCGGGGCGTGCTCATGTTCTTGGTGGCGAAGTCGACGGCCTGTGCCACGCCTTTGGTGCGTGCCTCGACTGTGATCAGATCGCCGGTGACGGTCTCGAGGCGGTAGCTGTTCCACTTGTCGACCTGGGCGTTATGGGTCAGCAGGTGTGTGATCTCGGCCTTGGGGAACCAGGAGACACGGGAGCGCAGCACGTCGGCGTCGGTCTTGGCCAGCTTACCGATGCGGAACCCGCTGAGGGCCTGAACGAACAGCCTGTCGTCCTGGCGCCGGACGGTCTCGAGCTTGATCGTCTTGAAGTCGGCCTCGGCCCAAGCATCGGAGCGGAAGGCCCAGTCGTAGGGCTTCGACTGGTCGATGCGCACCGGCGGTAGCTGCAGGAAGTCACCGAGCACGATCACCTGCAGCCCGCCGAACGGCCGGGCATCATCTCGGAGCAGCTTCAGCCAGAAGTTGAGGAAATCGAATTGGCGCCCCGCCATCATGCTGATCTCGTCGATCACGAGGATTTCGGCTTCCTCGACCCGCTTGCGGGCGTTGTGAATGGTTGGCTGATCGAACAGGCGGGTTGCGGCCTGGTCGAAGGTCTCGTTGTCGCCGGGCCCGAGCTGCATCCCGCACCAGCGGTGCACCGTGGTGCCGCCGATGTTGAGTGCTGCAATACCGGTGGGGGCGGTAATGGCGACGTTCTTGGTGTCCTCGATCTGCTGCAGGAATTGTCGCAGCAGGTAGGATTTGCCGGTGCCGGCCTGCCCGGTCAGGAACACGTTCCCGCCGGTGGTCGCCCAGGTGATGAACCGGGATTCGGGCGTGAACTCCGGGAAGTCGGTGTCGATGACCGGACAGGTGGCTGGTGTCATATCAATAGAGTTCGGGGCAGAGCACGTCGTGCACCTTCTGAGTCAGCTCGACATCTTGCAATGCATAGGCGATGGCGGCCTCACGATCCCGGAGCCACAGGTCGGAGAAGTCGGCGCCGCTGCCGGATTTCTCGCCGAGGTTCAGGTGACGGCAGATTGCAGCCAGACTTCCGTGGGCCCGGTTGTCACCGAGCTGCCAGATCTCCCGGAGGTCGACGATGAGGTCATTCCAGTAGCGGCCATGCCGCAGCCAGTATGGCGGCGTCACACGGTGCTTCCAGGAGCGTTTGTAGAGGAACGGCAGATCGAAGGCCTTGGTGTTGAATCCGACCAGTCGTGGCTGGCGCTCGAAGCCGGCAACGATCTTCCACCATTGCACCAGCATTTCCTTCTCGCCGTCGGCATCAGCGCACAGCACCCGGGCCTTCTCGCCGGGCAGTTTGTATCCGATGCACAGCACCTGGCCGCTCAGTGCATCCAATGCAGCGTTCTTGATGTAGTCGGTGACGTGGTTCTCCTCGGCCTTCTGGATCTTCTCGGCGATC
Source organism: Gammaproteobacteria bacterium (assembly GCA_036796405.1). Classification (GTDB taxonomy): domain Bacteria; phylum Pseudomonadota; class Gammaproteobacteria; order Pseudomonadales; family Pseudohongiellaceae; genus CAILUG01. The sequence continues at coordinate 2,848 of DAIRDB010000038.1, read as the reverse complement.
AGGTCGGGATTCTTGATGTTGCCGAGTTTGACCTGCGACGGGTCGAACGGCGGGATGACGAGCTCAGGCCGCGGTAACGGGCCGGTCTCGATGTCGAATATGATGATAGGATTAGCGGGCATAGTATTAGTCTGAAATGTGGAAAGTGTGGTGTGCGTTTGTCCCCGGATGCGCACCCCCCGGAACGAACCATGAGTCCTTCAGCAACGGGCTGAAGAAAGTGTCTTGCCGCAGTGCGGGCAGATGTTGAGCTGGTACACGGGCTCGACGCCCAGCCAGTCGCAGATCTCGTGATAGGTCTTCACGCCGAAATTGGCGACACAGCCCGGCCGGATGTGGCCTTTGTTGAAGAGGTCGAGAGCCTCGTCACGATTGCGGATGCCGATGGCCTCGATAAACCCGAGGCACCGGACGGTGAATGGGTAGCCCCACTCGGCCATGATGGCCTCGCGCCGGCCGTACTCCCGGAGGATCTGGTCGATGCGCTGCTTGGTCAGATTGAACCGAGCGGCGATCTGATGCAGCTTGAGCCCTTCATTGCGCAGCGCCAGCACCTGCGGGATCAACTCATCGGTCTTCTGCTGTGGTTTGCGGGTGGCCATGGTGTGATCAGTAGGGGATCTCGTCGGAATCCTGATCCGCGGCCTCGGTGGCGAACTTGGCCTGATACCAATCGAGCGCCTTGATCAGCCGGCGGTCGTCCGCGGTGGTCTTCTCCTGGGCCTTGGTCTTCGGCAGCCAGTGCTCGATGAGGGCCCCGATGGCTTCCTCGGTCATCTCGCGCAGCTCGACCCCTTTGTGCTTTCCGACGTGCACCTTGGTCTTGGAGAGATCGGTCTCCTCCTGGTTCTCCTGGCTGCCCGATGTCTTCCGGTAGCTGGTGTCGCCGCCTTCGGTGGCCTGTGTGCTGCCGTCCTTGGCCGGCCGGTCCTGTAGGCGCACCCACAGCCCCGATGGCTGCAGGGCCTCGCCGGCCTTGTGCGGTGTGATGAGCTTGATGTTGGCGAACGTCTTGGACCCGTCCTGGCTCTGCTCGTGGACGATGACGACATTGGCCGGACGCCCGATGAGCTGGTCGAGGTCGAGGCTGCTGGTCTCCTGGTCGGTGAGTTTGCGCCCGAACCAGTCGCGCAGGAACTTGGTGAGGCCCGCCTTCTCGTGTAGGCTCGGTGTCATGGGGGCGGTCATGACCACCCAGGGCTGTGCCGGGTTACGGCTTTTGTCGATGAGATCGAGCTCGAAGGCGATCTTGAACTTCTCCTTGGTGCCGTACTGGGTTTCGTAGGGCTTGAGCGGCGTGATATCCACGCATACAGCGCGGCCATTGTATTCGGGGCACGGGGCGTAATCCTTGCCACCTGTTTTTCCACTTACGATCATGTTTTCGTCTTACGTTGTGTTGTTGTTGTTGTGTTATTTCGAGGCTTTCTCGACCTCGGAAAGTTGTTGTGCCATACGGGCGTAATTCGCCCAGTAGTCCGGGAATGCATCCCGCAGCTTCTTCAGGTTAACGGGGTCGGCCACCAGTGCCGCGGCGCCCAAGGCACGGACGAAGCTGCCGCCGTACTCCTGCATGGTCCTGGCCACATCTCGGTCGGTTACGTTCACTTGGTTCCCTTTCCACGTTTGCGCGTCCAGTAGGACGTGTATTCCATCTTCTTGGCCTTGCTGGCAGCCACGATCTCGGTGATCTCGCCCTTGCGGAAGCGGTAGTGGCCTGTGCCTTCGTGTCTGAGTTTGTCTGCTCGGTTCATAGCTCCTCTGTGAGTGATCTGATGTACCTGTTCCGCTCTTTCGGTTTGACTGACAGGATGTATTGGATTGCCAGACAGGCATCTATGCTGGCGGTGTGCTCCCACTCCCTATTGCCCCAGTAATCTGATACATTTACAGATGAGACAACGACTTGGCCGGTCTTCCGGTGCTTGAACACGAATGCTGCTGGTCCGATTGGCACGTTCATCGTCCCTCCAACCATTTCTTGAGGTCGTTCAGTTCGTCCTCTTTGAGTTCTAGTTCTTTGATACGCTCACGAGCTTTGAGCAGCTCGGCGACATAGTTGTCTGATCTGGTGCCAAGCTCGAAGATGCGCTCGCCGTCCTCAATGAGCCTGACCTTGTAGGCTTCGACGTCCAACTCCAGCTCAAGTACACGACTGTTCGCACCTCTGAGTTGCCGCTCTAGCTGCTTTGCGAATCCGATCTTCACGAACTGCTGGAAAGCCACGGTGACAACCGCCTGCCGGTCTGTGCGCGGGGTTTTGCTTCCGACCTTTTTGTTGGCGTTAACAAGATGGTTCACGCCTTCACCCCCTTCCCAATCTTAGCGTCGTCCCATCCTTGCAACAGGTTGTCCATTCGGATGGTCCTCATGCTCGGAGATGGAGGGTTGATGAATGCGTACATTGCGTTGCCAGCTATTTCGAGTTCTCGGATGCGCTGATCGTAGAACTTCCTCTCCCCTTCGAGCTTGTCCCACAGAGCGCGGAGACGGTTTTCGAGTTCGGTGACGTACTTTTCGCGTTTTCTCAGAGAGTTTGAAAGCGTTTCTATTTCTTGAAGATGAAAGTTCATGGCTTGGCCTCTTTCTCATTCCAAAGCAGCAGATCCGCTCGCATGGCGTCGTTCTCCTGCTCTAGTTTGGCGATGCGCATATGCTGCTCTGCTAGTCGCTCCCCTGCTTCAGCGATTGCTGCGTTGGCCACGCCATCGTCGGATTGGATTTCTGTTGCCAATATGTGCATGGCTGCGATTAGTGTTTCGGTTGATGTTCTCACGGCTTGGCCTCCTTCCGTTTGGACCTTTTGGCTTTGCGAAAAGAAACGTAGAACTGAACCCATTCAGGCGTA
>DAIRDB010000037.1:0-29715 GCA_036796405.1 Gammaproteobacteria bacterium | reverse complement strand
CCGCTGATCTGCCTCCGCCCGTCGTGGGCGAGGATTGGCGTACGCTGGAAGCCCGCACCCGGCCTGCACAGCTGCCACTGGTGAGTGACACTGGTTTCGAAGTCGGGCCAGGCGCTCTCGATCCGGACAATCTCGCGGCGCCGCGCCCGGCTCCCGCCTTCGACCTCACCGGCGTCTGGGCCTTCCGCCGCTACGCCGGGGCCGATGCTGACGTTCATGGGCACTTCAACTTTCTGCCGCTGCCCACCTTTACTCCCAAGGGGCAGGCGTTCTATGACGAGTTCAAACGCTTCGAAGCCGCCGGTCGCCGGCACCTCGAGCCGACGGCATTCTGCCACCCCGCAGGCATGCCGCGTCTGCAGACCCGCGTCGGCTCATTGATGATGCTGCAGTACCCCACGGCCATCTACATGGTGTCGCGGCTCAATAACGAGTACCGCACGATCTACCTCGACGGGCGTCCGCGCATCGACTACGCGATCCGGGAGCCGAATTATCTCGGTGAGTCGATTGGTCACTGGGAAGGTGACACGCTGGTGATCGAAACAGAGGGCTTCATCGGTGAAAACCATCTGATGCAGGTTGGCGTGATTGCCGGCGAGCAGCTACGCATCACCGAGCGCATCTCCATGATAAACGAAGGGAACACCCTGATGTTCGACTACACCTTCGTCGACCCGGAGCACTGGGTGGGTGAGTGGAAGCACGTGCGCTTCCACGATCGCATCCTTCGTTCCGACATCAAGGAAGCCAACTGTCTCGCCGAAGACAACCTCGCGTTACCAGGCATGACGCCCTACGAATCGGACGCGATATTTCTCGAGGACATGCGTCGTATCGAAGCCGGTCAGTGAGGCGGGTCTGTAATGCAGGCGCGCCGTAGCCCAAGCGAACAACCCGTGATGCCATCGTGAGGTGACCCATATGCAAGACAGGGCAGTAATCAAGAAACTCATCGCGACCGCGCTGCTGCTGGCTTGTGGCTCGGCCACGGCGCACCACTCGCACGCCACGCTCGACCAGAATGATGTGCGCGTACTCACCGGTACCGTCACCAAGTATGGCTGGCAAATGCCCCACGTGTTCCTGAAGGTGATGGCGCCGAATCGCGAGGGCAAGCTGGTCGAATACAGCATTGAAATGGGCAATCCGCCCAGCATGGCGCGGCAGGGTTGGGGCAAGGACAGCCTCAAGGCAGGCGATGTGATCACCTGGAAAGGATCACACGACAAGAACAAGAACCGAGCCTACGCGTCGGCCGAGTGGGTGGAAAAGGACGGTGTACGCATCGGTACCGACAGCGCCGCCGAAGAGGAGGGCAACGTGCTGCCTTCCACAGACTTCTCCGGCGTCTGGACCCGCGACGATCCCGGTGGCTTCAAGCCCCACTATTTGCCACCCACGGACTGGCCTTACACGCCCTTCGCCAAAGGCAAGGTGGAGGCTTTCAGCGAAACCAGCAATCCGGCGCTGGCCTGCCAGGATCCAGGACCACCCAAGTCGACCATCCTGCCGTATCCACATCGCATCTCGCGCCCCGACGCCAACACCGTGCTCATCGAGCGCGACATGCTGCCGACGCCGCGTATCGTGCACCTCGACCGCAATGCTCCCAAGGGTGAACCGTCCGTGATGGGCCACTCGGTGGGATGGTTCGAGGGTGATCAGTTGGTGGTAGAGACCAGCAACTTCATTGCGGACACCTGGGGTTCGCACACCGGCGTCGACTCCAGTGCGCAAAAACAATTGCTTGAGCGCTACAGTCTCACCAATGGTGGTCTGGGACTCATGGTCGAAATCACGCTCACCGACCCGGTGTACCTGACCCAGCCGGTGACGTTCAACCACTACTGGAAAAAGCTGCCTGACCGGGAACTCGTGCAGGCGCCGTGTACGCTCGAATCGTCCCAGCTCTGGATCGAAGGAGGCTACAGCAAATGAAACGAGCCCTGTGTAACTTCGGTCTGGCCGTCGGCCTCGCTCTGACCGCCACTCCGCTGGCGCTCGCTCATCACTCGGCGGTCGCCTTCGACCTCAATGCGCCCGAGGTATCGGTGACCGGCAAGGTCACCCAGTTCATCTGGCGAAGCCCGCACACCAGCATCAACATGGAAGTCGTGAACGACAAGGGTGCCACCGAGCTCTGGAAGTGGGAGGGTGGCGGCACGGTCGCCCTGGTGAAGAGCGGTGTGACGCGGGAAACCATCAAACCGGGCCAGACGGTGACCGTGACCGGCAATCCGCTGCGTGATGGTTCGCCCGGTGGACTGATGCGCGCGATCAAGCTCGAAAACGGCACGTTCATCGAATTCGGCGATGCCGCTACGCAGTGAGCGGCGTGGCGGACACTTAGCAGCAGCGAACATAACCGGCAAAAACCAATCAACATCCAGCGGCGCGGCAATCCGGCAACAGGCGCGCCGCTGTTACTCAACAGGGGAGCCACCATGCACTTCAAGACCAGAACCATGTCCTTCGGCATTCATCCGGCACAGCGTCCGCTGAGTTGTCTGATGATGGTCAGCACCCTGCTGGCCGCAGGCGGCAGCGTATTGGCCCAACAGCAACCTGAGGGCACCGAGGTCGAAGAGGTGCTGGTGACCGGGACCTTGCTGCGTACCGGACGCTCGGATACCTCGCCGGTCGCTGTGCTCGGTCGCGAGAGTCTGGTGGAGAATCCGCGCCCCACCATTTCCGGCTTCTTCAGCGCCAACGTGCCGCAGCATCAGTTGGAGGACTCCAACCAGTCCAACACCGCACGCGAAAACCGCACGCGCGTGCAGGGCGTAAGTCTGCGCGGGCTCGGGGCGCACAATACCCTGACGCTCATCGATGGCCAGCGCACGGTCGATTATGCCGAGTCCATTTCGACCGGCTGGCGCTTCGTCCCCATCGATCAGGTGATCCCGGCGATTGCGCTGCAGCGCACCGAACTGTTGCTCGACGGCGGATCGGCCATCTACGGCACGGATGCGGTGGCCGGCGTGGTCAACCTGATTCCCGATTACGGTTTCGAAGGCGTAAGAGTCAGCCTCTCCACCCAGCGCTACGAAGATGCCGCCAGCAAGGGCAACGACGTCGGCTCGATCCTGCTCGGCACGCGTACCGATACGACGCGGTGGCTGACCGCCGTCGAGTGGCAGAAGTGGGACCATCTGCTGCAATCCGAGCTTGGTATTTTCGATCCGGCCACCGCGCCGGTCGGTGGTACGGTGCAGTACCGCGAGTTCGCGCCGGGCACCGGCGTCGGCGGGCTCGGTGGTGCGGCGGCCGGCAAGCGCCTGATGGATCCCCTGTGTGGAAAGTCCGATTACCGCAGCGGCGTCGTCTCCACCTCTGCCGGTGCGCCGGCTTGCGCGCAGACCAACTGGGCCAGCGGCGCGGGCGGCACCAACCAGATTATCCGGCAGGGCAACCGTACGGCCGTGACGTTCTTCAGCGGCGTGGAACACGACTTCTCCGACAAGCTGAGCGTCAAACTCAGCGCGGGCTACAACAAGACCGACAACGTCAACCCGGTCGATGGCGTGACCACGGCCGTCAATACCTCGGGCAGCAACAACCTGGCGGTCGGCATGCAGATTCCGATTCCGCGCAACAATCCCGGCGTCATCGAAAACGCCCGGGTTGATCCCAACTGGACCAACTCCGGCACCAACAACGGCTTCTTCCTGACGCCGATGAACCTCAACAATCCGCAGGACATCCTCAACAACCAGCTGAATTCCACCAACCTGCGACTGGCCAGCAAAGTCGAGTACGCGTTCAACGATGCCTGGAGCCTTGCTTACAACAGCACGATTTCGCAGAGCGAGGTCAATCGCTACGAGCCTAGTCTGGTTGCCGACCGCCTGCGCAGGGCGCTGGCCGGTCTGGGCGGCCCTGGCTGCAACGGCACGGTTGCCGGCCAGAATGGCTGCGAGTGGTTCAATCCCTTCCTGAACTCCAGCCAACCGGGTCTCGGCAATTCGCAGCGCTTGCTGGAGTGGATTCAGCCCGCCCGCAATACCCGCACCTTTGGCGAACTGACCGTGCATCAACTGGTGCTCACGGGCGACTCCAGTGCGCTGTTCGAACTGCCGGCCGGCGCCGTGGGCGTAGCCATGGGCTACGAGCGCCGCATCGACAGCTGGTACACCGATCACGACCCACTGGCGAACACCGGGGGCTACCAGCCGCAGGCTGGTGGGGCGTCGGTCGACTTCCCGCTGCCCTTCGGCAGCAGGAGCCGCAGCAACGTCGTGGATGCGCTCTTTCTGGAATTGGGAATTCCCGTCACCGACGATCTCAATGTGCAGGCGGCCGTTCGCACCGAGGACTACTCGGAAGCCGCTGACTTCAGTACTACCAACCCCAAGCTGGGTTTCAACTGGGCAGCCAGCGACAGCCTCACCGTGCGTGGCTCCTGGGGAACGTCGTTCAAGGCACCGTCGGTGGAACACACGCAACAGCCTTCCCAGCTTTCCACGACCTTCCTCACGCTGGGGGAAGTCGGCCGTGATTCGGTGGATGGTCCCTGCCCGCCGCCGCCGGGTGTGGTCACCGGTTGCTTCGTGGCCGGCGGCATTGGTAATACCCGCAACATCATCGTGCTGGAGACCAATGCCAACCCGACGTTGCAGCCGGTCGAATCCACCAACTGGTCGCTCGGCTTCGACTGGGACATCACCGACAACTTCTCGCTCGGCATGAACTACGTCGACATCAAATTCGAAAACGTGATCCGCAACCTGCGTCCTTACGACCAGTTGCTGGAATTGCCCGAGTGCCGCTCCGGTTTCTCGCCGGATGGTCTGTTCCCCAGCAACTACCCGATTGCGGCGTTGCGCGGCCAGAACATCTTCACGGCCTGGGGTGGCATCAATACCTTCCCGGGCAACCCGGCCGGCTACCGCTTCCCGATGTACCTGCCGGCCCAGGGCAATGGCACACAGTGCTTCGAACTCGATTCCCTCGGTCGCCCGCAGAAGGGTTACCAGAAGCCGGTCAACATCGCCGAGCAGCACGTGAAGTCGGTCGACCTGCGCATGTCCTACACGCTGGATACCCGCTGGGGCCAATTCAACATCAGCCCCAACGCCGCGATCCTGCTGGAGTGGAAGGAGCAGGCATCCCCGACGCTGCCCGCCATCGATTTCGTGGGCTTCCGTCCGACCTTCGGTGGAGGCTACCAGGAATATCGCGTGAACATGCCGATCCGCTGGACCATGAACGAGCACACGGTGATCCTCACGCCGCGCTACCTCAGCAAGCTCGACAACTTCCTGAGCGGTCTGCCCGAGGATGATTTCGTCTACTACGACCTCAACTGGCTGTGGCAGTACAACGAAGACCTGCGCGTGAGCGTGTTTGCCAACAACGTGTTCGACCAGTTCCCGACCATGTTCCAGGTCGCCAACTTCGGCAGCGGCATGTTCCCTCGCGATGGTCGCGTCATCGGGGCCAGTGTGGAGATGAACTTCGGCTTCTGATGCCGTCCGGGGCCTCATGATGGAAGACAGCGACAAGAGCACTCTCACACGACGTGGCTTCCTCGGAGGCACCGGGTTGGCGGGCACTGCGGCCGTGTTGGGCGGAATGGCACCTCCGGCCAGCGCCCAGCCGGCAGCCGCCGCCTCGGCCTCGGCGCAGCCGCCCAGCGCAGCACAGCTGGCGCGTGACACCGAAGTCGTCGAGCCGCCAGTAGTCAGCGGCATCACCCGTCGTCCCGGCTCCGACCTCATGGTCGAGTTGCTGCGGGACCTCGGTGTGGAGTTCGTGGTGGCCAATCCTTCGTCCAGTTTCGAAGGGCTGCACGAATCCATCATCAACCACCCGGCCCAGCCCAATCGCAATCCCGAGCTCATCACCGCCCTGCACGAAGGCTCCGCGGTGGATATGGCGCACGGCTACGGCAAGGCCACCGGTAAACCCATGGTGGTGATGCTGCATGCCACGGTGGGCCTGCAGAATGCTGCCATGGCGATCTACCAGGCGTTTGTCGACAAGACCCCGATCGTGCTGTTGATCGGCAGCGACGACGGCTTCATCCAAGCGCACATTGCCGACGATCTTGCGGCGCTGGTACGGCCCTACACCAAGTGGGACGCGGCGCCCCGCACCTTGCCCGAGGCCTTGGATGCCATCCAGGAGGCCTGGATCCAGGCGGTGACGCCGCCGTGTGCGCCCACGCTCGTGGTGGTGGACTCCCACTTGCAAAAGACCTCGGCAGAAGGCGTTGCGCTGCCGTCCCTGCGCCTGCCGCAGTTCCCGCTGATCTCCACCGCTGATGCCGAGCTGATCGCCAGCCGGCTGCTCGGCGCCAGCAACCCCCGTCTCGATGTAGGGCGCCTGCGCACACCGGCGGGTGTGGAGCGCGCCGTGCGTCTGGCAGAACTGACCGGCGCCTGTGTGGGCACGCGAGCCAATCAGGGACCGATGAGCTTTCCGCAGTCGCATCCGCTCTGTGGTCCCGGCGCGAGCACCGACTATGACTTCGTCCTCGGACTCGAACTGCCTTCGCCTCACTTCTCCATTGCGGGCCCGGAGCTGGGTTCGCTTGCTGGCCGCGACGAAGCCGGCGTGGGTTTTTCCATCGTGCGTGGCAGGCCGGCGGCGCTGGGAGCGGCAGAGCGCCGCAGTGCCGATGCCGAGGCCTCGCTGGCGCTGATCATCGAGGCTGTGCTGGCCGCAGGCAGCACCGCCGCTCGTGCCAGCAGCATTCGCCAGCGCAGCCAAGCCCACGGCACCCGTAATCGGGAAGTCAGACTGACGACGCTGCGTGCCCAACTGCAGCGCCGCCTCCGCGGATGGGAGGCGAGCCCGGTGAGTACGGCCAGACTGTATGCAGAGCTCTGGCCCTTCATCGCCGACGAAGACTGGTGCATCGGCTCGCAGACCAATTTTTCCGGTGGTCACCACGCTGACCTGTGGCCGCACGACAAACCCTACTCTTGCCTCGGCAGCAGCGGTGCGGCCGGTATCGGCTACAGTCTGGGGGCCTCGGTGGGTGCGGCTCTGGCAGCCCGTGACCACGGCCGTATCGTGGTGGATTTCCAGGGCGACGGCGATTTCAACTTCATGCCCGGTGCCCTGTGGACCGCTGCGCATCACCGCTTGCCACTGCTGATCGTGATGCACAACAACCGCGCCTGGCACCAGGAGCTGATGTTCGTGCAATACCTGACTGGCGCGCGTGGTCGTGGCACCGACCGCGCCCACATCGGCACCACGCTGCGGGATCCCTTTGTGAACTACCGCGCGATTGCCGAGGGCTACGGCGTCGAGGGCATCGGTCCTGTGGCCGATCCGGCCGAGCTGGCTGCCGCTTACCGGCGTGGCATCGAGGTGGTCAAATCGGGTCGACCCTTCCTGGTCGATGTGCTGACCCAGCCGCGTTGAGGACTACCGCATGCAGATCATGACGCGTCGTTTGCCCCCAGCAAGGTCAGGGTTTGTCCGTCGCCCCCTGCCCGCAGTACTGGGGCTTGCCTTACTCGCCGCCTGGCTGCCCGCACCCTCGCTGCTGGCGCAGACCCCCGGCGCCAGCCTCTACCTCGAGCACGGTTGCTACGGCTGCCACGGCCATCAGGGCAAGGGGACGCATGTCGAGCAGGCCAACAACCTGTTTCCCAAACCGCCTGTGCTGCTGGCGGGCAGGACGCCCTTCCTCGTCAGCGAGGACGTGTTTCGGGCCTACCTGCGGCTGCGTGCCGAGCAGCAGCCCCAACAGCCCAGTGTGATGATGCCGCACTACAGCGCCGAGGTGCTCGACGATGCCAAGGTGTCGGCGCTCTATGCCCACATCATGGGTTTTCCGGTCGACGAGCCAGCGCTGGAGGATACGGTGCTGGGCTGGTTGCTCGAGCACGCGCAAGCCCGGTGACCCCGCCCCGCAGCAGTTGTCGCGCCTCGGCAGCCGTGGCCGGCCTGCGCCCCGCTGCCCGCGCTTGCTCGACCGCCAGGCGCACCAGCGCGGCGTTGTCCGCCACCGGCAGGCCGTCCGGCCCCAGCAAATTGTTTTCGAAGCCGACCCGCGCGTGGCCGCCGGCGCGGGCGACTGCGCCCATGATGCTGCTCTCGGCCTGACCGAAGGCGCAGCACATCCACTGCTGCTCGGCACCGAGATGATCGAGAAACGCGCCGAGGCCACGGCTGTCGGCGGCGGGCTGGTCGAAGCTTCCCAGCACGAACAGCAGGAACTGCGGGCCTGCCGGCAGCACGCCGTCAGCCAGCAACTGGTTGAGCCGCTGCAGTTCGGCCGGACTGTAGAGGATGTACTGTAGCAAGGTGCCGCCCGCCGCGAGCTGCGCCAGCACCGGCGCTGACACCTCCACGTCTTCCTCGCTGGCCAGCAGTTCGCGCAGCGCCAGCGAGGCTGACTCTGGCTGCAGGGCCAGCAGTGACTGCAGTTGCTGGTCGCGTTGGTAGACACGGGCCGCTTCGGAGGTCACCTGAATCAGCAACGCGTCTCCGACTTCAGCGCGGATGGCAGCCAGTGCGGGCCGGTAGTCTTCGGGCGCCAGACTGTGTCGTGCATGCGCGTCGCGCACGTGCAAGTGCAGCAGGCAGGCCCCGGCGTCGAGGCAGGCGCGGGCCGCTTGCGCCAGTTCGCGCGGTGTCAGCGGCAGCGCCGGGTGGTCAGTACGCTGGCGGCGCGCCCCGTTTGGTGCCACCGCCACCAGCATCGGCAGTTCAGCGCTCACGACGCCGTCCCGCCCTGCAGCAGACCCACCGGGCCGCGGTTGCCCTCCGCCAGAAAGATACGTTCGATGTGCCGGCGACTGATGCGCCAGCGACCGTCGGTGCCGCGGCAATACTCGTCGACGAAGTCTGCCACGAGGTGCGGCTCGGCCGGCACGATCGGTGCGGCGCCATCGCAGGCGAACGTCAGGCACACGCTGCTGCCACTGCCGCTGCCGTCCGGCTGCCAGCGCAGCCGCAGACAGGAATAGAGGTGGCGCGCCGTGCGCGGGCCGGCCGCGCTGCGGCGGCTGAACAGGTCCCGGATCTCGGCGCGCCCCACCGAGCGGCGCGTCCCGTGCGTGTAGATGGCATCCTCCGTGAACAGATCCACCAGCGCCTCGATGTCACCGTGATCGAGGAAATGACAGAAGTCGGTGTTGAGCGCCTCCAGCGCCAGCCGGGTTTCCAGCTCGCTCAGGCGTTGCGCGTCAGTCGCCATCGGCCCAGTGCTCCTTTGCGTCGTTCCACCGGTGATACCTGCCGGCCCAGGCCGCTGATGTCGATCTCGATCGGCCCTGCCACGGTCTGCAGGTTGGCGTGGTGGATCGACTTGCGGGTAGCGGAGGGTTTGAAGGCCGTCCCCAGCGCGATCACGTCACCGGGGTGCAGCGTGAGGAAGTGGCTGATGAAGCTGAGCACCTCGGCGACCTTGAAATTGTAATAGCGCGTGCTGTCCTCGGCGACCAGTTCACCACCTACTCGGCACACTACGTCGAGGTTGTCAGGATCGGGCACGTCTGCCGCCGTGACCAGCCACGGGCCCATGACGCTAAAGGTATCGCTGCCCTTGTAGCGCGCGGCATACGACAGGTGCTGCTCCACGCGCTGCAGGCCGGAGGGATCGTCGGGTCGCGCGTAGAGCGCGTAGTAGTGGAAGCAATCCTCGGCCCGCATGCCATTGCCGGTGATGTCGTCGAAGATGCTGTAGCCAAACACGTGCTCGAGCGCCCGTTCCGGAGCCACTTCGCGTGCGGTCCGTCCGATCACGCAGGCGAGCTCCGGCTCCGGGTGCACGCTGCCGTAGTACTCGCGAATCACGACGGCCTGCCCGTGCGCCACCAGCGAAGAGGGGGGCTTCAGAAAGAACGCGGGGTGCTCCGGCGCGCTGATCTTGCGCGCATTGCTGGCAGAGTTGTTCATCGCGACGCCGCAGATCTTGCCGGGAGCCGGCAGCGGCGGCAGCCAGGTCACCTCCGTGACGGGGATTGGCTGCACGGCCGCGGGCGGTGCCACCAACAAGGCCTGCACGGCCGCGAGCCCTGCCGGGCCAGCGTCGATCAGGCTCTGCAGGCTGCCAGCGCAGGGCAGGCTGTCGAGCGGCAGCAAGTGGCTGTCGTCCAGCGCTACGCCGGTCAGCGTGCGCTGTTGGTACTGGAAAGTGGCGAGCTTCATGGCAGGGTCACCGGTCGGGATGAGGGGAAGACGGAACGGCCTCGGCGCTCTGCTGCAATTCGCTGCGCAGCTGGCGTCTGAGGATCTTGTTGGATGCCGTGCGCGGCAGTGCCGCCACCAGTCGCAGTTCGGCGATGCGGAACAGCGGGTTCAAGCTGGTCGACAAACGCTGCTGCAGTCGCTGCTGTAGCGTGGGGCTAGCCATCGCTGCGGCATCCATCACAGCAAAAATCACCAGCTGCGACGGTCCTCCGCCCGCGGGCGCCAGCGCCACCGCCGCGCAATCCAGCAGGCCCGGTTCCAACAGCAGGACACGCTCGATTTCCGCCGCCGCTACCTTGATACCACCGAGGTTCATGGTGTCGTCGGCGCGACCGAGCGCCCGGTAGTAGCCGTTCGGCAAGCGCTCCACCTCATCGCCATGTCGGCGCAACGGCTGGCCGTCGCTGCCGTTCGGCGTGCCGGCGTAGTACTCGGCATGGTGGTTACGTCCGAGCAGATCGGTCGAGAGGCCGATGGACGTGCCGGCAAGGAACAGTTCGCCACTGGCGGCGGGCTGGCCGTCCGTGTCGCGAATCTCGCAGCGTAGCCCGAGTGCAGGCGTGGAAAACAACGACGGATAGGCCGGCTGCAGCAGGGTCTGCGTGAGATAGGCCCCGCCTATTTCCGTGCCACCGCAATACTCGATCACGGGCCTGCCGCCAGCGCAGTCCATGAGCCAGCGCATGTCGGCCGCATTGGAGCATTCGCCCGTGGAGGAAAAACGGCGAATCGCTTGCCAGTCGAGCCCGTCCACGCAGCCGCTGCTGCGCCAGGCCTTCACGAGGCTCGGTACCAGACCGAGCAGCGTCACGCGGCGCTGCTGCACGAAGGTCGTGAAAGCTCGACCGGAGGGTGTGCCTTCGAACAGCGCCAGCGTGGCCCCATTGATCAAGGTGGCACAGATCAGCCAGGGCCCCATCATCCAGCCCGGACTCGTGGGCCAGGCCACCACGTCGCCGGGTCGGATATCGTGATGGCAGTGTCCGTCCATGGCGCACTTCAGCGGTGTCGCCTGCGTCCACGGGATGGCTTTGGGCGCCGCCGTGGTTCCGGAGGAGAACAGGATGTTGAGCGCTGCCGAGGCTGGTAGTGCACAGGCAGTCGGCGCACCTTCCATAGGCAGGAAGTCCTCCCACGCGACATCGCCGGCGCGCAGTGCGACCGCTGCAGCCGGCGAGTCGCGGCGTACCACCACGCAGCGCGGCGCTGCCGCAGCGCACAGTTTGCTGTACAGGGCATGCCGCTGGTTGGCGCGCAGGACGACATCCTGCGTCAGCACCAGCGCGCAGGGCACCAGCGCGAGACGCGCGGCCATTTCACTGGCTGCCAGACTGTCCGGTAGCGAAACCACCACGGCACCAGTCAGCACCACGCCCAGCCAGGCCGCCACGGCCTCTGGTGTCATTGCCATCACCAAGCCTACTGGCGAACCGGTGCCGACACCGAGTCGCTGCAGACCGTGCGCGACGCGTCGGCTCATACGCTCGAGGTCGCCGTAGCTCCACTGCGTCTGCTGCCCGTCCTCGCTGTCGTGCAGGAGTGCCGGCCGGTCCGGCGGTGCCAGAAAGCAGGACTCCGCGATATTGAGGAGGGCATCCGGCAGCCAGCGGGCGCGCACGGGATCCTCGGCGGCTGCCAGCAGTTGCCGAGGCGCCCGCTGAAAACGGATGCGCAGCCGGTCGAGCATGTAGCCCCAGAACTGCTCCGGTTCGTCGACCGACCAGCGGTAAAGCGCGTCGTAGCTGGGCAGCCCGAGTTCCTGCAGCATGACCGCCAGATTGCTATGCAACTGCTCGTCGGTGCCAGGCCACCAGGCCGCACTGTCGTCACCAGCACGCATCAGTCGCAGCGCTCCACGCACAAGGCCAGCGCTTCGCCGCCACCGATACAGATCGCCGCTACACCTCGACGCAGGTCGAGCCGCTGCAGGGCTGCCACCAGGGTGACCACGATGCGGGCACCACTGGCACCGAGCGGGTGGCCGAGTGCAATCGCGCCGCCCCAGACATTGACCTTGGCGTGAGTGAGCGAGAGCTCCCGCATGGCCACCAGCGGGACCACCGCGAAGGCTTCGTTGATTTCCCAGAGATCCACGCTGTCGCTGCGCCAACCGGCGCTGGCCAGCGCCTCGCGGATCGCCGCCACGGGGGCCACGCTGAACTGGGCAGGATCTCCGGCATGAGAGCCCCAGGACACGAGACGGGCCAACGGACGGAGGCTGGCGGCCGTGACGGCCGCGGGGTGGCCGAGCAAGAGGGCGGCTGCGCCATCGCTGAGTTGGGAGGCGTTGGCGGCAGTGATGCTGCCCTCGGGCTCGAACGCTGGCGGCAGACTCGCCAGGCGTTCCGCGGCAAAGCGCGCTGGACCTTCGTCTTCGGTGACGAGGCCAGCCACACCGCGGCGTGCTGGCGTGGCGACTGGTACGAGTTCGGCAGCAAAGCACCCCGTTCGTGCCGCTTGCTGGGCGCGCTGGAAACTTGCGGCGGCGAAATCGTCCTGCTGGTCGCGGGTGAGACCGTAGTCGCGGGCGCAGCGCTCGGCGAGTACGCCCATGTGGCAACCGAGGCTGGCATCGTACAGGCCGTCCAGCAGCAGCGAGTCGAGCAGGGGGCGGTCGCCGGTCGGCAGGCCGCCTCGGGCGTCCTTCAGCAGGAACGGCGCCTGGCTCATGCTCTCCTGCCCGCCGGCCAGTACGAAGTCGGCCTCCGCCAGCGCCAAGGCGCGCGCGCCACTGATCAGCGCCTGCAGACCACTGCCGCAGACCTTGTCGATGGACTGTGCGGCAACGCTTGCCGGCAGTCCGGCCGCCAGTGCCGCCTGTCGTGCCGGTGCCTGGCCGAGACCGGCACCGAGCACGTTACCGAGCACGACTTCTTTCACGCGCGTGGCGGGCAGTGCTGTGCGGCCGAGGCAGGCCGCCAGCGCCGTGGCGCCGAGGTGGGTGGCAGCCACGCCGGCGAGGGCGCCCTGGAAGCGACCAATGGGTGTACGTGCAAGCCCTACGATCAAGGTGTCAGACATTGGTGACTCTCGGCAGGCTGCCGACGCGAACGTTCGTACGAGGAATTTGGTCGCAGGCGCAATAAGTACGGCAAAACTTGCGACAGGAAATACGGTGGCATTTGGTGTGCAAAGCAAACTCGCAGTGAGAAGTCGGCAGAAAATCGTCGCAGAAATGTATCGGCTGCGGCAGCGGCAGACCGAACCGGCTGCCGACTGGAGGCGTGCGCCACCTTAAGCGACACGCCCGGTGGCGACAAGCTGCGGGAGTGCGTAATTCACGGGGTTTTTCCAGGCGTTAGGTGATCAGCTATTGCTGGCATAGGTTTGGATTTATGTGTCGGCTGTCCACCAACCATCGATCGCGCAAAACGCAGGAATTTGCCGAGACGGCGGGGCAAAAGCGCCAAAAAATACGCTATGCTCGGCGCAGATGGCCGTGGCACGCTGCAAGAGCGACGCAGGTGTCCATGCAGCCAGTGAACAACAGGAACACCGGGTCACCGGTGTCTCATGCAGCCAAGCAGTCACGTTGAAAGGGGACCTCTCGCATGCTTCGCCAACTCGCTCTAGCGGCCATCGTGGCTGCAGTCACCAGCCTCGTTACCCTGCAACTGGCTGCGCCCGGCGCGGGGCCGGCCACAGCCGGTGCCGAGCTCGACGGTCTCGCCACGGCGCTGGTTGGGCATCCCGCCCTGCAGTCGGCGTTCGCGCCGGTGCAGCTCAAGACCACGGCCAAGCCGGAAATCGAGGCCTGGCTTGCCGGTGTGGGTGCCGACGGCCTGCCGCGTCCCGGTCCCGGCGACGACATCAAGTCGCTGGCCCCCGCCGACAAATCCGTCTGCTTCCTCACCGACATCGAGATCCAGCACGTCAGCGATGCCTCCGATCAGCTGGCCTGCCGCGTTGCCATCGATGAGTTCACCGGGTACTGGGAAGTGCATGCCATTCAGGGGGAGGGCACCGACGCCTCCGTGCGCTGCAACGCCATGTGCCTGACCTGGTAAACCCCTTCCTTTCACCACACACCAGAGAGAGTCGACCATGAAACATCTCACCCGCTTGCTGCTTGGCCTGTGGGCCGGGCTTTGCCTGAGCATCCCGGTATTCGCCCACCACAACACCCAGACGGAGTACGGCGCCTTCGATTCGGCCACCATCGTCGTCGAAGGTACCATCGGTCGTGTGCACTGGGGCAAT
Source organism: Gammaproteobacteria bacterium (assembly GCA_036796405.1). Classification (GTDB taxonomy): domain Bacteria; phylum Pseudomonadota; class Gammaproteobacteria; order Pseudomonadales; family Pseudohongiellaceae; genus CAILUG01. The sequence continues at coordinate 15,357 of DAIRDB010000037.1, read as the reverse complement.
CCGCACATCGGTGTCGAGATCACCACCACCGGAGGTGACGTCGAGGCCGGCAAGAAGTGGCGCGTCAACAGCCATCCCATCCAGATCCAGATCGATCACGGCTTCAACAAAGAGGACTTCGTGACCGGTGCCAGTATCAAGGTCATCGGCTGGCAGAATCTGCGGGGTCTGCCCACCATCTGGCCACGGGCCATCCAGGTGGGCAGTGGTCCAATGAAGTCGAACATGCGCTTCACCGACATGATCGATATCGCCAAGGGCACTTTCACCAGCATGAACATCGTGCCGGCCGCCAATCTCAACGGCTCGCCCTCTGCCCGTGCCGGCGAACCCTACGTGGCCAAGTTGCGGGAAATGGGCCTGCTGGATGCCAAGGACAACATGATCTGGCCGGCTCCGCAGAAATAAAACTCCGTCTCGCCCCCTGCCGAGGACTTGCAAAATGAACGCGCTTCGCCTGCTGCCACTTGCCATCGCCACCGCACTGCTCGTCAGTACACCGGGTTTCGCTCATCACTCGCATGCCACGCTGGACCCGAATGATGTGCGGGTTCTGCGCGGTGTGGTCAAGAAATACAGCTGGAGCATGCCCCACGTCTTCCTCAAGGTGGAGGCACCGAACCCGCAGGGGCAGTTGGTGGAGTACAGCATCGAAATGCTGCATCCGGCCGCCATGGCCGAGCAGGGCTGGAGCAAGGACAGCTTCAAGCCGGGCGATGCCATCACCTGGGAGGGCGAGCACGACAAGAACAAGGCACGCGCCTACAGTTCGCTGAACTGGGCGGAGAAAAACGGTGTCCGTGTCGGCAACGATGGCGAGAGCGAGAAGCCGGTGCTGCCCTCCACCGACCTGACCGGGCTCTGGAACCGTGCTCCCAACCAACCCACCTATTACCCGCCGAAGGGCTGGAAACTCACGGCCAAGGGACAGGCGCTGGTGGATGGTTTTCGCGAGGACCAGAACCCTGTACTGAACTGCGGTGATCCCGGTGTGCCGAAGTCGATGACCCTGCCCTATGCCCACCAGTTGACCCGCCGCGATGCCAACACCCTGGTGATCGCCCGTGACCTCATGGAGGGTGATCGACTCATTCATCTGGGTGCCAACCCGCCGGCACCGGGCGCACCCAGCAAGCTGGGCTACTCCACTGGCCGCTACGAGAATGGTGACCTGGTCATCGAGACCCGAAATTTCAGTGCCGATCGTTGGGGTACCCACACCGGCATCGATTCCAGCGAGCAGAAGCAGGTCGTGGAGCGGTTGCGCCTTACCGACGGCGGCCTCGGCGTGGAACTCACCATCACCGTGACCGATCCCGTGTATCTCGCCGAACCCACGACCTTCACGCACCGCTGGATGAAGGTAGCGGACCGTGAACTGGTGCAGACCCCCTGCACGGCCGAGTCCGCGCAGTTGTGGATCGAGGCCGGCAATACGCGCTAGGGCGTGCGCGCGCCCGCTGATCCAACCACCGGCAGGCTGCAGCAGCGTCGACAAACGAGGCGAGGGTAAACTGGCCACCGGCCCCGTGCCGTCCTGTCCGCGCTAGGTTTCTGCAGCGAAAGCTTTCTTTACATTCTCCCTGTTATCCCTATGCTTCGGCTGGCAAGGCGCGTGGCAGTCTTTGCGGGCAATGCCGTTTTTACCCACCATGAATTTCCTCCATGCATGCACAATATCTTCACCATTTTCTCCGTGGTCTCATCAGGTTTTCGATTACCGCGCTGCTGGTCTGGCAGTCGACCCTCGCGCTGGCGCAGAACAATGCCGGCGTGCCGAGCAAAGCGATTGAAGCGGTCCGCATTGAAACTGCACCTGTCGTCGACGGTCTGCTGGATGACGCCGTTTGGGCATTGGCAAAGCCAATAACCGACTTCCACCAGATTCGCCCGGGTGACCAGACCCCAACCTCCGAGAAAACCGAGGTGCGCATCCTGTATACCCGGGATGCGATCTACATCGCGGCACGCATGGATGACAGCAATCCGGAACTGATTGCGACCCCGACTCTGCGTCATGGGCAGGGGCTTGGACCGGATGATCGCCTCGTCATCATTCTCGATCCCTTCAATACCCGTCGCACGGGCTATCGATTCGAAACGAACCTCAACGGCGTGCGCCATGACGCGCTCTACACCACGGTCAGTGATTTCAACGCCGACTGGTCCACCATCTGGGAAGTAAAGACCAGCGTTTATGAGAATGGCTGGATTGCGGAGATCGAGATCCCGTTCAAGTCTCTGCCGATGGATCCCAACACCCAGCAGTGGGGCTTCAATTTTGGCCGCGGCATACGTCGTCGCAATGAGGAAATGGCCTGGGTGTCATTCAACCGCGTATTCAACCCGAGTATCGCCGGCACACTTACCGGCATGCGCGACATGAGCCAGGGCGTGGGTCTCGACATCGTGCCTTCGCTGGCCGTAGTGCAGCGCAAGAACCATGTAAGCGGAGTGGCCGGCAACCAGGTCAATCCCTCGCTGGATGCTTTTTACCGGCTGACGCCGTCCTTGAATGCCGCCCTTACCGTCAACACGGATTTTTCAGCGGTCAACGTGGACAACCGGCAGGTCAACCTCGACCGTTTCAATCTGTTTTTTCCTGAGCAGCGAAACTTTTTCCTGAACGATGCCGATCTCTTCCAGTTCGGCAACATCGGTAACACCGGCAATCAGGCCACCAATGACGGATCGGTACAAAATGCACGCCCGTACTTCTCGAGAAGAATAGGCCTCGGCCCTGGCGGTGTCCCTGTCGACATCGACTATGGTGGCCGCATCAGTGGTCGCGTCGGGCGCTGGAACATTGGCACGCTCGCCATTCAGCAGGGCGCTTATGGTGCCCTTGATCCCCGGACCTTGCTGGTGAGTCGCGTCTCCGCCAACGTGCTGGCGGAGTCCAATGTCGGCTTTGTCATCACGGACGGTGACCCGACATCCAACCGCGACAACACCGTGTTCGGCACCGACTTCCGCTATCTCAATACCCGGCTGGCCAGTGGCAAGGCACTGGAGGGAGATGCCTGGTACATGCAGTCACAAACGCCCGGGCTGGTGGGTGACGATGCCGCCTGGGGGCTGGGACTGCGCTCCCCGAACAATCAGGGCTGGCGCGGCGGCTTTGGCGTCAAGGAAGTTCAGCGGAACTTCAATCCCGCCATGGGTTTCGTAAACAATGCAGGCATTCGAGACTTTGTCTTCGACGTGGGCTACATCCACTTCATGCCGCGTGGCGGGCGGGTGCAGCAGCTGCTGGTCGGCTTCGATGCGCAGCGCGTGAACTTCATTGAAGGCGGCCTGCAGTCGGAGGCCCTGCGTTACACCTTCCTCGAAGTCACGACCAATACCCGGGACTTTTTGCGCATCCGCGGGGCTTCAAACAAGGAAGTGATCAGGCAGCCGTTTGCGGTGTACCGCAGTGGTGGCAGACAGGTGGTCATCGAACCGGGCGCCTACTCCTTCCATCGCGGAGGCTTTCGCATCCAGACAGCCGACCAGCGTCCCGTGTCATTCTCACTGAATGCGTTTGGCGGAGGGTTCTACACGGGTTCGCGCGACAACTACAACGCGCAACTGCGCTTCCAGGCCCGCCGGTTCATCATCGAAGGTGGCTATGAATACAACGGCATCTATCTGCCCCAGGGAAATTTCATCACGCGCCTGATCACGCTGAATACCCAGTATGCCTTCACCAGCAACTTCTACTGGGTGACCAATATCCAATATGACAACGTGTCGGAAATGGTCGGCGTGAACACCCGGCTGCAGTGGATTCCGAAAGCCGGCCAGGAAGGCTTTATCGTGTTCAACTACAATCTGGAGGATATCGACAAGGACAACGACTTCCGGGCCATGACCGGTGACCTGAGCATCAAGTTCACCTATACGCTCCGCTATTAGTCAGCGTACCCACAGCACCCGGGGCCTAGAGCAAGAAGAGGAAACCAATCCCGACTTCGGCTTCATAACTGAGGCGAGCCAACGGGCTGTCGTTGACGCGGCTGCCGTAGCGTTCATAGAGCGCCTCGCCAAATATCTGCCAGTTGTCTCTGAGGTAATGGCGATAGGTATAGTTCAAGCCAATCGAGCGAAAGCCGCCGCTTAGATCGGTCGCCCTGAGCCCGGACGCCAGTGACTGCTGTGCGTTGATGCCAAAGTTATCATTGGCGCGCTCGCCATCATGAAACACGGCAACGATGGATAAATCAGAGCCCGTGCCATCCGCCCGGGTGCCAAAGCGGCGCCCCAGGCCGAACAGACCCAAGCTGCCGTTCGCACCGGCGACGACGCGAGCGTCCAGCCAGTAGCGCCAATCGGTACTTAGGGCACGACGGGCCTGCAACACGAGTTCCGTACCCTCGCCTGTGTCGCCGAGGCCCTTCAATCGGCCGTCATCGGAATCACTTTCCTCGCGCCCCTCATCAAAGCCGACGGTGGCTTCAAAGAGCCAGGTTTCGCTGCGAAGTCCTCGCCAGCCCAAGGCTTCACCTGCCCAGTAAAAAATATCGTTGCCTCTACGCCATTGCGCCGCACCGGCAGGACTGGCTTCGAAGCCAAACTCGTCTGATCCCTCGTAGGCGGATTCGTATTCGATGCCGAGACCCAGCCCGAAGCCCCAGCCGTTTTCACCCTTGGTGAAATCGTCGACCGAGGGTAGCGGTACCAAGGCTGTTCGGCCATCTTGTGCCGATGCCGTTTGCAACAGCAGCGCGTGTGTGATGACCACTGCGATCAGACCTGACCATGCTTTCATGCTGATCTTGCTCCTGGAGCCTGTACCACCGCAGCGCGCGGCAAAAGGGACGACGGGCCGCGGGCACGAATCATCGGGCCGCCGGCGGAGACCCCGGCGGCTGCAGGACCTACTTGGTCTTGGTGCGCCAGCTGTCCGCGTAATTCTCGCGGGCATCTTTCGCGTAAGGCGTCGGGGCGACCTTGACGCGAATCTCTACCTGACGATGCGGTTCGATGGACGTCTTGCCGCTGTTGACCGCCTCGCCCCACTTGAGCGTCAGCACATCGCCGACCTGCACGCTCTGATCCACGACGGCCAGCGACAGCAGGCAGCGCTCGTTGTAGGAATAGCCGTTGAACATGCTCATGCCCACGCGCTTGCCATCGCGCAGCAGCTCATCGGCGTTGCTGGAGCTGTAGTTGTGGTTCGGGAAGTCGATCCACTTGGCTGCCAGGCCCGGTTCGAAGGCGGTGGCGATGGTGGCCAGCACGTCTTCGCGGTTCCACTCGATGGTGACTTTCTTGCGCTGGTTGCCAGCGGCTTTCATCTTTTCCAGAGCGGCCTTGCCGATGAAGTCATCTTTCTTCCAGCCGATATAGAAGTCGTAACCCAGTTCGAACGGGGTGACGTAGTAATCTTCGATGTTGTTCGAGACCAGCGAGCCACCCAGCGAGCCAACGGCTTCGTAGTGGTCGGCGCCCAGCCAGTCGCGGTAGTCCTTGAGCATGCCGTCGCCGGAGTAGATGCCGGGCAGCGGGCTCGGGATCCAGCCGGATTCCAGCGTATTGGACGAGTAGGCACGGGCACCGACGAAGCGCAGGTCCACGCCGGCAGCCTTGGCAGCTTCGGCGATGGTGGTCTGGATGTAGCTCTTGTCGGCGTACGGGCCCCAGATTTCCAGACCCGGTGCGCCGGCCATACCGTGACGGAGGGCCATGACCTGGCGCGAACCGATGTTGATCTTGTCGACGTGGAAAAACTTCACTTCCGGGATCGGGCCGCCGTGCAGTTTTTCGAAGATCTTGTTGGCATCCGGACCCTGGATCTGGAAGCGATAATGGGTACGGTAGATGGCTTTGCCATCAGGGCGCGAGTCGGAGCGCGGGTCGTGGAAAAGACGCACGTTCCATTTGCCGTAGGAGGCCTGGAAGCGGATCCAGTTGGCGGTGGGCGCGCGACCGACCAGGATGAACTTCTCGTCGGTCTCGCGGAAGATGATCATGTCGCCGATGACGTGGCCGGCTGGGGTCACGGGAACGAAGTGCTTGGCCACGTTGAGTTTGAAGTTGGCGAAGCTGTTGATGCCGACGTAGCTGAGGAATTTCTCGGAGTCAGGGCCTTCTACCGTGATCTCGTCCATGTGGTGGGTCTGGTCGAACAGCACGGCGCTGTTGCGCCAGGCGATCTGCTCGGAGCGCCAGTTGGAAAACTCGGCGGCAACCACGGGGTAGACGTAGATTCCCGCTTTGTTGTTGCGCAGCAGGTTCACGGCGCCGCCGGCGGCGTCGATGGCGGCGGTCAGGCTGTTCTTGCTCATGTTGTGATCGCTCCTGAATGGCTGACTGAGAAAAAAGGCGGGGCATTCTGCCACGGCTGGCTGGCAAATAGGAAGCAAATCCGAACCGTGCGGTTCGGCTGCTCAGGGCACGATGCGGGAGTCGCCTTGGGTCTGCGCCTTGGCGACGAAGGCGTTGTAGTCGGCCGCCAGCCGGTGCACGTCCTCCAGTAGCGCCGTGCGGCGCTCGCTGGTCTCCTCGACCTCCTGCAGTACGTTGAAGGCCTCCATGACGTCGGCCTGCACGTTCTCGATGTGGCGATAGATGCCTTGGCTCTTGCGCTGGTTCGGCAGCAGATAGTAGTTGAGGTTGGGCACATCGTAGGCCTCGCAGACCTGCTGCACCCTGCCGTCCGGCAGACGCAACGGCAGGCAGCGCACCTCCCGTACCGTCTGGGGCCCGCTCGGATCGAAGTCGCTGATGGGCATGCTCCACAGCACGTTTGCCTGCTGCAGATCGGTTTCCGCCTTGTGAAGGTAGAGGGTGGCGAGCTGCAGTGCGTCACGCTGTCCGGCACCGAGCGCCTCCAGCGCCGTGATTTCCGACTGGTAATAGCGCAGCAGTTCCTCCACGCCGAGTTCCGTAGGGGATAGCAGGGCATCCTCGGTGGCGCGGCGCTTCCAGCGACCCAGCTCCACCAGGGCTGAGAAGCGCGCGTCTGCGCCCGCCGGCAGCTGGCGGGTAGTCATGAAATGGCGCTGATGCTGCAGGTCATCCACCTCTTTCCAGGCTGCCAGTGCCGACCGAGAGTCGATCATCGCTTGCAGAACCGGCAGTTGGCCGACATCGAGTAGGCCGAAATGAATGCGCCGAGCCTGCAGGGCCTGGTCCAGTACCGGCAAGGCCTCGGCATGCTCTCCGAGCAACTGGAGCTGGCGAGCAAGGGCCAGTTGCGTCTCGCTGAGGGTGGCGGGGTCGGCGTCCTCGTCTGCCGCGAGCGTATCGAGCAGACCCTGCAACCGCGCGCGCTCGGCGGTGGCGCGGCTGGTCAACTCGGCGTCGGCCACCGAGGCCGTTGCCGACTCGCCCGCAGATTCCGCTGCAAGGCCAGGCGCCGCTGCAGGGAGCAGGCAGAGCAGGAGAGCGGGCAGCGCAAGACCCCGAAGACAGCGCAGTGGCGAGAGGGCGTGGCAGGACGCCGGCGGGAGTTGTCTGTACATGGTCATCGTGCAAAGAATGCCAAGGCAACACCGGGAAACGCGGCGACTATAGCACGCTCGAGCCTGTGCGCTTGGCGACCATGGACAAGCTGTATATGCTCCGGGCACTGCCTGCGCGAGCGTCTTTCATGGTCTTTTCCTTGCTGCGTCTGTTGTTCCGGAGTTGCCTGCGCGCTCGTTCCCTGCGCGGGCGCCCGCCGCTGGGGCTTGCGGCGCCGGTCGACGTGGCTGCTCGCCTCCGGGCGGCGCTGCTGCTTGGTGGTCTGCTGGTACTCGGCGCCTGCGGTGGGGAGCCCACGCGAGTAGAGCAGGGCAACCGCGACGGCGTCCTGCACATGGGCAATGGCACGGAGCCGCAGGGCTTGGATCCCCACGTCACCACCGGTCTGCCGGAGTCGCGTATCCAGGACACGCTGTTCGAAGGTCTGGTGAGCAAGGACCCGGCGACGCTGAAGCCGGTACCCGCCGTTGCCGAATCCTGGGAAGTCAGTGCGGACGGACGCACCTATCGCTTCCACCTGCGGGCCGATGCCCGTTGGTCCGACGGTACACCGCTCACCGCCGAGGACTTTCGCTGGAGTTGGTGGCGTGCACTGCAGCCTGCCATCGGCAACGAATACGCCTACATGATTTTTCCGATCAGGAATGCCGAAGCCTACCTCACTGGCCAGCTGACCGACTTCGACCAGGTCGGCGTCCGGGTGATCGACGCCCATACCCTCGACGTGGAGTTGAACGAGCCCACGCCGTACTTCCTGCAGATCATCGACCACCACAGCTACTACCCCGTGCCCCGCCACGTGATCGAGCGTTTCGGCGCTGCAACCGATCGCTTCACGCCGTGGACCCGCCCCGGCAATTTCGTCGGCAATGGCGCCTTCACCCTGAGCGAGTGGCGCCTGAACAAGCTGGTGCGGGTAGAAAAAAATGCCCAGTACTGGGACGCAGCGCAGGTCAAGCTCAATGCCGTCGTGTTCTACCCCACCGAGAACATCGTCACCGAGGAGCGCCTGTTCCGCTCGGGGCAGCTGCATGCCACCAATGACCTACCGACAGACAAGATCCCCGACCTGCGCCAGAGCATGCCGGAGCAGTTGCGCCTCGATCCCTATCTCGGCAGCTATTTCTACAGTCTCAACATCCGTCGCCCCGGGCTGGACGACGTGCGCGTGCGGCAGGCGCTGTCGCTGGCGATCGATCGCGACGCCATCGTCGAAACAGTGATGAAGGGTGTGGTGAAGACGGCATACAGTATCGTGCCACCCGGCACCATCGGCTATGAGCCGCCCGAGGATCTCATCCGCTTCGATCCGGTCGAGGCGCGGCGCCTGCTGGCCGAGGCCGGCTATCCGGATGGTCAGGGCCTGCCTCCGCTGGAGATCCTCTACAACACCCACGAGACGCATCGCAAGATCGCCGTAGCCATCCAGCAAATGTGGAAGCAGCACCTCAATCTCGACGTCACCATGCTCAATCAGGAATGGAAGGTCTACCTGGATACGCGCGAAAACCGCGACTTCACCATCAGTCGCTACGCCTGGATCGGGGATTACGTGGATCCCAACACCTTCCTCGACATGTGGACCACCGACAGCGGCAACAACAAGACCGGTTGGGGCAATGCGGAGTTTGATGACCTGGTCCTGCGGCAGATTCCCGCGATGCAGAGCCACGAGGAACGGCTGGCGGGTTTCCGCCGCGCCGAAACCATCCTGCTGCAGGAACTGCCCGTGCTGCCGATCTACATCTATGCCACCAAGCATCTGGTCAGCCCCAGTGTGCGCGGCATGCCGGAAAACATCATGGATTACGTCTCCTTCAAGCGGGTGTCGCTGGAGCAGGCCGACTGATGTGGCGTTTTGTCGCTTCGCGGCTGCTACAGGCCATCCCCGTGCTGATCACCGTGGTGACGCTGACCTTCTTTCTCGTGCGCTTTGCGCCGGGAGGGCCATTCGATGGTGAAAAGGCCGTGCTGCCCGAGGTGAAGCGTGCGCTGGAGGCTCAGTACCGTCTCGACCAATCGCTGTGGTCGCAGTACCTGTCCTACTGGGGCGATCTGCTGCAGGGGGATTTCGGGCCCTCCTTCCGCTACCCGGGTCGCAGCGTCAATGAACTGATCGCGGCGGGTCTCCCTGCCACCACCGAGCTTGCCGTCTATGCCCTGCTGGTGGCCGTGGTGGTCGGCATGGGGGCAGGACTTGCTGCGGCTCTGCGGCCCAACAGCTGGCGTGATTACCTGCCGATGGCCTTGGCCATGGTCGGCATCTGCATGCCGACGCTGCTGCTCGGACCCTTGCTGGTGCTGGTGTTCGGTATCGAACTGGAGTGGTTGCCGGTGTCGGGCTGGGGAGATCTGCCGGGGGACAAGATCCTGCCGAGCCTCACGCTCGGTGCCGCCTATGCCGCCTACGTGGCGCGACTGACGCGCGGTGGCATGCTGGAAGTGTTGTCGCAGGATTACATTCGCACGGCGCGTGCCAAGGGTCTGCCCGAGGCGGTGATCATCGGCAAGCATGCGCTGCGGGGCGGCGTGATTCCGGTCGTGGCCTTCCTTGGCCCGGCCTTTGCCGGTCTGCTGTGCGGTTCCTTCGTGGTGGAGACCGTCTTCCAGATCCCTGGCCTGGGCCGGCTGTTCGTGCAGGCCGCCTTCAACCGCGACTACACCATGATCCTCGGCAGCACCGTGTTCTTCGCCGTCCTGATCGTGGTGTTCAATCTGGCCTCCGATCTGCTGGCAGCCTGGCTGAATCCGCGCGTGCGCGGTGCCCTGCGAGGACAGACATGACAGACCCTGTCAGCGTGAAACAGGAACAGGGAACCTCGCTGTGGCAGGACGCATGGTGGCGGCTGCGGCGCAATACGCTCGCCGTGCTGAGCGCCTGTCTGTTGCTGGTGATGGCTCTGGCCTGCATCGCCGGTCCGTGGCTCTCGCCCTATGGGTACGAGGAACAGAACCTGCTGCTCGGGGCGGCTCCACCCTCGGCCGTGCACTGGCTCGGCACCGACGGCTTCGGCCGTGACCTCCTCACTCGCATACTCTACGGCGGTCGCATTTCCCTGATGGTAGGTCTCATCGCCACCGGTGTGGCGCTCTGTATCGGCGTGACCTGGGGTGCGGTAGCTGGTTACTTCGGTGGTCGCATCGACGCCGTCTTGATGCGTATCGTCGACATCCTGTATGCGCTGCCCTTCATGATCTTCGTGGTCCTGCTGATGGTGGTGTTCGGGCGCAACCTGCTGCTGCTGTTCTTTGCGCTCGGTGCGGTCGAGTGGCTCACCATGGCCCGCATCATGCGCGGTCAGGTACAGGCATTGACGCAGCAGGAATTCGTGGAGGCTGCGCTCTCGCTCGGACTGTCGCAGCGCGTGATCCTCTTCCGTCATCTGGTCCCCAATGCCCTCGGTCCTCTGATCGTGTACACCACGCTCACCATCCCCTCGGTGATGCTGCTGGAGGCCTTCATTTCGTTCATCGGTCTCGGCATCCAGCCGCCGCAGTCGTCATGGGGATCGTTGATCGCCGACGGAGTCGAAACCATGGAAGAGTATCCCTGGCTGCTGATCTACCCGGGCCTGGCACTCAGCGTGACCCTGTTCGCGCTGAATTTCCTCGGCGATGGCCTGCGCGACGCACTCGATGTGCGGGCAGCGAAGGACTGAGGAGGCAGCCGCCATGACCTTGCTCGACGTTCGGCAGCTGCGAGTGTCCTTCCATACCCGCAATGGCGTGGTGCAGGCTGTCGACGACGTGAGCTTTGCGGTAAGTCAGGGCCAGACGCTCGGCATCGTCGGTGAGTCTGGGTCGGGAAAATCCGTGTGCTGCTACGCCCTGCTGGGCCTGATCCCGATGCCACCGGGCCGTCTGGACGGCGGACAGGCGCTGTTCGATGGCCGTGACCTGCTGACACTGCCACCGGCGGAGTTGCGACGCGTGCGTGGCAACGAAATCGCCATGATCTTCCAGGACCCCATGACCTGCCTCAATCCGTTTCTGACGGTTGGCGAGCAGATGATGGAACCGCTGCTGTACCACCGTGGCGCAAGTCGGCCGCAGGCGCGCGAGCGGGCGCTGGCGCTGCTCGAGGAAGTCGGTATCCGCGAACCCCAGCGCAGTATCGATGCCTATCCACACCAGTTTTCCGGCGGCATGCGGCAGCGTGTGATGATCGCGATGGCGCTGATTGCTGAACCGAGGCTGCTGATCGCCGACGAGCCCACCACGGCGCTGGATGTCACGGTGCAGCAGCAGATCCTGCAGCTGATCGCCGAGCTGCGCGCGCGCCGCAATTTGGCCCTGATCTTCATCAGTCATGACCTCGGTGTGGTATCCGCACTCGCAAACGACGTTCTGGTGATGCAGCGCGGTCGCGCTGTCGAGCAGGGGCCCACGACGCAGCTGTTCGCGGCACCGCGCAGCGACTACACGCGGCAGTTGCTGGCGGCCATACCGCGCGGGGCGAAGACGGCGCCCAGTCTGGCGCAGCCGCAGCCCTTGCTGGAAGTCAGGGGACTGACGGCAGAGTTCCGCAGCCAGCAGGGCACGCTGCGGGCAGTCGATGACGTCAGTTTCGATCTGCGGCGTGGCGAGGTGATCGGACTGGTCGGCGAGTCCGGTTCCGGCAAGTCCACGCTCGGGCGCAGCTTGCTCGGCCTGGTGCGCGCCAGCGGGTCGGTGCGCTACGCCGGCGAAGAAATGTTCGGCAAGACCAGTGCGGAGTGGCGGCCGTGGCGCCGGCACATGCAGATGATTTTCCAGGACCCTTACGCCTCGCTCAATCCGCGCATGACGATCTTCGACACGCTGGCCGAGCCACTACTCTGGCACGGCCTTGCCGACCACGGCTCCGTGGAGCGCAGCGTACTGGCGCTGATGGACGACGTAGGGCTGGCGCGCGCCTACGTGCGCAAGTATCCGCATGAGTTTTCCGGCGGACAGCGCCAGCGCATCGCCATCGGTCGCGCGCTGGCGACCAAGCCGGAGTTCGTGGTGGCCGACGAGCCGGTATCGGCGCTGGATGTGACGATCCAGAAGCAGATTCTCGAGCTGTTGCAGCAGCTGGTCGCTCGCCACGGGCTCAGCATGCTGTTCATTTCCCACGACCTTGCCGTGGTGCGCTCGCTCTGCGATCGCGTACTGGTACTGCGTGGGGGCCGCCTGGTGGAGCAGGCCGCCACCGAACAGTTGTGGGCTGCACCCGCCACCGACTACACACGGCAGTTGCTGGCCGCCGCCGCGCCAGCGTTATAGCCAACGCAGGGGGCCGCGGGCCCAGCGTTAGCGGTAGGCCCGCAGGGCGCTGGCGATGCGGGCGTCATCAGGAAAGCGGCGGCCAGCTTGCTCCAGCACCTCGAGCGCGGACGTCCGCGCACCGGTTTCCAGCAGCGCCAGACCGTATACCAGCGCGTATTGCGCATTATCCGGTGCCAGCTCGGCGGCATGGCGCAGGGGCTCCACTGCGGCGGCCATGCGCCGGCTGCGGGCCAGCAGCAATCCGAGGGCGTGGTGGGCGTCGGCGGAATCCGGATACTCGGCCAGCGCTTCGCGCAGCAGGGGTTCGGCCAGGTCATCGCGCTGACGCGTCCGATAGAGGTCAGCCAGGTTGAGCAGGGCCGGCAGGTAACGCGGCGCCAGCGCTCTGGCCCGGGTGAAGGCCTGCTCGGCGTCGGCCGGCCGCCCCTGCGCGAAATGGAACAGCCCGAGTTCGCTGAGCGCCTCCGGTAGATCGGCGTTGAACTGCAGCGTGCGCTGGTAGTCATCGAACAGTTGCGTGAGTGCCGGGCGCTGTGCTGGCGGCCACTGACTGGCCGGCAATCCGATCAGCTGCCGCGCCACCGCCTGCCGCACGGCGCGGGCCGGATCGTCGATGGCGTCCTGCAAGTAAGCGAGGCGCTGCTCCGGTGCAAGGCGGGTGAGTGCCCCCACGGCATGCAACCGCAGCAGCGGATCCGGCGAAGCCAAGCCCTGCAGTGCCGCCGCCAGTTGCTGCTGCGAACCGAAGCGGGCGCTTTCCAGCAGCGCAGTGCCGCGCAGGATCGGCGGCAGGTCCGGATTGCGTGCCAGTGCCAGCAGATCCGGCGCCGCCGAGGCCTGTCCGGCGCGTGCGCCCGCCAGCGGCGCCGTGTGAGGGTAGCGCGGTCCGCGTGCCACACCGCGGGCCGTCAGCACCTCGACCGCCCAGGCGGCGTCGCGATCACGGTGACAGGTCGTGCAGGCGTTCGGCACGCCGAAGTCGAGGCTGGCCTGCGGGTCCGGCACGCGGAATGAGTGGTCACGGCGAGCGTCCACCCCCATGAAGGTGGTCTGCGTCATGTGACAGTTGACGCATTCCGCGCCGGCCGACCCGACCGGGTGCAACAGGTGCTGCGCGGTCTGGTAGGTCGCTTCGGCGTGGCACTGCAGACATAGTGCCGGGCCGGGCTGCAACAGCGCGCCGCTATGTGCATCGTGGCAGTTGCCGCAGCTCACCTGGTTCCGATGCATGCGGCTCTGCAGGAAAGAGCCGAATTCGTAGGCCTCACCCAGTAGCTGGCCGTCCGGGTGATAGAAGCCTTGCTGCAAGGGTGCTGGCGCGAAGTTGTCGTAGAAGTCACCGTCGATCTCGCGCTGCTGCAGCTCGGTGCGCAGGGCGTGGCAACTGAAGCAGACCTGGGACTGGCCGCTCAGCGCCACCGCGGGTGTGGGTGGGATGGCGAGTTGCCCCTCGTCGGGCCGCCAGACGGTGGCCAATGCCGTGCTGAACCCATGGTCGCCGCTGCGACGGTCGCCGGCGGCCCAGGCGAGGTGGGCCGCGCCCGCTCCGTGGCAGGCTTCGCAGCCCACCGTCAGCTCCGCAAAGGTGGTGTCGTAGCGGTCACTCGCAGCATCGTAGCCCTTGGCCAGATGCGTGCTATGGCAGCTGGCACAGCGCGAGTTCCAGTTCTGAAAGGCGCCGGTCCAGTGCAGCGGGTCGTCGGCGGTGATCTGCTGGTCCGGGTAGAGGTGAAACCAGCGCTGGCCGCCCTCGCTGGCCGGGCGGCTGTCCCAGCTCACACTCAGCGCCTGCAGCCTGCCGTCGGGAAAGGCCACCAGATACTGCTGCAGCGGGTAGAAGCCGAAGGTGTAGGCGATGCGGAATTCCTTGAGCAGCCCGTTGGCATCATCGGTTTCCACATAAAACTGGCCGTCGCGCCGGTAGAAGCGTGAAACCACACCGAAATAGTCGAAGCGAGCGTCGGCGAAGTCGCCCAGCACCGACTCGGTCGTGGCCTCGGCCATGGCCCGGCGATGATGACTTTGCTGCCAGGCGTCGAACTCTGTCTGATGGCAGCCAGCACAGGCAGCGCTGCCGACGAATTCCTGGGCGAGCGCTGGTGTCGCCGGCGCGCCAAGCGACAGCAGGGCCAGCAGCAACGGCAGCAGCCATGACAGACCGTCCGAGCGAGGACGATCCGGTAGGGCAGGCTGTTTCCGCAGCTGAGGCGGACAACGCAGGCGAGACGGCAGGCGCATGGATCGATCCCTTCAGCGCTGCTTGCCGAGCGCCGAGAGCATCGAGCCGGCCACCACCAGCGCTGCGCCGGCGTAGGCCCAGCGGTTGAGGCCGCTGGCCACGAACAGGCTCGGCCACAGCGCCACCGCTGCCTGCATGGTGATGATGGTGATGACCGGAGCCAGCGCGATCACGGCGCTTACTTTGGCACCCTGCCAGACGCGCAGCGCCTCGGTGAAGGCACCGTAGCCGATCACCATGTTCAGGCAGCCGAAGGCCACGGCAAAAACCTGCGGAGCATTCATCGTCAGCAGGCTGCTGCTGTCGGCCACCAGCAACAGCAGCAGGGCACCGCCACCGTAGATCAGCAACGTGAGTTGCACGGAACCGACGCTGCGCAGCAAGCGCTTCTGCAGCAGGCCATATAAACCCCACGT
>DAIRDB010000036.1:0-30631 GCA_036796405.1 Gammaproteobacteria bacterium | reverse complement strand
GATCTCCGCCTGAATGCCGGCATCGAGCATGGCCAGTCGCGCGGTCGACATGCCGACACTGTCGGGAGTGGCTGCCGGCAGCCGCGACTGCGCGCTGGCCACGGCGCTGCCGAGCAGCGCGGAGAGGAGGAGGATGGCTGTGCCTTTCATCGGCTGCATGGCGGCGTTTCCGGGGTTGTCTGCGGGGGCTGGTGGGGGTCGGTGGGCCTCAGAGTCAGGAGGCTTCGGCGATGCGGGCGGCAACGGCACAGGCTTCCGCCATTTTCAGGTAGCGGTTTACCGCATCCTGACCGATCACGTACGGATGCGGACTGCCGGGCTTGCGCTGCTCGAGCAGCGGCAGCTTGACCGTGCTGCCATCGTAGGCCGTGTGATTGGAGAGGATGACGTCGGCACCGGCAATGGCGGTCATGGCCTGGAAGTGCACGGCGGACTGTGCGTAGTCGCGCAGACGCAGGTCGCGCGGGTCGCCCGGTGCATCACGGAAATTGAACAGCGTGCCGCCCCAGATGGCGGCCACGTGCGCGGTGCCGTTGTCATGCACGGGCAGCAGGGTGGAGAGCGTGCCGTGCGTATGGCCCGGCGTGAGGTAGGTCTTCACGGTGGCACCGCCGAGCGTGAGTTCGAAACCGTCGGTGGCCACGATGTCGCGGGTCGCCTTTTCCTTGGCGTTGCTGCTCTCGTACAGCTGCCAGTCCACTTCCGACATCACCACCTTGGCCCCGAACTTCTGCAGGAAGGCGGCGCCCCCGGAGTGGTCGGCATGGGCATGGCTGATGATGACGTAGCGGATTTCGGCCGGATCGATGCCCAGCTTGCGCAGCCCGTCGATCACCTCGGCTTCCACCGAATAGTCGAAGATGGCATCCACCAGGATGATGCCCTCGCTGGTGCGCAGGGCCCACACGGAAAATGCAGTCTGGCCGAGAAAGTACAGATCGTCGAACACCTTGGCCGGCTCGGCATACCACTCGCGCGCCGGGTCGATGACGGGCAGCGCAGCCGGCACCTGATCGGTCACCGGGGCGGCGCCGACGGCCTCGATGGACTGCTGGCAGAGTTGGCCAAACACGAAGGCGTGATCGCGGCCGGCGAAGGCTCGCGCCGCCTCCACGTACGTGCGAACGGCGTCGGTGGGCGTCTGGGCCCAGAGCAGGGTAGGCAGCAAGGCAGCGGTCAGGGTGGCGGAGCGACGGATGGCAGAGCGTGCGGACATGCGGTGAATCCCCTCGTGGTTGCAGGGCGCTGCATCAGAGCCCTGTCATTGTGTGTGGCCCGCAGACTAGCGGCCCCGGGCAGTGGCTGCAATCGCCCGGCGGAAGACCGCCAAGCCAGGCCCTGGCTCAGCGGTGACGGTCGAAGAAATCAAAGATGGCGGGCAGTACCTCCGACACCATGCCACCATGGTCCCCGCCGGTCTCCAGATAGTCGACGTCGAAGGCCTGCTCGCGCAGAAAGGCCGCCATGGCGCGACTGCCTTCCAGCGACGGCGTGGCTCCCCGACCCTCGGTCATGAATATGGGCAGCGCTCGCAGTCGCTCGAAGGGGTAGCTGCTGCGGTTCACGAAGGGTCCGGACAGCGGCGCGATGGCGCGCCAGCGCTCGGGGTAACGGGCTGCCAGGTGCCAGACGCCACCGCTACCCATCGAATGACCGGCCAGGAAGGTACGACGGCGATCGGCCCCGTAGCGCTCGGTCACCAGTTCGAGCGCCGTGATCACCTCGAGTTCGCTCAGCGCAAGCGTGCGCTGCCGGGCCGCGTCGACTGCCGCCGCCTGCTGGGTCGCCACCGCGTCCTGCCCGAACACGGCCGGCAAACGCAGCGGGTTACCGTAGGCACCGAGCGGCGTGTGGCCAAGAGGCGATACCACGATGTAGCCGTGCGCCTCGGCCAACCGCTGCAACTGACCGTCGCTGCGATCCATGTAGGAATTTTCGTCGGCACCGGCCCCGTGCAGCATCAGCACGATGGGCAGCGACTGATTGCCGTCCCAGGTACTCGGCACGTAATAACGCAGCGGCATGCTTTCGCCGGTGGCGGCAAACAGGTAATCGATGTGCTGGCTACCGGTCGGCGGCGTAGCCGCCCGCAGAGCACGGGGCGGCAGGCTGGTCGAGGCAGCGAGTGCGAGGCCAAGTTGCAGGCAGCGACGTCGTAGCATGGGTCTTTCTCCCGTAGGATCGTGCCTGCCACGGCGGCTTGCAGCCACCGCGCCAGGCCAGCGGGTCGGACCTAGGACCGACCCAGTTGCAGAGCCGCGATGGCTGCAGCGTCGTAGCCGAGCCAGCGCAGGATTTCATCATTGTGTTCGCCGAGCCGCGGCGGCGGCGCATCCAGTCCCGGTCCGTCCTGCTGCATGCAGAAGCCGGCATTCACCACATGCACCTGCTCGCGTTCCGGCAGCCCTTCGATGGTCAGCGGCAGCAGGGCCTGCCGGTCCACGAGGTGGGGCAGCGCAGCGGCCTCGCCGACTTCACGCACCAGGCCGCAGGGTATGCCGGCCGCACTCATGCTGGCCTCCCACTCGGCCGCAGGCCGCTTGGTGATTTCGGCAGCCAACGCCTCCAGCATGGCGGCGGCCGACGCCCGGCGCCGCTCCGGATCGCTGAAGCGCGGGTCGACCAGCCAGTCCTCGCGACCGAGCAGTCGCGCCAGCAACACGAACTGATGCTGCTGCACCACGCCGAGGGAGATCTGCCGGCCGTCGGCGGCCGTGAACAGCGCCGACGTGGGCTGGCCGCTGTAGCCGACGTTGCCGGTGCGCGTCAGGGCCTTGCCGGTGACGAGCCAGGGCACGACGGCCGACGTCATGAAGGCCATGGTGGCGTCCAGCATGGCGACATCGATGGTGTCACCGCCGCCGCCGCGCTCTCGGCGCATGAGTGCAGCCAGAATCGCGAAGGCCGCCGTCTGGCCGGTGAGCGTATCCACCACCGGGAATCCGACCCGCATCGGCGGTCCATCCTGCTCGCCACCGAGACTCATCATGCCGCTCGTCGCCTGCACGATGTTGTCGATCGCCGGCCAGTCACGCAGCGGACCGTTCTGGCCGTAGCCGGAGACGGAGCAATAGACGATGTCCGGCACCAGGGCCCGCACGTCATCCACCCCGAGTCCCAGCCGCGCCATGACGCCCGGCCGGAAATTTTCCAGCACCACGTCACAGCGCGCGACGACACGCCGCGCCACGTCCAGCTGCGCCGGATTCTTGAGATCGAGCACCAGTGACTTCTTGCCGGCATTGACGCCGATGAAGGCCGGCGCCATGCCGTCGTAGCGGCGGTCGGTGCCATAGTGGCGCATGGGATCACCGCGCCCCGGGGGCTCGATCTTGATCACTTCCGCCCCCAGCAGCCGCAGCAGATACGACGCATAGGGGCCAGCCATGACGTGGCTGAAGTCTGCAATCCGGATACCGGCCAAGGGCTGCATTCAGTGACCACCTTCGGAACAGCTGACGGAGCCGTCGGGCTGCACGCTGCGGCGCGAGGCGGCAAACACCGAGGCACCATCGATGCCGTAACGCGACAGCGAGGCGGCGTTTTCTTCGGCGATCGACAGGTACAGGGCATCGAAGGTGCGCTGATCCTCGGCAGGCAACGTGGAGAACGTCACCCCTTCGGCGCGCGCCAGCGCCAGGCCATCGTCGAGGGCCACGCTGTTCTTGTCGATGAGCGCAGACTCCCAGACCGGCCTGCCCTCTTCGAGCACCTGCTGATGCGCTGGCGACAGTGCGTCGAAGCGCGCCTGGCTCATGGCGCGCGCTGGGTAGGCACCCCGCGGGATGACCATCTGCAGGTAGTGGTCTGCCACGTCGGCGAAATGCAGGGCACGGAACGTATCGGTCGGTGCCACCACGCCGTCGAGCACTCCCTTGGCCAGCGCCGAGTAGACATCACCCATCGGCATGTTGACCGGGTCGGCGCCGAGCGCCTCGAGCACGCCGAGCAGCTCGGTGGGGCCGCGAATGCGCAGACCCTGCAGGTCCGCCAGCGTCGCGAGGGGCCGCTCGGTGGTGATGATGCCAGGCAGGCTGCCGCCCTGCACCGCCAGCACCTTCAGCCCTTGGAGTTCCGCCGCGAACTGCGGGCTGCTGGCCTCCAGACAGCGGTACAGCGCCAGCTGCTGCTGCATGGTGCTGGTGCCACTGTAGAACCCTGACTGCAGGCGGATGAGATGGGTACCGCCCTTCACGTAGATGGGCGTGATGAGCCCGATGTCGGCCACGCCGTGCCGCAACTCCAGCATGGAATGCTCGGACGACAGCAGGGCCCCGGACCAGCTCGGCCGGATGCGCAGCGTGCCGCCGGACCGTTCTTCCACGAAGTCGATCCAGGCCTGGTCGGCCTGGCTGAAGGGATGCGCGGCCCCGTAGGGCGTTGCATACACGAGTTCGACGACGGCCTGCTGCGGAGCTTCCGAGCAGGCCACCAGCAGGGCCAGCAGGCCCATCCACCACAGTTTCATGCCAATCCCGCCTCCCGCAGAAAACGTTCCACCAGTGCCACCATCGTCGCGTGGTGCCAGCGTTTGGCGTCGACCATATCGGCATCCAGGCGCAGCACCGGGACACCGGCATCCTCCAGCGACTGCGCCGTCAGACGGGTGCCGGACTGCGACAGGCGATTGTCGGGCGGCAGCAGCACGACGGCAGCATCGATACCGCAGCGCTGCGCCTCGCTCACCATCCAGCCATTCATCCACGGCGGTAGATGCAGCACCTCGTTCATGGAGCAGATGCGACTGGCCAAGGCCCCCATGACCTCTCCATGCAGCTCGCGGATGTACTGCGGGCCGGCGAAGGGCATGTACATGGACCAGACGAAGACGGCACCGAGCCGCTCTTCCAGCGCCTGGTAGAAACCGGGATCGTGCCACACGCCGGCGCCTATCCACATGAGGCGCAGCCGCTCGTTACCGGCCACACCCACGCCGCGCCGCACCCGTTCGGCCACTTCGTCGCGAAACTTGCGCGCATGCTGCACGGCCCAGTCCGACCCGCGGTGCCACTGCGGAATCATGGTATTGGGCATCTGGTCGGCGATCGACACCGGACAGGGTCGCGCGCTGCCCACCAGTCGGGCGGCCTCGGCGATGTAGCCTTCCTGCTCGTTGATGCGCTGCATGAGCGTCTCCAGCTTGCGGGGATCGAAGCGACGACCCGTGCGTCGCTCCAACAGCGCGATGAGATCGCCCATCTCCTCCACCATCAGCGCGATGCGGTCCGGTTGATATACCGCCTCCCAGTCCCGGTTGGAGCGCTCAAACCAGTGGGGTTCCTTGTGGGGCCAGGCCGGCGCCTCCATTGGAAAGAACTCGGTACCGAGCGCTTCTGCCCACTGCTCGAACACCTGCTGGATGCAGTCGCAGGTAAGCCGTGCTACCAGCGCCACCGGCTTCGGCAGTCCGCCCCAGGGAGCAGTGGCAGGATCGTTGGCCAGGGTGCAGGCGAGGCCGAGCGAACAGTATTTGCAGCTGTTGTCGGGGTAGCCGCGCGCCACCATGGCGTCGAAGTACTTCGACGAGAGCTGCTTGGCGGAGATGTAGGCCGACCACCACTGGTTGCTGATCACCGGAATGTCCATGACGTGGAAGATTTCATGCGGCGTATCGGCCTGCGCCACCACGAAAGGCTCGCCGTTTTCCACCACACGGCGCTTGAGGTCGGCGCCGAAGGCCTTCTGGTAGGCCGTGGCCTCGGCGGTACATGCCAGGTCCTTGCGGCTGCGCTGACCGGTATCGGCGGTCATTGAAACACTCCTTGCGCCTGCAGTTCTGCCACGCGTTCCGCCGAGAGACCGGCGAGCCTGCCGGCGATGTCGCCGTTATGCTCGCCGAGTGCCGGCGCGCGGAAAGGCTGCGGCGGCGTACGGGAAAAATCGACTGGCGTGCGCACGTGACCGAAGGCACCGAGCGCCGGATGCGGCAGTTCCACCAGCGCGCCACGCAGACGCAGTGTTGCGTCGTGTTCGAACAGATCTTCGATATCCTGCAGCAATCCGCAGGCGATGCCGGCTGCCTGCAGGCGTAGCGTGAGTGCGCGATCCTGCTGCCGCGCCAGCCAGGCGTCGAGGGACTCGCCCTCGCACAGCGCCAGCAAGCGCTGCCACTCCTGCTCGGTGCGGACACTGATGGCGATCCAGCGATCCTCACCGGCCGTCCTCCACACCCCCTGCCGGAAGAAGGCTGGGTCGTCATTGCCCTGCCGCTGTGGGCGGGGTCCCTGCTGCGTGGCCACGATGGCGGCATGCATCTGCTGCACACAGATCTCGTACATGGCCGCATCGATATGCGCGCCGCCGCCGGTTTCCGCCCGCTGCGCCAAGGCGGCAGCCACGGACGCCGCCATCACGAAGGGCACGATCACGTCACCGTAGGGCACAGAGCCGGGAATCACCGGGTCGCGATCAGGCCAGCCGGTGAGGAAGGTGCGACCTGACAACGCCGCACCCGTACCGTCCACGCCCCACTCCTGAGCGAGTGGCCCGGTTTGCCCGTAGACGCTGCCAGATACCATCACCAGCGCGGGGTTGCGCTGGCAGAGAGCCGCGTAGTCGAGCCCGAGCTTCGCCATGGTGCCGGGCGAAAAATTCTCGACCACCACGTCGGCCCAGGCGATCAGTGGCTCGAGCAACTGCAGTGCCTCGGGCTTCTTCATGTCGAGCGACAGACTGTGCTTGGACGTATTGAGATGGGCGAACCACGGCTTGTCGTCGAAGCTGCCGCTGCTCGACGCCGATACCTGCACGTCGATGCGCGACAGACAGGGCCGCGTGCGGCTCTCCACCTTGATGACCTCGGCACCGAGATCGCCGAGGGTCTTGGTGGTGATGGAGCCAACCAGCGCCCAGGAAAAATCCAGCACCTTCACCCCCGACAGCGGTCCGGGGCGCTGACCGCGGGCCACGGGCGTGGGCGGGCCGGCCGCGCCCGCCGTTGCCGCCACGAAGCGGCCCGGTTGACGCAGACCCGCGCTGACGCTCCAGAAACCACGCGACTGCAGATGCGAATCCTCCAGCACCTCGGCGGGCTCGGCTACCGCGCAGGCGTTGATGCCGCGCCGTCTGCCCTCGCTGCGAATGTCGGCCTTGCTGCGGGTGCGGAAAAAAGCCTCGATGGCCAGCTCCCAGCGCGCGCGGATGGCCGGATCGAGGGTGGACCGGTTATAGCGTAACCAGTCGACGCCATGCAGCGGATTGTCGACACCGCACTCGTCCATCCAGTCCGAAAGGGCCTGATTGGCCGGCGCGCCGAAGCGACCGGTCATCAGCGAGTGAAAGCACCAGCCGTCGCTGAGCGGCCAGATGCAGCGCACCGTGGCGCGGCCGTAGTTGAGGGCTCCGCCAACACGCTGCAGTTTGCGGCGATCGAACTGCCAGACCAGGATGCTGCTGACGTTGCGGTTGAACGCCACTTCCTGCACGGATACATCGACGTGCTGGCCGAGACCGCTGCGTTGGCGCTCGAAATGCGCCGCCATGGCACCGGCGGCAGCCACCATGTCGGCATGGAAGGTGCAAGCATCGAGCGCCTCCTTCACCGGCGGACGGTCAGGCTCGCCGGTCAGCCGCAGGGTGCCGCTCAGCGCGGAAGCGACCAGCTCGCTGCCCTGCCAGAGCGCCGCCGGCCCGCGGCTGCCGAACGGTGAAACCGAGACGTGGATGAGGCGCGGGCAGCGGGCACGCACGGCCTCGGCGTCGAAGCCGCGCTGGGCAAGCTGCGCGAGTCCGCAGCCATCGATCAGGAAGGAGAGCGCGGACCAGTCCGCCTCCGCGTCCGGTACTGGTACCAGCGTGGCGCCGAGCGACTGCAGATAGCGCAGGAGAGCCCGTCCGGGCACGAGATCGAGACAGGCCACGCGGTGCCCGCGCAAGGGGTTCATCGGGAAAGCTCCTGCAGGAAATGGCGGATCTGGACACTGGTGGCCTCGGAGCCCTCCCAGCGCTGCCGCGTGAGGATCAGGGCCGGGATGCCGGCCTCGGCCAACTGCTGGCGCTGCCGCACGACCTGCCAGGCGAGGGCCTCGTCTTCCTCGGTCAGCCAGAGCACGACGGCGTGCGCCTGCCGGCGATGGACCGCGTCCAGCAACAGGCGGGCTCGGTCCACGAAGGCCCGCGAACCGCTGGTCGACGCATGGCAGTGGCGAGCCAGAGCGGCCAGTGTGCCCTGCTCACCCACCTCGATCGGCGCTCCCAGGCGGCCGAGGGCCAGCTGGTGTAGGCTGCCGGCCACGTTCCAGCCACAGGCTTCGATCAGCTGGTGCAGTGTGTCATCCGCTGGCACCGAACCGGCCAGCAGCACCCGCCTTGCGCCCACCACCGTGGGCAGCGGCAGTTGCTGCAAAGCAGGCCAGCAGGCACTGCAGAGCGCAGCCCTCGCCACGTTCTCCAGCAGGCTGCCCGCGAGATCGGATCGCGCTTCCAGATCGGCAAAGAACCGGCGCTGGGCGTTGGCAACGGCAAGACCGGCGCCGAGCGCATCCGCGTCAATCTGCAACTGCTGCAGTAGATTCGCGAGCGCACGTTGGGTATGCAGCAAGCTGCTCGGGCGCGGGATGGTCGCCACGTCGAAGATGAGCGGCTGCGGACCGCCGGCGATGCCGCGGCGCTGCAACTCGCAGAGGTAGTAGTAAAGCCGCTGGGCGGCATCGTCACCACGGGTGAACACCACCACGGGAATGCCATCGAAAATTCCCTCCAGCCAGTCCTGCAGGATGGAACGGGCCCAGCCGGGAAACGCTGATTCCAGCCAGCGGTCGGCCAGCGGCGTGGGACGCCGGCTGCGCCAGGGCAGATGCAGGAAGGGGCGGCCGCTCGCCCACAGCAGGTCCGGTGGCACATCGAAACCCACGTAGCCGATCGCTGCGCTGCCGGTGCCGACCAGTTCGAGCGGCGCGGCCAGCAAGCGGGAGAGCAGCGCGTGGGTCGCCGGCGTCATGCCAACCACCGGGGTAGCGCCAGCGCCAGCGCCGGAAACACGATGAGCAGGAACAGGTGCAGGAAATCGGCCGCAAGGAACGGCAGAACACCGCGGAAGATGCGGCTCAGACTGACGTCCGGTGCGATGCCCTGGATGACGTAGAGGTTCATGCCCATGGGCGGATGGATGAAGCCGATTTCCGCCGCGCGCACGATGAAGATACCGAACCAGATCGGCGACAGGCCGAGGCTGGTGACCACCGGCAGCAGGATCGGCGTGGCGATCAGGATCAGCGCCAGACCGTCGAGCAGTGAACCAAGCGCCAGCAGGATGAGCGCCATCAACACGACCGTCGGCACCCGTCCGCCCTCGAAGCGGGTGATGAGGGCGCCGGTGGCATCGGCGAGGCCGGTGACGCTGATGAAGACGGAAAACACGAGCGTGCCGACGATCACCACATAGATGAGTCCGCTGGTTTTCAGCGTGTCTTCCAGCGACTGCAGCAGGACCGATGCTGTCAGCCGCCGCCGCCACAGGCAGATCAGCAGCGCACCGGCCGCCCCCACCGAGGCAGCCTCGGACGGCGTGAACAGGCCGAACACGATGCCGAGAATCACCACCAGCATCAGCACGAGGATGTCGGCGACTTTCGCCAGCGCCTGCCAGCGCGCGGACCAGTCCGCCTTCGGCGTGGCTGGCGCCAGCGCGGGCCGCCAACGCACCAGCAGCGCAATCACCACCAGGTACAGCAGCGCCTGCGACAGGCCTGGCACGATGGCGGCGGTGAATAGCGTGCCGATGGACTGCTGGGCGATGATGCCGAACACGATGAGGGCACCGGAGGGGGGAATCATCTGCCCGAGCGTGCCACCGGCAGCCACCGCGCCGGTCGCCAGTGCATCGGAGTAACCGTGGCGGCGCATCTCCGGAATGGCGACCAGGCCGATGGTGGCCGCCGTTGCGAGGCTCGACCCGTTGATGGCGCCAAAGCCGGCACAGCCGGCCACCGAAGCCAGCGCCAGACCACCACGGCGGTGCCCGACACAGCGGGCGGCCGCATCGAAGAGGTCGCGGCTGGCGTCGGAGGAAAAGCAGAGGTGCGCCATCAACATGAACAGCGGCAAGGTGCCGAGCTCGTAGCGGGTCAGCGTCTCCAGCACCAGATCGGCCGCCTTGATCAGCGCCGGCTCGAAACCGAGTACCAGCGTCAGACCGCCGAGGCCGACCAGGCCCAGTGCGGCACCGATCGGCACGCCGAGCAGCAGCAGGCCCAGCAGCACGAGGACGCCGAGCAGACCGGTTTCCGGTGTGGCCATCATGGTCGCTCTCCGTCGGCGCGACCGCGCAGCATCAGCCCGGCAGCCACCAGCAGGGTCAGCACCACCAGCAGGCGCAGGGGGCGATAAGGCAGTCGCCAGAGTTCGGACTCTTCGTGGCTGCCCCAGAGTTCGTAGAGGATCCAGCCCGAACCGCCCGCCAGTGCCAGGAAGAAAACAGCCATGAGGACATCATCGACCCGCAGCAGCCGGCGCCGCGGGGCAGCCGCCAGCCGCACCAGCAGGAGACGCACACGCGCATGGCTGTCGTGCAGGCAGGCAATCAGCAGGGCCATGGCGCCAGCCACCGCCACCAGCACCTGCACGAGTTCGATGGAGCCGAGCAAGGGGATACCGGTGTGCCGCCCGATGACGGCGACCACGTCGATGGCCATGGCGCCCAGCAGCGCACTACCACCGAGCAGGACGATGCCACGCACGATCTTCGGGGACGACGATTTCATTGGATGACCACCATGTCGGCACGGGGCTGCAGGGCAAGCGGCGGCAGGCCCGCAGCTGCCGTGATGCGGCGGAGATACTCGCAGATTCTGCCCACCTCGTCGCCGACCGCCAGCCGGGGCCGCCCCGGCGCCTCGACCACTACCGGCACGATGCCGCACTCCAGCGTGCCATCTGGATACCAGAGCAGACGAGCCATGAAGGCGTGGACGGCCTCCGGATGAAACGGTGCCAGCGTGAAGGCCGGGTCCGGCTCGAAACCGAACAGCTGCTTGCGGCGCTCGGCCCAGGCCGCCCGCGCCGGATGGGCCTGCTGCGGTGCCAAGGCTTCGGTGACCACACAGCCGTTGCCGAGCCCATGGAACACGGGTCTGCCGTCGATGAATTCGATGCCCCGCACGATGTGTGCGTGATGCGAGATCACGAGGTCGGCTCCGGCCTCGACGGCCCAACGGGCCAGCTGCCGCTCGTAGGGTTCGATGCGTGCCGGTGTGTGCACCGTGCCCTTGTGCAGCGCAACGACGACCAGCTCCGCCTGATCACGGAGCGTGGCAATGTCGCTTCCGAGCCAGGCGGCGGCCTCTGGTAGCGCTGACGTGAATTGCGCCGCCGGGCGCACCGGTCCGCCATCGGCAGTCGCCACCGGCAGGTAGGCGCAGCCGGCACGCGCGGGCGTGGCCCAGGCCTGCTGCGGGCCCACGCAGTTGTAGCTCAGCACGGCGAGCCGGCGCCCATCGGCTGCCTGCAGGCGCAGCGCCGTACGCGCACTCTTGAGGTTGCTGCCGGCACCGCAGCAGGCCAGCCCCAGCCGCGCCAGCTCGGCACGCGTGTCTTCGATGCCCGCTGCCCCGCAGTCGGCCATGTGATTGCCAGCCAGCGTCACGGCACTGAAGCCTGCACGCTGCAGCGCCGCCAGATGCGCGGGGTCGGCGCCGGGCGCGGGCACGTCCCCTGCCAACTCCTGCCGGCTGTGGGTGTGCGGCACTTCGAGGTGTCCTATCACGGCATCGGCAGACTGCAGGGCGGGTGCGATGCCTGCCAGCCAATGGTCGGGGTCGGGTACGTCGAGCACGAGATCGCCGGTGAACACGAGGGCCAGCGGCCCGTTCGATTGCCTGCCGTTCGGCAAATGATGGATCATGCGCGCTGCCTCGGGACCGGCGCCTTGGTCGGTCGTACTTCTGGAAACGCTCGAATGCAGCGCAAAGCCGCCCCTGCAGCCACCGTGGAGCGCCACGGCGCCGAACCCCCCGCCCCTGTCAGCAGCGGGACCGTGGTGGAGTCGCTGAGGGAGAGGATCCGCTTGGGACGCCTGGTCCCCGGCCAGCGCCTGGTGGAGGCCGATCTGGTCCGCGACACCGGTGCCAGCCGCGGCAAGGTGCGGGAAGCACTGCGGCGACTGGAGAGCGAAGGGCTCGTCACCATCGAAGAATTCCGCGGTGCGTCGGTGCGGAAACTAAGCATGGACGAGGTGCACCAGATCTACAAAGCGCGCATGGCTCTCGAATGCCTTGCCGCGGGCGAATTTGCGCGCAGCGACGACAGCAAGCGCAAGCGGCAACTGCAGAAACTGCAGACGGCCATGAACGCGCTCGAACGCACCGGCGACCACGCGCGCTTTGCCCAGCTCAACGATGCCTGGCACGCCCTCATCATCGAAGGTTCCGGCAATCGCTACGCCGCAGAGTTTCTGCGCCAACTCACCGTGCCCGTCTATCGGCTGCTGTTCTCGAGCTTCTACAGTTCCCAGCGCATCGACCGCGCCAACGCCGACCACAAAGTGATTTCGCGGGCCATCCTCGAAGGCCGCAGCGAGGACGCTGAGCGCGCGATGCGTCACCACATCCTCGAGGGCTTCGTCGCCATCAGCGAGCTCAACGCGCGTTTGCATCTCTGAATGCCCGGCGCCGGCTGCTCGAGCAGATCACCACTGCTTGTTGAGCGTGAGGGCGAACAGACGATTGATCGGGTTGCTGGCCGTAGCGTCGTAACCGCCGCTGCCGTTGCCGGAGGGCGCCAGATTGACGAACGGCGGTTCCTCGTCGAACAGGTTGCGTACCTCCAGCCCGAGGGTGAGACCACCGAGCATGGCCATGCCGGGGCTCTCCGGCAGCTGATACGTCACCCGCACATCCACCGGCGTGTAGTCCGATACGGCCTGGCGCGGTGTGACCGCGTCGTTGGTGTAGCCGCCCACGTAGGTGAGACCGGCCATGGCGTGCCAGGCCTCATAGTCCCAGTTGACGCTGGCGCGCGCCTTGAACTTCAGCGGATTGAAGATCAGATCCAGCTTGTCCACCAACGGTGCCGTGCCCGAGATGGCCAACTGATAGTCGGTCAGGTAGGTAGCGTTGACGTTGAAGCCGAAGGTGCCGAGCTCGCTGGTGTCGAGACGGTAGTCGACCTGGAAGTCGATGCCCTTGGTGCGCGATTTGCCGAGATTGTTGTTGCGACCATCGACAAACAGCGTCACGTTGGCAGGACTGCCACCGGGGAAGGCTCCACGGGCCAGCGGGATACCGGCGGCCGTGAGCTGCACCACGCGATTGGCGGCTTCGCTGCCGCGCAGGATCAGGCCGGTGCCGGCGAATTCCTGCTCGCGTGCCAGGATGGCGAGGTTGGCCAGATAGTTGTCGACCTGACTGTCGTATTCCACGTCGAAGTAGGTGGCGATCAGCGCCAGTTCCGGCGTGAGATCCCAGTCGGCGCCGATGGAACGGGTGGTGGCCTCTTCAGGCGTCAGGCCGAGATTGGGACCGGACAGGGCGAACCCGAGCAGAGGCGCACCGCCGGCGGGATTCTGGTAGCTCTGACCGAACAGTGCGTTGCTGTTGCCGTAGATCTGGGTGATCAGCGGTGCGCGGAACGAGGTGCCGTAACTGGCACGCAGTTTCAGCGTGTCTACCGGCTTCCACGACAGACCCAGCTTGGTATTGGTGGTGTCGCCCACATCGCTGTAATCGTCGTAACGGACGGCGGCGGTGATGTCGAGTTGCTGGATGCCAGCGCGTGCATTGGCAGCACCGACTACCGGCAGCAGTACCTCGGCGTAGGCAGAATCGACCTGGCGGTCGAAGTAGCGCCAGGTCATCGGGCTGCCGGGATTGCCGCGCGCCTGCCCGAGTTCCACGTCCTGGTCCTGACGCTCGTAGCCAGCCGCCAGTCCCAGCGCACCGCCGGGCAGATCCAGCAGGCTGCCGTTCACCCGCAGTTCGTAGCCGACGAACTTGTTCTTGGTGGGTGCGAGGAAGATCTGGTTGCTGATGAGGTCGCGCACGCTCTGCAAGGTACGCCCCAGTCCGAAGGGGTCGAAGGCCGTGGCAGGATCGGCACTCGCCAGCGCGGCGTTCAGCGCCGTGTTGTTGAGACCGCGCAGGGTGTCCGACGTATCGTGGTTGCGTCCGTAGGTGACGACGCCGTCGAGCTGCCAGTCGCGCGGCAGCGCAATCTTGATGCCCGGGCTCACTTCCCAGTTGCGCGCGAAACCGATGCTGGCGTCGCGGGGGATGTCATTGATGAAGTTGTAGTCGATCTGGTACGAGGTACCGGTGAAGCCGGCCGGGCGCACGAAGAAGGCGTTGGTCTGTGGCACGTTCAGCGTGGCCGAGGCGAAGGCCGGCAGCCGCTGGAAGGTACGCTTGCTGAAAAAACCGTCGGAAACCAGCGTGATGTTTTCGCTGAGCTCGTACGCCGCCGTGGCATTGAAGGAGTCGTACTTCTGATTGGGGAACAGGTCCTGACCGAGCAGGTCGTCACACTTGTTGCTGGTGCCGGCCGCCAGGCCGGCCGCGCTGGCCACCGTCAGTCCACCGGCCGGGATGGCATAGGTGGTCGTGCCGATGCGCAGCGTTCCCGGGTTGCAGCGGGTGACGCGGTAATCCTTGCCGCCGCGCCCCGTCTGATCGGAGCGGAAGAACGACCGCTCGTCGCCGCTGAGGTTTTCGCGTTCCACCTGCTCGTAGGCGAGCATGACCTGACCGCGATCGAACTGGCGACCGAACGCTACGCCCACCTGTTGCTCGCTGTACCCGCCATCGGCCACGCCGTAGCGGGCCAGGGCTTCCACACCGTCGAGCGTGCGACGAGGAATCAGGTTGACCACGCCGGCGATGGCGTCGGAGCCGTAGATGGCAGAACTGCCGTCCGCGATGACCTCCACACGCTCCACACCGAGCGTCGGCAGCACCGAGGGATCGAGCGAGCGGCTGTTGTTGATGGCCCGGTGGCCGTCGATCATGATCAGCGTGGCGTAGGGACCGATGCCGCGCAGGTTCACGGTGTTGCCGTAGACGATGTTGCCGGCACCGCCGGAGGTGTTGCGCGAGTTCTCACTGACGCCAAGATCGAAGTTCTGCGGGATGTCCTTGATCATGCGGTCGATGCTCACCTGACCGGCATCCGCCATCCTGCTGCGGTCAATGACCAGCACGGAGGTACCGACCGGCTCGGCGCCGCGCACGCGGGTTCCGGTCACGGTGATTTCTTCGGCAACGGCGGCCTGCGCCAGGGCCTGGGCTGGCAGGAAAGCGGTGGCCAGAAAGGCGGCTGGCAGGCTGCTGCCAAGCAAGGCAAGACGAACACCGACGGCGATGGAGCTACGCATGGAGGATTCCCTGGAAAATAATTGTTGTTGGGTGTGCGGGGCGCGCCCGGATTGTGCACAATTTTGCGCGCGGCATGATGAGCGGCGGCGCCCGGCGGCGTCAAGCCGGGCCAACCTCAGTCGCGCAGCGGCAGGGTCAGTCTGGCGGCGTCCGCTCCGGTCAGCACCGTGATCACGGGGGGTGGGTCCTGACGCAGTTCGGCCAGGTTGCGCTGGCGCGGGTCGGCTCCGGTCAGGGTGAGCCGCAGGCGGTGCCCGGCCTGCACGATGTGTGAGACCGGCAGCAGCGCCAGCGCGATATCGACGGGCTGACCGGGCTGCAGCGGCTGGCTGTCCGCAGCGCGTGACGGGTGCCAGGGCAGCCCCAGCGTGTCGTAGGGTGCCTCGGCGGTGGCGCGATAGGACGCCGCCAGCCGGCCGGTGGCCAGCACGTCGACCCTGCCCTCGGCGTCGATCTCCTCGAGATAGGCAAACACGTGGACCTCCGGGCGATCTGCCGCCACGCGCAGGTGAACCTGCGGATAGCCTTCGAGCGTCAGCGGCTGTGTCAGCACGGGCGAGGTGAAAGTAAGTCCGTGGGCGGCCTGGGATTCCACCCAGAAGGCAAAGTACTCTCCATCGCCCACCGCATAATCCACGCTGAATTGCCGGCTGCCCGCCGGCGCCGCCTGCTGCTGCAGGGTGCCGCCCTCCTCCGCTCCCAGATACCAGACCTGCGGCCTGGATGCCGCCCCTGGCAGCATGTCGCTGCGCCGCCACTGCTGCCCCGCCGGGGCCTCCTCCACCCACACGGTGCTGCGCGGTTCGCGCTGCCAGCCGTTGTCGATCCCCTTGAGATGGAAATCAAAGAAGCGCTGGATCTCGCCACCGAGGTCGTAGTCGGGGGGAGGCACGCAGTGGGAGCCGGGACCGATCAGCAGCCGGCTGCCGAGGTTGGCAGCGGCCTGGATGACCTGACCGGTCGGTTCATCGCGGAGGTTGCCCCAGAAGTAACTGGCAATGCCGGAGGCGCGTAGATCCTCGAGATAGGAATAGGGCCCGACTTCCTCCCAGAACGCCGTGCCGGTCAGGGGCGAGACACTGTCACGGTAGGGCATGCCGTACCACAGCGCGGCCATCGGGGTGTTGGCCGCATGCTCGGCGACGGCGGCACGCAGCAGGCTGCCGTCGCCGTCCTCGTCCATCGGCAGGCTGGCCAGATCGTCACTGAGCGGCTCGTCAGGTCGCGTATTGAACTGGGCCGTGATGCCGCCGGCACGCACGAAGGCGAATTTGTCGAGATCGGTGGCGCCGGTGAAGATAGCCTTCAGCGCCGGCGGGCGCGTTGATGCCACGTGCACCGTGGTACCGCCGAGGTAGGAACAGCCCACCATGCCCACCACGCCGTTGGCGAAGGGCTGACTCGCCAGCCACTGCACGAGATCATGGCCGTCCTGGGCCTCCGTGCGGTCCTGAAAGCCGCGCCGGGCACCGAACGAGGCGCCTTTGCCACGGATGTCCGCCTCGGCCACCACGTAGCCCGCCGCGAACAGGCGCTCCAGCCCGAGCCGCTTCACCTGGTCGAGTTCGGCCACACTGCCATCCGGGCGACGGTAGCGGGCGCGGTAAGGCGTGAACAGGAAGATCACCGGCTGCGGTGCCGTGACCAACTGGCCGTCCTTGAGCGGACGATAGACGTTCATGGCCAAGCGGGTCCCATCGCGCACGGCCACGTAGCGCGAGCTGCGCTGCCAGGTACTGCCCTCCTGACCGAACACGGCGGTTGCACACAGCAGGGCAGCAACCAGACTCCACCAAGCAAGGCAAGGGCGTTTCATGATCGCAGCTCCTGCGGAAAAGGGCACAGCGGCCGGGTGCTGTAGGGGAAGGCCGTTCCGCCCGCCGCACGCGTGGCGTACTACTGCGCCGCGCCCGGCCGACCCGGCGGGATCACACCCACGTCGGTCGCGTGCTTCTCGTAGGCTGCGCTGAGTTCGGCCATGAGCTGCGGATTGGCGGCGGCAAGGTCGGTGGTTTCGCCCGGGTCGTTGGCCAGATCGAACAACTGCCAGGCACCACTGCCATTCGGTGGAGGGATCCACAGGGCCTTCATGGTGCCACGGAATACGGCGCGCTGGCCGCCATGCTCGAAGGCCAGCGTGTCGGTTTCGCCGCGGACGCTGGTGGCTTCGCCGCGCAGCAGGGCAGCGAGCGAACGTCCGGTCATCGGCAGCACCTCTCGGCCGCCGACGCTGGTGCTGTTGCTGCCACCGGCCAGTTCCACGAAGGTCGGTGCCAGGTCCAGCGCCGCCACCAGTGCAGCACTGTGGCGAGCCTGTAGCCCGAGGCCCGGTGCGCTGATGGCGGCCGGCGAGTGGATGCCGCCCTGCGCCAGCGAACCCTTGGTGAGGAAGTCACCGGCAGCGCCCGCGTCGCCCCAGCCCAGACCGATCAACTTGTAGGAATCGCGGCGACCGATGTTATCGACGCTGTTGTTGAACTGCGCGCGGTAGTCGGCGAGGAAGGGACCGTCGTCGGCCGTGCCCTCCGCCCCGTTGTCGGACATGAACACGATCAGCGTATTGTCGAGTTCACCGATGGCCGCCAGATGGTCCTGCAGGCGGCCGATCTCCGTGTCGAGACGCTCGACCATGGCGGCATAGGCCTCCATGACGGCGATCTCGGCCGCCTGCCGCTCGGGGCTCAGGCTGTCCCAGGCCGGCAATCCGGCAGACAGGCGCGGCGGTTGCGCCGAGGCCGGAATGAGCCCGAGTTCCTTCAGACGGGCGAAGCGCCGCTCGCGGATGACGTCGTAGCCTTCGCTGTAGCGCCCGCGCACCTTGGCCATGTCTTCGTCGAGGGCCTGGATCGGCCAGTGCGGCGACGTGTAGGCCACGTAGCCGAAGAACGGCCGGTCGGCCGCGCTGGCCTCGTCGATGAAGTCGATCATGTGATCGGTGTAGGCGATGGTGGTATAGAAGTCCTCCGGCAGGCTGGTCACCGGCTCGCCGTTGTACTCGTAGTGCACTCCCTCGCGCGCGCTGTAGCCGAGCAGGTCGAAGTGGAAGGCACCGGGCTCCAGCACCACGAAGGAACTCTGGAAGCCGCGATCTGCCGGTGCCTGCCCCTCATCGAGCCCCAGATGCCACTTGCCGACCATGGCCGTGTGGTAGTCGAGGGCCGAGAGTCGCTCGGCAATGGAGGCGACGTTGTCGTTCAGCCGGTTCTGGTAAGAGTCGCTGCCTTCCACGAAGCGGCCCTGCGAGCCTACGCCGGCCAGGTGATGGTCGGTACCCGACAGCAGCATGGCCCGCGTCGGCTGGCAGGCCACCGAAACGTAGAATTGGTTGAGCATCACGCCGGTATTGAAGAAGTCATCGATGCGTGGCGTGGCGATCTCGCCACCGAAGACGCCGAGGTCCTGATAACCCAGATCGTCGGCGACGATGAGCAGAATGTTCGGTCGCGAACCCGCCGCCAGCCCGGCCGGGGCTGCGGCCGGCGCGGGAGCCGCCGCAGCAGGAACGCTGTTGCCGGCCTCCGGCGCACTGGCGGGCGGTTCACAGCCGGCCAGCAGAGCGGCGGCCAGAACGGCGTGCAAGGTGAGATGGCGGGACCTGATCATCGCGGATTCACTCCTACAGGGGCTACGGGGACGGCTGCGACACGCGGCCGGTTCACGGCGTGCGACAACTGTAACTGGCGGCGTTGGTCGCAGCACCGCCCTCGAAATGCGCGTACTGCGGGTACGGACACAGCGGTCGACTCTGGTCGGGCATGCTGCGGCCCGTGGCCTCCACTGCCCCCGGCGCCGTGCCCTCTTCCACCCACGAGACCAGTGGGGTCAGCAGGTCGAAGGAATCCACCGTCTGCTCCCCACCCTGGCAATGGCCCATGCCCGGCACGAGATAGAGCCGGCTGTACTCGTCGGCAGCCTTGAGCCAGGCGTTGGTTTCACCCATCTTGCCGAAGTAGCGAACGGTTTCGTTGGCGGAGAACCACGCGTCGGCTTCGCCGTGGTAGAACAGGTGCTTGCCTCCCTTGCCCACGAAACCGCTGACGTTGTATTGCGTGCCGCTGGTACCGATGGCTTCCTCAAGGCTGGAAGCAAGGAAGAACTCGGCATCCACGTTCTGGCTCTGCAGATCGGCCCCGTTGCCACCTTCCGGCGGGCTGCCACCGGCCACCAGCAGACCGGGCAGGCCGGCCTTGTCGTCAATGCCGGCATCCCAGGGGAACGAGACGTAGACCGGCTCACCGCCAGAGGTCAGCGGACCGCCCATGGCTCGCGACAGCGCCGCGGCCTTGGCGTCCGCCAGGCATTCATCACCACCGAGCGCCGAGCAGGACAGCTGGCGTGGATCGAAGTCGCAGGCGCTACGGTTGAAG
This sequence comes from Gammaproteobacteria bacterium, assembly GCA_036796405.1. Lineage (GTDB taxonomy): Bacteria > Pseudomonadota > Gammaproteobacteria > Pseudomonadales > Pseudohongiellaceae > CAILUG01. The sequence goes on along the minus strand of DAIRDB010000036.1, from coordinate 10,962 downwards.
ATGAGACCGTCGGCCGCGCCGTCGAGCGCGTCGCAGCGCGCCATCAGCCCGTTCATGATCAGTGTCTGCTCTGCATCGCTGAACGGATCGCGGGCGTTCTCGACAGCCGGCTTCAGCTGAGCGCTGACCCAGCGCAGCGCCAGGTTGCTCACGCCAGTCCGCATGGCCGGCGCGCCGGACACGATGCCGTCGAACAGCTGAGGGAAACGTTGCGCCATGATCATGCCCTCCCGGCCACCGGTGGAGCAGCCCACGAAGTAGCTGTGGTGCGGTGCCTTGCTGTAGTAGCGCTCGACCAGTGGCCGCGTCACGTCGACCACCTTGGCATTGGCCTGGTACTGGAAATTCAGCATCGCCTGCTGGTCACGCATGAAGCTGGCATCGAAACCACGACTGGCATGACCGGTGTCGTTGCTGACCACGGCAAAGCCCTGTGCGAGGGCCGATACTGCGCCGGCAGCCTGGCCTCCCACGGGTTCGTTGACCACTCCGTTCAGGCCACCGCCGCCCTGGAACAGGTAGCGGCCATTCCAGTTGTCGGGCAGGTTGACGGCGAAATTGATGGCGTAGGGCTTGCCGTCGCTGCCGGTGCGGTGCTCGAAACTGCCCACTACATGGCAGTGTGGCGGCAGCACGCGCACCGCGCCGCCGGGGCCGGCCGGTAGCTGGCGATCCGCGTAGTGGTTGGCCTCGGCGATCCTGACGTCATGTACGCCATCGCCCCACTGCAGCAGCGCGGCACAGGCCGGATTCTGGGCGCGGGCACCGAGCGCGAGGCTGGTCATCCCGATGGCTAGCAGCAATTTTCTGGTAGGCATGGTGGTATTCCTGTTTCAAGCGCCCCGTGCCCAGGCCACGACGTCGAAGTCGTCGGGCACGTGCAGAAACAGATTGGTGATCGGACCGAGGGCGCGCGTGACGTGGCCCTTGCCGGTGGTGTCCTCGAGAAACACCAGATCGCTGCCGATGCGGCGGCGGGTACCGTCGGTGAGTTCCACCTCCAGTTCACCGCTCATGTTGATGGCAAACTGCTTGCGCGGGGCCTGATGCCAGTCAGGTGCGGTAGCGCCGGTGCCACGATAGGCCCCAGCGGTCATGCGCGTGATGTCGACGGGCTTGGCATCCGGCGAGATGATCAACTCTTCCACGCGCGAACCGCCGTCCGGCGTCGCGTACACGCGCACCACCTTGGCCTCGTTCACGGCCGCAGGCGCGCCTGCCTGCTGCGCTGCTGCCCTGCTGCCGTCGAGCAGCAGCAAGGCGCTGCCGAAGGCCAACATGTCACGTCTTTGCATGGTCGTTTCTCCACAAGTTCTTGGCGCAGGCTGCTGAGAGCCTGCGGTGCCCGGGTTTTTCTGTGCCCGCCGCAGCAGAGCTGTTGCTCTGCGCTGCAGGGCCTGCACCGGCGTGACGACTGCACCGGCATGGCCGGCATTGTCACGAGCGGAGGCGGTTCTGCCAAGACCCGCCCGCTCACCCTTCCGGCTTGAACTCCACGGTCCAGCCGCCTTGCGTGCAATAGCCGCAGCGTTCGCCCCGGAACCACTGGCCCGCTTCTGCCTGGCCTTTCAGCTGCCAGTCGAGCCAGTGCACGGCGATCTTGGCCCAGTCACCACCGTTCGGCTGCGAGAACGTACCGCCGTGGCCCACCGGCAGCCAACCGAGAAACACCGGCACATGCTTGATGCGGGCGGCATCATCCATGGCATTCGGGTGTGCCTGGTCGGTGGGGCCGCCAGTGATGTAGGCGATGGGACCGTGGATGGCGTGGAGGTCGAACTTGCCGACCTTCACGCGGCTCATGCCGCCGGGCACGTTGTAGACACCACTGTCGAAGATCATGGCGGTCTTGATGCGTGGATCGGCGGCGTACTTGATGCTCTGCAGCCCGCCGCAACTGTGGCCAGCCACGGCCATGCGCGTCATGTCGAGATGGCCGTGCAGCTCACTGCTCGACAACTCGTTCATGGCGTAGGCCCAGGCCAGCGCCATGTCCATTTGCGCCACCACGGTGGCATCGGTTTCATTGGGGTCGAGCGGCAACTCCCCGCCTCCGCCGATTTGCCCGCGGCGCAGCGGCGCACCGCCAGCTGGAGGCGCCGGCGGCTGGGCATTCTGGTCACGCGGTACCGGTTCGCTGCGCGCATATCCCAGCGCAATGATGTAGTACCCATGTGACGCCACTTCGCGCAGGAAGGCGGCGTGCGACAGGCCGTTGTCGCTGCAGCCTCCATTGCCCCACACAAGCACCGGCAGCGGCTCTGCCGGCATCACTGCGGGCCGGTAGATGGTGTGGGAACGCAGGTCCTCGCGCGACTCCGCGACGGCAGGCCAGGGCCCGCTACCGGCAGCTGCGCCGATGATGCCGACCGGTTGCAGCGGCGGCTCTGCCGCGATCGCCGCCGCCGTCATGCCTAGCAGCAGCGCTGCACGAACCGCATTGCCGAAAACCCGTTGCATGGCTTGTCCTCGCTGGTGGGGGTGTCGCAGCCGGCGCGACGTGAGGGAGTGGCGCTGGTTCAGGGTTTGGTTGCCGTATCCCAGTGCTCAACGATCTTGCCGTTGGCCACGCGGAACATGTCGAACCAGGTCGTGGTGTAGGCCATGCCATCCTTGTCCTTGCTTTCACGCACCAGCGCCAACACCACCAGGTCACGCTCGGCCACGATGGAAACGAGTCGGTCGATCGAGTCCTTTGGTGGCTGTGCCGGGCGATTCTGGGCACTGAAATAGGCCTTCACACCGGCGAGCCCCGTCTCTGCGTTGGGATTGTGCTGGTGGTACTCGGGAGCCAGATAGGTATCTGCAGCATTGATATTGTTGGCCTGCAGGAAATTGCGCCACATGTCCCACACCAGCTTCTTGTTGGCAGCGAGCACGGGGTCACTGCTGTCGAGCAACTGCTTCTGGGCTTCCGGTGAAATGGCGACGACGGGTTCGGCGGCGTAGGCGAACGCGGTGGCGGTCAGGGCGGCGAAAAACAGGGCGATTCGTTGCATGGGCACTCTCCTTTGATGGATGTTTTGTTGTGTGGTTTTCGGGTCGTCGTGTTGCTGTCGTGCTTTGCTGGGTGGATCAGGGCAACGCGTAAGCGATCAGCTCCGCTCCGGCATTGGCTCCGGACTGGCTGACCGCCACCACGATGTACTGCTTGCCTTCGTGCTGGTAAGTCATCGGTGAACCGGTCTGCTTGGCGGGCATCGCCACGTCGCCCGCCACGTCTTCGCCGGTGTTCTTGTCGTAGGCACGCAGCAGCGCCACGTTCTCGCCGGCGGCATTGGTGTGCACATCACCCTCACCGGCGATCACCAGCGTCTTGGTGGTCAGCGTGCCGATGAACGTGCGGCCGTAGGCGCCGAGGCGCTCGACATCGAGACCCGCCAGCGCCGGGTTGTTGCGCACGTTGTCCTGCGTGGTGCTGTGGGTTTTCTGCCAGAGCATGTCGCCGGTGTTCATGTCGTAGGCGGTGATGCGGTCGTAAGGCGGCTTGATGAGCGGAATGCTGCCCTGCAGGAACAGCCCGCGCGGCGGACCGCCGGCCGGTGGGCCGCCAGCAGCACCTGCCACGGCACCGGCTGCGGGAGCAGGCCGTGGGGCGGGTGGCTGCGGGGCCGGGCGCGCGGCAGCGCCGCCTGGCCCCGGATTGAAGGGCTGCAGCGAGGCCGGCACGTTCTGCAACGTGAATACGGCGGTGTGGGAATGGATGTAGAGCCGATTGGTCTCGGGGTCGAAGCTGCCGCCCGGCCAGTTGGCGCCTCCCACGTCGGCCGGCAGCATCAGCGTGCCGAGCGGCCCGCCGGGCGTGGCCAGCGCCGGCGGCGTGAACAGGGGGCCAATACGGTAGTTGGCCACCAGCTTTTCGGCCTCGGCACGCAGGGCCGGCGTGAGGTCGTTGAGCACATCCAGCGTAAACCCTTGGCGGTCGAAAGGCAGGGGCCAGGTCGGAAACGGCTGGGTGGGGCTGGTCTTCTCGTACGGCGACTCCGACTGCGGCACGGCGCGCTCTTCGATCGGCCAGATCGGTTCACCGGTTTCGCGGTTCAGCACGAACAGGAACGCGCTCTTGGTGGGCTGCGCCAAGGCTTTCACCGTGCGGCCCTCCACCTGCAGGTCGAACAGCATGGGAGCAGCCGGCAGGTCATAGTCCCAGAGACCGTGGTGGATGGTCTGGTAGTGCCAGCGGTACTCGCCGGTTTTCACATCCACCGCCACGATCGACTCACCGTAGAGGCCGTCACCGGGCCGGTTGAAGCCGTTGTAATCGGCCGATGGCATCTCCACCGGCAGGTACACGAGGCCGAGCTCGGCATCGGCGCTCATCTGCGACCACACACCGGTATTGCCGTTCTGGTCGGCGCTGCCGTCCTGCCAGCTGTCGTAGCCGGGTTCGTTGGCCAGCGGCAGGGTGTGGAAGATCCACAGGCGCTTGCCGGTGCGGGCATCGTAGCCACGCACGTAGCCGCGCACGTCCCACGTGGATTCGACGGCGCCGGCCGGACGATGCGCGGCCCCCACCACGATCACGTCACCGACCACCAGCGGCGTGGCGTTGAGGCCGATGTTGCCCCCGTCGAGGTCGACCGTCTGATCGAAGTCCAGCTTGAGATCGACCACGCCGTCGGTCCCGAAGTCCTGCACTGGCTGGCCCGTGGTGGCGTCGAGTGCCAGCATGCGGTAGCCGGGCGTCACGTAGATCACGCGCTTGTCCTGGCCGTCGGCGCTGGCCCACCAGGCCACGCCGCGCCCGGCACCCTGCCGCGCACCGGCATTGCCACGCGCGCCTTCATCTTCGCTGTGCATCCAGCGCATTTCGCCGGTGGCCGGGTCGAGCGCCACCACGGCGCGCCGCAGACCAGCGGTGGTGTACAGCATGCCATTGGCGTAGAGCGGAGTGGCCGAATACAGCGTGTCCGGGCGGGGTCCGAGGAAACTGGTATTCAGCCGCCAGGCGATCTGCAGATCCTTGAAATTGTCCTTGTTGATCTGATCCAGCGCGGAGTAGCGCTGGCTGGCAAGGTTGCCGCCGTAGGTGGTCCACTGATCGGGCGGACTGACCTGCACCTCGGGTGGCGCCGTCTGCAGCGTTTGCGCGCTGACCTCGGTGCGGCCAGTGGCGGGACGCCCGGCATACCACAGCAGGTAAGCCAGCAGATCGCTGCCCTGCTCGCGCGTCAGCGAGCCCGGCTTGTCGGGCGGCATGGTCTGTATGCGCGCCACCAGTGCCGCCGCCGGCACTTGATTCCAGGTCGCGGCGAACTGCGGACCGGTCAGCGCAGGCGCCTTGTCAACGCCGGCCAGCGACTCCCCGTGGCATTGCAGGCATTGCGCCCCGTACAGCACACGGCCACGGGCCACCTGCGCCTCCGTGAAGTCCAGGGTCTGCACGGTGGCAGCGCCCGTCTGCGCCTGCAGCGCGGAAGGCAGGGCGAGCAGCAGGCCCAGCAGGCCGGCGGGCAGCGGCCAGTGCCGCAGCAGGGAGCGGCAGTCGATCAGTAACGCTTGCATCGCAGGGCACTCCTGATCAGCGGCCTTCCGAGCCTTCCATCGGCGCCACGCCACGCGGCTGGCCATCGTCGGCCTCTCCGCGCAGCGACAGGCGCGCACCGCTCTGGATCAGCGCCGTCTCCGGCGGACCCTGGAAGAAACTGTAGCCCTCGCGCGTGCCCTTCCAGGCCGAGGGACCCGCCACGTACTTGCCCGCCTTCAGCGTGGCATCCTTGATCTTGGTGACCAGCGCCTCGTATTGGGGGTCGCCCTGCCGCAGGCCGGTGAAGCTGCTGAGGTCGGAACTGGCCACGAACACCACGTCCACTTCGTCGAGTGCCGCGATCTGGTCGACGATCTCGGCACCCGCCGGATTCTCGATCATCGCCACCATCATGATGTTGTCGTTGGCGGTCTGCCGGTAATTGCGGCCCCACAGCGCGCCGTACTGGCCACCACCCTGGCTGCGTTTGCCGAGTGGCGGGTAGTTGGCGAAGGTGATGGCGTTCTGGATTTTCTCGAGGGTGTCCACCATCGGCACGATGATGCCGAGCGCGCCGATGTCGACGGCCTTCTGGATGTCGCCCTCGGTGCCGTCCGGCACGCGGATGAAGGGAATGGCGGGGCCTGGGCAGGCGCGGATCATGGTGGCGACTTCCTGATAGGTGAGCGAACTGTGCTGCATCTCGATCCACAGGAAATCGAAGCCGGCGCTGGCCATGGCGCAGTAGACATTGAGATCGGCGGTGCTCACCGTGCCACCCACCACCTGTTCGCCGCGCGCGAGTTTTTCGATGACCGTGTTGTAGAGGGCCGGTGCCGGTTCGGCGGCATGGGCCGTGGGCATCACGGCGAGTGCCGCTGCCGCCACGGTCCGCGCGAGTGAGCGTGGCGCAAGCCCCGAGACTGCTCCGACAAGATTCATGATCTGCATGGATGTTTCCTCCCTCTGGGTAAGCTGCTGCCCGCGCGTCCCGTGGACGGTCGGCATTGTGATGTTGTGGCGACGCCGTGCTCTGCGACCCGGCGCTTGCGCTGCCGGGCATCATGCCTTGTCGCCTGCCGGCGGACTTGCCAAAAAAGGCAGCCGCGCTCGCTGGCGGGACAAGATGCACGATCCCGACCAGCGCTTGCAACCGACTAGCCCGCGACCGACCGGTGCTTGCAACCGGCCGGGGCGAGACCAGCCGACGGCCAGCCATGCTGCAGCGGCGCCCGCCGTCTTTGGCTGCAAGCGCTGGCCGCTGTCGTTGCAATCGGGCGCAAAGGTGATTAGCGTCGACCGCGCTCGACCAGCCAGTCAGCCAAGGATCAATTCAGAGGACAGGGGCATGCCGCTCGACGCCACCACAAGAACCGCCCGCGCCCCGCTGTGGGCCAGGCTGGCCCTGCCGCTTGTACTGCTGGCCAGCGCCGGCCTGCGGCCCGCCCAAGCGGCCGACACCGGCCCCGCCCACCCGGATTTCTCCGGTGTGTGGATGGCGATCGGTGTAGAAAACCCGGCCGGGGGCAGCACGGCGCCGCGCTACAGCGCCGCCGGCGTCGCCCGGCTCGATGCCTTCGTGGCGCAATTCAGCGAGGTCCCCGAAGCCGGTGCCGCCTGCGTGGGCTCCGGCATGCCTGCGGTGATGCTGTCGCTGGTCTCCTACCCGATCGAGTTCGTCCAGAACGCCTCGCGCATTCTCATCGTCGCCGAACTGGAAACGCAGGTGCGGCGGGTCTTCATCGACGGTCGCCCACGCAGCGACAACATCTTTCCGACCGGCCAGGGGTATTCGCTCGGGCACTGGGAGGGCGCGACGCTGGTCGTCGAGACGGCGTTGTTCGAGGAGTGGCCGCTGCGGCCCTGGCCCCGCAGTGAGGATGCCAGTATCGTCGAGCGCTTCCAGCTGACGACCATGGACAAGATCAGCGCCCGGCGCTCCGGTTTCATTGCCGGCGTCCTGCCGCCGCTGAACGACGATGTGCTGGTGGTCGACATCACCATCACGGATCCGGCCTATTACGAAGGCCCGCAGCAGCGCATCGCCTATTACCAGCGCATGAGCGATGAAGCCACCAGCGAGTACGCCTGCAGTCAGGGCCTCTGGCAAGACCAACTGGAGCAGTTTCGTCTCGTGCAGTAGCTGCCGCTACGCGCCTGTAATTCCTTCGAGTCCCTGCCGTGTCTACCGCCGTCCCAACCCCCGATGACCTGCTCGACGCCTGGCCCGTCAGCCGCCTGCAGTGGCGGGTGATCATGCTGTGCGCGCTGGTGGTGCTGATCGATGGCCTCGACACGCAGGTGATCGGTTACCTCGGTCCGGCGCTGAGTGCCGAGTGGCAGATTCCGCGCGAGCGGCTCGGCCCGGTGTTTTCGGCATCGCTCGTCGGCCTGATGGCCGGTCTGCTGCTGGTGGGGGCGCTCGCCGACCGCTACGGTCGCCGCTTCTGCCTGCTGTTTTCGGTGTCACTGTTCGCCGTGTTCACCCTGCTGACGGCCTTCGCGCAGGGTACGGGCGACCTCATGCTGTGGCGCTTTTTCGCCGGCATCGGACTGGGCGGCGCCATGCCCAACGCCCTCGCACTGACCGGGGAATATTGCCCGCGCCGACTGCGCGCGACGCTGACCATCCTGATGTTCTGCGGTTTTTCGCTCGGCTCCATCCTCGGCGGCGTGCTGGCTGCCGCACTGCTGGACAGCTTCGGCTGGCGCGCCGTGTTCCTGGTGGGCGCGGCCCTGCCGCTGCTGCTGCTGCCCCTCCTGCTGTGGGCGCTGCCCGAGTCTCTGCAGTTCCTGCTGGTGCGCCGGCAGCAGGTCTCGGCCGTGCACACGCTGCTGCAGCGCATGAACCCGCGGCACGACACGACCTCTGCCCTGCTGCAACGCGCTGCCGAGCAGCAGCTGCCGGTCGCGCTGCTGTTCACGAACGGTCGCCGCCACGCGACGCTGCTGCTCTGGCTGGTCTTCTTCTGCAACCTGATGGTGTTCTACTTCCTGCAGAACTGGCTGCCGACGCTGTTCACGGACGCCGGCCTCGGGCAGCAGCAGGCGGTGCTGATGAGCACACTGATCTCCTGGGGAGGCATCGCTGCGGGGCTGCTGTCCGGCCCGCTGATGGACCGCTACAACCCCTGTCTCGTACTCGCCGGCCTGTACGCGGCCGGTACCGTCTTCGTGGCTGCCATGGGTCAGGCCAGCACGGGCCTGCTGGCATTGGCCACCTTCTGTGCCGGCTTCTGCGTGAGCGGGGCGCAGAAAAGCGTCAACGCGCTCGCCGTGCTGTATTACCCGGTCGACATGCGCTCCACCGGCGTAGGGTGGGCGCTCGGCATCGGCCGCTTCGGGTCCATCCTCGGCCCAGTGGTGGGCGGCTGGTTACTGAGCTGGGGCTGGAGCTACGCCAGCCTCATGCAGCTCGCGGCGCTGCCCATGCTGGTGGCGGCAGGCGCCATCACCCTGCTGGGTGTGCGCTTCTTTCGTGTTGCCACGGTCTGAAGGTTGCCGATGAGCGGACCTGCCCACATTCCCTACCGCTTCCTGCAAGATCCGGCGCTGTTTGCGGTCGAACAGGAACGCATCTTCAAGGGGCCGACCTGGCACTACCTCTGTCTCGACGCCGAGCTGCCGGCAGCCGGCAGCTTCGTGACCACGCAGATCGGCGCCACGCCGGTGGTGGTGGTGCGCGGCGAGGACGGCGAGGTGCGGGTCCTGATCAATCGCTGCCGCCACAAGGGAGCCTTGGTGTGTGTGGAGCCGCGCGGCCGCGCGCAGACGCTGCGCTGCCTCTACCACGGCTGGAGTTACCAGCTCGACGGGCGCCTGCGGCTCGTACCCTTCGAGAAGGGCGTGGAGGGCCGCGGTGGCATGCCGGCCTGCTTCGACAAGGCGGAGCACGGCCTGCTGCCGGTGCGGAGTGCCAGCCTGCACGGCGTGGTATTCGGCACTCTGTCGGACACCACGCCCGCGCTCGAGCATTACCTCGGGCCCGACATGTGCCAGCACTTCCGGCGCGTGTTCTGCAAGCCTGTCGAAGTGCTGGGCTACTACCACCAGGTGCTGCACAACAACTGGAAGCTCTACGCCGAAAACGCGCGCGACTCCTACCACGCCACCATCCTGCACGCCTTCTATGCCACGTTCCGCTTGAACCGGCTGACCATGGGCGGTGGACTCCTCGTCAACCACGACGGCTGGAACACCATGAACTATTCGATCGGCGCCTCGTTGCAGGAAGGCGGCTACGATGCGCGCGAGCTGCGCTCCGTGCTGCCCGACATCGGGCTGGCCGGACCACAGCTGCTCGATCACCGCCTCGAATTCGCCGATGGCATCACGGTGGCGATCCAGTCGATCTTCCCGGGCTGCGTGCACCAGCAGATCTACAACACGCTGGCCCTGCGCCAGCTGGTGCCGCTCAGCCACGACCGCAGCGAACTGCACTGGACCGTGTTCGGCTATGCCGACGACGACGCCGAACTACGGGCCCTGCGGTTGCGGCAGGCCAACCTGATCGGCCCGGCGGGCTACGTCTCCATGGAAGACGGCGTGATCGGTGAATACGTGCAGCGCGGCAGTGCCGGTGCGGCGCCGGGCGACGAGGCTCTGCTGCTGATGGGTGGTGAGGGCATCGCCAGCGTCACGGATTCGCGCGCCAACGAAACTACCGTGCGCGGCTTCTGGCAGGGTTACCGCACGCTGATGGGAGACGCGCTCGATGACTGAGTCAGCGCTGTTCCTGCGCGTGCAGCAGTTGCAGACGCACTACGTGCAGATAATCGACGACGACCGGCTGGAGGAGTGGCCCGCTCTCTTCACCACCGAGGGCCGCTATGCCATCACCACCCGTGAGAACCACGCCGCCGGCCTGCCGCTGGCGCTGCTGAGCTGCACGGGTCACGGCATGTTGCAGGACCGCGTGACGGGCTACCGGCGCATCAACGTGTACGAGCCGCAGGTGTACCGGCATCAGACTAGTGCCCTTGCCATCATCGACGATGCGGGCGGCGGTTGGCGCTGCCAGAGTCACTTCCTGGTGGTGCGCACGCTGCAGCACGGGGCCATGAGCGTGTTCGCCACCGGGCGCTACCTGGACCACGTGGTGGAGCAGGAGGGCACGCTGAAATTTGCCGAGCGGCTGGTGATCACCGACTCACGGCAGACCGATACCTTGCTGGTCATTCCACTGTAGGGCCCGCGGGCCGCGTGCCGATTCTGGGTCGCCCTCTTGGGTGATTGCGCTAAATCCCGTGCAGTTCGCCACCGGCCAGCCAGCGCGCACCGCGCTCGTACAGCGCCGCCACCTGCGGCCCTTTCAGCATCGGCATGTCGAGCTTGACCTGATAGCCGATGCCCGTCTGGATGTAGGCCAGGTGGCGATAGCCCTCGGGGAAGCTGGCGAGACGGGCGGCATCCAGGCGCGGCACCACCGCGGGGTCGAGCGGATCGATGCGGTCCTTTTCGTAGATCGGCTGGCGATGCAGCAGCTTCCAGTCGTC
>DAIRDB010000035.1:0-32040 GCA_036796405.1 Gammaproteobacteria bacterium | reverse complement strand
CCACGGCCCAGTCTCCACTGATGTTCGGCTCACCGCTGGCCAGTCGCAGCGGCCGGTTCCCGGTATCGACCTTGCCCGCCGTGCTGGAAAACTGCTGGTTGCGGTCGATGGTGATCTTGTTGTCGAGCGTGAAACTCTCGATGTAGCAGGCCGTCGGATCATCCCGGTGCGGATGACCCACCACATGCACGGCGACGCCCGGCGTGAACATTTCGAGCGACCAACCGGAGCGCTTGATGAGCGTGGCGGCACGCATCTCGCAGCTCATGCGCAGGGGCTTGCCGTCGGCACCCACCGTGTCGAGGTGCATGTAGGAGTGCGGGTTCACCAGTTCCATCTCCACCAGCGTACCGGTGTACTCGACATCCCGATCGAGCTGGAACAGGCCGAAACCGTGGTGTGCGAACGCTGCTGGCGTCACGAAAAGCGCCAGGCAAAGACGCGCCATCGGCACGGGGCCCAAAGGAAGGAACGATGCAAGTCGCGACATGGCTGCTCTCCGGCGGCTGGTGGAATCTTGAGGCGAGTATAGGACTGCCTATACGGCACGTCCCGCGCTGGTTCGGCAAGTTCACGGTGTTTTCGCAGTTTCCCCTCGCCGCACCAATTGCGGTAACCTCGCGGTTCCATTGGCAAGCGGGGTTCAGCATGAAAATGTCGACGACAAAAACAACAATAACCCAAAGCCACTTGCGCTTGAGTCGGGTAGTGCTCATTGGCAGCGTGCTGCTAGGGGGTTGTAGCGCGGAGCAGTCGGGGACAGGCGCAACGTCCCTGGCCAGTCTGCCTCCCGCCGAAGCCTGCCAGGCTCTCAACGGCATGGTCATCGGCGCCGAATCGATCGGCGAGCCGACCAGCGGGGCCACGATCGCCTCTGCCGTGCTGGTAGCGGCTGCCGAAGCCGACAATGCCAACGGCGAGTTCTGCAAGGTATTGGGTGCCATCCATCCCGTTGATCCGGCTGCGCCCAACATCAACTTCGAGGTGAACCTGCCGTCGACCTGGAACGGCAAGACCCTGCAATTCGGCGGTGGCGGTCTGAACGGTACACTCATCACCGGTCTCGGCCGCTACGCCAAACAGCCAGACACCGAGGAGACCCCGCTAAAGCGCGGCTATGTCACCCTCGGCAGCGACTCGGGGCATCAGAGCCGTGGTGGCTTTGACGGCAGTTTCTACCTGAACGAAGAAGCGCTCGAAAACTACGGCCACAAGCAACTGAAGAAAACCCATGACGTGGCCCTGCAACTCGTGCAGACCCGCTACGGGGCGGCGCCGACCTTCAACTACTTCATCGGCGGCTCGCAAGGCGGGCACGAAGGCTTCGATGTTGTGCAGCGCTACCCCGATGATTATCAGGGCGTGGTCGCCGGCTACCCGGCCCACAATGTGGTCATGCTGCACCTGTCTGCGTGGAATTATGCCAAGGCCCTGCTGGCCAACGAGGGCAGGAGCTGGATCAGCCCGGCCAAGGCGCAAAAGGTGGTGGAAGTGGTCTACCAGCGCTGTGATGCCCTCGATGGCGCCAGTGACGGCATCATCAGCCACCTCATGGCCTGCGAGGCCGAAAACGCCCCGCTGACCCAACTGGACGAGCAGAACCCGCTGCGCTGCGCCGGCGGCGCCGACACCGGAGACGACTGTCTGTCCGACGCCCAGTTGCAGGCGCTGGTGGCCATCGACACCCCATTCACCACGGGCTTTCCGGTGTTTCCGGACGACACCGCCACGGCAGCCTTTCCAAAGTGGACGCCGCTGGTCGGTTCGACCTTTCGGGACGGTGGCCTGACCATCCTCGGTGCAGAGTCTCCGCAGCAGGCCCTGCAGTATGCGCCGGGGGCGGCGACGCTCGGCTATGCCATTGCCCGTGATCCCAACCTCGACGTCTACCAGAACTTCGAGCCGGCCCGCTACGAAGCCCGCATCAAGGAACTGGCGGCCAAGATGAGCGCCAACAGCATCGACCTCGACCGCTTCCAGGCCAACGGCGGCAAGTTGATCTTCTTCCACGGTCTCGTCGACGACTTCATCACGCCCTACAGTTCGATCTACTACTACAACCGCCTGAAGGTGAAGTATCTGCCAGAAGTGCTTGGCGACTTCGTGCGCTTCTACACCATCCCCGGCATGGGGCACGTCACGGGCGTGTTCAATGCACGGCTCGCCAGCCTCGATGCCCTCGAGGCCTGGGTAGAGCGTGGTGAGGCGCCGGGAGACCTGCTGGCCATTGATGCCAACACGGCGTCTGCCGGGCGCACACGGCCCGTCTGCCAGTTCCCGGCGTGGCCCCACTACGATGGCAGCGGCGACCTCAACGCGGCTGCCAGCTTTCGCTGCGCGGAGTGAGCTAGGTGCACCGTAGGCCGGTAAACCCTTCTTCGCCGCTCAAGGGCGGATCTTCATTGCATGCTGCTATCGAAAGGAAACTGCCATGTTAAGAAACCTCGGGTTCTATGCCGTTTTAGGAGCCGCGCTCGCGATGGTTACCGTGCCCGTGCGTGCCCAGCCCGGCGCCCTCAACCCTCCGCTGCTGGACTGCGGTGTGCAGGGCGAGGCGGAAATTTTCTGCGGCACCCGTGCGCCGGAGGATTTCGAGCTCACGCCCGACGGCAAGTTCCTGGTGGTGGCCAGGTTCGGTCGCGGTGAGGGCCCCACGCTCGAACTGTTTGAGCTCGGCTCCGGTCGTTTCTCCCCGCTGGCGCTCTCCGAGGGTCGCCAGGCTGGCTGGGGCCAGCCGGACTGCACGGAGTCGATCGGTGCTGCAGTGAGTCCCCACGGCCTCTCATTGACGCAGCGTCGCGGCGGTGCCTGGCAGCTCTACGTGGTCAACCACAATGTGCGCGAATCGATGGAGCTCTACGAGCTGCAGACGTCCGACGGTACCTGGCAGCTGGTCTGGCGTGGTTGCGTACTGGCGGACGAGCCCTACAACGATGTTGCCGCGCTGCCGGACGGCAGCTTCGTGGCCACGCGCCCGCAGGCCATTCAGCGCGAGGGTCAAAACCTGTTCGCTGGTGAGCCATCTGGCAATGTAGCGCTGTGGACAGCAGCCGCTGGCGAGCATGTGCTGCCAGGCTCCGACTACGGTTATCCCAATGGCGTCCTGGTCTCCGCCGATGGCGCTTTTGCGTACGTCAGCGGCTGGACCACGCGCAGCGTGCACAAGTACGACCTCGCCGCTGGCAGGGAAGTGGCCCGCTCGCCGCTCGACTTCATGCCCGATAACCTCACCTGGACGCCGCGCGGCACCCTGCTGGTGGCAGGCATCAAAGGAGTGGACGGCAACTGCCCGCAGGACTCCGGCTTCCCCTGCATCCAGGGCTTCGGCGTGGCGGAGGTGGACGCGGTCTCACTGGGCATGACACCTCGCTATGACTCGGCCGGCAAGGCGCTGATCAACGGGGTGTCGGTGGCCATCGAAGTCGCGGGGGCGGTCTACGTTGGCTCGTTCCAAGGAGACCGGTTGGTCAAGCTGCCGCGCTGATCAGTTGGCGGAGAGCAGCACGGCAGTCAGCCCCACTGCGGTGAGCGTGATCGTATAGGGCAGTGCCAACAACACCATGCGCCCGTACGACAGCCTGATCACTGGCGCCAGCGCCGAGGTGAGCAGGAACAGGAAGGCCGCTTGGCCGTTGGGCGTCGCCACGCTTGGCAGGTTGGTGCCGGTGTTGATCGCCACGGCCAAGGCATCATAGTGCGCGCGGTCGAAGGCCCCGGCGTTGAACTGCTCGGTGACAGCGTTGATGTAGACGGTTGCCACGAACACGTTGTCGCTAATCGATGACAGCAGGGCATTGGCAAGAAACAGCACGGCCGGCTGCAAGCCCGGCTCGAAGGTAAATACATACTCCAGCACCGGCGTGAACAGGTGCTGTTGCTCGATGACCGCGACCACGGCAAAAAACGTCACCAGCAATGCCGTGAAGGGCATGACGTCCTTGAAGGCATCTCCCAGACGGTGCTCCTCCGTCACGCCATTCAGGCTGGTCTGCAGCACGATGATCATGAGCCCGATCAGTCCCGGCGCTGCCACGTGCAGGGCGAGACTCGCCACCAGCAAGCCGGCCACCACCGCCTGCACCGCTATCGCGAGCGTTTCGCCTTGGCCTCGCCTCGCGTTGGCTGCCGCATCATGCTCCAGCAGTATCTGCCTGACGCGGGCCGGCAGGGGCTGTCCGTGTCCGCACAGTTGCAGGGCCTCAACCACGACCAGTGTTGCCATGCCGGCGATGAAGGCCGGCACTGTCACGAGGGACATTTTCATGAAGAATTCTGCGAAACCCCAGCCCATCACTGAAGCGATCAGCAGGTTCTGTGGTTCACCGACCATGGTCATTACACCGCCAAGTGCCGTACCCACAGCGCCATGCATCAGGAGGCTGCGCAGGAAGGCCCGGAATTGCTCCAGATCCTCGCGACTCAAGGTATCGGCGATACCAGAGTCGTCGGCATGGTCATGGTCCGCGTCTGGCTGCTTTCCCGACATCACGCGGTGATAAACGCCATAAAAGCCCAACGCGACGCTGATCAGGACGGCGGTGACGGTGAGCGCGTCGAGAAACGCGGACAACAGCGCCCCGAGCAGACAGAACAGCAGCGACAGCAGGAGCTTGGAGCGAATGCGTACCAGCACCTTCGCGAAGACGGCCAACAGCATCTGCTTCATGAAGTAGATGCCGGCCACCATGAACATCAGCAACAGCAGCACCTCGAGATTGGCATTCACTTCCTCGAACACTGCATCGGGTGAGCCCAGTCCAAGCACGATGGCCTGCAAGGCGAGTAGGCCCCCAGGCTGCAAGGGATAGCATTTCAGCGCCATCGCCAGCGTGAGGATGAACTCTGCCACCAGCGCCCAGCCGGCAGCGAACGGCCCCAGTGTCCAAAGCAACAACGGGTTGAGTAAGAGAAAACCCATGATGGTGAGCTTGTACCAGGACGGGGCATGACCAAGAAAATTGCGGGCGGCCGTAGACAAGAGGGAAGGGCGGGGACTTTGCATTGGACTGGCCTCGCTGATGGTCTTCATTTTCAGTATACTCGCCTTGGCGCACACTATCCATCCTCAAGGGGGACCGCTGGCGAGCAGCGAAAAAAAAGCCCGCCAAAGCGGGCTTTTCCGTACGCAAGCACTGCCGTGCGTCAGTACTTGTAGCTGTCCGGCTTGAAGGGGCCGTCAGCCGACACGCCTATGTAGGAGGCCTGCTGCGAGCTGAGCTTGGTGATCACGCCGCCGAAGCCTTCCACCATGCAGGCAGCCACTTCTTCGTCGAGCTTCTTGGGCAGCACTTCCACCTTGAGGGCGGCCTTCTTCTTGCCGGCCGGCATATCGGCAAACTTCTGTTCCCACAGGTAGATCTGCGCAAGTACCTGGTTGGAGAAGGAGCCGTCCATGATCCGCGAGGGGTGACCGGTGGCGTTGCCGAGGTTGATCAGACGACCTTCCGACAGCAGGATCAGGTAGTCGTCGCTACCATCCTTGAGCTTACCGCGCACGATGCGATGCACCTGCGGCTTCACCTCGTCCCACTTCCAGTTCTTGCGCATGTAGGCCGTGTCGATCTCGTTGTCGAAGTGGCCGATGTTGCACACGACGGAGCCGGATTTCAGGGCCTTCAGCATGTGTTTGTCGCAAACATCCACGTTGCCGGTGGCGGTTACCAGCAGGTCGGTGGTGGACAGCAGTTCCTTGTTGATGTCGCCGGGCTTGCCGGTGTTGATGCCGTTCTTGTAGGGCGAGACCACTTCGAAGCCGTCCATGCAGGCCTGCATGGCGCAGATGGGATCGATTTCGGTGATCTTGACGATCATGCCTTCCTGACGCAGCGACATGGCCGAGCCCTTGCCTACGTCACCGTAGCCCAGCACGAGGGCCTTCTTGCCGCTGAGCAGCATGTCGGTGCCGCGCTTGATGCCGTCGTTGAGCGAGTGGCGGCAGCCGTATTTATTATCGTTCTTCGACTTGGTGACGGCATCGTTGACATTGACCGCCGGCACCTTGAGTTCACCCTTGGCCAGCATCTCGTAGAGGCGATGCACGCCGGTCGTGGTCTCTTCGGTGATGCCGTGGATCTTTTTCAGCATCTGCGGGTACTTCTTGTGCACGAGGGAAGTGAGGTCGCCGCCGTCGTCGAGGATCATGTTGGCGTTCCAGGGCTTGCCGGCCTGGTTGATGGTCTGCTCCAGACACCACTCATACTCCTCTTCGGTTTCGCCCTTCCAGGCGAACACCGGCACGCCGCGCGCAGCCATGGCGGCAGCAGCATGGTCCTGGGTGGAGAAAATGTTGCAGGAGGACCAGCGCAGCTCGGCCCCCAGTTCCATCAGGGTTTCCATCAGTACTGCGGTCTGGATCGTCATGTGGATGCAGCCCATGATGCGGGCGCCCTCCAGCGGCTTGCTGGCCCCGTACTTTTTGCGCAGCGTCATCAGCGACGGCATCTCGGCTTCCGCCAGCTGGATTTCCTTGCGGCCGAACCCGGCGAGGCCGATGTCGGCAACTTTGTAATCAGTGAAACTCATGAAGGTGTCCTGTAGTGGGCGGGCTTATTTGATTTTGGCGGCATCGCGCAGGAGAGCGGCCTTGTCGGTCTTCTCCCACGAAAACTCCTTGCGACCGAAGTGGCCATAGGAAGCCGTCGGGCGGTACACGGGCTTGAGCAGGTCGAGCATACGGATGAGGCCGGCCGGCTTCAGTTCGAAGTGGGCCCGGACCAGTTTGGTGATTTCGGCATCGGAAATCTTGCCGGTGCCAAAGGTGTCGACCAGGATCGAGGTGGGCTCGGCCACACCGATCGCGTAAGAGATCTGCACTTCGCACTTGTCGGCGATGCCGGAGGCGACGATGTTCTTGGCAATGTAACGGGCCAGATACGCCGCGCTGCGGTCTACTTTCGACGGGTCTTTACCCGAGAAAGCACCGCCCCCGTGGCGGGCATAACCGCCGTAGGTGTCAACGATGATCTTGCGGCCGGTCAGACCGCAGTCCCCGTAGGGACCGCCGACCACGAAGCGACCGGTCGGATTGATGTGGAACTTGGTCTTCTTGTCGATCCACTTGGCCGGCAGTACTTTCTTGATGATTTCTTCCATCACGCCTTCGCGCAGTTCCTTGTTCTTCACTTCGTCAGTGTGCTGGGTTGACAGCACCACGGCATCGATCGAGTGCGGCTTGCCGTCGACGTAACGGAAGGTCAGCTGGCTCTTGGCATCGGGCAGCAGCCAGGGCAGCACTTTTTTCTTGCGCATCTTGGCCTGCTGCTCCACCAGACGATGGGCGTACTGGATGGGGGCAGGCATGAGCGCGTCGGTTTCGTTGCAGGCAAAGCCGAACATGAGGCCCTGGTCGCCGGCGCCCTGTTCCTTGGTGGTGGAGGAGTCCACACCCTGGCTGATGTCCTGGCTCTGTTGGCCGATGGCGTTCAGCACGGCGCAGGTCTTGCCGTCGAAGTACTTGCGGCTGTCGTCGTAGCCGATGTCGCAGACCACCTGACGGATGATTTTTTCATAGTCGATCTTGGCACCCGTGGTGACTTCGCCGGCCACTACTACCATGCCAGTCTTCACCAGCGTCTCGACGGCGACCCGTGATTTTGGATCCTGCGCCAACAGCGCATCCAGGATGGCGTCCGAGATCTGGTCGCACATCTTGTCCGGGTGACCTTCGGAAACTGACTCTGATGTAAACAATGCTGCTTCTGACATGGCGTTACCTACCTTTTCGACGGTGAGTGTGGGTTGCTCTTCTTGTGGGCGAGATACGGGTCGTCGGCCAGTCTGCCGGGCTCACGCCTGCTTTCATCGCAGGTGCTTCTCCGAGCGCAGTCCCCTGCCGGGCGATCCGTAGCGGGCGAGCGAATTTAACACCCTCGATGCGAGCAAGGGAACCATTCAGTTCGCCGAGCGGGGCGGGCGGCTGCTGGCTGGTTGCGGGCCCCGTTTTTGGGGACTGCACGGCCCTTTTGCGACGCTGCCACCGCGGGTCAAGTGGCAATTGCCGGGGGGCTGGTAGAGAATACGCGCCGCTCAGAAAACCGTAAGGAGAACAGCATGCCGGTTTCCGCTCCGGGTACCGTCCGTCCGGCCAGGGCCAGTCGTCGCGAGTGCGCCAACGCCATCCGCGCGCTCAGCATGGATGCCGTCCAGAAGGCCAACTCCGGGCATCCCGGCGCCCCCATGGGCATGGCCGACATCGCCGAGGTGCTGTGGAACGACTTCCTGCGCCACAATCCGTCCAACCCGCAGTGGTTGAACCGGGATCGCTTCGTGCTCTCCAACGGCCATGGCTCGATGCTGGTGTACTCGCTGCTGCACCTGACGGGCTACGACCTGTCCATCGAAGACCTCAAGCAGTTTCGCCAACTGCATTCCCGCACGCCGGGCCATCCGGAATTTGGCTACACGCCCGGCGTGGAAACCACCACCGGTCCGCTGGGTCAAGGGCTCGCCAATGCAGTCGGCATGGCCATCGCCGAGCGCACCCTCGCTGCCCAGTTCAATCGTGGTGACTTGCAGGTGATCGACCACCACACGTATGTGTTTGCCGGTGACGGCTGCCTCATGGAAGGCGTTTCGCACGAGGTCTGCTCGCTGGCCGGCACGCTGGGACTCGGCAAGCTTATCGTGTTCTACGACGACAATGGGATTTCCATCGACGGCGAAGTACATGAATGGTTTGCCGATGACACGGCCCGGCGCTTCGAGTCCTACCGCTGGCAGGTCCTCAACGTCGATGGTCACGATGCCGAGGCGATCCGGCTCGCCATCGAGGCTGCGCGGGCCAATACGACCCAGCCCACGCTGATCATATGCAAGACCATCATCGGCTTCGGTTCACCCAACAAGCAGGGCAAGGAAAGCTGCCACGGCTCTCCGCTCGGTGCCGACGAAGTGGCTGCCACACGCGTGGCCCTGCAGTGGCCGCACGCACCTTTCGAGATACCTGCCCCGGTATACGACACCTGGAATGCGCGCGAATCCGGGTACCAGGCGGAGATGGCCTGGAAGGAGCTGTTCACTGCCTATGAAGAGGAACACCCCGATCTGGCGCTGGAACTGGTGCGACGCTTCAAGCGCCAGCTCTATGCCGATTTCGAATCGCAGCTCGACCAGTACGTGGCCAGCTGCCAGCAGAAGATGGAAACCGTGGCCACCCGCAAGGCCTCGCAGAACTGCATCGCCTTGCTCGGCCAGTTGTTGCCGGAACTGTTTGGCGGCTCGGCAGACCTCACCGGTTCCAACCTGACCAACTGGAAGGGCAGCGTGCCCGTGTCGCAAAACCCGGCTGGCAATTACCTCTACTACGGCGTGCGCGAATTCGGCATGGGTGCCATCAATAATGGCATCGCGCTGCATGGCGGCTTCGTGCCCTATGGCGGCACCTTCCTGGTGTTCATGGACTACATGCGCAATGCCGTGCGCATGGCGGCCCTCATGAAGCAGCAGAGCATCTACGTATTCACCCACGATTCGATCGGACAGGGAGAGGACGGGCCGACCCACCAACCGGTCGAGCAGATCGCCAACCTGCGGGCCACGCCCAATCTGTCGCTGTGGCGGCCCGCCGATGCCACCGAAACGGCTGTGGCCTGGAAAGCGGCCATTCTGCAGCGCAAGGGCCCGACTGCGCTGGTGCTGTCGCGCCAGAATCTGCCGGCCATCGCGCGCGAGCCGGAGCAGGTGTTGGTCATCGGTCGCGGGGGCTACACGCTGCTGGACTGCCAGGGAGCGCCGGCCGCCCTCGTCATCGCCACCGGTTCGGAAGTGGCCATCGCCCTCGAGGCCGTGCGGCAGTTGCAAGCCGAGGGCAAGGCCGTGCGGCTGGTGTCGATGCCCTCGACCTCCGCCTTCGACGCACAGCCCCGCGAATACCGCAATCAGGTGCTGCCGCCGTCGGTGCGCAAGCGCGTGGCCGTCGAGGCCGCCCACGGGGACTGCTGGCACAAATACGTGGGGCTGGACGGCAAGGTGCTGGGTATGACGCGCTTCGGCGAGTCGGCACCCGGTCCGGTCGTGCTCAAGCACTTCGGGTTTACCGCCGACAACGTCAAGGCAGTGGTCGAGAGTTTGCTGTAAGTCGGCAAGAAGAGGCCTCATGGGCTACAGAATCGCCATTAATGGTCTCGGCCGTATCGGACGCAGCGTGCTGCGGGCCTGGTTCGAGCGCAGCGATCTCGACGGGCTTGACCTGGTGGCGCTCAACGAACTGGCCGACATCCAGACGTTGGCGCACCTGACGCGTTACGACAGCACGCACGGACGCTTTCCGGGTGAGGTGAAGGTCGACGGATCGCAGCTCGTCATCCAGGGACGTCGCCTGGCGGTGTCGCACGTGGCAGCGCTGGAGTCGCTGCCGTGGCGTGCACAGGCTGTAGACCTGGTGCTGGAGTGCACCGGCTCCTTCAGTGACCGTCGACGCGCGGAAATCCACCTGCAGCAGGGCGCCCGTCAGGTGCTGTTTTCGCAGCCTGCGGCCGCCGATGTGGACGCTACGATCGTCTACGGCGTCAATCATGGCGTGCTGCAGTCGCAGCACAGCATCGTGTCGAATGCGTCCTGCACCACCAACTGCATCGTGCCAGTCATCAAGCTGCTGCATGACGCACTCGGCATCGAAAGTGGCGTGATCACCACCATCCATTCGGCCATGAACGATCAGCCTGTGCTCGATGCCTACCACCACACGGACCTGCGCAAGACCCGCAGCGCCATGCAGTCCATCATTCCAGTCGACACCGGACTGGCGCGCGGCATCGAGCGCATCCTCCCTGCACTGGCCGGGCGCTTCGAAGCGCAGGCCATGCGTGTGCCGACTGTCAACGTGTCGGCCATCGACCTTTCGGTGCTGCTGCAGCGCGACACCGATCGCTCGACGCTCAATGCGCTGGTCCGCGCGGGTGCGGCACAGCACTTCGAGGGTGTGCTCGGCTGCACCGACGAGCCGCTCGCTTCCTGCGATTTCAACAACGACCCGCGCTCGGCCATAGTCGACCTGGAGCAGACGCGCGTGGCTGGCCGGCGGCTGGCCAAACTTCTCGTGTGGTTCGATAACGAATGGGGCTACGCCAATCGCATGCTGGATGTAGCCAAGCTGATGGCCAGGTTGGCGGGCTGAGGCCTGCCACCGTAGTGCTTTCCCCGCCCGAGCATCGGGCAAAAAAAACCGGGACGGATCTCTCCGCCCCGGCCCAGAGTGCCGGTGTCAGCCGCCGGAAACTAGAACGAAGCCTTCACCGAGACGAACAGTTGGCGCGGCGCACCCGGCAGCAGCGTCTGCCCCGTGCCGTTCGGGTCGGAGTTGCTGAAGCCACCGCTGCCGACGGTCGAGATGTAGTCTTCATCGAACAGGTTGGTGACATCGAGTTGCGTGCTGAGCTGTTTGAGCCCGAAGCGCTCTCCCAGCTTCAGACCTACGCTGAAGTTGAGCATGCTGAAAGCATCGACGGAGCCATCGTTCAGGAATGTGTAGAAGCGGCTGTCGGTGTACTTGTAGGCGATCTTGGCGAACAGTTCCTCGGATTCGAGGCCAAGCTCCGACGTGAACATCAGCTCTGGCGTATCCACCACATTTTTTCCCGCCACGCGGACGAGCGTACTGCCGCTCTGGAAGTCGTCTTCGTAGGTGGTGCTGTTGTAGCTGGCGGAGTTGTACCAGTTGAGCACTTCCGTAGGCTGCCAGTTCAGCCCGGCCTCGATACCGACGCTGCGTACGCTGCCGACGTTGGCCAGTGCGTTGAAGGCACCGATGATCGCCGAGCCCTGCTGGATGGCGAGCAGTCGGTCTTCGAAGTCCACGTAGTACGCGGAGGCAACGCCCTCGACGTTCTGCAGGTTCCAGCGCCAGCCGACTTCCAGCGTGGTCGACATTTCCGGCTTGATCGTGTCCCGGATGACTTCAAAGGCAGCCTGGGTCGCCGAGAACGGCGACGTTCCGGTGGCCGAACCAATCAGCGCCCGTACGTTGCGGGTCACGGCGCCAAACAGCTCGTATTGGTCATTGAGGACGTAGACGAAGCTGGCCTGCGGCAGAAAGCCTTCGTTGGTCTCTATGCTGCCGGTCTTGTTGGCGCCAACCACGGTGCTGGCAGAGACATCGACGTTGACGCTCTTGAAACCGTATTGCACGCGCAGTTGGTCGTTGATCTGCCAGGTGTCCTGCACGTGGAACTGCAGGGTCTCGGTATTGAAGGCGTATTCCCACTGCGTGGTGAAGGGGTTGCGCTGGAACTCCGTGAAGCGGCGGCTTGGTGCGCTGGCCGAGGGTTCCCCGTAGAAGCGGCGAGCCTGGTTGAAGTCGTTATCTTCGTACCAGAGTCCTGCGTTCAGGGTGTGGGCACCGAACTCTGCCGAGACGTCACTGATGATCCCGTAGCGGTCGATGTCGTACTCGGTCGTGCGAATCGACAAGGGCGCTCCGCCCGGCGTTGCCAGGTAAGGTGTGCCCCAGAGTCCCTGGCCCTCGTTGGTGTGCTGGTACCAGGTGGCATCGAAGTCGACGCCGTCCGCGAGCGGCGTGGCTAGTTTCAGATAACCCAGATCGTCTTCGCGCAGACCAGCGGCGTCCCAGTAGGCATCATCAAGGCTGGTGACGCCGCCGGTGAATTTGCCCTGGGCGGCCGCAATGGCGCGCGCATAGTCGGGGTAGTAGTTGTCGAAGTCCCGGCCGAGACGGCGGATCATTTCCAGCGACATATCCTGGTAGTCGCTCTCTGCCCGGTCGGACAGCGCAAGATATCCGGTGAGCTCTGCCGAACCGAGCGTGGCGATGGCTTTGAGATTCACGTACTCCTGCGTCTGATCACCGTTACCCTTCCACTTCGCGGTCTGCTGGTCGCCATAGCTGGCATAGAAACGCAGTGCCCCGCCAAGCTCACCGCTATTCACGCGGACAAAACCACGACGGGTTTCGTCGCTGCCGAGAGTGGCGTTGGTGGTCACGGAAAATTCCTGGGCGGGCGCAGTGGAGTTGAACTCCATGGTGCCCCCGAGGTTGCTGGTCGAGGCCGTGGCCAGCGCCCCGGCGCCTTGGGCCAGCGTCACGCCCCCGAGGTTTTCAGTCATGATGGCGCGGCTGATGTGCAGGCCGTTGTGGTTGCCATAGGACATGTCGCCGAGGGGAACACCGTCGAGCGTGAAGCCCATCTGGTTTTGATTGAAGCCTCGCACCACGATACGGGTCGACCATTCGTAAGCGCCGAAAGGATCGGCCGACTGAAAGTTGACACCAGGCAGTTTTTCCAGCGCCTTCAGTGGGCTGGTACCTGCCGGAAACTGGTCGAGCTGACCGGCGGTGAGGCTCTGCACCTGGCGGGTCTGCCCCTTGCCGAATACCTGAATTTCCTCGACAGCAGCAGTCCCCGGCTGTGCCTGGGCCGCCAATCCGCAAAGTGCCGACATGGACGCCACCAGCAAGGACGGCAGCGAAGGAATACGATTCGCGAACGCAATACGCTTGGACATGACATTTCTCCTGTGGATGACCAATGACAGCGTCGGGCACAGGCGAAAACTGCACCGGATGCTAGTCGCGGTGCATGGTGGCGAAGCGCAGTTAAGTGGCCGTTAAGTGGCGACGGCGGGGTAGTGAAATTTCGGCAAAGGTCGGAAGTGTCAGCCGAGCAGCCAGGGCAGCCACAGCGCCAGCAGCATGGCCAGCAGTCCAGGCGCCAAGCGCAGCGCGTAGCGCGGACCGCCGGCGAAGGCCGCGACCGCCAGTTTGCTGGCCGTGTTGGAGGTCATGGCCAGCAGGACCGGCAGCAGGGCGTTGCTGAGCGGGTAGGTGCCATTGGCCGTCAGCGCCAGCGCCGAGGCAGCAGAAGCATGGGCATCGAAAAAGCCGCCCACTGCGGCCCCGATCGGCACCGCCAGTGCGCCGAAGCGTGCCTCGGCGCCGCTCAGTACGGCCGTCGCGAGCGACATCAGCAGGGCAAAACCCACGGCATGCCAGAGGTTGAACACGCGGCTGGCCGGTTTTTCCGTAGCGGGCGGGCCGTCGCCGCGCAAACCCAGCCAAGCTGCTGCCAGTACGGCCAGTAGTGCGAGCACCAGACCGGCGGCGAGGTCGGTCAGCACCGGCGCATGCACAGCAGCCACCACCATGGCCAGTTGCACCACGGTGGCTACCGACGAAAACAGTCCACCCGCCACGCAGGCCCGCGTCAATTCGGGACGCGCCCGGCTGCGTGTCCCGAAGGTGGCGATGGTGGCGGTGCTGGAAATGAAGCCCGCCGCCAGTCCCGACAAGGCCAGGCCCAGCGTGGGTCCGGCAAGGCGCAGTGCCACGTAGCCACCGGATTCCAGCAGCATGAACAGCACCGCCAGCAGCCACAGCCGGCGCGGATTGATGTCGGCCAGCCAGGGCAGGGCAGCATCTGGCAGCAGCGGCAGCACGATCAGCACGGCACCGCAGAGCACGAGGGCATCGCGCAGTTCTGCCGCCGAGAGCAGCCTCACCGAAAAGCTGTGCAGCACCGAGCGGGCCGCGAGCAGGATGGTGACCACTGCCGCCAGACCGGCGGCCAGCGCTGGCTGCAGCATCGCCGTGATACCGATGAGATAGGTGAAGAACAGCGCCAGTTCCGTGGTGACCCCGGGATCGTCCTCGCGGCTGCGCCAGTAGGCGATCAGGTTGAGTGCAACGATGAACAGGGCGCCAAGCAGCACCAGCAAGGGCTGGCCGAGCGACTGCGTGAGAGCGCCGGAAAATGCCGCCAGCGTGAACGTGCGCACGCCGGCCAGCGCCCGCTGGGGACCGCTACCCTTGCGGCGCTCTCGCTCGATGCCGATCAGCAGGCCGGCGCCCAGCGCCACCAGGAAGCCGGTGAGATTGTCAGCGGCGAGGTCTATCGCAGTTCTCCGCACGGGGGGCGCCGTCGGAGCGGGCGGAGCAGGCGGCGCGGCATCGCGGGGTTCTCGGGGGGTCGGAGCCTAGACGCTGGATTCTCGGTGCTACGGTCCGAACAAGGCAAGCCGCCGCCCAGAAAATCGTGGTCGGCGCGCGAGCCCATTAGGTATCATCGCGCCGCTGTCCAACGCGGCAAAACACGAGGTAGACATGGCAATCCTGGCGATGGCCGACCTGGATCTGGCAGGCAAGCGTGTCCTCATCCGGGAGGACCTGAACGTTCCGGTCAAGAACGGCAAGATAGTCAATGACGCACGCGTCAGGGCGGCCCTGCCCACGCTGCAGTTGGCCCTGCAAAAAGGTGCCAAGGTCATCGTGATGTCCCACCTCGGGCGTCCCAAGGAGGGCGTGCCGATCGCCGAGCAGCCTGACTCGCGGATGGCACCCGTGGCCGCACACCTGTCTGCCCTGCTGGGGCGCGAGATCCGCGTCATGCCGCAGGATTTCGCTGCCGAGGCCTCGAGGGCGCTGGCCCCCGGCGACTGCGTGCTGCTGGAAAACGTGCGCTGCAATGTCGGGGAAAACGATAATACCGACGCGATCGCCCGCTACTACGCCACGCTATGTGATGTGTTCGTGATGGACGCCTTCGGGACTGCCCACCGGGCCCAGGGCAGCACGCACGGCGTGGCCAAGTTTGCCGATGTCGCCTGTGCCGGTCCGCTCCTGAAGGCCGAACTCGACGCACTCGATCGGGCCCTCAAGAATCCCGTGCGACCGCTCCTTGCCGTAGTGGGTGGCGCCAAGGTGTCGAGCAAGCTGCAGGTGCTGGAGTCGCTGGCCAGCAAGGTCGATGCGCTGGTGGTCGGTGGTGGTATCGCCAACACCTTCCTCGCGGCGGCTGGCAAGCCGGTCGGCAAGTCGCTGGTGGAAGCGGAGATGATCGAGCAGGCCAGACGGATCATGGCGCAGACGCACATCCCGTTGCCGGTCGACGTCGTGGTCGCCAGCGAGTTCAAGGAAGACGCGGTCGCCACCGTCAAGGCGGTCGACGCCGTCACCGCCGACGACATGATCCTCGACATCGGTCCGCAGTCGGCCGCGGCGCTGGCCAGCGCCATCGCCAAGGCCAGCACCATCCTGTGGAACGGTCCGGTCGGTGTGTTCGAGTTTGCCAATTTCGCGAAGGGCACCGAGGCTGTGGCCCGTGCCATCGCTGCCAATCCGGGCTTTTCCATTGCTGGTGGCGGCGAGACCATCACGGCCATCGAGAAATACGGCATCGAAAAAGCCATTTCCTACATTTCCACCGGCGGTGGAGCCTTCCTCGAGTTCGTGCAGGGCGACATCTTGCCGGCCGTAGCGATCCTCGAGGAGCGAGGGAAGCACTAGGACCAGGCACCAGTCGGTGATCGTGGTTGCCACACGCCGCATCGTCAGAATCACACAGCGATCCAGTCATCAACGAGGATACTTCCATGGCTCTCATCAGCCTGCGCCAACTGCTCGACCACGCTGCCGAACACGGCTACGGCGTGCCCGCCTTCAACGTGAACAACCTCGAGCAGGTTCGCGCCATCATGATGGGTGCCGACGAGGTAAACAGCCCGGTGATCCTGCAGGCGTCGGCGGGCGCACGCAAATACGCCGGCTCCAACTTCCTGAAACACTTGATAGAGGCCGCACTCGAGGAATTCCCGCACATTCCCATCGTCATGCACCAGGACCACGGGGTCTCGCCGTCGGTGTGCCAGCGGTCCATCCAACTCGGCTTCTCATCGGTCATGATGGACGGCTCGCTCGGTGAGGATGGCAAGACGCCGATGAGCTACGAGTACAACGTGCGCGTCACCAAACTGACCGTCGACATGGCGCACGCCTGCGGCGTATCGGTCGAGGGGGAAATCGGTTGTCTGGGGTCGCTGGAAACCGGCATGGCCGGTGAGGAAGACGGTATCGGTGCCGAAGGCAAGCTCGACCACAGTCAGCTGCTGACCGACCCGGAAGAAGCGGAGCGCTTCGTGGCGGAAACTTCGGTCGACGCCCTCGCCATTGCCGTGGGTACCAGCCACGGCGCCTACAAGTTCACGCGGCCACCCACCGGGGACATCCTTGCCATTTCGCGTATCGCCGAAATTCACCGGCGCCTGCCCAACACCCACCTCGTCATGCACGGTTCATCGTCCGTGCCGCAGGAATGGCTGAAGACCATCGACCAGTACGGCGGAGAGTTGGGCGAAACCTATGGTGTGCCGGTGGAGCAGATCCAGGAGGGCATCCGCCACGGCGTCCGCAAGGTCAACATCGATACCGATCTGCGGCTGGCTGCGACCGGTGCGGTCCGCAAGTTCCTTGCCGAAAATCCCAAGGAATTCGATCCGCGCAAGTGGCTGGTGCCGACCATCACGGCCATGAAAGGCATCGTCAAGGATCGGCTCACGCAGTTCGGCACGGCAGGACAGGCGTCTACCATCGGCAAGATCTTTTCGCTGGAAGCAATGACGACCCGTTACGCGAAGGGTGTCTACAAGCCGAAAGCCATCTGAGCGTTAGCGGCGCGCGCGCAGCGACTGCACACCGCTGTCGCTGCCAAGCAGCAGCAAATCGGCCGGCCGCAGCGCAAACAGACCGTTGGTCACCACGCCGGTGATCATGTTGAGCTCGGTTTCCAGTCGGCGCGGATCGACGATGGCGAGGTGGTGGACGTCGAGGATGATGTTGCCGTTGTCGGTGACGACGCCCTCGCGGTAGGCCGGGTCGCCGCCAAGCTTGACGATCTGTCTGCCCACGTGACTGCGTGCCATGGGAATGACCTCCACTGGCAGCGGGAAACGTCCCAGCACCGGCACCAGCTTGCTCTGGTCGGCGATGCAAACGAATTCGCGTGCCACGGCTGCCACGATTTTTTCGCGTGTCAGCGCAGCGCCACCGCCCTTGATGAGTTGCAGATGCTCGTTGGCTTCGTCGGCGCCGTCTACATAGACCGTGACTTCCTTCACCGCGTTGAGATCGACCACGCTGATCCCGTGGGCCCGCAGGCGCGACGCGCTGGCCTCGGAGGAGGCCACGGTGGCCGAGATGTCATGCCGCAGGGCCGCCAATTCGTCGATGAAGAAATTTGCTGTGGACCCGGTACCGACGCCGATCACCGTTTCGGGTGTCAGCAGGCGCTTGACGTAGTCGAAGGCCGCTTTGGCAGCGGCGCGCTTCTGGTGTTCCTGGCTCATGCAAGGGGGTTCCGTTCAGGGTGTGCCGACTTTATACCATGCGCCGTCTGTGGCGATGGCGTGCAGGGGCAGGTCCCAGACATTCGTTTCCAGTTGCTCCACACGCTGGCACTCGTGCGCGAGGCCGATCAGTAACGGACGTCGGCGACTCTGGCGCAGGAAGGCAAAGGTCTGGTCGTAGTAGCCCTTGCCCATGCCGAGTCGGTTGCAGCGCGCATCGAAGCCGACCAGCGGCAGCAGCACCAGGCTGAGGGCGCGTGGTGGACAGAGCGCAGACCGCGTTGGCTCAGGAATCCGCATGGCGTTGCGGCTGGATAACGCGGACCCCTTCCTCACACGGCGAAAACGCAGCCGATCGGCGCCGAACCTGCTCATCACGGGCAGGTAGCAGCGTTTGCCGCGACGCAACGCCGCCTCAAGCAGCCGCTGCGGCGAAATCTCGCCGTCGCGCGGCAGCGTGAAGGCGATGCTCGAACTGAAGCGGAACGCTGGCGTGCAGGCAACGCGGCGAAACAGCGCACGGGCGGCCTGCCGCTGCTGCAGCGGCGACAGTTGGCGGCGACGCTGGCGCAGTTGCTTGCGCAGGGCTTTCTTACGGTCACGGAGCGCCGCCAGCTGGTCGGCGTCAGTGGCGTTGGCGGGAGTCGGCGTTGGCATGGCGCGTGATGGGGATCCCCAGGATACCGCTGTCGAAACTGTCCTGAACCGAACGGTTCAGGTGGTGGCCAGTCCAGCGCATCAGGCTTTCCGCTGGCCCTGCTCGAAGACAGGGCTGAACGGACATGCACACCGCGCCATTAGGGCTAAGCCTCCGGGGTAAAGATATCGGCTCAAGAACACATTCAACTGGCAAATATCCCAGGGAGTGCCGGCATTATAGTCCAGCCCTGTGCGCGACGAAGCAAAAGTTTCGGGGCCGGCGCTACGCGCAGCAGCTGCGTTCAGATCTCGATCTGCCGTACGGCGATGAGCGCGTTGTCGATCTTCTTCTCGAGCTGCTTGAGTTCACGCGCCGTGCTGCTTTCGCTGCTGCTGGCTTCAAGCGACTTGCGCTGGAGTTGATGCGTGATGCTGAGTGCGGCCATGACGGCGAGCTTGTCGTAGGTGATGGCCGGATTACGCGTGCGCAGCGCCTCCATTTCCTGCGAGAGCTGCCTGGCGGCGCGGCGCAGAGACTCTTCCTCTTCCTGGGGACAGGCGAGCTGGTAGTCACGGCCGAGAATGTTGAGACTGACGGAGACGGCCGCCATCACTGCTGTCCCTCTTCGATGGACTTGAGTCGGCGCAGCACCTTTTCCAGCCGCACGCGGGCCACTTGCTGCTTGCCGAGCAGGCTATCTTTTTCGTGTCGCAACTGGCTCTCGCGATCCCTCAATACCTGATTCTCTTTCTTCATGTCGTTGCAGAGCCGGATGAGTTCATCGACTTTGTCTTCGAGAGATTTGAAAGAGCTGGTGCTCATGACGGAATGGCTGCGGCAACCCGGGGCGCGGCCACTATAAAACCGCGGAATTACAGGGTCAACGAAACAGTTCTTGCAGTGAAACCTGAAGAGCTCGTGACGCTGCACCCGCAAGTGAGAGACCCGCGGCGGATTTGCTATGATGCCCGCCGGTCGAACGAGGACGCGTGATGACTCCCGATTATTCGCTGCTGCGACAGGTGCTGCGCAGCGCCCTTCCCGGCATCAGCCCGGCTGCCTTGCACGGGCTGATCAGCGGGCTGCTCAGCAGCGGAGCGCCGGACATCGATGCCGAAGACGTCGCCGCCGCCCTCGAAGAAGACGAGCTGACCAGCGCCGCAGCCACGCTGGTCGAGCGGCTGCTCTCCAGCACGCGCGAGCAGCTGGGCCAAAGCGACTTTTCCTTCCAGCTGCTGTTGCCGAGCGACGACGAGCGCATCAAGGCGCGCGTCGTGGCGCTCGGTGAGTGGTGCGAGGCCTTCACCACCGGCTTCTCGGTGGGCTTCCTGCAGCCGGAGGCTGTGCTCGGTGCGCAAGGACGCGAAGCTCTCCACGACATAGGTCAGCTCGCCGATCTGGTCGAGACCGCTGACAGCACCGAAGAGGATGAAGAAGTCGAGTACATGGAACTGGTCGAGTATGTGCGCATGGCCGCAGCCGCGCTCTACCAGCAGCTGGCCATGGTGGACAGCGCAGCCGCTACCGAATCATCCGGCGGTCCCGATTCGCCCGTACTGCACTGAGTTTTCCAGCTTCCGTCCGTTCGAGGTGCGTTCCGTGTCCATCCCCCTCAAAGAATATCAGCAGCGTCGCCAGGACCTGATGAACCACATGGCTGGCAATGGCATTGCCATCGTGCCTGCCGCGCATCCGATCCTGCGTAATGGTGACAGTGAGTACCGCTACCGCCAGAGCAGTGATCTGTACTACCTGACCGGCTTCAACGAAGCGCATGCCGTGCTGGTGCTGGTGCCGGGGCGGGCTCAGGGTCAGTGCCTGCTGTTCTGCCAGGAAAAGGACCCGCTCAAGGAGCTGTGGAACGGTCGACTGCTCGGACCTGAGGCGGCCGTTGCAGCGCTGGGCGTCGACGATGCCTTTCCGATCAGTGATATCGACGACATCCTGCCCGGTCTCATCGAGGGGCGCGAACGCGTGTATTACGCGATGGGCAAGGATGAAAGCTTCGATCACCGCGTGATGGACTGGGTGAAGGTGGTGCGCAAAAAGGTACGTTCCGGGGTGCAGCCTCCGGGGGAGTTCCTGGTGCTGGATCACCTGTTGCACGAGCTGCGGCTGATCAAGTCGAAGGCAGAGCTGGACGTGATGCGCGAGTCGGCGCGCATCGCCGTGCGAGCCCACCGCCGGGCCATGCAGGTCTGCCGCCCTGGCATGAACGAATTCGAAATCGAAGCGGAGTTCATGCACGAGTTCTTCAAGGCCGGTTGCAACGCGCCGGCCTACACGTCGATCGTCGCCGGCGGCGACAATGCCTGCATCCTGCACTACAACGAAAACAACCAGGCCCTGAAGGATGGCGATCTCCTGCTGATCGATGCCGGCTGCGAATTCCAAGGCTATGCCTCCGACATCACTCGGACCTTCCCGGTCTCCGGCCGCTTCTCGCCGGAGCAGAAGGCGATCTACGAGCTCGTGCTCAAGGCGCAGTTGGCCGCCATCGAGGAAGTCAGGCCAGGCAAGCACTGGAACGATCCGCACGACACGACCGTGCGGGTGCTCACGGCCGGCCTCGTGGAGCTCGGCCTGTTGCAGGGGGCGGTCGATCAGTTGATCGACGGTGGTGCCTACCGTGACTTCTACATGCATCGCACCGGTCACTGGCTCGGCCTCGACGTGCACGATGTCGGCGACTACAAGATCGACGGCAAGTGGCGCCAGCTGGAACCCGGCATGGTGATGACCGTGGAGCCCGGCCTCTATATCGCACCGAACAACGACAAGGTGGAACCGCGCTGGCGCGGCATCGGTGTACGCATCGAGGACGATGTGGCAGTCACACGTAGCGGCTACGAAGTGCTTACCGCCGGGCTGCCCAAGACCGTAGCGGAAATCGAGGACTGCATGGCAGGCCGCTGAGCGGCCTGTCTGTCTGCCATGAGCGACGACTTTTCTGCCCTGCCGCGGTACTCCCACTACGACGTCGTCATCATCGGCGCAGGCATGGTGGGCGCGACGCTTGCCTGCGCCCTGCAGCTGCCGCCGCAGCCGGCTGCGCGCATCCTCTTGGTCGAGGCCACCGCGCTGCAGCGACAGCAGCCACAGCAACCGGGTTTCGACACGCGAAGTACGGTCCTGTCGGCGAGTTCGGTCGATTATCTGCAGCAGCTCGGCCTGTGGACGGCCCTGCAGTCACGCGCTGCGCCGATCACCCATATCCAGGTATCGGACCAAGGCCATCTCGGCGGCGTCGACATGCAGGCAGCGGAATCGCAGCTGCCGGCACTCGGCTACGTGGTGGAAAACCCTGCCATCGGCCAAGCCCTCAACGCTGCCTTGCTGGCCAGTCGCGGCATCGAGCTCTGCTCGCCGCTGCAAGTGACGGCAGTGCAGCCGCACGTCAGCGGCATGCAGCTGCAGTTCGGAGCGAGCGCAGGCGCGCAGCCGGCGGCCACGCTCACGGCATCCCTGGTGGTGTTGGCCGATGGCGGCCGTTCCGGACTGGCGGCTCGGCTCGGCATCCACACGGAAGAGCGTCGCTACGGACAGTCAGCCATCATCGCCAATCTCGCGCTGGCTACGCCCCACGGCGGTTCAGCCTACGAGCGCTTCACTGCCAAGGGCCCGCTGGCGCTACTGCCGCTGCTGCCGCACGAGGGTCGGCAGCGCATGGCGCTGGTGTGGACGCAGCCCGAAGACGAAGCCGCGGCGGTGCTGGACCTGCCACAGCCGGAATTTCTGGCTCGCCTGCAGCGGGACTGCGGCCAGCGGGCCGGGCACATCGTCGATGCCGGCAAGCGTGTGCTGTATCCACTCACGCTGCAGGTTGCCGAGGAGCAGTTCCGTCCCGGTCTGGTCCTGCTGGGCAACGTCGCCCATACGCTGCATCCGGTCGCGGGGCAGGGCTTCAACCTCGCCTTGCGTGATGCCATGGCGCTCGCGGCCAACCTGCGGCAGTCGCTGGAGGAAGGCAGTGCCGTTGGCAGCCCGCAGCGTCTGGCGGCCTGGTGGGAGCAGGTGCGGCAGGATCAGCTGCGCACGATCCTGTTCAGTGACTGGATGACGCGGTTGTTCTCCAGCAATGCGATGGCCCTGTCGCTGCTACGCAAAGCCGGTATGCTGGGTCTGGAACTGCTGCCACCACTCAAACGCGAGTTCACCCGTCAGGCGCTGGGTTACCAGGCGCCGCGCGTCAGGTTGTGAGGTAAACATGCAAGAACTGCATAGCGAGGGTTCCGACGCCATGCTCGAGCTGGAACAGCTCCTGCTGCATGCCGACCATCGGCAGGATCCGGCTCAGCTCGAGCGCCTGCTGGCGCCGGAGTTGGTGGAAGTCGCGGCCAACGGCCGGCACAGCGCCCGCGCCGACGTGCTGCAGTGGCTGTTGGCGAAGGATCCGGGGCAGCGCTGGCTGCTGACCGAGGGCCACGTGGAGCGTCTCGCCCCGGGCTGGCGACTGCTGCGCTACCACGCCAGACGCAGCGAACCGCCGTCGGCCAGTCAGGGCGCGTGGCACGTGTCACTCTGGCGCTATGACCCAGACTGCAGGAGCTGGCGCCTGCACTTCCACCAGTCGACGCGCGTGGCCTGAGCGGCGCCCACCGCCGCACCCGTGCCTGCGGGTATACCCGCGCTCAAGGCACCGCAACGGTGGCGAGGGAAGCGTCGCCTGGCCTGGTTGCACAGGTCTTCAGTGCAGCACGGTACCAGGCGGTGGCGCTGTGGCATCGGGGTCCACGGTGAACAGACGCGCCACGTCGGCGGCTACGAGCGAGTAGCGCTGCTGGCAGAACTCGCAGTCCACTTCGATCTTGCCTTCGGTGCGCAGCACGTCCTGCAGCTCGGCCTGTCCCAAGGCGATCAGCGTGTCCTCCACCTTGCGGCGCGAGCAGGTGCAGGAAAAACGGATGGGCTTGGGGGCGTGCAGGCTGACACGCTCCTCGTGAAACAGGCGCAGCAGCAGATGCTCGGGCGGCAACATCAGCAGTTCGCTCATGTCGACCGTACTGGCGAGGATGTTCACGCGGTTCCAGTCTTCGAGCCGATCACGCGGCAGCCCGGGCACGGCCGCTCCTTCGCTCAGCAGGCGCTCCTTCGTACTGCGCGAATCCGGCAACTGCTGCAGGAACAGGCCGGCGATGCGGGTGGACGTGCTGAAGAGGCGGAACGTGGACGGCAGCTGTTCGGACTGGTGGAAGTACACGTTGAGCGCATCGGCCAGCGTGCTGCCCTCCATGGCCACGATGCTCTGGTACTGCTCGCCCGAGGCCTTGAAGATGGTGATGATGATGCGCCCCTCGCCGTAGACCTGCGGCAGTCTGCCGGCCGGCACGAAGCCCTGCCAGCGCGCCAGGCCGCGCACCTGGCCATCGTGGGTAACCTGCACCACCAGTTTCTGCAGCGGCCCGCTGCCCTGCACCTGCAGGATCATGTTGCCGTCGTACTTGATGGTGGCCGACAACAGCACCAGCGCCGCCAGTGCTTCGCCGAGTTGGGTGCGCACGTTGGGCGGGTAGTCGTGGCGCAGCAGGATCTGGCTCCAGCTTTCATTGAGATAGACGAGCTCACCACGGATGTCGAGGTCGTCGAAGTTGAAACGGACAAGCTGGTCTTCATGGCTCATGCCGTCATTCTCCCCTTGCAGTCGTCCCCTATACAATAGCGACCCCTTTCCTGAGGTAGTCTCCCTTGTTCGCCACTCTCGGTCTGCACGAACGCCTGCTGAAGGCGCTCGACCAGCTGGCTTTGCAGCAGCCCACTCCCGTACAAGAGGCCATGATTCCCCTGGTGCTCGCGGGCCACGATGTACAGGCCAGCGCCGAAACCGGCAGCGGCAAGACGGCGGCCTATCTGCTGCCGCTGCTGCAGCGTCTGCTGGAGCCAGCTGCCCGCGACGCCGCCACGCG
The DNA here is from genome assembly GCA_036796405.1 of Gammaproteobacteria bacterium. Classification (GTDB taxonomy): domain Bacteria; phylum Pseudomonadota; class Gammaproteobacteria; order Pseudomonadales; family Pseudohongiellaceae; genus CAILUG01. Next base: position 7,428 of record DAIRDB010000035.1, on the reverse strand, counting down.
CGCCCTCGTCCTGCTGCCCACGCGCGAGCTGGCGCATCAGGTCGACAAGCACTGCCGCGAGCTGGCTGCCTTCACGTCGATCAAGACAGCGCTCATCATCGGGGGCACCTCTTTCAACGAGCAGAAGGCGCTGCTGCGCCGCAACGCCGATGTCGTGATCGGTACGCCGGGCCGGCTGCTCGAGCATGTGCAGCAGCACTCGTTGGAACTGCAGGACCTCGACGTGCTGGTGCTCGACGAAGCCGATCGCATGCTGGACATGGGCTTCCGAGACGCCGTGATCGAGATCGTGCGCGCCTGTCGCCAGCCGCGGCAGACGCTGTTGCTGTCTGCCACACTGTCCCATCAGGGGATAGGCCGCATCGCCGAGGAGGTCCTGCGTGACCCGCAGATCGTCGAGATCGGCAGCTACCGCGCCGAGCACAACAGTATCGAGCAGCAGCGCGTGCTGGCCGACGACCCTGCCCACAAGAACCGCCTTACCGAGTGGCTGCTCGCCAACACGCCGTTCGAGCGGGCGCTGGTGTTCACCAACACCCGCGAGCATGCCGAGCAGTTGGCCGGCTTTCTGCAGCGCGAGCGGGACCGCCGGAACAGCCAGCAGACCGACGGCGTCTGGGGCCGCGGGGCCCGCAGCTCCCTCAAGGTCGGCTGCCTGCACGGCGAGCTCAACCAACTGGAACGCAAGCGCATCATGGGTCTGTTCCGCACCGGAGGGGTGCGGGTGCTGGTAGCCACCGACCTCGCGGCGCGCGGTCTGGACGTCAAGGGCATCGATCTGGTGATCAACTACGGCATCGCACGTTGCGGCGACGACCACGTGCATCGCATCGGTCGCACGGGGCGGGCCGGTGAAAAGGGACTGGCGGTGTCGCTGGTTTCCCCGCCGGAGTGGAACACCTACTGCAGCATCGAACGCTATCTCGGTATTACCCTGCAGCCACGCGAAGTGCCTGGATTGCGCGCCCACTTCAAGGGGGAGGTCAAGAAGATCGGCGGCAAGGCCAAGGGCAAGTCCAAGGACTCCGCGGCCGCCGCCAAGAAGAAGCCGGTGCCGAAAGCCAAGCAGCGCCATGCCTTCAAGAAGAACATTGGCAAGCGCCGCGTGCCGACGGCACCTCGTGACGAGACCTTGGGTACAGGTCCGGCGGGGACGCTGATGGACGGTGCCGGTTTCGCGCCGGTCAGGCGCAGTCGCCGTGCGGAGCCTCCCGCCGACGAGTAGGCAGGCCAGACTTGCGCTCGCCCTGTACGTTTACTCGAACCAGCGCCACAGCAGTTCCAGATACAGGAAATCCGAGTCGTCTGTGGTAGTGCCGGTGGCCAGACGCTGCCGCTGCTGCACGAAGGCGCCATGGCGGAAAGATGAGTAGCCCAGCGTTGCCTGCAGGTGCTGCGCCGGATTGAAGCGGATTCTGAGGTCCCAGTTCTGCCCGAGTTCGCTGCCACTCTGGCCGCTGCGGTCCCGGTTGGCTGCCGTGCCTGCCAACAGGTTGAAAAAGCGGTCGCGGCGGCTCGCCAGTCGATACTCGCTGTAGCCGGCATCTACCCGCACGCCGGGCCACGGCTGGAACTCCAGCCGGAGCTTGGGGGCCCGCAGATTTTCAAAAATGAAGTAGTCGTCGGCTGACCAGGGCCGCGCAAAGCCGTAGAAGCGCTCGAAGCGCTGGTTGAGACGATCGTCCGGGTCTTGATCACCACTGGCATAGCCATAGAACGCACTCAGCCGCGGGCGCCAGCGCAGGGTGCGCCACGAGTAGCCGAGTTCTGCCGTCAGCGCCCGGGCAGCGCTGCGCTGGCCATTGTCGTGGCCGTGCTGCTTCATCAGACTGACATCCCAGGTGATTGCCGCGTCTGCCGCCTGCCCGTAGGCACGCAGGCCCGGCGCGAGCAGGTCGCGCTCGCGCAGGCCGTTGGCCAGTGTCGGTCGCTGGCGCAGATGGAAGAGGTGGGGCTCGACCGTGAGCAGCGAGGACCAGCGGCGCCAGTGTAGGATAAGCGCATCGAAGCGCACTTCGTGGTTAGGCTCGTCCAGGCGCTCCAGCAGACGTGTCAGCGGGCGCAGGCTCCAGGCATCCAGCGCCCAGTCGTTGGCATCGCTACCGAGCTGTAGGCGCGTGCCGGTGAAGCTGTTGCTGGTGTTGCGCCACTCGTTGCGGGCCACCAGGCGACGATCGAGCACCTCAAAGGCCATGCGGCCGTGGCGCAGCGTCAGCGGACGCGCTGTACCGCGCGGGTCCGTGCCGAGCGCAGCGGCAAACTGCAGTTCGGTATAGGCCTGTATGGGCTCCATCTTGTTGACGTCGCGATTGTCCTGCGCGTAGTGACCGGCGTTTTCGCGCGAGTCGGTCAGCTCGATGCTGAAGCGCAGCGGCTCGTAGGGCGTTTGTACGCCTAGCCAGGCGCGCGTGCGCTTGAGCATGGGTTTATCGGTGTCGGTCGGATCGAGGCGGCGAATATCATCGTCCCGGTACTCGTAGCGCAGCCGGTACTCGAGACCGGCATCCAGCCAGGCCAGTGAGGGATCGTCGAGTGCGCGGCCCAGATTGCGCACATAGGCTGGTGGGTCGCTCTCGCGCTGGGTCGCGTAGGTGCCGGCCTCGACATAGAAGGAGTGCGGTGCTTCGGCAGCGGAGACCACCGCGGTGTGGGACCACAGCAGCAGGCCCAGCAGCAAGGCTCTGCTCAAGTACCGCTGCATTTTTCGGACTGCCATGACTCAGCCTGCTGTGCTGCGTTCGAACAGTCGGAGCCGTGATGGCAGCAGGCGCACGTGCTGACCGGGCTGCAGCGACAGCCTGCCGACTTCCGCCTGTGGCAGCTCCACTTCGAAGTGCTGACCAGCGGCACTGCCGCGCCCGTCCAGCTCCACGCGACTGCTGACACCAAACGACAGCACCCGTACCACGCTGGCCGCGAGCCCTTCGGTGGCGTTCGGATCGGTCAGGATGCTGAGCTCGTGCGGTCTTGCAAAGGCGAACACTTCTGCACCGCTGGCAAATCCGCCGGCGGCATGCGGAACGCTGGCATCACCCACCTGCAGCATCTGGTCCTCTACACGGCCGTGAAACAGGTTCACCGAGCCGAGGAAGCCATAGACAAACGGCGTGGCCGGGTGGTTGTACACTGCCTCCGGCGTGCCGACCTGTTCGATGCGGCCATGGTTCATGAGCACCACGCGATCCGCGACTTCCAGCGCTTCTTCCTGGTCATGCGTCACGAAGATGGAGGTGATGTGGAGTTCGTCGTGCAGCTTGCGCAGCCAGCGCCGCAGTTCCTTGCGCACCTTGGCATCGAGCGCGCCGAACGGTTCATCGAGCAACAGTACCCGTGGCTCCACCGCCAGTGCCCTTGCCAGCGCAATGCGCTGGCGCTGTCCCCCGGACAGCTGGGAGGGAAAGCGATCAGCCAGCCAGTCGAGCTGCACGAGATCGAGCAACGCGTGCACCTTGGACGCGATGCTGGCGTCGTCGGGTCGCTGTCCGCGCGGCTTCATGCGCAGCCCGAACGCTACGTTGTCGAACACGGTCATGTGCTTGAACAGCGCATAGTGCTGGAAGACGAAACCCACCTGGCGTTCGCGCACATGGCGCTCCGAGGCATCCTCACCCTCCAGGATCACGTTGCCGCTGTCGGCCTGCTCCAGGCCCGCGATAATGCGCAGCAGCGTGGTCTTGCCGCAGCCGGAGGGGCCAAGCAGTGCCACCAGTTCGCCGGCATGGAAGTCGAGGGAAACGTCGTCGAGTGCGACGAAGGCACCGAAGCGCTTGTGGATGTGACTGACTTGAATGCTCATGGGGCAGGTTTTTCCAAAGAAGTTCGTCTCGCCCTGTCGGCCGCGGCCTCCAGCGACAGGCTGCCGCCATCGTCCGCACGGCTGCTGCGGTGTTCGACCCAGCTCTTCAGCGCGAGCGTCACCAGGGCCAGCAACGCCAGCAGGGAGGCCACGGCGAAGGCAGCGGCAAAATTGTATTCGTTGTAGAGGATCTCCACCTGTAGCGGCAGTGTGGTGGTCTGGCCGCGCAGCTTGCCCGACACCACCGAAACCGCCCCGAATTCTCCCATGGCACGCGCATTGGCCAGCACCACGCCATAGATCACGCCCCACTTGATGTTGGGAAGCGTGACATGCCAGAACACCTGCCAGCCATTGGCGCCGAGCACCACGGCGGCCTCTTCCTCTTCGCGCCCCTGCGCCTGCATGAGCGGAATCAGCTCGCGGGCCACGAACGGAAAGGTCACGAATACAGTGGCGATGACGATACCTGGCAGGGCGAAGATTACCTTGAGGTCGTGAGCGAGCAACCACTGACCGAGCCAGCCGTTGGCACCGAAGATCAGAACGTACATCAGGCCGACGATCACCGGCGACACGGAAAAAGGCAGATCGATGAGCGTGGTGAGCAGTTGTTTGCCGCGAAAGTCGAACTTGGCGATCAGCCAGGCTGCCGCAATGCCAAACACCAGATTGAGTGGTACGGCGATCACCGCGATGGTGAGCGTGAGCCGCAGTGCTGCCAGCGCATCCGGCTCGATGATCGCCGCCAGGTAGGGCGCCAGGCCGCGCCGCAGCGCCTCCACGAACACGGCGATCAGCGGCAGCAGCACGAACAGCAGGAAGAACCCCAGGCTGGCCGCCAGGATGCTCCACTTGATCCATGCCGGCTCGCGAGTGGCGGCGCTCTGCTCGAAGCGCGTGCCACGCCGTGCCTTGGCGGGGGCCACGCTCATGCCGTTCTCCCGGTACGTTTGGCCGACCAACTCTGCAGGCAGTTGATCAGCAGCAGCATCGCAAAGGAAAACACCAGCATCACCACCGCCAGCGATGTGGCGCCGGTGTAATCGTATTGCTCGAGTCGGGTGATGATCAGCAGTGGCGTGATCTCGGAGACGAGCGGGATGTTGGCGGCGATGAAGATCACCGAGCCGCATTCCCCGACGGCCCTCGCAAAGGCGAGAGCAAAGCCTGTCATCATCGGCGGCGTCAGCACTGGCAGGACCACATGACGAAAGGTCTGCCAGCGGCTGGCACCCAGCGAGGCGGCTGCTTCCTCCAGTTCGGTTTCCAGGTCTTCGAGGATGGGCTGCAGCGTACGCACCACGAAGGGCAGGCCGATGAAGACCAGCGCCACCAGCACACCCCACGGGGTGAAGGCAATCTTGAAGCCGAGCAGTCCCTCGAAAATGCTGCCCAGCCAGCCATTCCTCGCATACAGCGTTGCCAAGGCTATGCCGGCCACGGCGGTGGGCAGGGCAAACGGCAGGTCAACCAGTGCATCGACGATCTTCTTGCCGGGGAAGGAGTAGCGTACGAGAGCCCAGGCCAGCAGCAGGCCGAACAGGGCATTGATGGCGGCGGCGAGCAGTGCAGCGCCGAATGACAGCCGGTAGGAGGCGATGAGGCGCGGCGAACTGATTACGTCCAGGAAGTCGCCGAAGGTCAGGTCCATGGTGCGCAGGAACACGGCCGCCGTGGGAATCAGCACGATCAGTGACAGGTAGACGAGCGTGTAGCCGAGCGTCAGGCGGAAGCCCGGCAGGACGCGACGGGCGCCGTGGCGAGCGGAAGCAGCAGGGGCAGTCATGGAGGCTCCGGGAAGTGCGCGGCAGTCTAAAGAGCGGCCGTTGCGCACCGAAACAATAAAAACTGCATTGCTTAGCAATAAAGTTGCTAAGCCCGCTCGTCACGGCCCGCGCTGCACTTGCCAGAGACGGTGGTCCTGCGGACTTTGCATCTGCTCCCGCGTCAGTTGACGCAAGGCCGCCAGTGCGCTGCCTCGACCCTTGCGGCGATTCCGGTACTCGGTCACCGGCGGTGCCTCGCCGGCACGCTGCCACGCACGCAGCCAGCGCAGCAGCTTGGGCCAGGGGCCGTGGCCCGACGCCGCATCGAGGTGGCCGGCCTTGCCGGCATCGAGCAGGTCGAGCCCCCAGTTCGCCGCCCAGTCGGCCGCTTCGAGCCATGGCAGCCAGGGATCGTTGCGGCTGGCCACCAATTTGCCTCTGACCTGCAGACCGTAGCGCGGCAGAGCCCGGCTGAGACAGAAGCGCTCGTTGAGCAGCAGCAAGTCGGGCTTGAACCCCATCCAATCGAAGCTTGGCGGATGGGCAGGCGCCACCAGCAGCAGCTGCGCGATCTTCTCGGGGCGGTCGGCCGCTGCTACTACGGCCGCCAGACAGCCGAAATCATGGGCCAGCACCCACAGCGGTACAGCCGAACGGGCAAGTTGCTCGCGCAGCGCCTGGGCCCATTGCGCCAGCACGGGCTGTTGCCAGTCGATGCCTGTGGCAACGTGGCAATCGGGTAGTTGCTGCATAAGCCAGTGCTGCCAGTGCTGCGGGTGGCTGCCGCCGAGACCGGGCACGATCAACAAGGGCAAAGCCATGACCGACCTCGGCGGGCAGCAGCGCTGCCTCAGCGCAGTTCGTAGATCTGGTCGAAGATGCCACCGTCGTCGAAGTGGGTGGCCTGTGCTTCGCGCCAGGAACCGAACAGTTCGCGCACGGTGAACAGACGCAGCCCGGGCAAGCGGGCCACGTCGGCGGGATCCGCCAATTCCGGGTGCCGTGGACGGTAGTAGTGTCGCGCGATGATGCGCTGTCCTTCGGCCGAGTACAGAAACTCGAGATAAGCCCGGGCCACGGCCGCATTGCCCTTGCGTTCGGCGTTGCCCGTCACGACGGCGACGGGTGGCTCGGCCAGAATCGACTGCGACGGGACGATGATTTCCAGCGTTTCCGGACCCAGTTCCTCCACCGCCAGAAAAGCTTCGTTTTCCCAGGAAATCAGTACGTCGCCGATGCCGCGCTGCACGAAGGTGGTGGTCGATCCGCGGGCGCCGGTGTCGAGCACGGAGACATTGCGGTAGAGCTGCTGGACGAAGCGGCGTGCCGTCTCGGCACTACCCCCGGGTTGCTGCAGAGCGTAGCCCCAGGCAGCTAGATAATTCCAGCGGGCACCGCCGGAACTCTTCGGATTCGGTGTGATGACTTCCACTCCCGGCTTGACCAGATCCGGCCAGTCCGTGATCGCCTTCGGATTACCCTTGCGCACGAGGAACACGATCGTGGAGGTGTAGGGAGCGCTGTTGTCCGGCAGGGCACTTTCCCAGTCGGCAGTGACCTTGCCGGTACGCTCGGCAATGCTGTCCACGTCGTAGGCCAGCGCCAGCGTGACCACATCGGCGTCGAGCCCGTCGATCACGGCACGCGCCTGACTTCCCGAGCCGCCATGCGACTGGGTCACCTCCACCTGCTCTCCGGTTTCTGCTTGCCAGTGCGCGGCAAACACGCGGTTGAAATCCTGGTAGAGCTCCCGCGTCGGGTCGTAGGAGACATTGAGCAGCTGGCGGACAAGGGCGGGCGCCGCGCCGTCGGCGGTGGCCGACTGCGGGCTATCGCCACCGCAGGCGGTGAGCAGCACCGTGC
>DAIRDB010000034.1:0-37582 GCA_036796405.1 Gammaproteobacteria bacterium | reverse complement strand
CGCGGCATGACCTACCGGACCAAAGAACAACTCGACGAATGGCTGGCCGACCTGGAATACTGGCTCCGGCAAGCCGAGGCCTACGCGACCGCCGGCCACTGGCCCATGAACGACACCGCTTCGGTGGCAGCGGCCGGTTCGGCCGGACGGGGCGGGCTGGCCGGAATGCGTGATTGGGTGGTGGCTGCCCCAGGTGCTCTCGGGCTTGGCGCCGGCGCGCCAGCGGCAGGTGCAGCGCCGCCCGGTCGCAGCCCTGCCGCCGCCGTGGCCCGATCGAAGCAGGCATAGCGCTCGGTGGCATCGGCAAGCTGAGAACACTGCTTGATCGCGTCCAGCACCGCCTGATCCTGGCCCTGCGCCATGGCACTGGTCGCCGCGCCAGACAGCGCAAGAAGGGCTAGCAGGGTCGGGGCAGTCGTTAGACGGCGGCGAGCGGGTTGGGCACTACGGTGCATGGGCTTGGCTCTCGTGGCTGGAACGCACGACAGGATAAACCATGCCTGTTGCCAGCGCCCACAGCGACACCCGGCGTCTGCACCGGAAATTGTCATAATTTTTCCACTAACTTGACTCGTTTGCACCTGTCCGATAGCCTGCCGCACGCAGCTTGCCGACTCGTATTTGGCAGTTGTGTCGCAAGTCTTCACATCACTAATTAAAGGGGATACCCATGTCCATAAATCCATATACGCGGAAGCTTTCGCTTCTGGCGCTAGCGGTTTCCGGTGCGGTCGGCGCGATGGCTCTGGTTGGCGTCATGCCAGCAGCATACGCAGCGGCAGCCGAAGAGGATGAACTCGAAGAAGTGGTTGTCACCGGTTCACGCATCGTGCGCAAAGACTTCGAGTCGAACAGCCCGATCGTGACCGTCGAAGCTGCCGATTTCGAAACGCAGACCGGCCTCAATGTCGAGTCCTACCTGAACCAGTTGCCGGAGTACAACCCGGCCGCATCGCCGACCACCACCCAGGGCGACGTGCAGATCACCCCCGTCAACTCCGTCGGTATCGCCTCCATCTCGCTGCGCGGCTTCGGGGCCAACCGCAGCCTCGTGCTCGTGAACGGCAAGCGCCCGGTACCGATCAACCCACTGATGGTGACCGACGTCAACGGTATCCCCTCCGCCCTGCTGCAGCGCGTGGAAACCATCACCGGGGGTGCCTCGGCCGTATACGGCGCCGATGCCGTGGCCGGTGTGACCAACTTCATCCTCCGCAACAACTTCGAAGGTTTCGAGTTCGACACGCAGTACGGCGTGACCGATGACGGTGGAGCCGATGAAGCGCGTATCTCGATGATCTTCGGTGCCAACCTGGCCGATGGTCGTGGCAACGTCACCATGGGCGTAGAGCGCTACAACCGTGACGCCCTGCGTCAGGTCGACAACGACTTCAACCGCGAATTCCAACTCAATCCGTACACCGGCGGCACCTTCGGTCTGCAGGGCATCAACGGCTACGCCTGTAACCTGAACTGCCCGCCGAACTCCACCATCGAAGGCATGTTCTCCAAGCGTCCTGCCGGCACCAACGTGTTCTCGCCGCTGCAGGTCAATGCCAACAACCGCTCGTACAACTTCAATTCCGACGGCACCGTCTGGGTGGCCGGCAGTGCCGGTGGTCTGTCGCGCTACAAAGGTCCGACCAACGACGGTGAGTACCTGCCGCAGATCACGCTGGACGGCTCGATCCCGCCCGGCGACAAGACCATGAACAACATCAAGTGGTACAGCCAGGACGCCTTCACCAGCGCCCCGCAGGAGCGCTACTCGTTCTTCACCAACGCCAACTTCGATATCAACGATCAGGTCAATGTCTACGCGCGCGGCACGTTTGCCGAAAGCAAGACCAAGACCGTACTGTTCGGCACCAGCGTCATCACCGGCTGGGAAACCACCATCCCCTACAACCCGACCACCGACAGCCCGGTTGACCCCAACCTGAACTATACCGATCCGGCCGTGGTGGCATCCGTCATCGCCAACCCCGGTGCCTTCCGCAACCCGAGCTTCATTCCGACCGGCTCCCCGACCGCGCAGTTCCCGGTGCCGGCCGAACTGGCCGTGCTGCTGAACGCCCGCCCGAACAAGTCCGGCCCCTGGCAGCCGCAGTGGCAGCCGGACAACAGCCTGCCGCCGCGCAACACCTACAACACCAACGGTGTCTGGCAGGTGGAAATCGGGGCGAACATCGACCTGCCGTTCCGCGACTGGACGGCCGAGCTGTACGCCTCCCACGGGGAGTCGGCGACCGCCAACATCGCCACCGGTAACCTGTCGCTGGCCCGCACCCGCTTGCTCACCAACCAGCGCGACTACGGCCGTGGCGCCAAGGGCACCGGTAACCTGAGCTATGTAGTCGGTGGCCAGAACTTCCCGGCCCCGCGTCCCGCCTTCGGTGCCGGTGACTACACCTGTACCTCCGGCTTCTACGACACATTCTTCGGCGGCGACAAGCCGCTGTCGACCGACTGCTACAACGCCATCGCAGCCAACCTGCAGACCCGCACGCAGAACAAGCAGGACATCATCGAGCTCAACCTGCAGGGTTCCCTCATGGATCTGCCGGCGGGCGAGGTACGTGTGGCTGCCGGTTACCAGAACCGTCGCAACAGCGCCAAGTTCTACCCCGACATCCTGCAGTCGCAGGATTCGTTCACCGACCAGGTGATCGGCGTATACCCCACAGGTTACCTCGATGCCGGCCTGTCAGTGGACGACTACTACGTCGAAGCGCTGGTGCCTGTCGTCAACGACCTGCCCTTCGTACAGCGTCTCGAGCTGGAACTCGGCTATCGCTACTCCGACTACGAGGTCGTCGATGCCGAGACTACCTGGAAACTGCTGGCCAACTGGGAAGTCAACGACAAGGTGCGCGTACGCGGCGGCTACAACCGTGCCACCCGCGCGCCAAACATCGGTGAGATGTTCCTGAACGTGCAGGAGATCTTTACCTCGGGAGGTACCTTCGGTGAGGCCTGCGGCCTGCGTTCCACTGCGCCGTTCGGCGCCGGCGGTGCGCTGCCCGACCCGGTGCTGAACCCCGGTGAGCCGCAGACCGCGCTGGCGCCTGGCCAGACCGCGGCCGGCGCCCGCAGCACGCTGCTGATCTGCCAGGAACTGATGGGCGGCGCCAACAGCATCGCCTCCCAGCAGTTCTATACCGTGGCCAACGCCACGGGCCAGAGCGGCGGCGGTTTTGCGTGGGTGCAGCAGAAGGGCAACCTGGCGCTGCAGTCGGAAACGGCGGACACCTATACCTTCGGTGCTGTCATCCGCTCGCCCTGGGAAAATCCCTGGCTGTCCGGCATGACGCTGTCGCTGGATGCCTACCGCATCGAGATCGCGGATGCCATCACCCAGTACTCGCTGGACTATGCCGGTTTCCGCTGCTTCGGTGAAAAGCTCGTGACCACGGCAGCCGAGGCGAAAGCCCAGGCCGCCACGGAAGCCTGCCAACTGTTGCCGCGCGACCAGGTCAACGGTGCACCACTGACCTCGCTCATTTCCTACGACAACCAGGCCACCATCGAGACCCAGGGCTTCGACATCGCCCTGAACTGGTTCGGTGAACTGGAGGAACTGGTCAACCTGCCGGGCCGTCTGTCGGCCAGCGTGCAGGCCACGGTGCTGGACTACTACCGTACCAAGAACTCCCCGGCCTTCTACGACATCGAGATCGACTGGGCCGGGTCGCTGGGTCCCAACCTGGCCGGTACCAACGGCGGTGCTTACGACTACCGTCTGTTCAGCAACCTCACCTACATGAAGGATGACTGGAGTGTCGGTCTGCGCTGGCGTTACCTGCCCGGCGTATTCACGGCCGGTTATGCCAACCAGATGGCCGTTCGGGCGAACAACGCGCGCGTAGCGGCTGGTGGCCAAGGCATCACCCTCGGGTATGTGCCGACCACCGAAGTCGAAACCGGTGACTACAGCATCTTCGACCTCAACGCCAACTGGAACGTCAGCGAGACCATCTCGGTGCGTGCCGGTATCAACAACCTGTTCGACAGTTCGCCAGAGTGGGTCGGCCCCAGCCGCGGTTATGGTCCGGGTACCACCCTGTCGGGTGTGTGCGCTGCCCAGGGCTCCAACCCTGGTTGCATCAACCCGGCCGGCTTCAGCCTGCAGGGTGTCGGCACCATCAACGGCGGTTACTACGACGTACTCGGTCGTCGTTACTTCCTTGGCATAAAAGCCAACTTCTGATCCCAGCGATCAGCAAGTCGCCAAACAAGACGGCGGGCCAAAAGCCCGCCGTTTTTTTTGGTTCCACACTGGACCCTGCAACGGCACCCCGACCGCCCGGCTTCAACGCAAGCGCAGGCGCTCGGTGGCAAACAGCAGCATCATGCCGCCGGCGCGTTCATCACGCCCGCTGAGGGCGCGGCGATCCAGATAGGCGTCCAGCGAGGGCTGGCCCGGCGTCGATTCGCAGACAGCGAGGAAGCCCCAGTCGGTATCGGTGCGTGTCAGCACACCCTCCCAGGCGCGGTCCACTACGTCCTGGTGGAAGGCGTCGAGCCAGCCCTCGGCCACACCGCGCTGTACGGCGGTGGCGATCATCGCGGTGGCCGACAGTTCCGCAAAACTTCCCTTCACGTCGATGACGTTGTGCCACATCCCGTCCACGTCGACATGGGGCAGCAGGGCGGTGACCAGGTCCCGGTACAGGGCCAGCAGGCGCGCCTGCGCTGGATGCGAGGCCGGGATATCACTGAGGGCAAGCGCCAGCCCGAGCAGCACGAAGGCGTTGCCACGCCCCCAGGCCGCCTCCGCGCGAGGCCAGTGGTTGTAGAGGCCGTCGGGGCGGAGCAGCCTTGCCGCGAGAAAGTCCACGTGCCGCTGGGCCAGATCGAAATAACGGGCCTCGCCGGTGAGCTTGCCGACCTTTGCCAGCAGTGGGGTTGCCATGAAAAAAGCGTCGCTGTACTCGCCGTGGAAGGGCATGGCCTCGCGGGGGTTGCCGACGGCATCGAAGCCCAGGTCGGCAGCCCGCCGGGCCAGCGACAGATAGCTGGCATTACCCGTACGCTCCGCCAGTTCGGCCAGCAGCAGGTGACCGGCAATCGCCAGCGAGTTGTCGATGTCCATGCCGGCGATACTGTCGAGTTGTGTCGCCACGATGGCCTCGACCTCAGACACTTGTCCGAGCCGCAGTCGACCGATCAGCGCCATGCCAGGAATATAGGTGAGCGGGCCGAGCGACTGGCCGTAGCTCGCCGCCAGCCCGGCTGCCACGCGCTCGGTGCTGCGTGCCAGCCGGGCCTGCAGGGTCTCGTGCGCCGGGCTGGGCGGGTAGAAGCGGGGACCATCGATGGCGGCGATCACTTCGTTTTCGTAGTCGAGCGTGAGATAGGGTACTGGACCGAGGCCGGGCAGGCCTTCTGCGAGAGCCGGTCCTAGCCCGAACTCGTCTCCGCCCACGATGAATACGGCATCCGGCGCATGGGAGGTCAAAAACTGCCAGAGCGACCAGGCCGTGGGGTCGCCGCCATAGGCGGGGGCGACGGGCGGAAAAGTCAGCGGCTCGGCCTCGGGGTTGGCGCGCGCCAGGAAGCTCACATCGAGATGGTTGTTGGCCGAATTCACGTAGGCCTCGTAGGCGAGGTCCACGGCCGTGCTGCTGGCGCGATCGCCCGAGAGTCCGCCGAGCACGAGGATGCGCGGAGCCCCGGCCTGCTGCGCGGGCACACTGATGGCCTCGAGCGGCTGTCGCCCCGCCGTCATGCCCACGGTCCAGGTTTGGGCCGCTGCAGCGGCGGGCAACAATGCCGCGGCCAGCAGCAGTGCCAATCCGCAGGTTTCGGGCTGCAGCAACACGCGGGCTGCCCTGCACGCACGAATGATGGTCATGGGTCGATCCTCAGAAGTTTCGCTGCCCGCATCATACGCAGGCGGGGTCCACTGCGCTGTGCCGGCACTTTATCTGCTAAATCACCCGGTTGCGGTACGAGTGTGAGGTTTGCGTGTGCAGAGCTTGCTGGGCGCCCGGAGTTCCTTGGGATAGCATTGATCCCCGGTGCGGATCGAGTTTTTCAGCCCGGGGATGCGGTCAGTTTGTCGGCACGTTTTCATATTGTCACTGTGGTTGGAACGCGGCCGGAATGCCTGAAGATGGCGTCAGTCATCCGTTTGGCCGAGGCCAGCCCGGACATCGACCTGCAGGTGGTGTCCAGCGGCCAGCATCCGGAGATGGTGGCGCGCACGCTTGCCCATCTGGATCTGCCCTGCCATGCGGCGCTCGACGCTGTCCCGTCCGGCTCGCTGTCCCGCAGCATCCGGTTCCTGCGCCAGCAGTTGCGGCTCCATCTCGGCGCACAGCAGCCCAGCGCCGTGATCGTGCAAGGTGACACGTCCACCGCCTACGCCGGCGCGCTGGCAGCCAGCGACTGTGGCCTGCTGCTCGCCCACCTGGAGGCGGGTCTGCGCACCGCCACGCCGCTGCGCCCCTTCCCCGAAGAAATGTTCCGCCGCCGCATCACCCCGCTGGCGCAGCTGCATTTTGCACCGACCGCCAGCGCGGCCGGTCATCTCCTCGCAGAGGGGGTGCCGCCCGCCCATGTGCACGTGGTCGGCAACAGCATCATCGATCTGCTGCGCGAGACCTGTGAACGCGCCGAGGGCAGCGGCGTGGCGTGGCGCCACTGCGGCCAGCGCCTGCTGGTGTTGACCCTGCACCGGCGAGAGAACTATCGGCACGGCCTGGTGAACGTGTGCAAAGCCCTGCTTGCCCTTCTGCTCGAAGACCCGCAGCTCACCATCGTCTGCCCGGTCCACCCAAATCCGGCGGTCGGCCATCGCATTCGCCAGTGGCTGGGCGGTCATCCGCGCATCCTGCTCACCGAACCGCTGCCCTACCGCCAGTTCATCGCACTGCTGCGCGAGGCGAGCCTCATCGTCACCGACTCTGGCGGTATCCAGGAGGAGGCGCCCTACCTCGGCGTGCCGGTACTCGTGACGCGCGCCGAGACCGAGCGCCCCGAATGCCTGCAAGGCGGTGTGGTTCACCTCGTGGGCTCCGCAGAACAGGCCCTGCTGCTGCAAAGTCGGACTGCGCTTGCCGCGCGGACGCCGACGGCCTGTGCCTTCGACGGCGACGCCCCGTTCGGGGCTGGCCGCACCGCCGAACAGGTGCTGGACCTGCTGCGCGCGCGCCTGCGCCAGCCTGGGGACGCAGCATGACAGGCGCTGTCGCGGAAGCAGGGCGCCGCCTGCAGGGGTATCTGCTCGGGCCCCGCGTGCAGCTCGCCAGCGGTGGCGAGGCTGGTGGCGTGGTCGGCAGTGCCGAGCCCGGGGGCGCGCCGGACTACGTCTACGGCGAAATCACCGGCTACTTCCTGCACTGGATTGCGTCGGCCACCGCCGACGTGGAGCAACGGCGCCACGCCACGCAGGCGGCCGCTGACTGGCTGCAGCATTACCTCGCCGAGCAACCCTGGCCGGCCACGCGGCGCTACCTGGGCCCTGCGCCTGCCGACTGGCGCAACCAGGCCCTGTTTGCCTTCGATCTCGCGATGGTGGCCGGCGGCGTGGCACGCACGGCCACGGCGGGACTGCTGGCGCCGACGCAGGCGCTGGTCGCGCGACTCGGGCAGTTGCTCTGCCAGTTTGCCACCGGTCCGGCGCTCGCCACCGTCATCGCCGCACCGGCAGCCAGTTTGCCTAGACGCTGGTCCACCGAGGGCGGTCCCTTCTCTGCCAAGACCGCCAGCCGCGTGCTGCTGCTGCACGCCCACTGTCCTCTCGACGCAAATCTCGTCGGCAGCTGCCGCGCGCTGCTCACCCGCTACGCCGTCGCGGCGGCGGATTTTCCACCGGAGATGCTGCACCCCACGCTGTATGCGCTCGAAGGTGTATTGCTGGCGGAGGGCGTCGACCACGAGCGCGTGGCGCGCGGTCTCGAGCGCCTGCTGCAGTGGCAGGCCCCCGATGGCAGTCTGCCCGAGTCACTGGCCACTCCGGAGGTGCGCCGCAACGACGTGGCGG
This sequence comes from Gammaproteobacteria bacterium, assembly GCA_036796405.1. Lineage (GTDB taxonomy): Bacteria > Pseudomonadota > Gammaproteobacteria > Pseudomonadales > Pseudohongiellaceae > CAILUG01. Next base: position 29,592 of record DAIRDB010000034.1, on the reverse strand, counting down.
CCCAGGCGCTCCGGCTTGCCATCCTGCTGGAGCAGCGCCTCGGGGACCGCGGACGCTTTGCCGCACCGATCGCGCGGCTCGGAGACTGGCTGATCCCACAGGTGGCGGTGGATGGATCGTTGGCTTTCGCTGCAGGCCGGCCACACAGCGCCAACACCTGGTGTGCGCTGTTCGCCGAGCAGGCGCTGCGGCTGCTGCTGGCGCGTGAGCGCGGCGAGCCGCTGCCGCTGGCGGAAGCGGACCTCGTATGAGTCCCGCCGCCCTGCTGCGCCGACTGGGGGCTGTACTGCCCTTCCTGCCGCTGTGGCGTGCGCTCTGGTGGGCCCGCCTGGGCGCGCGGCGGCCTGCGCGCCTGCGTGTACCGACGCCGTGGGGCCGGGGCGTCAGCATCCTCATTCCGGAAAGCGGCACACCCGATCTGCTCGCCGTTACCCTGCAGCACGCGGTGGTGGCGCTGGCAGAGATCGACGAACCCGGCGAGATCGTCGTCTTGGTCAACGGGGCGGCAGCCGGAGACTACGCGGCGCTGCAGCAGCAGTTTCCAGCGGCTCACTGGCACTTCGAGCCGCTGGCGCTGGGCTTCAACGGCGCCGTCGAAGCGGGCCTCACGTGGGTAAGACAGCCCGCCGTCTACCTGCTCAACAGCGACATGCGGCTCGCCCCCACTGCCCTGCGGGAACTGCTACCCCTGCGCATGCCGCAGGTGTTTGCGCTGGCCTCGCAGATCTTCTTTCCGCCCACGGCTACGCGCCGTGAAGAGACGGGCTGGTCCGATTACTACACGCAGGGCGGGCGCAGCTACACCTACGAGCGCGAGCCGCCGCCGACCCGGCTGGCCCGGGGCACCCTGTACGCCAGTGGTGGCTCGTCGCTGTTCCAGACCAGACTGCTGCGCGAATACGTGCGCGATTCGCGGGCCTATTCACCGTTCTACTGGGAGGATGCCGACTGGGGGGTACGCGCCTGGGCCGAGGGCCTCGAATGCCTGTTCGTGCCCGACTCCCACGCCGTGCATGAGCACCGCGGTACCATCAAGCGGCGCTATGCGCCGGAGGAAATCGAGCGCATCGTCGACCGCAACGGCCTGCTGTTCGAGCTGCGCCAGCACCTCAGCTGGCTGGACGGACTGCGGGCGCTGATCCATCTCAGTGGCCGGCCGTTGGCCACGCGGCGTGAGCTGGCCAGCGCCGAGGTCGCGCGCGGCATCGCCCGGGTACGCCGCCAGAGCATGGCGCGGCAGCGCGAGGGCTTTCGCTTCGACACGCTGAGATTCCGCTACGTGGCGCGTGGCTTCGATCCACGCAAGCCGGTGGTGCTGTGGGTCACGCCGTTTGCGGTACTGCCGCCTGCTCACGGCGGGGCGCGGCGCATCGTGGAGCTGGCGCGACGTCTGGCGGACCACGTCAACCTGGTGCTGCTGTCGGACGAGCAGGTCAGCTATGACGAGCGCGTGGCTGACTTCTCCGTATTCGCGGCCGTGCACCTCGTGCAGGGGCGCCGTGACCGTCATGGCCATACCACGCTGGATCTGCCGACCCGCCTGCGGGAACACGCACCGCCGCCGCTGCGGCGGCAACTGGTGGAGCTGCAGCGCCAATATGGTGTTGCCCTGGTACAGGTAGAGTTCATGGAAGCCACGCGCCTGGTGGAACAGCGTCTCGCCGGCATTCCCTTCGTGGCGTCTCTGCACGACGTCTATCTCGACGGCGGCCGCGACGACACCATGCAACGCGAACTGCTGCAGCACTACGACACGGTGATCGCCTGTTCTGCCGAGGATGCCGCCAATCTCGGTGAGATCCGTCATTGCCTGGTACCCAATGGGGCTACCGACCGTTTCGACGGCGCCAGCGTCTCGCCGGCGGAGGGACCGATCCTGTTCATGGGACCGTTCCGTTATCAACCCAACTTTGACGGCCTGGTAGCTTTTCTCGAGGCGTGCTGGCCGGCCATCCGTGCTGCCTGCCCCTGGGCCACGCTCACCGTGCTGGCCGGGCGCGAGGCGCTGCAGGCGCGCTTCCGCCATCCCGCCCTGCAGCAGCCGGGCGTCACGGTCATCAGCGACTTCATTGATCCGGCACCGGCCCTCGAGGGCTGTGTCTTCACCCTCAACCCCCAGCGCGACATCCGGGGGTCGGCGCTCAAGGTGGCCGAGTCCCTGCTGGCCCGCCGAGTCTGCCTCTGCACCCGCGAGGGAGCCCGCGGCTTCGGTTCGCTGCAGGGCGATGCGCTGGTCATCGCCGATGACTGGCAGGCGCTGACCCAAGGCGCCATCACCCTGCTGCAGGATGTCGGGCAACGCCGGCGGCGTGAAGCGAGCGCCGCGCGCGACCGGCGCACCCTGTCGTGGGATGGCCAGGCGGCATTGCTGCTGGCCGAATACCGACGCCTGTTGCCCGGCTTCTTCGATCAGCAGGCTGACGCATGAGCCGCGAATCCTACGACCAGATCGCCGCCGTCTACGACACGGACATGGGGCGCAGCATGCCCTTCGACGACATCGGCTTTTACCGCCGCCTTTGCGCGGCGCGCGGTGGCAGCGTGCTGGAACTCGGCTGTGGCACGGGACGCATCCTGCTGCCGCTGCTGGCCAGTGGCATCGACATCGACGGCATCGACCAGTCGGAGGGCATGCTGGCCGAGCTGCGGGCCGAAGCAGATCGGCGCAGGCTCACGGCCCAGGTGACGGTCGGCAGCCTGCAGTCATTCGTGGCGCGCCGCCTCTACGACACGGTGCTGTGCCCCTACTCGGTGGTGACCTACCTGACGACGCCCGACGAACTTGCCTGCTGCCTGCGTCTCATCCATGCAGCACTACTGCCGGGCGGCATGCTGGTGCTCGACACATTCATTCCGCGTGACGTGACAGCCTTCGATGATTTCCGCCTCGACTATCGCCGCCCGCACGGTACTTCGACGCTGCAGCGTGAAAAGCGCATCGCCCGCGCAGGCGCCTGCAATCGTATCGAGCGTCGTTACACCTTGATTGGCGCCGACGGCAGGGTTGAGCGCAGTTGGGTCACCTGCGATGTGATCCGTCCCTACGGCGCCGGCGAACTCATGGCGGCTGCGCAGGCAGCAGGTTTCCGAAACGCCGACACGGCCTACGATTTTGGCCACACCACGGCGTCACCGCAGTTCGTGGTGCTAACGTTCACCGCCTGATCGGCAAGGGACCTTTCGTGCGCCAGCGCGCCGGCAGGGGGTGCGCGTCGGCGCTGGGGCGCGAAGCCCGGAACCGCACTGCCGCGTTACGGCGGCGTGCTGGGCTTCTGACCCGCTGTCGGCACCTCGTCACCGCCGCTTGATCCAGCGAACAGTTTGCGGCCCGTGGCCTGCAGCGTGACGCTGCGAGCATTCACGAGGTTGCTGCCGTCACGGGCGAGGCTGCCCTCGATCACCACCACATCGGCCGGCTTCAGCGAGTCGCGCTTCCAGCCCTTGCGCAGCAGCGTATTGGGTCCGCCCATCTCGAAGGCCCAGGCGGTGCCGGACTGCTCGCCTTCGCTCACCTCGCCGTAAATGAAAATGTGCGGGTTGGTCCACTCCACCTTGCTGACGGTCACGGTGAGCGTGATCGGCTTGTCGATGTCGTACTGTGCCGGGAACGAGTGATGCGCCTCGCTGGCAGCCGCGGCGAGCAGGCCGAGCACGAGCGCTGGCAAATGGAACAGGCTGGGTTTCATGGCGTGGCTCCTTGGCAAGTGGGGGGGGACCGCGAAGCGGTTCAGGGACTGGCGGCCGGTTCGGGCGTCAGGCCCATCAGGCGCACGAACTGCTCGTTCTCGAGGCAGATTTCGTCGATGAGTTCGGCATCCACCGCGATGCGCTGGCGCAGGGTGACGGTCCAGGGTTGCGTGTAGGCGCGGGGATCGTCCACCGTGACCTCGATCACCACGTGGCCATAGTCCGGTCGGCTGATCTTTTCGCGTACCCGCGCCGCCTCGGTCAGCACGCTGCCGTTCCAGTCGATCCAGGTGTCGTCCCGCACACCGACGGTGTCCACCACCAGCGTGTCGCCCTCCCAGTGCGCCGACGAGTAACCCTGCCAGGACGGCGTGGGATCCTCGGGCAGGGCGCGGGCGTCGGTGAACACCTGCCGGTAACCGGCATTCATCTCGTTGAGCGTGACCCACAGCCCATCGGTGTGTACATACTTCAACATGTGCGGCAGGCCGTAGGCACGCAGGAAGTTGTCGGGCAGACAGCGGATATGCGGGTCGTCGATGGCGAGGTTCTCGGTGCGCTGCTTGACGATGGGTTTCAGCCAGTCCTGGTAAGGCAGGCCACCCGGCAGGTCGGCACCGATGTTGGCCATGTGCGGCGACGAGGCGATGTCGTTGCCGTCGCTCGCCACATCCTCGCCGTTGCTGCGGCGGTTGGGATTCACCGGTACCCAGATGCCGGACAGATCCGGTTTGCCACTCGGCAGCCGTGGTGCCGGTGCCTGCATGTCGACGGAGCCGTCGCTGCGGCGGGGGACGTCGGCGGTCGGGTAGCCGATCCACTGCGCCTGCAAGCCGCCGGCGCACAACAGGGCGAGTAGCGAAACCAGCGACAGGACGGCAGACGGGCGGGGCAGGCGGGGAGCGGTTGTCATGGCACCTCCGTAGGGTTGAGGGGTAGCGCAGCCGCCAGCGGGCCGCTGCGCCTGGCAAGCTTCAGCGTGACTGCAACTGGTCGGTGCGGAACGAGCGGTCGTCGCACCGGTAAGGTTCGAAGGGGTATGCCGACACGAACATGCTGTCGCGCCCCCGATACGTGCCGGTCCAGTAGGTGCCGTCTTCGGCCTCGTACTCGCGCAGCAGCGCGCCGTTTTCCGGGTCGAGGCGGAAGCGCTCGGTCACACGCAGGTCGGCGCTGTGGGGCGTATTGGTGTCGGCGGACAGGATGCCAGGCAGGAAGCCGCGCGTTTCCACGATCAGCACCTCGTTTTCCCAGCGGCCGATCGAGTACCCGGCGCGCGTGGGCTGCAGGTTGGCCGGAAAGTCAGTCTCGTTCAGGTGGATGGTGCGCTGCAGGTTCATCAGGCCGTAGGTCAGTTCCACCGACGTGGCCGTCTGCACGATGCGGTTGACCGGGTTGTCGAAGCTCCAGTCGAACAGGATGTTGGTGGACTGGCAGTTGAGGCGCGGGTTGTCGGTGGAGCCGCCATCGAAACCGGCGATGGCCTGCTGGCCTGCGGCCGTCAGCGGCAGCAGCGACGGCCGCTTCCAGGTGGTGGCCAGCGGATCGTCGGAAAAGGACTCCGGCGTGCCGCGCGAGCCCTGGAAGGCGCGGCCGCCCGCAGGCAATTCGCCGGGTTGGAACTGGTCCGCCACGCCAAGTGGCACCAAGGTCCCGCTGAGGCCGCGCGGGTCGGTCATGACGACCTGCTCCGCCGCCCAATCGCCGCTGAGGTCAGGCGTGCCATCGGCCAGTCGCTTGATCGCGATGGCGCGGCGCACGTTCTTCTCGGCCTCGACCAGTTGGCCATACCGATCCATCTGTGTGCCGTTGGCGAAGAAGATGGAGCCCATGTAGCAGGTGTTTTCCTCGAAGCGATCGGGCGAGCCGGTGATCTTCACGGCGGAGCCGATTTCGAACATCGCTTCGGACCAGCCCGAGCGCCGCAGCACGGTGCCGCCGCGCAGTTCGCACTTCCAGCGGCTCTGGCTGCCATCGGCCTTGCTCACATCCACGTAGATCCAGGAGTGGGGATTGATCAACGCGATGTCGGCGATCTTGCCTTCGACGCTGATGTCGACATTGAGATTGAAGTTGGCGAGCCCATGGTGGGCCTGGGCTGGCCCACAGGCGCCGGCAAGGCCCAGCGACAGCAGCAGGCCAGTCATGCCGGCCGCAGTGACCCGGGAGGGGCGAGGACCGAGCGGCGCCAAGGCCGCGCAGCGGGAGGGGAACGTGGTCATGGGGTCCTGTTGTTGCTTTGGTGTGGCCCGAAGACCGCAGCCTAGCCGACTGGCCCCTCGCCGTGCAATTGACCGGTCGCGACAGTGTGCCGTTCCGGTGCGTCGTGCAGGTCGCTGGGCTGGCTCGGTGCAGCGGGGACAGCAGTTGGGGCGGTATAAGCCAGATTTGCCACGGTCTGGGTCTTGCATGGCGGGACAGGTCGGGAACCGATGAAGCCCGCCAGCGGAGCAGCCACATGCCTACGATGTCTTGGCAGCAACCCATCGATCGCCGCCGTCTGCTCGGCGCCGGTCTCACGCTCGGAGCCGGGCTGTGGTTGCCAGCGTCGCGCGCAGCGGACGCCGCGGCGACCCTGATCTTCACCCACACCACGGTGGTTACCAACGATGCCGCGCGCCGCGAATTCACCGATGTGGCGCTGGTGGTGCAGGACGGTCTGGTGGCTGCCATCGGGCCCACCGATGAGCTGCTCGCAGCCTATCCTGGCGCCGACCGCTTCGACGGCCGCCAAAAGGCCCTGCTGCCCGGGCTCATCAACTGCCATGCCCATCTTGCGCAGACACTGGAGCGTGGGTTCAACGAGGACTTCGGTTTTCCGAACAGTGTGAAGCTGGCCGTTACGCCACGCAGCCAGTTGTCGCAGGAAGAGCAGACGCTGATGGCCGTGGTGGGGGCGCTGGAGGGTATCCGCTGCGGGACCACGACCATGGTTCAGGTGGCCGATGGCATCGCCGCCGCCGCCCCCGAACTTGCCCGCTCCGGGCAGCGCTGGGTTTTTGCCGAGAATGTGCGCGACAAGGCCAATGGTGCCGGGGCCATCTCGCCCGAGACGCTGGCCGCCAGCACGCCGCCGCAGTTTTCCGACGCGATGCGCGCCAGCGGCATGCAGCGCGTCAGCGACCTGCACAGTGCCTGGCACGGCGCCGACAACGGACGCATCAGCGTGTTTCCAGCCGCCGGTGTCATCGAAGACGCCTCGCCGGAACTGCTGCGGGCCATCCGCGACTTCGCCGAGCGCCATGATCTCGGCTACACCATCCACCTCAACCAGAGCACCTGGGAAGTGGAGTATATGCAGCGTTACCACGGACTGCGCCCCACCGAGTTCCTGCACAAGCACGAGTTTCTCGGTCCACGCCTGTTTGCCGCCCACTGCCGTTATGTCAACGATGCCGAGATCGCGTTGCTGGGTAGCACGCGCACGATCGTGTCGCATCAGGCGGCGATGGCGGCCAATCGCGGCGTGAGCCCGCCCATCGTGGCGCTACGAGATGCCGGTTGCCCGATTGCGCTCGGCACCGACAACAACAATAACGACATCTTCGAGGTCATGCGCGTGGCGATGCTGCTGGAGCGCATTCAGCGCAGCGACGAGCGACCCGGGCTGCTGCCGCAACCGGAAGACGTGCTGGACGACGCCGTGCGCGGCGGTGCAGTGGCGGTCAACCAGGCGTCCCAGCTCGGGTCGCTGGAAATCGGCAAGAAGGCTGATCTGCTCGTGCTCGACACCCTGAGCCCCCACCTCACGCCGCACGGTCGCATCCTGTCGGCCTGGGTCCACAATGGCCAGCCAGCCGACATCGAAGCCGTGATGGTGGAGGGGCGCTTCCTCATGCGGGATCGCAAGGTGCTGACACTGGATGAGGATCTGATCATGGCCGAAGCAGAGCGGGTGGGTCGCCGTGCCTGGCAGCGAGCGCTGGAGAAAGGCCCCGTGCCCTTGCCACGTCGTGGGTGAGCAGAGGCGCGAGTGCCGGTGCCCGGGGCAGGGTCAGTAGCGAAAGGTCTTGGTGTACTTGATGGCGATTTCGGCCTTCTCACGACTGATCTGACTGAATACACCGGCCGAGTCGAAACCACCGTTCAGGACCAGATAGAAGTCCTCGCCCGCCACCGGGTTCCAGCGTAGCCGGCTGTTGATGCCGACGCTGCTGGAGGCGTTGTCGTACTGGATCAGGTTGATCCAGGACCAGCGCGAGTTGAAGGCATACACCACGTTGGCACTGACCAGTCGCACCTTGAAGTCACCGGCCGGCAACTGGATGTCCTGATAGTCGTAACTGAAGTTCATGAACAAATGCTCGTCCGGACGCCACTCGGCACCGACCTGTGCGCGGCTGCGATGACCGTTGTAGAACTGCCCGCGATTGAGTCGCAGGCTCGGTGCAAACAGACGTTGGTTGGAAACCCGCAGCTGTACCCCGGCCCCGGCAAAACTGTATTTGCCGGATGGCAGCACCACGCCGGGACTGATCTGGAACGGACGGTCGAGCCCTTCGCGGTCGCGCGAGACGTTGAAGCCGAACTGGTCGCCTCGGTGGGAATTGACGTTGATCACGTTCCAGAACAGCCCTTCGCTCTGCAATTCCTGAGTGTCGAGCCGGCGCGTGTACTCGTAACCGGCAAAGCTGTTGAGAGCGCGCACAAAGGGCGATCCGCGCAGGAAATAGCGGGCCGAACCATCGAGCGTGACACTTTCCACACCAACACGGTTCGCGAAGCCCAGCGCCGGCCGGTAGTCGTCGCCGAAGTATTCATAACCCACGGCACCCCCGAAGCCGGTGCCTTGGGTGTCGAGTTCCGCTCTGACACCGTAGGCCTTGTCGTCACCGTCGAGACCCTCGGTGTCGGTTTGCTGGTAGAACGCGTTGCCACTCAGCGTGTAGCGCTCGGAAAAGCGTGTGTTCTGGTAGCGGAAGTCGAGGCCGCCGAGGGCGTTGCCGGTCTCGCTCAGCGGATCCCCGCTGGTGAAGATCATGCCGAGACTGGACTCGCTCAGCACGTTGAGTGCTGCCCGGCCGACGAACAGTGACTGGGCATCGAGACTGCCGTTTTCACCCTGCTGTACGGCAAGGGCACCGACGTTCCACTCGCCGACGCGGCCGCTGAGCTTGATACCGGCGTCGATGTCCACCGGTTGACCGCTGCGGCTGAGACCGATGCGCCGTGAGTAGAAAGGGATGCCGTTTTGCCGTCCCCCGCCGCTGAAGCCCCCGCCCCCGCGACCGCCGAAGGTGAAGATGTCGACGTCCTGCAGGAAGAAATCGCGCTTCTCCGGGAAAAACAGCGAAAAGCGCGTCAGGTTCACCTGGCGGTTGTCGACTTCGGTAGCCGAAAAATCGGTGTTGACCGTCAGCACGCTGGTCAGATTCGGCGTGATTTTGTAGAACACGTTGAGCGAAGGATCGATGCGGTCGCCATCAGCGTTGCCGACATAGTCGGCCGTCCTTGCCAGGGCCAGCGAAGGCACGATGTCGAGGCCCACGCCCTGGCGGATGTCGCGGATGCCGGTGATGAGTCCGGTGGTGGTGGGATTCAGGTTGCGGTTGAACGACGACCAGGCGATTTCTTCCTGACGGCGCGCGATGGTGCGTGCAATGGTGAAGCCCCATTCCTCGGTGGCTGGATCGAAGTTCACCGTGTTGAAGGGGATGGCGACCTCGGCGGTCCAGCCCTGCTCGTCGATGCGGCTCTCCGACGCCCAGATGCCGCTCCAGTCGCGGTTGAGCGTGTTGGGGTTCTCGAACATGCCGTCCTGACGGATCCCGCGCGGATTCACCTGGAAGTGGTAGCCCGTGCGACCGTTGTTGAAGGTGTCGATGATGAATTCGATGGCGTCGTCGAACTGCATGGTGCCGTTCTGGATCAACTGCCGGGCGCTGATGCCGGACGGGTCGCTGTCGAACAGGCGGGCCGCCACGTAGAAGAAGCGTTCGCTGTAGGCGAGATAGAACTCAGAGCGCTCCGATGGCGCGACGTGGTCACCTGGCTGATATTGCTCGACATCACGGATTACCGTGGCGCTGCGCCAGATCTCATCGTCGAGCACGCCGTCGACGACCGGGACGAGATCGGTGCGGACAATCTCCACCCGCTTGCGGTCCGGCGCCGCGACGCGGGTCTCGGCAGTGGTTGTCGCAGTCGCCGCAGGGGCTTGGGCGAGCGCCGCGCTGACCGACGTCGTGCCTGCCAGCACGGCGATCAGCAGCGCCGTGCTGCCCTGCAGCAAGCGAGACGTCGTGGCCTGTAGATTCCGGGCAATCATGCGCAAGAGCCTGTTTTGGCGAGGGCGCCACTATACCGTAAGCCCACCGTGCGAGAAGCGGCCCGCCATACGTCAACACTTATCGAACTCATCGGCTATCACTTATTGGATGTGGGCAAAGCTGCCTGCGTAGAATCGGGCGTGTGCTGCCGGTTGCCTCCCGGAGCGCTCGCTGTTCATTTCCTCATTTTTCCGAACGGAGCAAACCCATGCGCTTTTTTCCCTCTCGCCTGCTCTTGGCTGCTGTCGTGGTCGCTGGTCAAGCCCTGGCCCACCATTCCGCCGTGGTGTTCGATGTCGGTGAAACCCTCGAGCGCACCGGCAAGGTCACGCTGTTCACACTGCGCAATCCGCACCTGATCCTCAACATGGAGGTCACCAATGCGCAGGGAGAAACAGAACTGTGGCGCATGGAAGGCCAGGGCATTTCCGAGATGCAGGCCATGGGTTTCGATCGTGGCTCCGTGAAGGAAGGCGACGAAATCACCGTGCGCCTGAATCCGCTCAAGTCCGGGCAGCCCGGGGGGCTGGTGCTCGGGTTGATCGGTGCCGACGGCCGGGCCTACAACATGGAGCCGGCCGAGACGGAAGTAGCGCTCGTGTACCCGGCGCTGATGGAGTACGTTCCACCGCCGGCCGGAGAAACCTGGCAGCAGCGCGAGCAGAAGACGCGCCCGTCCCAATTGCCGATCGTCTCCCAGGGGCTGGGCCCCGGCGAAACCCCGGGTGCCGACATCCCGGGCGCCCTCGACCCCGACAACCTCGCCAAGCCAAGGCCGGCCGCCCCCTTCGACCTGACCGGACTCTGGCAGTTCCGCGGCGAAGACGAGTATCGCGCCAACTACGGTTCTTTCGAGTTCAAACCCATGCCGGAGCTCACCGCCAAGGGCAAGGCCTATCATCAGGCGTATCTGGAGGCGTCGGAGCGGGGCGAGCGCTTTGGCGATCCGACGGCACTCTGCTATCCCCCGGGCATGCCGCGCTACATGACCCGTTATGGCTCGCTGATGATGCTGCAGTACCCGACCGCGATCTTCATGGTGTCACGCCTCAACAACGACTACCGCGTCATCTTCCTCGACGGCCGTGAACCCCTGTCCGGCGCTGCGGTCGATCGCAACTGGCAAGGGGAGTCGCTCGGGCATTGGGAGGGCGATACGCTCGTGATCGAGACCAGCGGGTTCATCGGCGAAAACCACCTGATCCAGGCGGGCGTCCCGAGCGGAGAGCAGCTCAAGATCGTCGAGCGCATCAGCCTGATCAACGACGGCAATACCATGGTCAGCGAATACACTTTCACCGATCCCGAATACTGGGTGGGTGAGTGGAAGCACGTGAAGTTCCGCGACCGTGTGCTGCGTACCGATGTGCGCGAAGCCAACTGCATCTACGAAGACAACTTCGCGCTGCCCGGCATGGAGCGTCCTGCCGCTCCCTGAGCAGCAGGCCTCCAGTGCGCGTCCGACTACTCGGCAAGCAGCAGGGAGCTGAAGAACGGCAGCAGATCGTCGATGAAGCGCTGGCCGATGCGGTTGCCGTGGTCGCCGTCGTAGACCACCCAGGAGTGGGCAACGCCCAGCCTGTCCAGCGCCTCGTGCAGTTGGGTATTGGTGGCGACGAGGCCGTCCTTGTCGCCCACGTCGATGGCCAGCGCCTTGAACGACTGCAGTTCCGGCACGAACTGGTCGACCAGCACCAACTGGGAATTGGCGGTCCACTTGGCTTGCACCACGGGTTGCGCGACGCCGTCTTCGAACGGCAGGTCGAAGAACAGGGGCGCCTTCTGCGGGTTTGGCGCCCAGGCGGCGGCCTGGGCCGCCATCACATTTTCGAAGGTGCCGGACTTGTAGGCTTCGATGCCCGCCTCCAGTCGCGCCGTTTCGCGCGCTACGGCCTCCGCGGCAGGTGCCGTATTCAGCAGGCAGCAGGAACTCATGGCATAGAGTGCCGCAAATTGCTCGGGGTGGCGCATGGCCACGCGCAAGGTACCGTAGCCCCCCATCGAGTGCCCGGACAGTCCCCGGCTGTCCCGTCGCGCCAGCGTGCGGTAGTTGGCGTCGATGTAGTCCACCAGATCGTGGGCGATGAACATCTCCCAGTCACCGATGGTGGGTGACTTGGAATACATGCTGCCGCCATAGCGGGTAAAGGCGTCGGGCAGAACCACGATGGCCTCTGCGGCGCCGTTGGCGATGGCGGCATCCGCCGACGCCGGCAGTTTCAGCACGGCGTTGGCGTACACCGACGCGCCCACCGCGTAGCCGTGCAGGAAGTACACCACCGGGTAGCGTCGGTCCGGTGAGCTGGCGTAGCTCGGTGGCAGGTAGACGAACACGCTGCGGTCGGCACTTTCCCCGGCGAGGTTGCCTTCCAGTGACTTGCCGTGCACCTTGATCTCGGTGAGCGTGCCGTCGGCGAGCGATGGTTGCAGGGCACAGAGGCCCAGCAGGGCCAGCAGCCCGGCAAGGTGACCCCAGCCGCGACGTCGTGTGGAATGTTTCATGGCAGACCCTCGTGAGTTGGTTGGCCCGGCGATTGTAGCCGCAGGCTGCCCGGGCTGTATCATGCCGGCACCGCAGGAATCCCGGCCACGCGGCCGGCTCACGGAGCTTGCTCATGCCGCTCACGACACTCCTTCACCTCGCTCGCTGGTTGTCCCGAGGCCGCAGGGCCCGCTTGGGTGGACTGCTGGCTGCCTGCGTGGTGCCAGCGGCCATGGCGCAAACCACCGTGCGTTTTGCCACCTTCAATGCTTCCCTCAACCGCGACGCCGAGGGGCAATTGCTGGCTGATCTGGCCGAACCCGTCAGCGCCAACGCACAGGACGCCCAGGGCCGACGCCGCCAGCAGGTGGCCAATGTCGCCGAAATCATTCAGCGCACGTCGCCCGATGTGCTGTTGATCAACGAGTTCGATTTCGATGCGGAGGGTGTCCCCGGTTCAACGAGTACGCCGGCGCCCCTCGGTTACTCGAGCAGGGCAGCAGCGCTGTTCCAGGACAACTATCTGGCGAAGCCGCAGGGTGCTGCCCGGCGCGGCTTTGCGGCGCCGCTGAACTACGCCCATCGCTACACGCCCCCCACCAATACCGGCATCCCCAGCGGGCTCGATCTCGACGCCGATGGCAGGCTCGATGGCGCCAATGATGCCTTCGGGTTCGGCAACTTTCCCGGCCAGTATGGTTTCACCCTGTATTCCCGCTACCCCATCGTGGCCGTGCGCAGCTTCCAGAATTTTCTCTGGAGCGACATGCCGGGCAACCTGCTCACCAACGACCCGGCCCCGGGCAGCAACAATCTGGCGCGCTTCTTTCCGGCCGGGGCCAGTACAGTCCTGCGTCTGTCATCGAAGAATCATGTCGACGTCACGCTGGACATCGGTGGTCAGCAGGTGCATTTCCTGATGGCACACCCCACGCCTCCCGTGTTCGACGGCGCGGAGGACCGCAACGGCAAGCGCAACCATGACGAGATCCGCTTCTGGAGTGATTACATCGCCGGCGCGGCGTACCCCTACGATGACCAGGGCGGCAGCGGGGGGCTGCCGACCGGAGCACACTTCGTGATCGCCGGGGACTACAACGCCGATCTCTGCGATGGCGACAGTCTGAGGGTCGCCTGCAGCGCTCCGGGCCAGCCTGGCAACGGGCCCAACGCCATCGGCCAACTGCTGCAGCATCCTCTGGTGAACGTGACCATCACGCCGGCAAGCGCCGGTGGCAGTGCCGCCGCCCGCGATCCGAACAACAACGGCAGCGCCTCTGCCTCCCACGTCAGTGATCCAAAGTTCGACACCGCCGACTTCAACGACAGTTCTCCGGGCAATCAACGTGTCGACTACGTACTGCCATCGGCAACACTCACGCTGACCGCTGCCGGCGTGTTCTGGCCGGTCGATGCAGATCCCGGGGATGACAACAGCAGCGGTGACGCGTTTGACCTGGTCGGTCAGTTCAACAAGCCTGCCCTCTATGCCGGGCTACCGTCGTCGGATCACAAGCTGGTCTATGTGGATGTGCTGGTCCCGGCACCCTAGCGCGGTGTGTCCGCGGGGTCGCCGCGCGCGGCGAGTTTTTCGCGTGGTAGAGGCCAGTCCGGTGCAGCCTCCGCGGCCTCTTCATAGCTGCGCCGCGCCGCGCCCGCATCCTGCAACTGGTCGTAGGTGAGACCGAGGTTGTAGAAGGCAATGTGGCGCTCCTGCAGATCGAGCTCGAGTGCGCGCCGGTAGGCGGCGAGCGCCTCGTCGTAGCGCTCGGCCAGAAAGTACAGGTTGCCCTTGCCGTTGAAGGCCTGCGGCAATTCAGGCAGTAACTGCAGGGCTTCGTTGTAGTCGTCGAGGGCCTGCTGGAAGCGGCCAGCCGCCGTCAGCAGGATGCCGCGATTCACCAGTGTGCCGGCACGATCACGGCGGTTGAGGGAAAGTCCGTCGATGGCGCGGTCGCAGTAAGCCAGCTCCGTGGGACTTGGTACCAGCGCGCCGTTCAGCCTGGCCGCCAGCGAGCAGTGGCGGGCATCCTCACCGCTCGTGAGCACGGTAACCGACTGCGCCTGTGCCGTCGTCGCAACTCCCCCGAGCAGTATCAGCAGCAGAGGCAACCCTCGCCGGCCGGCCGCGCAGTCGCGAATGAGCGTACCTTTAGTGCCGACAGTAACCCTCTTGGCGCTCCCGTGTTCGTTGCACATGCCAAGCCCCCGTGTTCGTCGCTGCGCGCTGCCCTCCACCTTAGACGCAGGTCATACCGAGATTCAAGGTGCGCAGTGGCGGTGCCACAGTGGACGCTGCCGGCTTCCCTGTTATTCTTCCCGCGGTTCCGACCGTCAACCCCAACGATAACAACACCATGACGCTGATCCTCACCGAAAGCCGCCCGCTGCGCTTCTTCTCGTTTCTCGTGTTCTATCTGGCCCAGGGGCTGCCCTTCGGTCTGGTGGTGATCGCGCTGCCAGCCTTCCTCGCCGAGCGCGACTGGGGCGTGGCAGCCATCGCCTCGTTCGTGGCCATCTCGCAGCTGCCGTGGAGCTTCAAACTGCTGGCCGGTCCGCTGATGGATCGCTACTCCTGGTTGTCGCTCGGTCGGCGGCGGCCTTGGGTGATTTTCGCCCAGTTGGCGCTGCTGCTGATGGGTCTGGCCTTCGTGCTGCTGCCGCTGGCACTCGACGACGCCACGCTGCTCACCGGGCTGTGTTTTCTGCTGATGGCCTTCGCTGCCATGCAGGATGTTGCCGTGGATGGTATGGCCATGGATGTACTGCCGGTGGAGGAGCAGGGTCGCGCAAACGGCTTCATGGCACTCGGTCAGGTGCTGGGCAATGCCGGCGCCACGTTGCTCTGCGCCTTCCTGCTGAAGTCCTACGGTCTGGTCGGTGTGGGTGGCCTGCTCATCGTCGGCTTCGGCCTCATCACGCTGTGGAGCGTGCTGGTGCGGGAGCGACCGGGAGAAAAACTGCTGCCCTGGACAGCGGGTGCGGCCACACCACGCTCGCTGGCACTGAAGGTCGACAGTCTGGGTGAAATCGGTCGCAACCTCGCCAAGGTCATCCTGCTACCGGCTAGTCTGCTGCTCATGGGGGGTACCTTCGTGTTCCTGATGGCCCATGCCCTGTGGCTGACGCTGGCACCGATCGTGGTGGTGCAGCAGCTCGGCTACGCCAGTACCGCGTATTCCAGCTGGACCTCGGTTGCTACGCTGTTGGCTGGCGTGAGCGGACTCGCCGTTGGGGTCTACATCGACCGGCGCGGCATCCGGCTGTTCTACGCCGTTTTTCTGCTGCTTTACGCCGCACTGGCCCTGCTGGTCGGTTTGCTGCAGGGCAGCTGGAGCTCGCCGCTGTTCCTGCTTGGTGTGGTCTTTGCACAGGCGTTTTTCTATCAGGGCGCCTTCGTCTGCTTCATCGCCGCCCACATGCGGCTCTGCTGGCTGAAGGTCGCCGCAACACAGTTCTCGCTGTACATGGCCTGGGTCAATCTCGGCCGCTCGCTGGGACCGAAGCTGCTGAGCGAATTGCAGGGCCTGTTGGCTTATGCGCAGGTTTTCCTCGTCATCGGTGGTCTGCTGCTGCTCGCCATCGCCTTGCTATGGCTGGCCGATCTGCCTGCACATCAGCGACGGGTGGCGGCTTTCGGCTACGGTCAGGGGTGAGGCTGGTGTCGCCGGAATACCGGTGGCAACATCCCCTGCAGTCAACCACGCGCTGAAGAGGAGCCACGGCATGTTTTCGACAACGATCACCGTATCCGCAGTAAATCCGGCGCGGGCGCTCGCCCGCCCCCTGGCCCGGTGGCTAGCAGCGGCCGCACTTGGGGTCGGTATGCTGGCGCCAGTGCAGGCCGCCGAAGCGATCGACCGGCAGGGTGAGGCCCGGCTGTTCTACACCACCATCAAGATTCCGGCCAATGCCGAGCAGCTGTACGTGAGCGGCGCAGGCGCGTCGGCCAAGGCCGACGGCAGTTGGGGCAACATGGAAGAGCAGGCCGTCGACATCTTCACCAAGTTCAAGGCCACGCTCGAGCAGCAGGGCTGGTCGCTGGCCGACATCGTGCAGGTCCGCGTGTTTGCTGTCGCCAACAAGGACGGCACGCTGGATTTCGAAGGCTTCAATCGTGGGTATCTGCAGTTCTTCGGTACAGCGGAAAATCCCAACAAGCCAGTCCGCACCTTCGTGCAGGCCGCCGCGCTCGTGAACCCCAACTGGCTGGTCGAGGTGGAAATCCGCGCGGCTCGCGTGCCCTGACCACGGCCCGCAATTGCGCGGGCGCGTCCGTCACAGGAAGTTGTTCGGCCAGATCATGGTGCGCCACATGTGCGAACTCGGTGAGTCGTCATGTCCGAGCCCTTCGGCTGGTTGGCGGAAGTTGCGCGCCACCAGCGCTTCGAAAAAGTCCGGGTTCACTTCCTGCGCCGTGTCGTCGAAGAAATAGATGTCGTAGAGCGTGACTAGGCGTGCCGTCATGTACCACGGGTGGTTCCTGGCATACTCGGCATCCCGCTGCAGATAGGCAGGCACCTGATAGTCCGGTCCGAAGAACCGGTGATAACTCTCGGGGTAGCGGTAGCCTACTGCCGCGTCGGGAACGTAGCGCAGTGCCTGATGGTACTTGATGGCCCATGCCACTTCCGGATCCACATAGGGTGCTACCAGTTGGGCTCCCCAATAACCGTGGTCGGGTCGCAGCAGACAGCCGTTGGAAATATCGTGCAGCAGACAGGCCATCACCACGTGGTCGCTGCGGCCGTCGTCGAGCGCACGCTTGGCTGCACCGAGCAGATGGCGAACGGTGATTGCGCCGAAGCGATAACGGTAGAAGTCCAGCAGCGTGGGCTTTTCCGGCATGCGTGGCAGGGCGGGATTGTCACCCATCATGAACACATGCTGGTCGTCCATGCTGGCCACGAGCTCGGCCTCCGGGTCGTGCGCACCGGTGCCGATGCGCCCGATCGGCGAGGGCAGGATCATGCGTTCGCGGCCCGCCTGGGGCCAGGGTCTGGTGTCATCGGACATGCGTTACTCCTGCAGTCGGTGTCGTACCGGTAGGGTGGCGAAGCGCAGCCGGCTGGCTGCAGCGGCTTTCACGCCGGTTCATGTTTGCCTGGTTCCCAACCCCTTGCCGTCAGCGCCCGCTCTGCCACGCGGCGCGGCAGCGCTTCCACGGTCGTTGCCATGGTGTCATTCCAGCGGTTGAGAAAACCGAACAGGGCAATGGCGGCCACGATCTCCACGATCTGGCCTTCGTCGTAGTGACGCGCCAGTGCCGCAAAGTCGTCGGCGCTGGCCTCGTTCGGCAGCTGCCCGGCGTGGAAGGCCAGCCGCAGGGCTGCGCGTTCGCCGTCATCGAACAGCGAACTCGTCTCGAAGTCCCAGACGGCAGCGATCTTCTCATCACTCACCTGGTAGATGCTCGACAGATTTGCCATGTGCGATTGGCAATAGCGGCAGCCGGCACCCACACTGCTCACCAAGGCGATCAGCATCTTCAGGTCGCTCGGTACGCTGCCTTCGTAGAGCACTGCCTGATTGAGTGCGCCGAAGCGTTTGGCAATCTCCGGGCGCCGCGCCATGGTGCGGATGCTGTTCGGCACGAAGCCGCGCGTCCGGGCGTAGTGCGCCATCATGTCGAGCAGCGGGGTGTCGGCGATTTCGTGGGTCTCGAGGGGGCGCACATGGGCCATGTCGGCATACTCCGGCGTAGTGTCGATGGAAGCCCAGGCCCTGCAGCGCCTGGACGGATTCAGCCTGCGGCTGACGGCAGCGTGGTCAGACCGCCGTGGCAGGTGTACTTGGTGACCTGGTAGTCGTCCATGCCGAGGAAGGAGCCCTCGCGCCCCATCCCGGATTGCTTGATGCCGCCAAAGGGGGCCACGGCCGTGCTGATCAGACCGGTGTTGATGCCGACCATGCCGTACTCGAGGGCTTCCGACACGCGCCAGAGGCGGGCGTGGTCGCGGCTGTACACGTAGGCAGCGAGGCCAAACTCGGTGGCATTGGCTCGCGCCACCGCCTCGGCTTCGCTTGCAAAGCGGAACAGCGGTGCCACTGGGCCGAATACTTCCTCGCTGGCAATCCGGGCCCGGTAGTCCACGTCGCCGAGCAGCGTGGGCTCGTACCAGGTGCCACCGAGCGGGTGGCGGTGGCCACCAGCCAGCAACGTGGCGCCTCGTGCCACGGCATCGGCCACCAGTGCTTCCACCTTGGCAAGGGCAGACGCATCGATCAGGGGTCCCTGATTGACACCGGGCTCGAGGCCATTGCCACTGCGCAGGTCCCCGAGGGCGGCGGCGAGTTTTGCCGCGAAGGCCTCGAACACGCCATCCTGCACCAGCACGCGATTGGCACACACGCAGGTCTGCCCCGTGTTGCGGAACTTGGCTGTCATCAGTCCGGCAACGGCGGCATCGAGATCGGCATCGTCGAAAACGATGAACGGGGCATTGCCGCCGAGTTCCAGCGACAGTTTCTTGAGGCTGGGTGCACACTGGGCGGCGAGCACGCGCCCCACCTCCGTGCTGCCCGTAAACGACAACTTGCGTACGCGCAGGTCGGCAGTCAGTTCGGCCCCGATGACCCGTGCCGGCCCGGTCAGTACCTGCAGCACGCCGCCCGGCACTCCGGCCCGCTCGGCGAGCACAGCCATCGCCAGCGCAGTCAACGGAGTCTGCGCCGCCGGCTTCACCAGCATGCTGCAACCGGCAGCCAGTGCTGGCGCCACCTTGCGGGTGATCATGGCGGCGGGGAAGTTCCACGGCGTAATGGCGGCACACACGCCGACGGGCTCCTTGCTGACCAGCAGGCGCTTGTCGGGCCAGGGCGAGGGGATCAGCGTGCCATAGCTGCGACGTGCCTCTTCGGCAAACCACTCCACGTAGGACGCCGCATAGGCGATCTCGCCCCGTGCTTCCGCCAGCGGCTTGCCCTGCTCGCTCGTCATGATCAGCGCCAGGTCCTCCTGGGCGGCCATCAACAGTTCGAACCAGCGTCGTAGCAGTTGGCCACGCTGTTCGCCGGTAAGAAGCCGCCAGGCCCGCTGCGCGCTGTCGGCGGCGCTGATGGCGCGGCGTGTTTCACCTGCACCGAGCGACGGCACGGTCGCCAACAGCACCCCGGTGGCCGGGTTGTGCACTGCCATCGTGGCGCCGTCATCCGCAGCACTCCAGCGTCCTTCCAGCCAGGCCTGCTGGCGTAGCAGGCTCGTGTCAGTCAGTGTCATGGCGAGGTTGCTCAGTAGACGGTCCCGGAGCCACCGGCAGAGCCGGCGCCACCCTTGAAGGCTTTCGCGAGGTCGGTGGCAGCGGAGGCGAGCAGCGTCGTGTCGACGCCGACGGCAACGAAGTTGGCGCCGGCTTCCAGACAGCGCCGGGCGAACGCGCGGTCGGCACTGAGGATGCCTGCCGCCTTGCCAGCGGCCCGTACCTGACGAATGCCAGCCAGCAGGGCGTCCTGCACGACCGGTGTCGACGGAGCACCGAGGTGACCCATGGAGGCCGCCAGGTCGGCGGGTCCGAAAAACACGCCGTCGACGCCATCCACCGCCACGATGTCTGCAAGATTGCGCAGACCTTCCACCGTTTCCACCTGCAACAGCAGGCAGAGTTCTCGCTCGACCGCTGAGAGGTAATCGCCGATGCGGTTCCAGCGCGCCGCCCGTGCCAGTGCGCTGCCCACACCCCGAATACCGCGGGGAGGATAGCGACAGGCGGCTACCAGATGTTCGGCCTGTGCGCCGCTGTCCACCATGGGAATCAGCAGGGTTTGCGCGCCGAGATCCAGATACTGCTTGATGAGCGTGACAGACCCTTCCACCGGCCGTACCACCGGCTGTACGGGATAGGCGGCCAGTGTCTGCAGCTGCGCCAGCACGCGGCGCAGATCGTTCGGGGCATGCTCGCCGTCGATCAGCAGCCAGTCGAAGCCGCAGCAGGCGACCACCTCTGCGGCATAGCCGTCGGCGAGTCCGAGCCAGAGACCGATCTGGGTTTGCCCGGCCTTGAGCGCCTGCTTGAAGTGATTGACCGGCAACTGCATGGGGACCTCAGACGAAGCGGAACGTGATGCTGCCGAGCCGACCGTAGTCGGCGTGGATGTTGTCGCCACGCACGCAATTGACCGGGCGGGTGAACGAGCCGGCCAGCACCACATCGCCGGCGTTCAGGTGCTCGCCGTACGGCGCGATCTTGTTGGCAAGCCAGGCTACGCCGTTGGCCGGGTGGTTGAGTACCGCAGCTGCCAGACCGCTCTCCTCGATCACCCCGTTCTTGTGCAGCAGGGCGCCGCACCAGCGCAGGTCCACGTCCAGAGGCCGCACGGGGCTGCCACCGGTGACGATGCCGGCGTTGGCGGCGAAGTCCGAAATGGTATCGAAGACCTTGCGTGGCGCCTTGGTCTCCCGATCGAACTGCTCGATGCGCGCGTCGATGATCTCCAGCGCCGGGGTCACGAATTCGGTGGCGGACAGCACGTCGAACAGGGTGATGCCGGGACCCCTTAGCGGCCGGCCGAGGATGAAGGCCAGCTCCACTTCCACGCGCGGTGCGATGAAGCGCTCGATCGGGATGTCCGATCCACTCTCGAAGAACATGTCGTCCATCAAGGGGGCGTAGTCGGGCTCGGTGATCTGGCTGGAAATCTGCATGGCACGCGAGGTGAGCCCGATCTTGCGACCGCGGATGCGGCGGCCATCGGCGAGCTCGAGCTGAACCCAGGCGCGCTGGATGGCGTAGCCATCCTCGATGTCCATGCCGGGATGCAGACGCGAAAAATGCCGCAACTGGCTGCGCTGCTTGCGCGCTGTGTACAACTGCTGCGCGAGTTCCTTGATGAGATCTGGTGGGAGCATGGCAGCGTTCCTTTCAGCGTGTATTCGGCGTTTTTCTCAGCGGTCTTTGAAGAGCGGATGCAGGGAGCTGATCTTGGCATCGAAGACTTCCTGGCCCTCGTCGATCTGCAAGGTGATGCCGACTGGCTTGCCGGCCAGCAGGGTCTCGAGTTGCTGCAGCGCAACGGCCCTGAGGCTCTCACCGGTCACGCGCTTGACCTCGGCACTGCGGCCACGCCCCATGCGGAGGTTGAGATAGACGAAGCCATAGTCGTCACCCACACCGGCTGCGAGGCCAGCAGCCCCGCCATCTGCCAGGGCATAGTGCGGCGCCGGGTAAGCCAGTACACGCAAGCCACCCGTGGGGAACACCTGCTTGTCGGCTTCGTCGCGGATGCTGATGAGGGCATCGGCCAGTTTCCGGCAAAGACCGGACATGTCGACGACTTTATCGAGATTGCCGGAGTAAAGGACAACGAGATGCGGCACCGTAGACTTCCTCCTTACAGGCGCGGGAAGGCCTTGAACGGCCTTGCGGCAGCCGCTTCCGGCGCCGGAATGGCCGAGCCTTGCACCGGCAGTACGGGAAACAAGGCATTGATCTGTCCGGTGCCGGACGAACCAAAGTATGGCGTGACGATTTCGGCTTTGCCAGCGTACTCCGACCAGCCCAGTGCGCCCAGCATCATGGCCGTGTCGTGCATGAAACCTTCGCCATGGCCCTTGGAAGCATACTCCGGCAGCATGTCGCAGAAAGTCCGCCAGTCGCCGCGCTTCCACATCTCGATGACCTCGTTGTCCATCGTCTCGAGGAAAGGACTCCAGATGCGGAAGCTGTAGTCAGGTGCCATGCCGTTCTGCGCAAAGCGATGGCTGAGCGAACCGCTGGCAAGGAAGGCGACCGTGCCGTCGTACTCCTCCTCGATGGCCCGTCGCATCGCCCAGCCGAGACGCGCACTGTCGTTGAGGTAGTGCACGGTACACAGCGCCGACACCGAGATCGCCTTGAAATGCAGGTCTTCGTTCATGTAACGCATCGGTACCAGCGTGCCGTATTCCGGTGCCAGCGTGGTGGCGTCATGGGCCAGCGTTTCCACGCCCATCTCGGTGCAGAAGCGCCCGAGCAATTTGCCGAGAGCGGGGTTGCCCGGAATCTCGTAGGCCATGTTGCTGATGAAATGCGGCAGTTCGTTGCTGGTGTAGACGCCGGAAAAATGCGGCGCGCAATTGATGTGGTAATTGGAGTTCACCAGCCAGTGCGTGTCGAACACCACGATGGTATCCACGCCCAGTTGGCGGCAGCGCCGGCTTATCTCCCGGTGACCTTCGATGGCGGCATCACGCGAGCCCTTGCGCGGGCCGTCCAGCTCGCTGAGGTACATTGACGGAACGTGGGTGATCTTGCCTACCAGTGCCAGCTTGCCCATAGCCAAATCCAGAGTCAGGTTCAAACGCCCCAGTGGGGTATGTGGTGGCTACCGAGCGACACGGCCACGTTTTTCGGTTCGAGGAAGATCTCGTAGCTCCACGTGCCTCCCTCGCGGCCGGTTCCGGAGGACTTGGTGCCTCCGAAGGGTTGACGCAGGTCACGCACGTTCTGGCTGTTCACGAAGCACATGCCGGCCTCGATGGCGGCTGCCACGCGGTGGGCCTTGCCGAGATTCTCACTCCAGACGTAGCTGGAAAGACCATACTGGGTATCGTTGGCCAGACTGATGGCTTCGGCCTCGGTGCCAAAGGGAATCAGACAGGCTACAGGCCCGAAAATTTCGTCCTGGGCGATGCGCATGCGGTTGTCGACGTCGGCAAACACGGTGGGCCATACGAAGTTGCCCTTCTGCAGCGCCGGCGCCAGCGCCGGGGCGTAGGAGGGGCGGTCGACGCCGCCGCACAAGCGTGTGGCACCCTCCTTGCTGCCGAGTTCGATGTAACTGCGCACCTTGGCGAGATGTTGTGGACTGATCATGGGGCCGATGATGGTTTCCGGATCCAAGGGGTCACCGACACGGATGCGGCGGGCGCGCTCGGTGAAGCGCTCGACGAACGCCGCATAGATACCGCGCTGCACGAGGATGCGGGAACCCGCGGTGCAGCGCTCGCCGTTGTTGGAAAAAATCATGAAGACAGCCGCGTCCAGCGCCCGCTCGAAATCCGCATCGTCGAAGATCACGAAGGGACTCTTGCCCCCCAGCTCCATGCTGAACTTCTTGAGACCGGCGGCTTGCACGATGCGATTGCCGGTTGCCGTCGATCCCGTGAAGGAGACAGCTCTCACGTCGGGATGCTTCACCAGCGGCTCGCCGGCTTCCACGCCATAGCCATGCACGAGGTTCAGAACACCGGGTGGAATGCCGGCCTCCAGCACGAGTTCGCCAAGCCGTGCTGCCGTGAGCGGCGACAGTTCGCTCATTTTCAGTACTGCCGTGTTGCCGAAAGCGAGGGCGGGCGCCACCTTCCAGGTGGCAGTCATGAAGGGCACATTCCAGGGAGAGATCAGCGCGCAGACCCCAACCGGGTGGAAAAGCGTGTAGTTGAGGTGGGTTGGCGTGGGATAGGTGTGACCATCCACCCGCGTACACATTTCGGCGAAGTAGGTGAAGTTGTCGGCCGAGCGTGGCACCAGTTGCTTGCCCGTCTGCGCGATCGGTTGACCTGTGTCGCGCGTTTCCATCTCGGCCAAGGTCGGCACCTCACGGGTGATCAATGCCGCCAGCTTGCGCAGCAGCGTGGCCCGCTCAGTGGCCGGGCGCCGCGACCAGTCCGGAAAGGCTGCCTTGGCGGCGGCCACGGCAGCAGCCACTTCTGCGGCACCGCCGGCAGCGACTTCCGCCAGCACTTCCTGGGTAGCCGGGTTTATCGTCTCGAAACGGCGCTCGCTGGTCACTGCCTTGCCGTCGATCAGGTGGTGGATCATGCAACTGCTCCCTTGTTGCCATACCTATGCTCGTGTAACCGGAACGTGGCGTCGTCGACCACGGTATTGTGCAGGCGACCGACGCCGGCAATCTCGCAGACCACTTCGTCGCCGGGATTGACGTTGACGACGCCGTCCGGCGTACCGGTGAGTATCACGTCGCCGGGCAGCAGGGTCATGAAGTCGCTCAGGTATTCGATCAGGGTGGCGATGTCGTTGATCATGTGTGAGGTGTTGCCCTGCTGCAGACGCTGTCCGTTGACGTAGGTGGCGAGTTCCAACGCCTGAGGGTCTGCGATCTCATCAGGGCTGACCAGCCATGGCCCCAGTGCCGTGGCGCTATCGCGGTTTTTTACGCGGAGATTGGGTCGGTACCAGTTTTCGAGGTAGTCACGGAATGCATAATCGTTGCAGACCGTATACCCCGCGACATGGTCGAGCGCCCTTGCCGCCTTTACCTTGCGCGCGGGGCGACCGATCACCACGGCCAGTTCGCACTCGTAATGCATGAATGTCACGTCGGCGGGCCGCCGTGTGCAGCCACGGTGACCCAGCAGTGTGCCGGGGCCCTTCAGGAAAACCAGCGGCTCATCCTTGGCGCTCAGCGTCAGCTCCCGCGCCAGTTCCTTCACGTGGTCCGCGTAATTGAGTCCCAAGGCGATGATGGTGCCGGCTTCGAAGGGCGGCAGCCAGGTAACGGCGGTCTCGGCAAGCACGCGTCCATCGGCCAGTTGCACGCCATCGGTATGGGGGTGGGCGGTATGGATGGCCCCGGCATGTGCCACACGGGCGACACGTGTCATGCAGCGCACTCCTCGACTCCGAGGCGGTTGGTCAGCGTGCCGATACCGGCGATCTCCACGCGCGTACGGCTCGCCGATGGCAGCACCAGCGGCGCACCGGCCCGGACTCCGAGCAGCAACAGGTCGCCGGCCTGCAGGGTCATGAACTCCGTGACGTCGGCGATGAGCCGGCGCAGCGGGCGACGCAGTCCTGCGGTTGAGGTGTCGTGCACCTGCACGTCGTCGACGAAGGTCCGTACCTGCAGTGCGTCAGGATCCGGCACGTCGGCAGCGCGGCGACGGGGGCCGATGGGGCAGAAACCATCCCGCGCGTTGAAACGCAGCGAAGGGCGATAGAAATTGTCGTGGGGCAGGCAAACATCATTCACGACTGCATAGCCCGCCACCACTTCCAGCGCAGCCGCTTCCGGCACACGACAGGCCGTCGCACCGATGATGATGCCGAGACTGGCGCCGATGCGCACAGGGGTCGTCGGGTTCGGTGCGAGGATGACCGACCCCTCGCCGGCCAACGTATTGCGCGGCTTGAGGTAAAGCACAGGAGCTTGCGGCGGCGCTTTGTAGGGCGGCTGGTTGCACTGTTGTCCCAGCAGGGCAAGCGCCTGCGGGTCATTGAGCAGGGTACCGTACACCACACCGCTGAGGCGCCACGGCGCAAAGTCGAGATCAGCAACGAAGGTCATGGGTCACTCGTGGCCAGCCCCGAGTGCGCTCCGCAGGGGCTGCCGCACTGGCACCGCAGCGAGACAGACGCAAGTCATGGTCATCCTGGTTTCCTGTTGCCTTTCGGCCCTCGAGCCGCACAAATTTTTTAATCGGTTTTTGCCTTGGGGAGTCATAGGAAATCACTGATGACAGTCCCGGCTCTTTTGACGCATGTTGCTGTGCGGCTTAGCTTTTTCAGGTCTTTTACTCGATTGCGGCGCAGCATGCATCGGGCTCTGGCACTTACTGAAATTCATCATATCCGGCCACGATTTGTTTTCCTAGCGCTCATGCTTGACTCCGACCCTGGATAGCCCGTGCAATCACGCGGAGAGGCAGGTCCTCGTGCAGCCCACTGTCCTCTAAGACGTTGGATGCATGCACGCAGTGCCCGCTGTACCGTCACCGGAAGCTTCAAGCCATGATCACGCGACGACAACTGCTCAGTTCCGCCGGCGCACTGTCCGGCTCTGCCGGCGTGGCCGGCCTTCTCGCTGCACTCGGTGCCATGCCCCACTCGGCGACTGCGCAAACGGTCACGTTGCGACCGGCGCGGCCGCAGCGCAAGGTGCTGCTGCTGGGTGCTGGCATCTCCTCTCTGATGGCCGCGTTCGAGTTGGAGCAGGCGGGCTATGTCTGCGAAATACTCGAGGCATCGCATCGTGCCGGCGGGCGCTGCATGACACTGCGCAGTGGCGACATCGTCGATGAGATCGGCAATCGCCAGGTCTGCCGCTTCGACGACGATCCGACGCTGTATTTCAATGCCGGGCCCTCGCGCATTCCGCACGAGCACGCCACGGTGCTGGGCTACTGCCAGCGTCTGGGAGTCTCGCTAGAAACGTCGGTCAACCTGAATCCGGCTGCCTGGCTACAGTTCGACGCGTTCAACGGCGGGCAGCGCATGAGGCAAAAGCAGTACATCGCCGATGCGCGTGGCTTCATGGCCGAACTCACCCAGAAGGGTCTCGATGATGCCTGGCTCGATGCAGAACTCGGGGAGTCTGACCGCGATCTTCTGCGGCAGTTCCTGCGCAGCTATGGCGATCTCGGTGCCGAGGATCGCTACCGGGGTTCTACTCGCTCCGGTTATTCCAGCGGTGGGCTGGTCGCTCCGGGTGTGCTTCGCGACACGACGGCGCTCAAGGACCTGCTCAAGGCGGATTTCTGGCGCATGGGCATGCATTTCGCCGAGTCGAGCCTGCAGTCTGCCGTACTGCAGCCGGTCGGTGGCATGGACCGCATCGTGACCGCCGTCACGGCACGCTTGCGCAGCAAGCCGCGGCTGCATTCGGTGGTAGTCGGGATCGACGTGCAGCCCGAGGGCGTCGAGGTGCACTACCGTGAACGGGGCGAATTGCGCCGCACGCGGGCCGACTACTGCCTCAGTGCCATCCCGGCGCAGTTGCTGCTCGGTGTCGACAACAATTTCTCGGCCGACTACCGGCGCCTGTTGGCGGGGCGACCGCGTGGCAAGCTCAGCCGTCTCGGGTTGCAGATGCGTGAGCGTTTCTGGGAAGCGGAAGGTATCTATGGGGGCATTTCGTGGACCGGACAGGACATCACCCAGATCATGTATCCGTCAGGCGGCTTCGGAGGCCGCAAGGGCGTACTGGTCGGTGCCTACATCCTGTCGGGCGAAATCAATGATCGCTGGGTCAACCTAACCGCGGAGGAGCGTATCGAGCGGGCTCTGCAGCAGGGCGAGAAACTGCATCCCGGCTACCGCAGCTATTTCGAGAGTGGGGTGAGTGTGGCCTGGCACCGCATGAATCACATGCTCGGTTGTACGGCCACCGGTTCTGATCCCGGCACCGCAGCGGCGCTGCGTGCGCCTTTTGGCCGGCACTATCTCATCGGAGATCAGGTCGCGAACTACGGGGGGTGGCTGGAGGCCTCGGTGCTGTCGGCGCTCGCTGCCCTGCGGGATCTCGATGCCAGGGAAGTGGAGGCCGCATGAAGCTGGTTTTTGTCGCTTTACTTGTCGGGGTGTGGCTGGCCAGACCCGCGCAGGCCGCAGACGACGCTGCCGTGCTGGAGGATCTGGTGTATTGCCTCGTGTGTCATGGGTATGAGGCGCAGGGCAATCCTTCGGTGGGAGCTCCTTCGTTGATCGGTATCGAGGACTGGTACCTGCAGACAGCGCTGGCGGCCTATCGCAGTGGGTCCCGCCGGGGCTATGCCGCCGCCATGGACATGCAGGCGGCGGCCCGCCAGTTGCCCGAGTCGGAGCTGCCACGCGTGCGCGCCTTGCTCTCGCTGCTGCCCGGCTCGGTAGATGAAGGCGCCGCCGTCGCGGATGCCGCCACCCTGGAGCGGGGAAAGCTGGCCTGGGCACAGCACTGCGCCAGCTGCCACGGTGCCGACGGGGAGGGCAACGTGGCCATGGCAGCGCCGGCACTGAATCGCCTGAACGACTGGTACCTGCAAGCCGCCTGGCAGGCCTACGTCGATGGTGGACGTGGCGCCGACGGCGGACCCGCGGCAGCGCAGATGGCCCAGCTGGCCAGAGCACTGCCGGCCGGCGTCGATCTTGCTGCGGTGGTGGCCTTCCTGAAGCGGGCCCGCTGAAGACCGCTCAGTCGTCGCCGACTGAGCGCCGCAGCGCCTCGATCACCAGCCGCTCCGATTCGTGCCTGCCGAACTCCGGACGGTGCACCAGGCTTATCTGGTCGCGGTAAGTCGGCAACGAGGACTGATGCTGCAGCTTGAGACCGGAAATCTTCACGGCGCGATTGGGCAGGATGCCCAGTCCGATGCCGCGGTTCACCATCTGGCAGATGAGCTCGAGGCTGCTGGTGGAAATGAGCTTGCGTGGTTTGTCGCGCCAGGCCTTGATGATTTCCTGGGTCTGCAGAAGCTCCGGGTTGCAGATCAGGGTATCGGGATCCGTGTTCTTGCCGGAGCTCCACACCCCGACGATGTCGAATTCGATGTGCGAGATGACGAGGCTGGATACATCCATTGGATTGACCACCAGACCGACGTCGATCTTGCCCCTATGCACACCCTCCTGCACTTTGCGGGAGGTTTCATGGATCAGTTCGATGCGGTAGTCCGGTGCGTTTGCCTTGAGAAAGGCCAGCGCGTTGGGGATGGAGTACTGGGCAACGGTGGGGTTGGCGCCGATGGAGATCACACGGTCCCCGAAGAGGTTGTCCTTGCCGACCACGATGTTGAGCCCGTTGTAGGCGTCGGCCAGCGTCTGGGCTTTGGGCAGGAACACCTTGCCGCTCGGCGTGAGCTCCACGCCGGAGCGCGAGCGGTAAAACAGTACGTGGCCGAGATCGTCCTCGAGGCGGCGCAGGCTCTCCGATAACGCCGGCTGGCTGATTTCGAGCTGGCTGGCGGCCTGCATCAGCGTCTTGTGCGTGGCCGTGACCAGAAAATTCTGGATGTCGTTGAAGCGAAATTTCATAAGTTTGCGCCTATGACATACATAAACAGACCTGTAGTTTACTTATGATTCTGCTTCAAGTAGTTTTTTTTGCAACTCAAGAGCGCTGCCTGCCGATGCGCGAGTCGACCGACAAATGGCGAGGCAGGAAATCATGCAGCGCCTCCGAATCGTTCAGGGGAGCACGCGCTTGGACCTCCGCCAGAGGCCACGCGGGATGCGATATTCAGCGGTGCGCGCGAGCAGTCATGCTGTGCGCGGCCTGCGTCCGTAGCCTCTCCACTGAAATTGCTGACAGTGCAGGGAGGGTAGCTTGATCACGTGCTTTGGAGTCCGCAACACGCGGCTTGCCGCTACGGCCTCTGCGCAGGTCGGCAAAAACTTTTTCAATTATTTCTTTGCGATTTTGAGCGGCACGCTGGTGGCGTCTGCGGCGCTCGCCGCTGATCTGCCTCCACCCGTCGTGGGCGAGGATTGGCGTACGCTGGAAGCCCGCACCCGGCCTGCACAG
>DAIRDB010000033.1:0-38346 GCA_036796405.1 Gammaproteobacteria bacterium | reverse complement strand
AGCTGTTCCGGCGCTCAGCGCCGGAACAGCTTGCCCTGCCGCAGTCGGTCACCGAGCGAGCGCCACAGGCTGTCACTGGCGGCCTTGGCGGGCAACCCGAAGCTGGCACCTTCGCGGTTGCCGGACACCGGTCGCTTCGGCTGCTGCTCGACTGCCGCTTGCGGTCGTGGCGCCCGATTGCCCGGCGCCGGCCCCTGCCGCAGTTCATTGCCGGGGTTGGCTGAACCACCCATCTGTGGCCGGCCCCCGCCGTGACCACGACCGCGTCGACGTCCCCCGTGGCCGCCGCCGACGCCCTGCTGGCTCCGACCGCCCGACTGGGGCAAGCCGGACGCCGAGGCTCCGAAACCGGCGCCGTGCTGCCGGAGGTCCGGTTGGCGTGAGGAGTGCTGCCGTGGCGGCTGCTGCGCCGGGCGCTGCCCGGCGCTGTCCTGGCGTGGATAGGCCGGTGCCGAGCGCTGCCCGCCGGGATGGCGCGGGCGGGCAGGACGCTGGCGTCCCTGCTGCCCCTTGGTCGACTGCTCGGACGGTCGAGCCGGTTCCGGTACTGCCTTGGGTACTGGCAGACTCTGGGCATCGAAGCTCATGCGGTTGATCTTGCGCCGGATCAGGCGTTCGATGGCGCGCAGCTGGTCACTGTCTTCGTCGCATACCAGCGACACAGCCAGCCCGCTCGCACCGGCGCGGCCGGTGCGGCCAATGCGGTGTACGTAGTCCTCTGGCACCTGCGGCAGATCGTAGTTCACCACCATTGCCAACAGATCGATGTCCAGTCCGCGGGCGGCGATGTCTGTCGCTACCAGCACCTGCACGCGATTGTTCTTGAAGTCGTCGAGTGCCTTGGTGCGCTGATTCTGGCTCTTGTTGCCGTGGATGGCCGCGGCATCCACGCCAAAACCGGCCAGCTTCTTCACGAGCGCGTTGGCGCCGTGCTTGGTCCTGCTGAACACCAGAACCTGTTCGCGTGTTTCCAGCAGCAGCTTGCCGAGCAGGGGCAGTTTCTTGTCCTTCTGCACCTCGTAAACCTGCTGCTCTACCGTCTCCACCGTGGAATTGCGCGGCGCCACGTCGATTTCGAGCGGGCTGTGGCAGATGGTCTTGGCGAGGGCGCGGATATCGTCCGAAAAAGTAGCGGAGAACAGCAGATTTTGCCGCTGCTTGGGCAGCAGTTGCAGGATCTTGCGGATGTCGCGGATGAAGCCCATGTCGAGCATGCGATCGGCTTCGTCGAGCACCAGGATCTCCAGTGCGCTGAACCCCACGATTTTTTGCTGGTAGAGGTCGAGCAGACGGCCCGGTGTGGCCACGAGAATGTCGCAGCCACGCTGCAAGGCATCGATCTGCGGATTGATACCGACACCGCCGAAGACCACGACCGTGCGCAGCTTTTCATGCTTGCCGTACACCACGATGCTTTCCTGCACCTGGGCTGCCAGCTCGCGGGTCGGGGTCAGTACCAGCGCCCGGATCTGCTGGTTGGAAGCGGGAGGTTTTCCGGCGAGCCGCTGCAGCAGTGGCAGTGTGAAACCGGCCGTCTTGCCGGTGCCGGTCTGGGCGGCGGCCATGACATCCTGACCGGTCAGGATGGCGGGGATGGCGCGCTGCTGGATGGGGGTTGGGGTGGTATAGCCGGTGTCGTGCACGGCCTGCAGCAGCGATGCGCTGAGGCCCAGTTCATTGAATGACATGAGTTTCCTGTGATGTGTTTGCATCGCGCCCAAGGACGGGGCCGACGATGCTCAATCGAGCGATTCTGCGGCGCGTGCCACTCGCTCGGCTTCTTCCTGCTTGGCGGCTTCGATGACGGCGAACAGTTGTGCCAGATCGGCAACGGTCGTGTCTGCTTCGAAGCGCCCGGTCAATTCGCTGTCCTCGTGCAAATCGCCGGTTTCGTACAGTGCCCAGATTTCGTTGGCGTAGTCGGTTTCCAGTAACTCCGGGGCGAAGCGGCCGAAAAACTCGCGCATATTGGCAACATCCCGCTCGAACAGCATGCGCGCGCTGTTGTTGCCTGCTGCGTCGACGGCCTGCGGCAGGTCGATGATGACCGGGCCATTGGCATCCACCAGCACGTTGAACGGCGACAGGTCGCCGTGTACCAGGCCCGTACAAAGCATACGGACCACTTCCTTGATGACCTGTCCATGCAGGACCAAAGCCCGCTCGGCTGTCAGATCGAGATCACCGAGACGCGGCGCTGAGAGGCCGTCGACATCCGTGACCAGTTCCATCAACAACACGCCGTCCACGAAACTGAGAGGCTCCGGCACCCGCACCCCGGCCGCCGCGAGTTTCCGCAGCGCCTGCACTTCGGCATTCAGCCAGGCGGCTTCCTGCTCCTGCTGGCCGTAACGGGTTTTCTTTGCCATCGCACGACCGCGCCGGCTGCTGCGTTCGCCACGGCCTTCCTGGTACTGGACCGCTTGCCGAAAGCTGCGTTGGTGGGCTTCCTTGAACACCTTGGCGCAGCGGCGCTGGCCGCCACAGTCCACGATGTAGACCTGAGCTTCCTTGCCGCTCATCAGCTGGCAGATCACGGCATCGATCAGGCCGTCTTCGAGCAGTGGCAAAAGCCTTGGCGGTATCTTCATCGATTCACGGTGCCGGGCGCTGCAGGTCGGCTGGGCCGACCGGACACTCTGTTGCGACGCGGGGCTAAACGGGGGGAGACTCAGGGTGTACTGGCCGCGTAGCAACGCGGTAATGGTCGGCATTCTGCGTGCGCGGCCCAGAAAAGGCAAGGATATTTACCTATCGCTGCGCAGGTAACAGAGTGGCTTCGCTCCGGGAAAACTCAGCCGGCCTTGCCCCGCGGCGACTTGTGCGGGTCGCGCGATTCCGCAATCATGCAGACGCTGTCCATAACGACTACGGGGGGAAACCATGTCATCAAAAAAAGCACTGTCACTTGCTGCCGCCATGGCAGCGGGAATGTTTTCTGCAGGACTCGCGACGGCCGCCCAGCCTGACGCCAATGCGCCTCCCCCGGAAATGAGCTTCTTCATTACCAGCAAAGGCCTCGGCAAGGGGGGTGACCTCGGCGGGCTGGCGGGTGCTGACGCCCATTGCCAGGCGCTGGCGACCGCGGTCGGCAAGGGCGCGCGCACCTGGCGGGCCTATCTCAGCACGCAGGGGCCCAACGCCGTCAACGCCCGTGATCGCATTGGCAACGGCCCGTGGGCCAACGCCAAAGGCGTCGTGATGGCGACCAACCTCGAGAGCCTGCATTTCGACAACAGCAACTTCAATTACGAGCACACGCTCGACGAGAACGGCAACCGTTTTTCGTCGCGCATCGACGGTACACCGGACACCACCGAGCATGACGTGCTGACCGGCTCCCGCATGGATGGCACCGCCTATCCTGCCGGCGAAGACAGGACCTGCAACAACTGGACGAGCAGCACCACCGGCAGCGCATGGGTGGGACATGCTGATCGTTACTCATTCCAGGTGCCGGGCTCGCCGTGGAATTCTTCCCACGGCACCCCGGGCTGTACGCAGGAAAATCTGATCAGTGTCGGCGGTGCAGGCCTGCTCTACTGCTTCGCGGCGGAATGACGGCTGTGCCCTGACGTGTCCGCGGCTGCGCCGCCCCCGAGACGGCGCAGCCGCGCAGCGGATTCAGGCGGGTGCGCCCGCACAGCATCCAGCGCCCGGGCGGCTCTGCTGAAACTGCGCCCGATTTCGTTTCCCCACAACAACTAGAAAAAATCCTATGAAAACGACCTTCAGCCAACTCATGAACAACCTGCCGCTGCACCCGTTTCAGGTGCTGGCGTTTTCGATCTGCATGATCGTGCTGGTCGCCGACGGCATGGATGCGCAGTTGCTAGGCATCGTGGCACCCATCGTCATCCCTGAATTCGGCGTGGATCGCGGTACCTTCGGCATTGCCATGAGTGCGGCGCTGGTCGGCTTCGGCATCGGCTCCTGGTCCGGTGGCTGGCTTGGTGACCGCGTCGGTCGACGCTGGTCGCTCGCGCTGGCTGCCGCGGTGTTTTCGCTCGGCACGGTGGCGGCCAGTCTCGCCAA
The DNA here is from genome assembly GCA_036796405.1 of Gammaproteobacteria bacterium. GTDB lineage: Bacteria > Pseudomonadota > Gammaproteobacteria > Pseudomonadales > Pseudohongiellaceae > CAILUG01. The sequence continues at coordinate 34,311 of DAIRDB010000033.1, read as the reverse complement.
CGACGTCTGGCAGATGGCGTTCTGGCGCCTGCTCGGTGGTGTCGGCTTCGGCGCGGCCTATTCGAATGCCATCGCGCTGGCCGGTGAATGGTTGCCCGAGCGCTGGCGCTCGGTGGGTGTCACCACCATCTCGGTGGGCACACCGGCCGGTGGATTGGTGGCTGCAGCGCTGGCACCGACCGTGGTGGACCTGTACGGCTGGCGGGGGTCCTTCGTGGTATTCGGGATCGGTACCCTGGTGCTCTGCCTGCTGCTCGTGATCCTGTTCCTGCGCGACAGCCCCTCGTTTCTGCTGGCCCGCGGCAAGACGGCCGAGGCCCAGAAATCGCTGAAGCGCATCACCAGTCAGCCCTACGAGCTGGAGCCGGAACGGCACGCGACCGACACGGCCGCTGGGTCCGTCGGTGTGCTGGATCGCAGCAACCTGCGCATGAACATCGGTATCAGCATCACGTTCACCTCGGTGGCGATGATCGCCTATGGCATCCTCAACTGGACCACCACCATGCTCACCGCGCGGGGCTTCAGTTTCGAGCAGGCATCCTACGCCGTGTCCATTGCCGGACTGACGTCCATCGCGGCCTCGATCGCTGTGGGCCTGCTGATCCAGCGCTACGGATCGAAATTGATGGTATTGCTGATCAGCATCTCCCTGTTCTTCACGCTGCTGGTGCTGGCGTGGAAAGTGGAAACGCTGCCCGCGCTGCCCTCGGATTCCGAGCGGATGGTGGTTGTTGCGCTCATCGGACTGGCAGCGGCGATCTTCAGCGGCGGCGTGGCGAGCAACTACGCCATCATGACCCACGGCTACCCATCTTCCTGCCGCTCGGCGGGCATCGGCTTCGGCATCTTCATGGGCCGCATCGGCGCCATTGCTTCGAGTGGTCTTGGCGGCTGGTTGCTGGACCTCGGCGAAGGCAGCGCGCTACCGTTCTTCACGGTGCTGTGCGTCGGCGCCGTGCTGGTGTCGACCGCGGCGTTCGTGGTGGATCGCCACGTGCCGCCGGCCCACAGCAAGTGACGGGGGGCGGGCACCGGCAGGTGCCCGCTGCCAGATCATTGCTCAGTCGCTGCGCTTGAAGGGCCAGGCGCCGGATACGTGCACTTCCGACACCTCGCTGGCCCGACCATCGGCGCCCAGCGTGAAGACGAAACCAAGACCGCAGGTGCAGTCGAATGCCGTATCGCTCTGTGCCACCAATCGATAGTCCGCCGTGTCCGTGTTGCCGCCGGTATCGGAATAGCGCGGCGAGCGACTCAGTCGCAGCGCGCCGTCTTCGACAGAGACCACGACGGTGATCGGGCGCCCGAGCCATGCGCCCTTGTAGGTGCCGACATACTTTTCCAGCGTTGCGAGCGGCACCCTGACCAACTCGCTCTCGGCCTGGGAAATTTCACCGCTGTAATGCTGCTGCCCCGTGACCGATTCGTTGCAGATGGTTTCCAGCATGCCATTGTCCGGCTGGTTGACCAGGCTGATGCTCGCCTGCACCGTTTCGGTGAACGTGCCGGGATCCTCGTAGGTCACGTCCAGCGTGATATGGCCGAAGTCCTCGCGGGTATAGCGCTCGGTGATGCGCAGTTGATCGGTGTGGGGCAGGCCTTCCCGCGTCAGCCAGGTCTGGTCGTTGTAGCCATTGCTTTCGATGACCAGCACATCACCGTCCCAGTGCCCGGTGGAGTAGCCCATCCAGGTGGGCAGCAAAGGCTCGGCCTCCAGCGGCCTGCCGTCCATGTACACCTGGCGATAGGTCATATCGGGGTTGAGGATGGCAATAAAGTCGTCGTGCTGTACCAGCCGGCGGAAGCCGCCCGTCGAGTTGCCAGCGGGATAGGCACCGGGTCCGGACGGCATGCAGTGGAAACGCGGATCATTGGTGTAGAAGTTCTTTTCGTGCTCAGCCATCACGGCAAGGGCCCAGGGCTGGATTTTGCTGCTGTCGAACAGGGTGCCCGTAGCTTCGGTGGGTACCCATACGCCCGACATGTCGGGCCGGCCATCGGCAGTTTTCGGTGCCGGCGCGGCCGCGTCGATCCGTCCTTCGGCGCCGCGCGGTGCGCTGGGTGTCAGCCAGTCGAACCATTGGGCCTCTGCGCACGGACCGGCCAACAGAAACAATGCCGTGATGATGTTCTTTTTCATGAGTCCCCTCGCTGGCTTGTGGTTTTTGGTGGTGTACTGATTCGGTGCCAGGGCCGTACTATACCGGGCACACATTACAACAAGAACCAAGGCCACTTCGGCCCGGAGGTCGCCAATGCCCAAAGTCCTGTCCCTCAGTGCCACGTTGTTGGCCCTGGCCGCCGCGACCACCGTCTCGGCACACCATTCCTTTTCCGCCGAATTCGATGTCGGCAAACCCGTCACGCTGGTGGGTAGCGTCAAGAGCTTCGAGTGGACCAACCCGCATGCCTGGTTGCATCTGGAAGTGGTGGACGCCCAAGGCGCGCCGCAGGAGTGGGCCGTGGAATTCCTGGGTGTGAACGCTCTGGTGCGTACCGGTCTTTCCCCCAAGAACGTCAAACCTGGCGATAAGCTGACTGTCACTGGCTATGGCGCCCGCAATGGCACCAACACCGCCAATGGCTCCTCGGTGAAGCGCACCGAGACCGGCGAAACCCTCTGGGCCAGCTCCGGTACCGGAGCCCAGTAAGGCCCAGCGGGCTGTCTGCTCATCTGCCGCCGGGCCCCGCCACGTCGCTAACTGCCGGGCCGCTGGTTCAGCCCCGCACGTAGCGATTGAACCAGTCCACCATGCGGGTCCACGCCTCGGTAGCTGCAGCCTCGTTGTAGCGTTCCGGGGTGGCATCGTTGAAGAAGCCGTGCACGGCATTCGGGTAGAGGTGTCCCTCGTGCGGTACGCCGGCGGCCGACAGTGCCCGATCGAAAGCGGGCCAAGCCTCCACCAGGCGAGTGTCCAGTGCGCCGTGCTGGACCAGAATGGCCGCCTTGATCTTTGCCGCGTCGGCATCGGGTACCGCAGCGCCGTAGAACGGTACCGCTGCCGCCAGATCCGCACCGAGCCTCACCGCCAATTGATTGGAAACGCCGCCGCCGTAGCAGAAGCCGGTTGCGCCAATCTTGCCGCTGCAGTCCTCACGACCCTTCAACCAGAGGGCGGCGGCCACCAAGTCCTCGAAGCGCTTGTTGGCGTCGAGGCCGCTGAACAACTGTCCGCCCTGATAATCGTCGCCGGGGTAGCCGCCCACCGATGTCAGAACGTCCGGCGCAAAGGCCATGAAGTTGGCCAGCGCCAGCCGTCGGGCGACGTCTTCGGTATGCGGGTTGAGACCCCGGTTTTCGTGGATCACCAGGATGCCGGGCAGCTTGGCGGGTTCTGCCGAGCGGCTGTCGGCACTGAATGGACGCACCAGATAGCCTCGAATGAAGCCATGGCCCTGCGGGGAGGGCAGCGTGACGTAGCTTGCCCGGATGCGCTCGTCGTCACGCGCGATCTGCTGGCCGTGCGCATAGTCCGGTGTCAGGGCCGCGACGAGGGCGCTGGCGCTCAGGCCCGCCGCAGCGAACTGCTGGACGCGGTGCAGGAAGGCGCGGCGACTGATTTCACCGTGCACGTACTGGTTATACAGTTCGATGGCGGCGGGTGGCACTGTTCGACGTTCTTTGGATGACATGTTTTTCCCTCTGGCAAGTGTGGACAAATCCTGCAGCACAGCACCTTTGTCACGACTTTGCGCGGCACCGCGCTGTTTTCGCGCAAAAACGGTAAAAATCATGAAACAGCCTAACGGATGCTGGCATTGGCGGAAACCATCGGTCTATGCTTCCGGCAAGCCGTACCGGGTGGGACGGAGTCACGAAAATGGAACTGACGTTGGGATTTTCCGGTCCTCGTTCCGTACCAAGAGACGTGTATCGCAACCAGACCGCAATCACTTCAGAATTCGACGTTTTCAGCTCATCACTGACATCTCAGCCATCCAGCCATTCAGCCATTCAGCCATTCAGCCGACGAGCCAGCCGAGACCCGAATCGAAGTACCCGAACATCCGAAAAACTTTACGAGAAGATCGCAGAAATCTGAAAGATCGAAAAGCGCGACATCAGCTGACGTAACCGAGAAAACCGAGACAATCGAGACAAGGCAGGAGCTTTATGGGCCGTAACAGCACACTCAAGCCGCACACCCGAGTCGGCAAACTCGCGCTGGCAGCCGCCATTGCGGCCGCCGCCGCTTCGCACTGGGCCATGGCTGCCCAAGAAGCCGAAGTGGACAGCGGAGCCCTCGTCGAGGAGTACTGCACCAAGTGCCACAACTTTGATGATTTCTCCGGCGGCATCAGCCTGGAGGGCTTCGGTGCCCACAACGTTGCCGAGAATGCGGAAGTGGGGGAGAAGGTGGTCAAGCGCCTGCGCGCCGGCATGATGCCACCCGTCGGCGAGCCACGTCCCGACTTCGCCACCATGGACAAACTGGTCGAAAGCCTGGAGCACGGCATCGATTCACAGGCCTCCGTCGCCGGACTGCACCTGCCGGCCCCCGGTCTGCACCGTCTGAATCGCACGGAGTACAGCAATGCCGTGCGCGATCTGCTAGGCCTCAATGTAGACGCCACCAAGTTCCTGCCGTCCGACGATTCCAGCTTCGGCTTCGACAACATGGCGGGCACGCTCACTACGTCGCCGGCGCTCATGGAAGCCTATCTCGGCGCTGCCGGCGACATCGCGCGCCTGGCCATCGGAACCGAAACCGCGCCGACACTGGCGGTGTTCGACGCCCCGCACGACACGTCGCAGAATGAGTACGTCGAAGGCCTGCCCTTCGGTACGCGCGGCGGCATGCTGATCGAGCATGAGTTCCCGGCCGACGGCGAATACATTTTCACGGTCAAGGGCATGACCGGTTACTTCACTCGCGTGCTAGGCAATGTCACCGGAGAAAAACTGGAAGTCACGGTGGACGGCGAGCGTGTTTACCTCTACGACTGGGACGGCGAGATCGGTAACACCGAAGGCAACGGGGGCAAGACGCCCGCCATTCCCATCAAGGCCGGCTTCCACAAGATTGGCGTGACCTTCATCGCTACCAGCGATCTGCCCGATACCGGACTCAACAAATCGTTCGTGCGCACCATGAATTCGCCGGGCGCCATCTCCGGCTATACCTTCTACCCCCACGTAGGCCAGGTCTTCATCGAAGGGCCCTTCAACGGACAGCAGCCCACTGCCACGCCGAGCCGTGCCAAGGTCTTCGAGTGCTACCCGCAGGCAGCGGCCGAAGAAGCAGCCTGTGCGCGACAGATCATCACGACGCTTACCACCAAGGCCTTCCGCCGGCCGGTCAGCCAGAACGATCTTGACGTGTTGCTGGCCTTCTTCCGCAATGGTCGGGAAGCCGGCGGTAACTTCGATGCCGGTATCGAGGCGGCCTTGCAACGTGTACTGGCCGACCCGGAGTTTATTTACCGATCTGAAATCGAGCCTGCCGACGTGGCGCCGGGCGAACCCTACCGCATCAGCGACCTTGAACTGGCCTCGCGTCTGTCGTTCTTCCTGTGGAGCAGCATTCCCGACGAAGAGCTCATCAGGCTCGGTGCCGAGGAAAAGCTGCACGATCCAGAAGTGCTCAAGGGTCAGGTCGAGCGCATGATCGCCGATCCACGTTCGCAGGCGCTGGTGGAAAATTTCACCGGGCAGTGGCTGAACGTGCGTGGCATCAGCGCCAGCGAGCCGGTCGTCGACTTGTTCCCGAACTTCGACAGCACCTTGCGTGAGGCCTTCCGACGCGAGATCGAAATGTTCTTCGCTTCCATCATCGAAGAAGACCGCAGCGTGCTGGACCTGCTCACGGCCGACTACACCTTCCTCAACGAGCGTCTTGCCAAGCACTACGGCATTCCCAACGTCTACGGCCCGCAGTTCCGTCGCGTCAGCCTCGATGCCGAGCACGATGTTCGCCGGGGCCTGCTGGGCAAGGGGGCGCTGCTGACCATTACTTCGGAAGCGGCGCGTACGTCGCCGGTCAAGCGTGGCAAATGGTTCCTCGAAACCTTCTTCGGAGTCAGTCCGCCCGATCCGCCGCCCGGCGTGGAAACCAACGTCGACCAAAAGCCCGGCGAGAAACCCACCACGCTGCGGGCCCGTCTCGAGGCGCATCGCACCAATCCCACCTGCTCCACCTGTCACAAGATGTTCGAGCCGATGGGTTTTGCGATGGAGAATTTCGATGCCACCGGTCAGTGGCGACTGCTCGATTCCGGCAATCCCATCGACCCGCACGGCACGATCACTGACGGCACCGAGTTGTCCGGCATTACGAGTCTGCGTGATCTCACGGTGCGCAAGAAGGATATGTTTGCCGAAGTGGTCGTCGAGAAACTGCTGACCTACGCGACTGGCCGCGGCATCGAATATCAGGATATGCCGTTGGTGCGCGCCATCACGCGGGAAGCCGCGGAGCATGACTACAAGTTTTCATCGATCGTGATGCAAGTCGTCGAAAGTCCGGTCTTCATGATGAACATGAAGACTGCAGATGTCGCCATGAGAGAGGAGTGAAGCCATGTTTATCACCAAGAAGCATATTGGTCGTCGCGCACTGCTGCGCGGAGCTGGCGTGGCGCTCGGCCTTCCGCTGCTGGATGCGATGATTCCGGCAGCCACCGCGCTGGCGCAAACCGCTGCCGTGCCGCCGCCGCGTTTCTGGGGTGGTTTCGTGCCGCACGGTGCCGCCCCCGGCTACTGGGTGCCCAAGCAGGAAGGTGCGCTGGCTGCCGAGTTGCCCTTCATTTGGCGCCCCTTGGAGCCTTACCGCAGCCACCTCAACATTCTCACCGGTCTGCACTCGACGTCTGCTGAGCCTCCTCCGGGCGAGACCGGTGCCGACCACTGGGTGGCCGCAGCCTTCCTGGGCGCCGAGAAGCCCAAGAAGACGGCTGGGGCGGACGTCTACGCCGGTACCACCATCGACCAGATCATTGCCGCCAAGTATGGTCAGGAGACCCTGCTGCCCTCGCTGGAAATTTCCGTCGAGGATCCGGGCTCGGGTTCCAGCAACTGCGGTGAGGGTTACAGCTGCGTTTACACCAACACCATTGCCTGGGCTTCACCTACCACGCCGCTGCCGATGGAACTAAACCCGCAGGTCGTGTTCGAGCGCATGTTCGGCAGCGGCAGTACGCCGGAGCAGCGTGTGGCTCGCCGGGAGCGCAACCAGAGCATCCTCGACTCCATTAACGACAAGATCTCCGGCATGCGTCGCGAGATCAGCGTACCGGACCGGGTACGTCTGGACTCCTTCACCGACAACGTCCGCGAGATCGAACGGCGCCTGCAGATTGCCGCCGGTGCCACCACGGCTGCACCGGAGAATTTCGATGTTCCGCCGGGCATTCCGCAGTCGTTCGATGATCACATCAAACTGATGTTCGACCTCCAGGCGCTAGCCTACCAGGCTGACATCACCCGCGTCGGTACCATGCTGTTCGCCCGTGATCTCACCGGCCGCGTCTACCCGGAAAGCGATGCCCCCACGCTGGGTTTCCACGGCGGATCGCACCATGGCGAGGATCCGTCCCGCATCGACGAGTTCTCCAAGATCAACCAGTATCACGTGAAGATGCTGGCCTACTTCGTCGACAAGCTGGCCAAGACCGAAGATGGCGACGGCAGTTTGCTCGACCATTCGCTGCTGCTCTACGGCAGCAACATGGGCAATCCGAACCAGCATCTGCACTACGATGTGCCGCACATCCTGATCGGCCGCAACAATGGCAGGATGCCTACCAATCGGCACTTGGCCTACCCGACCAAGAGCGTGCCTACCGGCAACCTCCTGCTTAGTCTGCTGGATCAGTTCGGTATCGAGCGCGATACCTTCGGAGACAGTACCGGGCGTCTGGACAAACTGGTGTAGCGCAAGCCCTGAGTCGAAGCAGCCTTATGTTGGGAATGAGAAGTATCGCGCTGGCAGTGATGCTGGTGTCCTCTAGTCTGGTGGCCGCGCAGTCCGACGTGGCCGATGCCGCCATGCGGCGTGACAGCGCAGAGGTGCAGCGCCTCCTGAAGGCGGGCGCGGATGTGAACGGCGGTCAGTCCGACGGGGCGACTGCCCTGCAGTGGGCGGCCTACCATGGTGATGCCGAGCTGGCGAGCGCGCTACTGAAGGCTGGGGCCGACGCTGCGGCCGCCAATCGCAATGGCTCCACGGCGATGTGGTTGGCTGCCAGCCGTGGCGAAGCGGCGGTGCTGGAAGCGCTGCTCGCCCATGGCGGCGACCCCAATGAAGCGTTGCCACTTGGCCGGCGTCCGCTGATGCTGGCGGCTCGCTCCGGCGTGGTTCGGGCCGTGCAAGTGCTGCTGGACCATGGCGCCGACCCCAACGCAGCAGAAGACGAGCGTGGCACCACGGCCCTGATGCAGGCTGCAGACCAAGGCCACGCCGCTGTGGCCCAGCTTCTGATCGAGCGCGGCGCCAAGATCGATGCCCTCTCCAAGCCCGTGCGCCGCGATGGGCGCACTGCAGCACTCGGTAATTCCGACGATCCTCGCATCGCGGTGCGTCGTCAGACCATCCTGTCGCACTGCGAACAGCCCGAACCCAACCTGCCCCTCATGCGCAAGCTGGTGGAAGAGGGTGAAGGGGACGACGTGCTGGCCGCGCTGGTTGCCTCCGGCGATTTCTCGCGCGAGAACATCTGCAGCAAATTCGCGCGTGGCGGTCTCGGCTTCGCCGTGGCGGTGACGACCGGCAGTGCCGGTCGCGGTGCCGGTGCCGGCGGCAACGACTTCGGTGGCCGTGGTCCGCGTGAGCCCGATGGCGGAGCTCTCACCGCGCTCATTTACGCGGCCCGCTCCAGTGCCATTGACGTGGCCCGGGTATTGCTCGACGCGGGAGCCGACGTGAACCAGACCTCGCGTTACGGGTGGAGTGCGTTGCTGGCGGCGACGCAGAACCAGAATTACCAGATGGGCAAGTTCCTGATTGAGCGTGGAGCGGACGTGAATCTGGCGAACAAGGGAGGCTGGACGCCGCTGTATCTGGCGACGGACAACCGCAACATCGAAGGTGGCGACTACCCGACGCGGATGGCGGACATGGATTCGCTGGAGTACATCACGCTGCTGCTGGACAAGGGTGCGGACCCGAATGCGCGGATGATCGAGAGTTCGGAGACGCGGACGGTGTTCACGAACCAGTGGCTGGACGAAGAGGGGGCGACGGCGTTTTTGCGGGCCTCGCAGTCTGGTGACGTGGAGCTGATGAGGCTGCTGAAGGCACGCGGTGCGGACCCGTTCATCAATACGGCGCTGGGGGTTACGCCGCTGGCGGTGGCGGCGGGGATCGGCTGGGTGGAAGGGGTGACGCGCGAGTGGTCGACGGCGCAGACGGTGGAGGCGGTGAAGTATCTGCTGGAGCTGGGTCTGGATCCGAACTTCCAGGCGGACACGGGGCGGGTGGCGCTGCACGGTGCTGCGCACAAGGGAGCCACGGAGGTGGTGAAGTTGCTGGCGGCGGCGGGTGCGAAGCTGGATATCCGGGATTTTGGCAACACGGACAACCGCGGGAGCCCGGAGTTGGCGGCGCATACGTGGATACCGATCGACTATGCAGACGGTCTGGTGCGGGTGGGAGTGCAATCGGCGATACCGCACCCGGAGACGGCGCAGGTGCTGCGTGAGCTGATGCTGGAAGCGGGTCTGACGCCGCCGCCGGAAGGTCGCACGCTGGAGTCGATCTGCATCGTGGATGTCTGCTCGGTCGATTACGATCCCATGAAGATCCAGTGAGCCGCCGGACCGGCTCCGCACTGCGCGCTGCGTGGTGAATAACTGAACCGTTGCCCTTACGTGAGGCGAATGCCCATGACACCTGTTGCGATCCGTTCCGCCGCACTGGCCCTCCTGCTACTGCTGCCTGCGCTGGGTTCGGCCCAGTCCGACCTTGCCACTGCGGCCATGCGCCACGACAACGCCGAAGTGCAGCGTCTGCTGAAGACCGGTGCCGACGTCAACGCCGGGCAGTCCGATGGTGCCACCGCCCTGCACTGGGCCGCCTATCATGGTGACGTTGCCCTGCTGAACCTGCTGCTGGAGGCTGGCGCCAACACGGCCACTGCCAATCGCAACGGTTCTACTGCGCTGTGGCTGGCTGCCAACCGCGGCGACGCGCCGATCATCGAAGCCCTGCTGGCCCACGGTGCCGACCCCAACGAGGCCCTGCCGCTCGGGCGGCAGCCGTTGATGCTGGCAGCCCGTACCGGCCGCGTGGATGCAGTACGTGTACTGATCGAGCACGGCGCCAACGTCAATGCGGCCGAGACCGAGCGGGGCACCACGGCCCTCATGCAGGCCGCCGATCAGGGCCACGCTGCCGTGATCAACCTGCTGGTGGAGCACGGTGCCGATGTGGCTGCCGTGTCGAAGGCGGTGATGAGGGATGGTCGTACCGCGGCGCTTGGCCAGTCCGAGGATCCCCGCAAGGCCGTGCGCTTCCAGGTCATCTCGGTGATGTGCGACCAGAACACCACCGACCTCGCCACGCTGCGCGAACTGGCCACGCTCGGTGGCGCCAACGCTCTCATGCCTAACGCCACCGAAGCCGAACTGACCATCGAGAACATCTGCAAGACGTGGGGCGGTGGCGGTTTTTTCAGCGACCGAACGCGTGGTGGTGGTCGTCCGGAGCCGGATGGCGGCGAGCTGACAGCGCTGATCTACGCGGCACGCACTGGCGCGTTGGAAGCAGCCGAGGCCTTGCTCGACGCGGGAGCCGACGTGAACCAGACCTCGCGTTACGGGTGGAGTGCGTTGCTGGCGGCGACGCAGAACCAGAATTACCAGATGGGCAAGTTCCTGATTGAGCGTGGAGCGGACGTGAATCTGGCGAACAAGGGAGGCTGGACGCCGCTGTATCTGGCGACGGACAACCGCAACATCGAAGGTGGCGACTACCCGACGCGGATGGCGGACATGGATTCGCTGGAGTACATCACGCTGCTGCTGGACAAGGGTGCGGACCCGAATGCGCGGATGATCGAGAGTTCGGAGACGCGGACGGTGTTCACGAACCAGTGGCTGGACGAAGAGGGGGCGACGGCGTTTTTGCGGGCCTCGCAGTCTGGTGACGTGGAGCTGATGAGGCTGCTGAAGGCACGCGGTGCGGACCCGTTCATCAATACGGCGCTGGGGGTTACGCCGCTGGCGGTGGCGGCGGGGATCGGCTGGGTGGAAGGGGTGACGCGCGAGTGGTCGACGGCGCAGACGGTGGAGGCGGTGAAGTATCTGCTGGAGCTGGGTCTGGATCCGAACTTCCAGGCGGACACGGGGCGGGTGGCGCTGCACGGTGCTGCGCACAAGGGAGCCACGGAGGTGGTGAAGTTGCTGGCGGCGGCGGGTGCGAAGCTGGATATCCGGGATTTTGGCAACACGGACAACCGCGGGAGCCCGGAGTTGGCGGCGCATACGTGGATACCGATCGACTATGCAGACGGTCTGGTGCGGGTGGGAGTGCAATCGGCGATACCGCACCCGGAGACGGCGCAGGTGCTGCGTGAGCTGATGCTGGAAGCGGGTCTGACGCCGCCGCCGGAAGGTCGCACGCTGGAGTCGATCTGCATCGTCGAAGTCTGCTCACCGGATTACGACCCGATCGAACTCAACTGACCTCGGCGGCAGCACGTCAAACCTCATCGCAAAAAGCCCGGCATTCGCCGGGCTTTTTTTCACTTGCAGAGCGTCGCTTGACTGCTCTGTCACCAGTCGGGCGCCGTCAGCGCGTCCAGCAGGCGTCCTGCGTCGCGCGGCGTGATCCAGCGCTGCTGCTCCAATTGCTCGACCGCCTTGGCAGCCTGCGCCGCATAGGCCTCGGGACTGCCATAGAGTTGCTGCAGCCGGGCCCAGCCGAACGCTTGCCGATTGGCTATGGTGGCGCAGCGCGGCGGTGAGTTGCCTGCGTAACGCGCAGTTGGCACCGTCACGTAGGGGTGGCGGACGCCACCTTGCACGTTGCCCGCTTCGTCGCGTACGAAGCGGGCTGCGGTGGTGCCAGGGTCGGCGATCTGCAGGCGCTCGGCGCGTGGCGGCGGCGTACCCTCGCTGGCCCAGCGCTCGAGGTTGGCAAAGGCGCCGTTGACGAGGAAGCGCTTGATCGGCAGATCGAGCAGGTCGATGTCGGGCTCGCAGCGGTAGTCGTAGGGCCACTTGCCGTTGGAAGCGGGCTGGCCCGCCTGTAACTGGTCGGCGATGGCAGGCAGGTGCTCGAAGTAGAGCCGGTCCATGCGCGGGACCGCTGGAATCTCCAGCTGGCGAAAGGGATCGGCTGGATCGTCGCTGTCGGCCCGGCGCGTGGCGGATGCTGCCAGCGCCTCACCCTCCGGTACGATGCGGATCACCGGCACCCCGGCGTTGCGCACGACCTGCCGCTCATCACCGGCGGCCGGCGCGCTGCCACAGCGGTGCAGCCTCATGCTGGCGTCGGCACTTTCGAGTAGAAACCCGTCGTAGACGGGACTGCCGTCAGCCAGACGCGCCTGCGGATGCAGAGAGTTGGCATAGGTGCCCGCCTGGCCGTGGTGTGAGGTCAGGAACAGGCGCTGCACGGCAAATCCCTGCAAGGGACCGCCGGCACGGCCCGCCTTCAACAGAGCGCCAGCCTGACTGATGGCGTCCCACTGCAGCCCCTCTTCGAACGGCGAGGTGGCCGCAGGCTGACCACAGGCCTCGGTGGGTGTCGGGTTGGCCATGCCCAACCCGGCGTAGCGCTCGGCATCGAAGTGCTTGAGGGCCTCGATGGCCTGCGGCGTATGGCTGATACCAACCCAGACCATGCCCTCGTCGACGAAGTGCTGCCACGACAGGGCCCACAGAAAGGCCCAATCATAGACGCGGGCGTCGTTGAGCAGTTCCACCACCACCGTACCGTTGAAGCGGGCCGGGTCGGCGGGGCGCCGCAGCAGCAGGCGTGTGCCATAGGGGGCTGCCGTTGCCAGCGTCACCAGACCGCTGTCACTACCCCAGTCATGCACGGATGCGCTGCCGCTGATCAGGAATTCCTCCTCCACCCAGCCCAGCGCGGCCAGGTCGATGGGGGTCTGGGTATGGCTGGCGGCGAGCCACGGTCGTGAGTCTTCCGAGACCGGCAGCGGCCCGCGCACCGTGGGCAGCGGGATGGCCTGCTGCGCGTGGCTGCTGCCTGGCGGCAGCGCCAGCAACAGAGCCGTCAGCAGCAGGGGCAGAACGCGTTGGGACTGTTTCATGAGAGGGGCTCCTTCAGAAAGGCAAGACGCAGTGGAGAATGCAGGGCCGGGCACAGATCACTCGCTGCGCGGGCCGTAGTGCGGCGCCGGCAGGCCGCGCTCGAGCGCCCCCAGATCCGGCGCACGGCCTGTGAATCCGTCCGTGACCGTGGGCAGCAGCAGTCCGGCATCCACGGCCGCCGCGCCCGCCGTCAGGCTGAAGTCGAGGTCGCTGGCCTGATAGAGACGCTGCAGGGTGTCGATCACCGTGGCATCGAGGCCCGGCACATCCACGAAGACGTCGTAGCCGAGCAGCAGGCTGTGCGCGTCCTGACCCGTGGCCTGCTGGTAGGCGCTCAGCGTGGGGAAGCTGCGGGTTTCGAGCAGCGGCTGGCGCCCGGGCCCGGGTGGGTCGGCCAACACGCCGCGCGGCGGCGAGTTCCAGCCGAAGCTGTTGCTGGCGGCTGGCATCGGCCCGAACCCGTTGTAGTCGCTCGACGAGTAGTTGGTGTAGGTGGTGATGTTGAACAGCACGGGATCGGCGCTGCCGGTCAGCGTGACCGACGCGTTCTGGCCAAGGATGAGGTTATTGCGCCAGTGCGAATTCTGCGTGTTGCCGGCGGTCTCGGCGAGGATGGTGTTGTTGTAGAACAGCACACCGGCCGAGCCGCCAGTGAGACGCGTGGAGCCGCCAGGCAGGTTGTAGGCAATATTGCGCACCCAGTACACCGGCCCGCCAAGCGAGGGCTGATTGCAGAACGCGTGCGAGGGATGATTGATGAGCATGTTCCTGAGGATGCGCACGTTGTGCATGCTGCCATCGGCCTCGATCGGATTGTCGTGGCTGTTGGTGATGTAGTTGTTGTAGAAGTCGATCGCTACCGGGCGCCGGTCCCAGAATTCGCGCGTCGGGTAGTGGGGGCCTTCCTGGATGTCAGGTCCCGAGGCCACGCTGCCGTCGGGGTTGCCGTAGGTTTCCACGTTAATGCCGTCGTGGAAGTCGGCGATGTAGTTGTAGGCCACCACGTGCCCGGGCCCGTAGAGCTTCACGGCCACGTAGGAACCCATGACCGGCGGAAACACCTGCCCGTCCACGCCATTGAAGCGGCTCCAGAGCGCGTCGCCGGCCCAGCCGATCAGGTGCTGGGGATCGTTGCGGCCATAGAACCAGTTGTCGGCGATGTAAAAGCCGCTGGATCCGGCGAAATTGGTGAATATTCCTGCGCCCACCTGCTCGAAACGCGAATGCTTCACGCTGAGGCCCTTGGCGCCGGCGATGAATTGCGTGCCGGCGAGAATCGCCACCTCGGCATTGCGGAAGGTGATGCCCTCGAAATAGGTGTAGTCGGCCGCCTGCACGTTGAACAAGGCGTAGTTACCGTTGCCGTCGAAGATGACGTCGCCGTCACCGGCTGCCTTGATGGCAATCGGCATCTCGGCTGTGCCGTCGGCGGTGAGGTAGTAGGTACCATCGAGCGGCGTGGTGCGGTTCACCAGCGGATTATTGGTGTATTCGTAGCGGTTGTACTGGTAGACACCGGCATGCACGAGCAGCGTGTCGCCGGGGCGCACGCGCGGACGGCCGGCCGTGGCCCAATCGGTGCCGGCGCACCAGCTGTTGTAGGCGCACATGAGACCCTCGTAGGACGGTTGCTGCTTTTCCCCCTGGTAGCCGGGCGGGTAGACGTGCAGCACGCGACCACCGGGCCAGGGTCGGGGCTCGGCGCGCGTGCGTACCGTCAGCACGCGCTCGGCATTGTTCGCCACGCCGTCCGGGTCCTGCAGGCTGAGCCGTACGTCGTAGGCAGTGTCCGGTGCCAGATCGAGAATGCTGCCGGCAAACATCGGCGGCGTGATCACATCCACCTGTGACTCGGCGTAGATGCGCTCGCCACCCAGCCGCAGCAGCGGCAGGGCTGCCTGCCACGCCGTGCTGCCCTGCGGGCGGAAGGCCACGCTCACCGTGGCGTTGCGGTTGCTGTCCCCCTCGATGAACCACTCGAAGCCGAGGTTCTGCAGCGTGGGGGGTTCCACGACGAGTTCCCCGGGAAAGGTCTGTGCGGGATTGCGTGGAACGCTGGAGGCTCCCTGCGCGAGCAGCTCCGGGGCCGCGCAGCAGAGCGCGCACAGCGCGGGCAGCAGCGGAAATCTGGGGATGCGCATCGGGACGGTCCTCTCGTGGTGGTGGCGGGTGCTGCCGATATGGCCGGTGAAGGCCGGTGTCACTGGCCCGGGCGGCTCGCCGAGTCTACACCGGCGCGCGTTCCGTCACCTGCCCGTGAGGACTCGCCGATCGGGTCCGTCAGCGTGTACCGTACCACTGCCACTGCTCCCACCAGCCCACCCCACGAGAGAGGAGATTTTCATGCATACCCCACGCAGGATCACGGCCCTTGCCTTGCTGCTGACAGCCCCGCTGCCGCTGCTGGCGCACCACTCATGGCCGGTCGACATGCAGACCTTGGTGACTGTGCGCGGCACCGTCACCGATTTCCAGTGGCAGAACCCGCACCCGATGATCACGCTCGACGTGAGCAGCGCCGCCGGCGAGCGCGAGGTCTGGCAGGTCGGTGGCCCGGCAATCAACCGTATGGAAGCGAAGGGCTGGACCAAAAGCACCGTCAAGACCGGCGACGTGATCACTGGTGTGGGCTACCAATTCCGCGACGGGCAGAAGATCATCCGGCTCGAAAAGATCACTTTTGCCGACGGCCGCGAGATGGGGCTGTACGGTCGTTGAACGAGGACAGTGCATGTCAGTGCCCCCCAGCCAATCCCCACCCAACCAGCCACCGGACTACCAGCCGCCGCGCGTGTGGCAGTGGCAGCAGCCGAATGGTGGCGCGTTTGCCAGTATCAACCGCCCCACGGCCGGCGCCACGCACGACAGCATGCTGCCGGTGGGGCAGCATGCATTCCAGTTGTACTCGCTGGCGACGCCCAACGGCGTAAAAGTCACCATCCTGTTCGAGGAGTTGCTGGAAAAAGGCCACACCGCAGCAGAGTACGACGCCTGGCCTGTGAACATCCTGAAAGGCGAGCAGTTCGGCAGCGACTTCGTGGCCGTGAATCCGAACTCCAAGATCCCGGCGCTGCTCGACCGCAGCGGTGCGCAGCCCATCCGGCTGTTCGAGTCCGGCGCCATCCTGCTGCATCTGGCGGAAAAGTTCGGTGAGTTCCTGCCGGCCGAGCCGGCGGCGCGGGCCGAGTGCCTGTGCTGGCTGTTCTGGCAGATGGGCAGCGCCCCCTACCTCGGTGGAGGCTTCGGCCATTTCTACGTGTATGCACCGGTCAAGATCGCGTATGCGATCGACCGCTTCACCCTCGAGACCAAGCGGCAGCTCGACGTGCTGGACCGCCAGCTCGCCACGCGGCCGTTCATTGCCGGCAACGACTACAGCATCGCCGACATGGCGATCTGGCCCTGGTATGGTCAGTTGGTGGTCGGCGACTCTTACGGGGCGCAGGAGTTTCTGCAGGTACAGACCTACCAGCACGTGCAGCGCTGGGCCCGCACGGTGGCGGCACGTCCTGCCGTCCAGCGTGGCCTGCGCGTCAATCGTACCTGGGGTGATCCGGCCCAGCAGTTACCCGAGCGGCACGGTGCCGCTGATTTCCGCTGAGTACGCGCGCCACTCCGTGCCGGCCGGCGCGCTCGGGGCCCTGAGCGACTCGGCTGCGCCGCTCAACCCGTCGGACCGGTGGACTCGTCTGGTTCCGGCCTGCCCTCGCTGTCGGCGGCGAGGGCAGCGGGCGCCGCAGCTTTCTGCGCGCGGCTCTGGCGCTGGTAGTGGGGGCTGTAGTCGAGGCCATACGGCGTCTTGCTCTTGTGCCGGGCCTTTTCGTCGAAGAACTGCTTGCTGGCGGCGAGACGCGCGGCAGCTTCCTGCTCGGTGCCATCGCGGAAGCTGATTTCCTCGCGCGGCACGAAAAACACCTGACCGATCGGCAGGCTGTGCGACACCGACATGGTTTCACCCGGGGCCAGCACATAGCGGAACTCACTGTCGTGCGGGTACCAGTCGGTTTCGACGCGGATCACCAGCATGGGGGCAATCGGTCGCTCGATCTGATTCAGCACCGATGAGTACACCGTGTCCCAGCCGGGCGGCGTCTGGAAGTTGAACGCGCCGCGCAGGGTCACGGCGCCTGCCGGTGTGCCGATATCGTCGGGCACGATGAACATGCGGGCCATCACCTTGGCCGTGTCCTTGAACCCCGGCGTTTCTGGCACGAACAGCTTCACGTCCTCGGTGCGCAGCCCGATGCCACCCACCGCCAGCCGATAGGTCACGGTGAACAGCGAGTCCCAGCGGGCACCGGTGGCATTGATCGCGTAGCTCAGGTGGTAGACGCCTTCACCCTCGTAGCCGATCTGCAGTTGCTCGTTCTTGGCCAGCGGTGGGTACACCAGCGCACCGAGCGAGTTGCCTGCTTCCAGGACCGGGCACAGCCGCGAGTGCTGCGGCAGCATCGGCCGCTGTGCTTCGCGTTTGGGGCGCTGGCCGATGCCGGGACGGCGGGGATTGGGGAACAGCGTGACTTCCATCGTGACGGGCTCGAACGTGTGACTGCCGGCAAGTGTGCAGAAAGTCCCCTTGCAATGGTAGCGGCCGCCATGGGATTTTCCGGCCGTCTCCCGCGAGGAAAAACATCATGCATCCGAGCATACGCCGTGTCTGGGCGGCCCTTGCCTGGCTGTGGCTGGCGTCGCTGGCCGAAGCGCAGGAAGCCATGCAGCAGGCCGGTGAACTCTACCGTGCGCGCTGCGCAGCCTGCCACGAAGTCCCGCTGCAGGATCAGGCCCATCCACCGCCGCCGCGGGCAGCGCTGGCCGAGCTCGCACCGAACGCGGTCTATAACGCGTTGTCGCAGGGCATCATGCGCATGCAGGCCTCCGGGCTCAGCGAAGCCGAGATGCGTCTCGTGGCGGAGTACCTCACCGGTGAGGCGGTGGCGCAGGTGCCGCTCGAGATGTCCGGCAATCTCTGCAGCAGTACGCCGCCCCTGCGCGACCCGGCAGCGGAGCCAGGCTGGAACGGCTGGGGTCGCGACGGCTTCAATACGCGAGCGGTCAGCGACTCTGCCATCACCGGGGCCAACGTGGCGCGCCTGCGGTTGAAGTGGGTCTATGGACTGCCGGGCGAAGATCAGCCCCGTGCCCAACCCGCCGTGGTGGCGGGCCGTCTGTTCGTGGGCAGCAAGGCCGGGGCCCTGTATGCGCTCGACGCCAGCAGTGGCTGCACGCACTGGACCTTCCTGCCGCGCAACGGCATCCGCAGTGCTCTCTCGGTCGGGCCGATCACCCGCAGTGACGGCTCGGCCGGCTTCGCCGTCTACTTCGTGGACCTGCGCGCCAACGTCTACGCGGTGGACGCCGACAGCGGTGCAGCGCTGTGGACCACTCGGGTGGAAACCCATCCCGGCGTGCGCGCCACCGGCGCGGTGACGCTGCACGCGGGCCACCTCTACGTACCTGCGGCCGGTGTGGTGGAGGAGACCTCTTCCTCCGGCGCCAACTATGGCTGCTGTACCTTCCGCGGCAGCGTCAGCAAGCTCGACGCCAACACCGGCGAGCTGCTCTGGAAGACCTACACGATGGACGAGCCACAGCTGCGCGGTGTCAGCGCCGAGGGCGTACCGCTGTACGGTCCGTCCGGGGCCGGCATCTGGAGTGCGCCCACCATCGACGCGGCGCGTGGCTTGCTCTACACCGCCACTGGTAACGCCTACGGCGATCCGGCGCCTCCCACCTCCGATGCCGTGATTGCGCTCGATCTCGAGAGCGGCGCCATCGTCTGGGTGAACCAGGTGACGCCCGGCGATGCCTTCATCGGCGGCTGCGACAACGTCGACAGCCCGAACTGCCCCGAGCAGCTCGGCCCTGACTTCGACTTTTCCGCCTCGCCGATGCTCACCACCACGGCCAACGGTCGCGAGCTGCTGGTGATCCCGCAGAAATCGGGCATGGTCTACGCGCTGGATCCGGCAGCTCGTGGCGAACTCGTGTGGGAGTACCGCGTCAACGACGGCAGTCGCTCCGGCGGCTACTGGGGCATGGCCGTGGCAGACGGCATTGCCTACGCGGCGGCGGGTGGCTACAGCGATCCGGCCTCAGGTGGCATCCATGGCATCGAACTCGCCACCGGCCAGCGGCGCTGGGCCGCCGGTCCGCAGGATCTGCTGTGCAGTCCCGGCTTCGGCTGCCGTGCCACGCAGTCGGCGGCGGTGACCGCGGTGCCTGGTGCGGTGTTTTCGGGCGCGGCGGATGGTGGTCTGCGGGCCTACAGCGCCAACGACGGCAAGGTGCTGTGGACCTTCGATACCAATCCCCGCTTCGACACGGTCAACGGGGTACCGGCCGCCGGCGGTTCCTTCGACGGCTCGGGGCCGGTGGTGGTGGGGCGGATGCTTTATGTGCTGTCGGGCAACTGCTGCATCGTCGGTCGCCCCGGCAATGCGCTGTTTGCGTTCGAGCTGGCGCCGGAATGAGCGGCAGGTCGGTCTTCGGCAGGGTGCTTCTCAGAATTCCCCGCGGCGCTGTTCGCGCAGCTTGCGGATCAGGTTGTTGATGGCGATGTTGAGTTCCACGTGGTCGGTGACCTTGGCGTTGTGTGTGATGGCAAAGCGCCCGTTGACGATCACGGCAGGCAGCTTGCCGCTGCCGTAGTCGCCGCTGCGTGCCCGTGCCGCCTCCACGGCAGTGCTGACCGCCTCCGACGACCACGCAGCCTCGAAGGCGTCTGCCGCGATGCCATTCGCCAGGAAGAGCGCCTTGATCTGCTCCGGCGTGCGCAGCGGGTTCTGCTGCTCGCCCACGGCGCGGTAGGCGGCCTGGTTGAGCCTGTCTTCGGCCTCCAGTGCCCGGGCGGTGTAAAACAGGCGGGCGTGCAGGGCCATGAGATCGTTCCAGACCACCGGCATGCGCACGAATACCAGATCGCCGGTCACGCCGTTGCGCCATTGGGTCAGCAGCGGTTCGAGCGTGGCGCACTCGGGGCAGCCATACCAGAACAACTCGCGCACCTCGATCTTGTCGGCTGCCGCTTCGGTGGGCACCGGCTGGGGCAGTGGCTGGTAGTGCACGCCCTCCACCGACTCGCGTGGCTGCGCCAGCGTGCAGGCAGCGACGAGGCTCAGCAACAGGCCCGCCAGCCGGGATGTCCCGTGCCGGCGCGCCGCCTGGCCTTGGGGTAGCGGCAAACGGCGCGGGTTCAGGCGCTCGGCGAGCAGGGCAAGAAGACGGTCGGCGGAGGGCAGCAGCATGGTGGGGTCCGGGGCAGGAAGATGCTGCGCTGGCAGCCGCGCAGTCGACGAAGTGGTCGCGAATCTACCAGAATCCCGTCGGGCAGCAATCTGGGCAAAAGCCCAGTACCATGCGGCCAAAACACAGGAGGGGCAGCAGGTGAGCATTCGGTTCGAGCGGCGGCCGTGGCGTAGGTGGCTGGGCAGCGCAGTGGTCTGCTTTGGCTGCGGCGCGCTGCAGCCCGTGCTGGCGACCGATGCGGCCCTCACCGCTACCTTGCAGCACGGCACCTTGGCCGACCTGCAGCAGTGGCTGGCCAGCGGTGCCGATGCCAACACGCCGCTCGGCGATGGCAGCACGGCCCTGCACTGGGCCGTCCTGCAGGATCGCCCCGAGGCGATCGACCTGCTGCTGCAGGCCGGCGCTGACCCGGTGGCGCTCAACCGTAACGGCATCTCTCCGCTGTTTCTGGCGGTGCAAAACGGCAGTGCACCGGTGGTGGCCCGCCTGCTCGACGCCGGGGCCGACCCCAACACCCTGTCGGAAAACGGCGAGACCATCCTCATGACCGCCGCGCACACGGGCAAGGCCGACGTGGTGGCCCTGCTGCTGGCCTCCGGTGCCTTGGTGGATGCGCGCGACCCGGATTTCCGACAGACCGCGCTGATGATCGCCGTACGCGGCGGCCAGACTGCCGTCGCCGAGTTGTTGGTTCGTCACGGTGCCGAGGTCGATGCGCAGACGCGACTGGGGCCCACGCCCGCCTACCTGCCGCCCTGCAAGGGCACGGGCTGCGGGTCGGAGGGCGAAGGCATCAATCGCAGCGGTGTGCCGCACCGCGGCGAGCGACATGACGCCAAGGGCGGCATGACCCCCTTGCTGTACGCCGCGCGTGACGGCCGGCTCGCCGAAGCGCGGCTGCTGCTCGATAACGGCGCCGATCTCGAAAGACGCGAAGCCAATCGCATGACGCCGCTGCTGATGGCGCTGCTGAACAACCAGCTCGAGGTGGCGAACCTGCTGCTCGACTACGGCGCCGACGTCAACGTCGACGATTTCTACGGACGTACACCGCTGTTTGCCGCCATCGATTACCGCAACATCGACATGAACAGCGAGCGCGAAGACGACCCCAAGGACAATGGCATCGACCGCGACCGCATCTTGCCCACCATCGAACGCCTTCTCGCCGCCGGCGCCGACGTCAATGCCCGTACCAAGGAGTGGCCTCCGGAGAAAAAATGGCTGTATGCACTGAACGACGTGTCGTGGGTCGACATGACGGGCCAGACGCCGTTCATCCGCGCCTCGGCCGCCGGTGACCTGCCGGTACTGCGCCTGCTGCTTGCGCAGGGCGCGGATCCTCATCTCACCACGTACGAGGGCACGACTGCCCTGATGGCGGCGGCCGGCGTCAACTGGACAGTGGCGCAGACCTACACGGTCTCGGAGGAGGCCCTGCTGGAAGCCGTCAAACTCAATGTAGCGCTCGGTGCCGACGTCAACGCCAGCAATTCCATGGGGCTGACCCCCTTGCTCGGGGCCGCCAATCGCGGGGCCAACCCGGTGATCCGCTACCTGGTCGAGCAGGGTGCCAGGCTCGATGCCACCGACGCCGTGGGCCGCAATGCGCTGCGCTGGGCCGAGGGCGTGTTCCTGGCGGCGGTCGGTGCCGAGCAAAAACCCGAAACGATCGCCTTGCTCAACGCACTGATGGCTGAAGCAGGAACCGCACCATGATCCGACCGCAGTTTCCACTCCTGCCGAAGCAGCTGGTGATCGCCAGCCTGGTTGCCAGCCTGCCGTGGTTGGCGGGCCCCGCGCTCGCCCAGACTGCGGGCCTCACGCGGGCGCAGCGCGACCTGCTCGACCGGCACTGCAGCGAATGCCATAACCAGGACGACTTCGCCGGCGGCATCGCCTTCGACCTGCTCGACACCGGTAATCTGCTGCACGACGCCGAAACCTGGGAAAAAGTGCTGCTGAAACTGCAGGCCGGCATGATGCCGCCGCTCGGTGAGCCGCGGCCCGCCGCGGCCGAGGTATCGGCGTTCGTCGCCAGTGTCGCGGGTAACCTCGATGCCGCCTGGGCCAGTGCGCCCAACCATGGCGCGCCGCTGCTGCACCGCATGAACCGTCGTGAGTACCAGAATGCCATCCGCGATCTGCTCGACCTGCCCATCTCGGCGGCCAGTCTCTTCCCGCCCGATGCCTCCTCCGAGGGCTTCGACAACCTCGCCAGCGTGCTCAGCGTGTCCCCCGCGCTGATGCAGGCCTACCTGTCGGTGGCCAACAAGGTGAGCCGCCTGGCGGTCGGTGACCCCACCACCAGCCTGAGTACCACGACCTACCGCGCCGACGGTCAGGACCAGTCCTCGCACCTCGAAGGCATCACGCTCGGCACGCGCGGAGGCCTCACCTTCAACCACGTCTTCCCGCTCGACGGCGAATACCAGTTCCAGATCGCCAGAACCGGCGCCAATGCCGCGTTTTCTCTCGACCCGGTCGGCATCGAGGATCCGGTGGAACTCGTCATCGACGGCGAGCGCGCCGCCTTGCTGCCGGTGGGTGCGCCCAATCGCGTCAAACTCAGCGTGCCGGCAGGTCCGCACAAGATCGAGGCAGCCTTCGTGAAGACGCAGTCGCCGCGCGGCGTGGATGACCTGCACAACGTGTGGGCCGACAGCACGTCGGTAGGCAGCGTGGCCATCACCGGACCCATGACCGCCACCGGCCCGGGCAGTACACCGAGCCGCGCGCGCATATTCAGCTGCCACCCCGCCAGCGTGGCCGAGGAAGAACCCTGTGCCCGGCAGATTCTCGAGCGGCTTGCGTACCGTGCCTACCGGCGGCCGGTCGCTGCCGAGTCACTCGATACCCTGATGACTTTCTACCGCGACGGGCGCGAGCTGCGTGATTTCGAAACCGGCGTGCAGTACGGCCTGGCGCGTCTGCTGGTCGATCCGAAGTTCGTGTTCCGCTTCGAGGAAGAGCCTGCCGATCTCGCGCCAGGTCAGAGTTATGCGCTGGCCCCTTACGAACTCGCCTCGCGGCTGTCCTTCTTCCTGTGGAGCAGCATCCCCGACGACGAGTTGCTGGCAGCTGCCGCCTCCGGCGCGCTCGCCACGCCGGTCGAGCAGCAGCGCCAGGTGGCGCGCATGCTCCGAGACGAGCGCGCCTCCGCGCTGGTCGACAATTTTGCCCAGGCCTGGCTCGGACTCGGCCAGCTCGGCAACATCAATCCGGTAGCGGCGGAGTTCGATGGCAGTCTGCGCGTGGCCATGCGCCGTGAAACCGAATTGCTGCTGCGCGCCGTGCTGCTGGAAGACCGCCCCCTCCTGGAACTGCTCACCGCCGACTACACCTTCGTCAACGAGCGTCTGGCCCGTCACTACGGCATGCCCAACATCCGCGGCAGTCATTTCCGCAGGGTGAGCACGGCAGGCACTGGTCGGCACGGCCTGCTGGGTCACGCCAGCATTCTCACGCTCACCTCGGCGCCCAACCGTACCTCGCCGGTCATTCGCGGCAAGTGGGTGATGGACATGCTGCTCGGCACGCCACCACCGCCGCCACCACCGGGGGTGGAGGTCAATCTCGATGCCACCACGCCCGTCGGGCAGGCCCCGCAGACCATGCGCGAGCGCCTGCAACAGCACCGCAGTGATCCGTCCTGCGCGGCCTGCCACAACATGATGGATCCCATCGGCTTCGCGCTCGAAAATTTCGATGCGGTCGGCCAGTTCCGCGAGCGGGCCGATGGCTCTGCCGTAGATGCCTCGGCAGTATTCTGGGACGGCACGGCATTTGCCGGTACCGACGGGTTGCACCAGATGCTGCTGGCGCGGCGCGAACTGTTCGTGCAGAACTTCACGGAAAAGCTCATGACCTACGCGCTCGGGCGCAAGGTCGAGTACTACGACATGCCGCAGGTGCGGCGCGTGGTGGCTGCGGCCGCCGCCGAGGACTATCGTTTCAGTGCGCTGCTGCGCGAGATCGTGGTGAGTGCAGTCTTCACCCAGCGCAGCAAAGGCGACGCCAGTGAGCCGGCGACAACGGCTCGACGCTAGATGGACGCTCAGGAGGCACCCATGTTCATCACCCGCAAACACCTCTCGCGTCGCACGCTGCTGCGCGGCACCGGTTCCGCCATCGCGCTGCCCCTGCTGGACTCGATGGTGCCGGCATCCACGGCGCTGGCGCAGACGGCGGCCAGCCCGCAGCCGCGGCTCGGCTGCATCTACATTCCACATGGGGCGACCATGGCCTACTGGACGCCGGCAACTACGGGCAAGGACTTCGAGTTCACCCCCATCCTCAAGGCACTCGAGCCGTACCGCAGCCACCTCAACGTCATCAGTGGTCTCGCCAACACGCCGGTCGGGCCGGAAGAAGGCGAGGACAGCGGAGGGGCGCAGAATCACGAGCGCGCGGCCGCGGCTTTCCTGACCTGTGCGCATCCCGTGAAGGGCGACCGTGCGCGCGTGGGCCAGTCCTTCGACCAGGTGGTGGCCGAGGCGCTGGGCCAGGACACGCCGATGCCGTCGATCGAGCTGGCCATCGAACCGGCGGGCAACACCTGTGGCGATGCCGCGTTTACCTGCTCGTACCGCAGTTCGCTGGCGTGGAAAACGCCCTCGCTCGCCCTGCCGATGGAAAACAATCCGCAGCTGGTGTTCGAGCGCCTGTTCGGCGACGGCAGCACGGAGGCCGAGCGGCGCGAAAAGCGCCGGCAGTCGGCCAGCATGCTCGACTCCATAAAGGCCGACGTTGCCGCACTCAACCTGCGCCTGCCGGCGGCGGATCGCAGTCGTGTCAGCGACTATCTGGAGGAGGTGAGGGAGATCGAGCGGCGCGTGGCGCTCATCGACGCCAAGTTGTCGGCAGAACAGCTGGAGTTTCCGGAGGCCCCGCTCGGCATTCCCAACGGCTTCGAAAACCACATCAACCTGATGTTCGACCTGCAGGTGCTGGCGTGGAAGTCGGATATCACTCGCATCTCGACACTGATGATGGCCGGCGAGGGCAGCAACACGCGCTTCCCGCAGAGCGGCGTGAGCGAAGGTTTCCACAATGCGTCGCACCACTCCAACGAGCAGAAGAACAAGGACATGTTTGCCCAGCTCAACACCTATCACATCAAGGTGCTGAAGGGCTTCTTCGACCGCCTGGCCAAGACGCCGGACGGCGACGGCACGCTGCTGGATCACGCACTGGTGGTTTATGGCAGCAGCATGAGCGATGCCAACGAACACAATTTCGACCCGCTGCCGGTGTTGCTGGTCGGTCGTGCCGGTGGCCTCGTCGAAGGGGGCCGGCACCTGCAATTTCCGGCGCACACGCCACTGGCAAATCTCTACCTCGGGTTGCTCGACAAGTTCGGCATTGCGCGCGACAGCTTCGGCAACAGCACGGGGCGGCTGGAAGTCTAGCGAGCCGACTTCCAGCCGACGACGTCATTCCTCGACGTCGTAGGTGTGCCAGGTCGAGTAGTCGGGCAACTGCAGTCGGCCTTCCCACAGGCCGCGGTTGTTTTCTTCGCAGGAATACTCCAGCAGGCCGATGCCATCCTTCATGCGGGTGAAGACGCGCTTGTTGCTCCAGGGCCTGGAGTAGTAGATCGGATCGTCTACGGTGATTTCGTAGTCGATCGAATTGGCGTCTTTCAGCGTGAAGCGTTCGGTCACCGTCAGCTTGTGGCTGTGTGGGTGGCCGATGGTGTCCAGCCGGGTCTTGCCGTTGTAGTTGCGCGTGGTCACCACGAAGGTGTCGCCATCCCACTCACCGCGCGAATTGCCGTACCAGGTGGCGGGCAGGTCCATGGTCATGTCCTCGCCGCCGATCGGGAACGAGTGGTGCCAGGTGTTCACTTCGAACAGGTAGGCGAACGACGTATCGGTCTGGAAGAACTGCACCGGGTTCGGCGAATTCATGGAGCGCACGTGGCCGAAAGGCAGGCAGGCCCCGGTGTAGTCTCCGGCGGCCGAGTCGTAGCGATCGAAGTTGAGTTTGCCAGCCTCGGTGAACGGCAGGTCACCGGCGCCGATCTGGTTACGGCCGTTGCCCTTGCCGGCCATGTCGGCCACGTAAGGGAATTCCCAGAAGCCGTTGAGGTCGGGCTTGCCGCTGGGCAGGCGCGGCAGATCGCCGGCGCCCTGCGCCGCCGCCTGACCCATCAGCCCGCCGGCCAGCAGCAGGCCCGAACAGAAGCCCATCAAGGAAGTGCTGAGGTTCATCGGGTGCTCTCCGCTCAGTTCGCGCCACGGCTGAAGACGGGCGTGCCGTCATCGAGCGTGATGCGACGCGTGCTGCAGATGTGCTCGCCTTCGCGGGCCGGGTTGGCCTGCGCGCGGATCACGGTGCCGATCGGCAGGTCTTCTTTCTTCCAGCCCTGCCGGATCAGCTGGTTGGGGGACCCCATCTCGCACTCCCACTTTTCCACCTGGCCGTTGGCGGCGGTCACATCCAGGTAGATCCAGATGTGCGGGTTGGTCCACTCCACCTTGGTGATGGCGCCCCGCACCTCGAGATCGACCGTGGTGTCGAATTCACCGACCAGCGAATGGTGCGCCGAGACTGCAGCGCTCAGTAACAGTGCAGAAATCGTGGCGATTCCCAGCGTCCGTTTACTTTTTATGCTGTTTTTCATACCTTGCCCTCCGATTGGAAACTGCGATAAAAGCCCAAAATTCTGCGGTTTTCTGGCGGTTTTTCCGCGTTCTAGCGACCGCTGTCGTGCTGATCGCGGTCGTCTCGCAGGTGAGTGCATCATGAGTGAATCAAGAGTTCAACACGAGTCCATCACGAAAACATAACGGACCCAGTTTACGTGATCTCCCTGGAGCGTCATGGCGGAAACAAATTGCATGGCTACCGACCACAGCACCCCCCATCGCACGGCACCGCTTGCCGTTTCCGGCACGAGGCCGCAGACCCCGGACTCGCCGCTGGCGCGCCGCCGTCTCTTGACCGGCGCAGCCGGTGCAGCACTGGCAGCCGCGCTGCCGAGCCCGCTGCTGGCGCAGGAGAAGACCGTGCAGCCCGTACTGCTGGGAGACCGGGCGCTGTTCGTGCGCGGGCCCGACAGCAACGTGCTGGTGGTCGACGGCAGCGAGGGGCTGATCCTGGTAGACGGAGGCCACGCGCGCTGGGCTGCTGACCTGCACGCCGTCATCGCGCGCCAGTTTCCCTCCAGACCCTATCGCGCCCTCTTCAACACGCAGTGGCATCCGGAGCAGACCGGCTCCAACCAGCGGCTCGGCGAACAGGGTGTGGAAATCATCGCCCACGAAAACACCATGCTGTGGGAAAGCACCGAGGTCTGGCAGCGCTGGTCCGGCCAGACTTTTGCGCCGCTACCGGCCGCTGCGCTGCCGAAGACCACGTTTTTCGAGGACGGCTCACGCCGCATCGGCGACCGCGAGGTGCACTACGGCTACCTGCGCGCGGCCCACACCGACGGCGACATCTGGGTGTACTTCGACGATGAGGACATCTTGGTCACCGGGGGTCTGGTCTCCAACGGTCGCTGGCCGGAGATCGACTGGTGGACTGGAGGTTTCATCGCCGGCCTGCTCGACAGCTTCGTGACG
The DNA here is from genome assembly GCA_036796405.1 of Gammaproteobacteria bacterium. GTDB lineage: Bacteria > Pseudomonadota > Gammaproteobacteria > Pseudomonadales > Pseudohongiellaceae > CAILUG01. The sequence continues at coordinate 6,276 of DAIRDB010000033.1, read as the reverse complement.
CTGCTCAGCGTGCCCGGCCCGGCGACCCGCATCGTGCCCGCCTACGGTGACCTCATGACGCTGGACGAACTGCGCGCGCAGAACCAGATGTACCTGACCATCTTTGATCGACTGCATGCCGCTTTCATCAAGAGTGCAAGTCTCGAGGACCTGCTGGCCGAGAGGCCAACGGCAGAATTCGATGCCAGAATGGGCGACCCCACGCAGTTCCTGACACTGGCTTTCCAGAGCATTCAGGGCCACGTGCGGGATCCGCAGAATGATCGCTTCCTCAACATTCCCTGACGCCCGGACACTACGCCAGCTACCACCATGACAGTGTTTCCCCTCCGCCTACTACCCCTCCTCGTTGCCAGCAGCCTGTGGCTCGGCGGCTGCAGCGACGGCGACAGTGCAGACCCAGCCGCTCTCGCCGGTGGTGGTCCGCCGGCCCCAGTGCCTGCGCAGGCAGCGCTCGACGCCGTCGCCGATCAGCAGTGGGCGCTGCTCGACCAGTACTGCGTGGAGTGCCACAACGCCGACGACTACAGCGGCAACCTGGCGCTGGACCTCATGGACCACGACAGCCTGCTGCGCGATGCCGAAACCTGGGAAAAAGTCGTGCGCAAACTGCGCGGCAGCATGATGCCGCCGCCTGGTCAGGAGCGGCCCGCTCCGCAGGCGGTCAGTGACCTGGTGGCCTGGCTGGAAGGCAATCTCGACCAGCCGCGCGCGGCACCGGTGGCCGGCGAAAAACTGCTGCATCGCCTCAACCGCACCGAATACGCCAATGCCGTGCGCGATCTGTTGGGTATCAGCATCGACCCTGCCGCGCTGCTGCCGGTCGACGGCGCCGAGGCCGGGTTCGACAACATCGCCAAGGCCCTGCAGGTGACGCCGACCTTTGTCGATCAGTACCTCGGCGCAGCGCGCGTGGTGGCCGAGCAGGCCATCGGCAGTCCGGCGGCGCGCCCGTCCGGAACGCCTTATACCTTTCCCACCGCAGGCCAGTCCTTCCACGTCGACGGACTGCCGCTCGGTTCGCGCGGCGGTGCCGTGGTGGAACACTATTTTCCGAGTGACGGCGAGTATCGGCTCAACATCGGCAGCATGGCTTCCGGACTCGCGGTGGGCAGCATGGAGCATCGCAACACCCTGGTCGCCACGCTCGATGGCAAGAAGTTCTTCCAGACCGACATCGGTGGCCTTGAAGAAGCGGGCCGCCTCGATACCTTGCGCGCGCCGGCGATCGACGAACTGAACGCCCGTCTGCGCGACATTCCGCTCATCACCACGGCCGGTCCGCACAAGGTGGCGGTGTTCTTCCTGCATCGCTCGTTCGCCGAGTCGGATTCCCCGCTGCAGCAGCAGTCGCCGCGCAAGGGTCAGGACGCCATCGCCACGGTGCGTGACTTCGAAATCTACGGGCCGGTGAATGCCACTGGCCTCAGCGAGACGCCCAGTCGGCGCCGCCTGTTCAGCTGCCATCCCAGCCGCGATGCCGAGGAAGCCAGTTGCGCGCGCCAGATCATCAACGACGTGGCTGGCGCTGCCTTCCGCGGCTTCCTTGCCGACGAAGACACTGAGCTGCTCATGAAGATGTACGAAACCGGCCGTGCCGACGGCGGGTTCGAAAAGGGCATCAGTTTCGCGCTGTCCGGCGTGCTGGCCCACCCCAAGTTCCTCTACCGGTTGGAGCCGCTGCCGGCGTCGCTGCCCCCCGGCGTTTCCTATGAGCTCAGCAGTCTGGAGCTGGCCTCGCGGCTGGCGTTCTTCCTGTGGAGTTCCCTGCCCGACGAAATCCTGCTGGAAGTGGCCGCCGACGAGGGTCTCAAGGATCCAGCCATCCTGGAGCAACAGGTCCGGCGCATGCTCAAGGACCCGCGCGCGCAGAACCTCGCCACCAACTTCGGCTTCCAGTGGCTCGGCCTCGCCGAGCTGGACAACATCAGTCCCGACGTGCAGCTGTTCCGCGATGTCGACCGCAACCTGCGCGCCGACCTCACCCGCGAAGCCCTGCTGTTCCTGCAGAGCATCTTCGACGAAGACCGCAGCGTGGTGGATCTACTGACCGCTGACCACACCTACCTCAACGAAGCGCTGGCCCTGCACTACGGCATCAACGACATCCGCGGCAGCGATTTCCGCCGCGTGCAGTTACAGGACGAGCGCCGCTTCGGCCTGCTCGGCAAGGGTGCCGTGCTTATGGTGTCATCGTATCCAAACCGTACCTCACCAGTGCTGCGCGGCAAGTGGCTGCTTGAGAAGATCATGGGCACCCCACCGGCAGCGCCGCCGCCCAACGTGGAAGGCTTCGTGGAAATCGAGGCGGGGCAGGACTACAGCACAGTGCGCGAGCGCCTCGAGAAGCACCGCAACCAGCCGTCCTGCAATGGCTGCCACGGCGTCATCGATCCGCTGGGTTTTGCGCTGGAAAATTTCGATGCCGTTGGACGCTGGCGTGATGTCGACCGCATGGCCGGCACGCCGATCGATGCGTCGGGCGTGATGGCTGACGGCACGCCGGTCGGCAGCCCCGTCGCGCTGCGCGGCGCCCTGTTGCAGCGCTCGGGCCAGTTCGTGCAGACCTTCACGGAAAAGCTCATGACCTTCGGTCTCGGGCGCGGACTCGATCATGCCGACATGCCCAGCGTGCGCCGCATCGTGCGCGAGGCGGCCGAAGACGATTACCGCTTTTCGACGCTGGTGGCGAAAATCGTCGCCAGCGAGCAGTTCCGACTGCGCAGCACACCGCAGGCAGAAACCGTGGCGGCAGCGCCGTAGCCCGGACGCCGCGGAGCAGTAGAGACCAGAACGGCGCCGGCACCAAGGCGACCAACACACCAACGAAGCGAGGGTCAGCGACATGTTCATCACACGCAAACACCTGTCACGCCGAACACTGCTGCGCGGGTCCGGCGCCGCGCTGGCACTGCCCTTGCTCGATGCCATGGTGCCGGCCGGTACGGCGCTGGCGCAGACAGCTGCAGCGCCCCGTCCACGTCTCGGCTTCTTCTACTTCCCGCACGGGGCCATCATGGACAAGTGGACGCCAGCAGCCACCGGCAGCGGCTTCGAGGTGACGCCCATCCTCAAGCCACTGGCGGCATTCAAGGACCAGATGACCATCGTCAGCAATCTGCGCAACACCGCCGCTGAAGGCGCGGGTGTGCATGCGACGTCGCCCGGAACCTGGCTGAGCTGTGCCTCGCCGTTCACGGTCGACGAAAGCGACCTCAACTACGGCATTTCCGCCGATCAGATCGCCGCGCTGCAGTGGGGGCAGGATACGCCGTTCCCGTCGCTGGAGCTCTGTACCGAGACCAAGGCCTCGTCGGCCTCCGGCGTGTGCAGCGACGACCTCGGCTGCGGGCTCGGGTCCACCATTTCATTCCGCACGCGCACGCAGCCGCTGCCCATGGAACACAACCCGCGCAAGCTGTTTTTCCGCATGTTCGGCCAGGGCGACACGCAGCAGGAGCGTGACTCGATCATGACGCAGAAGTTCGGCCTGCTGGATCTGGTAGCTGAAAGCTCCAGCTCGCTCAATGCACGGCTCGGTGCCGCCGATCGCCAGCGCATGGAGGAGTACCTGGACTCGGTGCGCGACGTGGAGCGGCAGGTGCAGAAGCTCGGCGAGCAGGACTTCACCGGTGTCGATATTCCGGATGCGCCGCTCGGTGTGCCCGGCAATTGGGAACAGCACATCAATCTGATGTTCGATCTGGTGGCACTGGCCTACGAGGCTGAGCTCACCCGCGTGGCATCGATGATGCTGTCGGCCGAAATCAGCATGCTCACCTACAATCAGGTCGGCATTTCCGATGCCTACCATCCGCTCTCGCACCACCGCTACGTGCCCGACAAGATGGACAAATGCGCCGTTGTGCAGACCTACCACGCCAAGCTGTTCGCGCGCTTCCTCGATCGCCTTGGCAAGACGGCCGACGGCGACGGTTCGCTGCTCGACCACTCCATCCTGCTGTTCGGCAGCAACATGAGCGACTCCAACGCCCACAATGCCAATCCTCTGCCATCGGCGATCTTCGGGCGCGGTCATGGCCGCCTGAAGGGTGGCCAGCATCTGCAGTACCCGGCCGACACGCCGCACGCCAACCTGGTGCTCACGCTGCTCGAACGTGCCGGCATTCAGGGCGTGGAAAAGCTCGGCAACAGCACCGGCCTTTTCGCGGACGTCTGACATGAACGTGCTGCTGATCCGTTTCGCTGCCTCGCTTCGTGCTGCACTGCTGCCCGGTGCAGTTCTGCAGCGCGCGGCCCTGCTATCGCTGGCACTGGCAGCGCCGGTCGCGCTCGCTGTCGAAGGCCTGGCCGAACTGGTCGACGCCGGGCAGCGCAGCGCCGCGCTGCAGTTGATCGACGACGGGGCCGACGTCAATCAGGCCTCGGTGGACGGCACCACGGCCCTGCACTGGGCCGTGCACCGTCAGGATGTCGAACTGGTCGAGGCCCTGCTCGATGAAGACGCCGACCCCAACGCCCGCAACGACTACGGCGCCACGCCCATGACGGTGGCGGCTGAGCACGGTAATCCAGCGATCATGGAGGCGCTCATCGCTGCCGGCGGTGATGTGGAAGCGCCCAATGCCGAGGGGCAGACGCTGTTGATGGCGGTGGCGCGCACCGGGCAGGTCGACACCGCCGAGTTGCTGCTCGGCGAGGGCGCCAACGTCAATGCCAAGGAAAGCTGGGGCGGCCAGACCGCGCTGATGTGGGCCGCGGCCCAGCAGCAACCGCCGATGATCGCGCTGCTGCTCGAGCACGGCGCCAACGTCAACGAGCGCAGCAAGGACCACGACTGGCCGCGCTGGGTCACCTCGGAACCACGGGTGAAACCGCTGGACCTCGGCGGCTACACGCCGCTGCTGTACGCCGCGCGCGAAGGCTGCGTGGACTGCATCGTCGCCCTGCTCGACGGCGGTGCCGACATCAACCAGCCTGATCTGTGGGGCCAGACCCCCTTGCTGATGGCCACGCTGAACCTGCACTACGACGCAGCGGCGCTGCTCATCGAACGCGGCGCCGATGTGCGGCGCTGGGACTGGTGGGGGCGCAGTGCCCTCTACAACGCCATCGACTTGCATCTGCCCACCGGCAGCACGCGGGGCGACCTACCGTCTACCGACCGCCACACGGCGCTCGACATCGCCCGCCTCGTGCTGGAGCGCGGCGCCTACGTGGACCTGCGGCTGAAGCATGAAGTGCCCTTCCGCGGCGGTGACCGCGGCTACACCGACGGCAGCGCCGACTCGCGAGTGCTGAGCGCCGGTGCCACCGCGCTGCACAAGGCGGCCAAGGCAGCGGACGTGGAGGCCGTGAAACTGCTGCTGGAATTCGGCGCCAAGGTAGACGTGCGCAACGTGCTCTACGAAGTCACGCCGCTGCTGGCGGCCGGTGGTGTCTGGCGCGTCTACGGCATCTTCCGCGAGTTCCCGCTGTCAGGTCAGTACACCACCGGTGCGGAAGCCGCCGAAACCGTGAAGCTGCTGCTCGCCGCTGGCGCCAACATCCAGGACCGCGCGGCCAATGGCCAGAATATCGCCCACGGCGCGGCCAAGGCGGGCTGGAACGAGGTCCTGCTGCTGGCGCACGAGCAGGGCGTAGATCTCGCCGCGCGCGACGTCGGCGGGCTCACCCCACGCGACCTCGCCGTGCTGAAAGGGCAGCAAGACAGCATCGCGCTGCTCGACTCGCTGCTCGGGAGCGCGCCGTGAGTACTCGCTGCCGCCGCCTGGCTACACTGCTGTTGACCGCTGCGCTGACGCCTTCGGCGCTACTGGCGCAAAAAGCCAACGACCTCGCCACCCAGCAGGCCATCCTCGCCGCCCTGCCAGCCGGCGTGGCGGCCGAACAGGCCACGGCCGATGAGATCGCGCAGGCCGCCACCGACCTGGTGTTCGGCATGGAAGGCCCGCTCGAAGCCAACATCACGCAGGTCATGGTGTCGCTCGGCGAACTGGCACAGGCCGGGCGCTTCAAGGCCGCGCCGCGCTTCGGCGACGGCAACCCCACCGGGCGCTTCTACACCAAGATCATGAACCTCGCGTCGAGCAACCTCGACGTGTCGTCCAGCACCTACTACAGCATCACGGTGCAGGACATGACGCGGCTGGCCGCCGCCGCTCGCGCTGGCCAGAATTTCCTGCACGGCGCCACCAGCAATCCCATCACGCGCAAGTAGTGCGGCGCTCGCGCAGCAGCAGGGCGCACACTCCACGCAATTGCCAGACAAGGGCTGCGGCGCCTGCGGCCGCAGCCGCGTCAGGGCTGGGCGCC
>DAIRDB010000032.1:0-39068 GCA_036796405.1 Gammaproteobacteria bacterium | reverse complement strand
CCGCGGCCAACACCGATCACGAAGCCGGTCCCGGTGGCCCTGACGTGGGTCGGGAACACGTAGGCGATGATGGTGTAGAGCCCGGACACGCCGGCATTGCCGAAGAAGCCGGCAAAGGCCGCCAGGTAGCTCAGTTGCGTGACCTCCGGTGCCGAGCGGCCGAAGAACGCCACTCCGACCATGGTGAAGGCCAGAATGCCGATCGACAGCGGCTTGAGCCCGATGCGGGTGGTGAGCAGTCCGAACAGGGCGCCACCGATGGCACCACCGACGTTGGCCCAGGTCAGCACGCCGGAGGCGGCCGATGCCGGAATACCCATGGTCGTCACGATGGTCGGTGTCCACTTGAGCACGTAGTAGAACGTGATGATGTGGAAGAAGTAGGCAGCGGTAGCCAGCAGGGTAGTGGCAATCATCACCGGAGAAAAAATGTCCATGACGGATTTCTTGCGCACATCGGCGGACAGAGACGGCAGCGCATCCACCACGCGGTGACCGAGCTTGGTCAGGGCAGCGTTGATGCGTTCCAGCGCCTGCGCAGGCTGCTTGCGACTCAGCCAGTGCACCGATTCGGGCTGCAGGAAGTAGACCACGGGGATCATCAGACCAGAGATGATGCCACCGGTGGTGAACATCACGCGCCAGTTGGTGGCGCCATTGTCCAGCAGCGCCTTGCCCACCTCACCGCAGAAGATGCCGCCCAGCGGATAACCGATCACCATCATCGAGATGCACAGACCCCGGTGCTTGAGGTTGGAGAACTCGGCCACCACGGCGTTGGTGGTGGAAAGCATGCCCCCGATGCCAAGACCGGTGTACACGCGCCAGATGCTGAGCGTGGTGACGTCCGTGGCCGTGGTGGCCAGGAACATGCCGCTCGACATCACCACCAGACAGCCCAGTGTCATGTTGCGGCGACCGAGCACGTCGGCAATGCCCCCGAGGAACACCGAACCGAGCGCCATGCCGATCAATTCCATGGAAAGCACGAGACCGAGCTGGGCCTGGTCAATGCCCCACTCGGTGCGGATGCCCGGACCGGAGACGCTGATGGCCAGCACATCGAAGCCGTCCATGGCGTTGAGCAGGACGGTGATGGCAACGATGATGTACTGCATCGCTGTCATCGCTGATTTGTCGATTATCTCGCGCGGATCGGTCATGGGGCCCCTCTGGCATGGATTTATGGTTGATTTGATGTGGTTCGTCGGGCGGACTGGCCTCGGGTGCGGCAGCGACTGCTAGGGTACGTGGCTGCCGGACGACGGCAGACAGGCTGCAATCGCGAAGGCGCTGGCAGCATAAAGCAGCTCTTGATCCATAACAAGGACGCGCCTGCAGCGTGGCGGGAGAGCCGCTGGCTACTCTATAATTTGCCGGGATTTTGCCCGCGAGCCACTGGAAGGGACATGTTGAAACGCCGCGATTTTCTACACCATCTCTCCGTGTCGGGCAGCGCTCTGCTGCTCGGCGCCACGGGTCCCTCGGCGCGTGCACAGTCCGTGCTCAAGGTGCAGACCTTGGCGGCTGATACGGTGTTGGTGAGCGGAGGCGCCTGCAACGTACTCGTCCAGCGCGCCGGCAGCGGCGAACTACTGGTAGTGGACGGCGGCCTGCAGCAGGACGCCGGCCCCTTGCTCGCCACCATCCGGTCTGCGCTGGGCGCTGGACAGGTCAGCACGCTGATCAATACCCACTGGCACCCGGAGCAAACCGGACTCAACACTCTGATCGGCAACCGCGAGACACGTATCTTCGCCCATGCCAATACCCAGCAGTGGCTCGGCACGACCATCAAGCGGCTGCGGGAGGACACGGTGTACGCGCCGCTGCCGGAGTCAGCGCGCCCCAACGAGATCTTCTACCACTACGGCGATTTCCGGCATGGCGTCAGCACCGTCGAGTATGGTTTGCTCCGCCAGGCGCACACCGATGGCGACATGTATGTCTTTCTGCCGGAGCAGAATGTGTTGCACGCCGGCGGGGTGCTGTGCACCGATGGCTGGCCCTTCCTCGACTGGTGGTGCGGCGGCTGGATCGGAGGCATTGCCGACGGTCTGGAAACCCTGCTGGGACTGGCCGATGACCGCACCGTCATCATCCCGGCCTCCGGTCCGCCCATCGATCGGGCGCAGCTGCAGGAATTCCACGATATTTACGCCGAATTGTTCGACAGCGTGCGTACCTTGTTCGTGAAGGCCAACACGGTGGAACAGACCGTGGCCGCCAAGCCGGCCGCGCGCTGGGAAGCCCGCTTCGGACCGGCGGACGCCTTCATCACGCAGGCGCATTGGAGCCTGATACCGCACCTGACACCGGATGCCTGAACCCCACCTGACAGACGAGACCATGATGAGCGACGCAGTACAGGAGTCTTTCATGCGCAAGAGTCGATTGCCCCGCCTTCAGCGGCGGCCCATGGAGTTCGCCGTGCGGCCACGGCCCGTGCTGGCAGCCCTGCTGGCCCTGCTTGCCGGCGGCACCCTCGCCCAACAACCCGCCCACGACTACCAGGCACTGCAGCAGGCGGATGATTTCTGGGGTTACTTCGACGAGTTCTGCACCGAGTGCCACAACTTCGATGATTACTATGGTGGCATCGACCTCACCGGCGTGCTGCCCACGGACGTGCCGGCCAAGCCGGAGTTGTTCGAAAAGGTCCTGATGAAGCTGCGCGGCCGCATGATGCCGCCACCCAACCACGCGCGACCCGACGAAAAACGCACCGATGCCTTCATTGGCTGGCTGGAATCCTATCTCGACGAGGCCGGCCAGGGCCGCGAGAACCCCTCCCACGTGGCGATCCACCGCCTCAATCGCAAGGAATACGCCTCGGCGATCCGTGATCTGTTCGGTCTGACCATCTCGGCCACCGACCTGCTGCCGCAGGATCCCACCAGCGAGGGCTTCGACAACGTGGCGGAGGCGCTCAGTGTGTCCCCAGCCTTCATCGACCAGTACGTGTCGGCGGCTAGGGTCATCAGCGAACAGGTGGTCGGCGATCCGATCCCGGCCCTGGGCAGCCAGGTGTACAAGCCAGACCAGGCGCTGCCGACACGGGCCGAAGGCGGTGGCTACCAGCAGTTCCACGTCGAAGGGCTGCCGCTCGGCACCCGCGGCGGCATGCTGATCGAGCACCAGTTTCCGGCCGATGGCGAGTACGCCGTCAGCGTGGGCGACTTCAACCTCTACGCGTGGATGTACAACATCGAGTTCGAAAACCGGATGGTCGTCACGGTCGACGGCGAAAAGGTCTACGAGACCATCCTCGGGGGTGACAAGGATCGCGCAGCCCTTGACCTGGATCAGGGGCCGCCCATGGACGACATCAATGCCCGCACCAAGGACATTCGTTTCATTACCACGGCAGGTCCGCACAAGGTCGGCGTGACCTTCGTGCGTCGCAGCTTCGCCGAATCCGACGACCAGCTGCAGCACTTCATTCCGGGCGCCGTGCAGGACCGCATCCTGTCGATCCCCTCCGTGGAAATCCGGGGACCCTACAACCCGGCCGGTCTCAGCCCCACCCCCACCCGTGAAAAGCTGTTCGCCAGCTGCTACCCCTCGTCGCGCGAGCAGGAGCTCACCTGCGGGGAGAGCCTGCTGCGCCAGCTGGCCACGCGCGCGTACCGGCGTCCGGTCAGTGCCGACGACATGGCACCCCTGCTGCAGTTCTTCAATCAGGGGCGTGAACAGGCCGGCTTCGACGAGGGCATGCGCCGTGGCATCACGCGCCTGCTGGCCAGCCCCAACTTCCTCTACCGCGCCGAGATCGCTCCCGACGGTACCCAGCCGGGCAGCGTGTACGCACTCAGCAGCCTCGACCTCGCCTCGCGGCTGTCATTCTTTCTTTGGAGCAGTATTCCCGACGAAGCGCTGCTGCAAGCCGCGATGGAAGATCGCCTGCAGGACGAAGACGAGCTGCGGGCGCAGGTACGCCGCATGCTGGCCGATCCGAAGGCCGAGGCTCTGGCGGCCAACTTCGCCTACCAGTGGCTGAAGCTCGAGAAGCTCGACGAGTTGATTCCGGACCCGACCATCTTTCCCTACGCCGCCGGGGCCGGTGACCTGCGGCCGGACTTCAAGAAGGAACTCAGCCTGTTCATCGACAGCGTGTTCCGCAGTGACCAGAGCGTGCTGCGACTGCTCGATGCCGACTACAGTTTCCTCAATGAGCGCCTCGCCCTCCACTACGGCATCACCACCGTCAAGGGCGACCGCTATCGGCGCGTGGCGTTGAACGACAGCCACCGCTTCGGGCTGCTCGGCAAGGGTGGGGTGCTGATGGTGACCGCCTACCCCAACCGCACGAGTCCCGTCCTGCGAGGTGCGTGGATTCTCGAGCAGATCATGGGTACTCCGCCGCCGATACCGCCGGCGGATGTGCCCGCCTTGAAGGAAAACGAGCTGGGACAGGTCGCGACCACGGTGCGCGAGCGTCTCGAGCAGCATCGGGCGAATCCCACCTGCAACTCCTGCCACTCGGTGATGGACCCGCTCGGTTTTGCGCTCGACAACTTCGACGCCGTTGGTCGCTGGCGCGATCTCGATCGTTATACCGCCACCCCGGTCGACGCCTCGGGACTCATGCCGAACGGGTCGACCGTGGTTGGACCGGAGGAACTGCGCGCGGCGCTGCTCGCCCGACCCAACAACTTCGTACAGGGCCTGACCCAGCGCCTGCTGATCTATGCACTGGGCAGACCGCTGGACGCCCGCGACATGCCCACCGTCCGCCAGATCGTTCGCGAGTCCGCCAGCGAAGACTACCGCTTCGAGGCCCTGGTCACCGGCATCATCCGCACCAGTCTTTTCCGCAAGAACACCGTCCCGTTGCCAGAAGTCGGCACGGCCCCGGCCGTTGCAAGTACGGCCACCAACAACGCAGTGCAGTAGGAGGAGCGAACCATGTTCATCACCAAGAAGCATCTGGCACGTCGAACCCTGTTGCGGGGACTGGGCACAGCCGTGGCCCTGCCGCTGCTCGATGCCATGATTCCGGCCGCCACGGCGCTGGCGCAGACGGCGGCCACGCCACAGACCCGGCTCGGCTACGTGTTCTTTCCGCACGGGGCCGTGATGAAGAACTGGGTGCCCGCCACGACGGGACGCGACTTCGACGTGCCGGCCATCCTCAAGCCAGCCGCCAAGTTCAAAGAGCAGATGACCATCGTGTCCGGGTTGCGCAACAAGCCGGCCGAGAGCAACGATCCGCACGGCATCATTGCCGGTACTTGGCTGCGCTGCGTGAACCCCAAGGATCTCAGTGACCCCTCCGCCGGCGTTACCTGCGACCAGATTGCTGCCCGCCACATCGGCCGCGGTACCACCTTCCCCAGCATCGAGCTCGGCACGCCGGTGGGCGGGCCCTGTGCCGCCGGGTATTCCTGTGCCTTCGGTAGCTCGCTGTCGTTCCGTACGCCCGATCAACCGATGCCCATCGAGAACAATCCGCGCAAGCTGTTTTTCCAGATGTTCGGCCAAGGAGACGACTCGGCCGAGCGCTCGGCCATCGTCAACCAGACCGGTAGCATCCTCGACTCCATCGTGGGCGAGGCGAAGTCGCTGCAGCGGCAGCTGGGGTCCACTGACGCCAGCATGGTGAGCAACTATCTGGAGTCGGTGCGCGAAATCGAGCAGCGCGTCACGAAGATGCAGACTCAGGATCTCGGCGACGTGGTACCCGCCGCGCCGGTCGGCATTCCGCCGGCCTACGACGAGCACATGAAGCAATTGTTCGACCTGATGGCGCTGGCCTGGCAGGTGAATCTGACCAACATCGCCACGTTCCTGATGGAAAAAGAAGTGAGCATGCGGACCTTCACCAACATTGGCGTGGCCGAAGCCTTCCACCCGCTGTCCCACCATGGCGAGAACCCGGAAAAGATGGCCAAGCTCACGCTGGTGCAGGCCTTCCACACCAGCCTGTTCACCCACCTGCTCGAGAAGCTGGCCGCCATGCCCGAGGGCGACGGCAGCGTGCTCGACCACTCCATCATCCTGTTCGGAGCCAACATGTCGAACAGCGACAAGCACAACAACGACCCGCTGCCGAGCGCCGTGTTCGGGCGAGGCGGTGGCACGATCAAGGGCGGTCAGCACCTGGCCTACCCGCAGGACACGCCGCACGCCAACCTGCTGCTCACGCTGCTGCAGCGCGCCGGCGTACCGGAAGAGAAGTTCGGCGACAGCACCGGCGTGCTCGCCGAAGTCTGAGCGCAGCAGCCGTCCCGAGGCACCGCACCCACGAGGAGATGACCCCATGAAACGACTGTTGTTGGCGACGGCAGTGCTACTGCCCTGCCTCGCTGCCGCGCAGCAGAATCTCGCCGTGCTGGTGAGCGAGGGCAAGCGCGAGCAAGCCCTGCAGCAGCTTGCCCTCGGGGCCGATGTGAACGCCCTGCGTTCGGATGGTTCCAGTGCCCTGCTCTACGCGGCCTACCACGGGGACGCCGAACTCGCAGCCGCGCTGCTGTCGCAAGGCGCCAATCCTGACCAGCGCAACGAGTACGGTGCCTTCCCGCTGTCGGAGGCCGCACAGGCCGACAGCCTTGCCGTGGTCGAACTGCTGCTGCAGCACAAGGCCAACCCTTCTCTCGGCAATCTGGAGGGCGAGACGGCACTGATGGCCGCGGCCAGGGCTGGCGCGGTCGACATTGCCGAGGCCCTGCTGGAGGCCGGTGCCGACGTCAATGCCAAGGAGCGCTGGGGCGGGCAAAGCGCGGTGATGTGGGCGGCAGCCCAATGCCAGCCGGCCATGCTGCAGGTGCTCATCGAGCACGGTGCCGACATCAACGCCCAGGGCGCCATGCGTCTGTGGGATCGACGCACTCTCGATGAACCCCGCCCAAAAGACATGAACAAGGGCGGCTTCACCCCCCTGATGTATGCCGCGCGCCAGGGCTGCACGCCGGCAGTCGAGGTACTCGCCAACGCCGGCGTGGACCTCAATGCCACGGACCCCGATCGCACCTCGGCGCTCAACCTCGCGCTGATCAACCTGCACTTCGACACGGCCGTAGCGCTCATTGATGCCGGTGCCGACGTGAACCAGTTTGACTTGTGGGGGCGCGGACCGCTCTACAACGCCATCGACCTCAACACGCTGCCGATCGGCGGGCGGCCCGACCTGCCCTCCGAAGACACGATCACCGGCTACGACGTAGCGGAGCGACTGTTGCAGCGCGGTGCCAATCCGAACATGCAGCTCAAGCTGCGCCCGCCCTATCGCAACGCCGTGTTCGATCGCGGTTCCGACAACGTGCTGGCCGAAGGGGCTACGCCACTGATCCGGGCGGCGCGAGCAGCGGATGTACGCAGTGTCGAGTTGCTGTTGGCGCACGGGGCCCTGGTGGATCTGCCGAATGCCAGAGGCCACACCCCGTTGCTTATCGTGGCCGGTGCGGATTGGCCAGCCGCGCCTACCCGCGGCCGCTTCAAGACCGAAGAAGACAGTATCGAAACGATCAAGGTGCTGCTCGCCCATGGGGCCAATCTGAATGCGGTGAGCGGCGACCCCGCCAAACGTGCCGTGGTCCGCAAGGACGGGCCGGAACGCGGCGCGGCGCTGGAGGCGGCCAGTCGCGGTGCGGCCATCATCGAGGGTCAGAACGCCCTGCACGCCGCCGCCAAGATGGGCTGGAACAAGATTGCCCGCTTCCTCATCGACAGCGGCATCCGGCAGCAGGTAGTGGACTCGACCGGGCGCACGCCCTACGACCTGGCCATGGGGATCTACCCGGCCGCCTACAATGCACCGCCGACGGAACCCCTGCTGGAAACGGCTGCGTTGTTGCGGGATGCCTGTCTCCAGGTGGCAGGCTGCGTGGTGCCGCCACCCTCGGCACCCACGGGCAAGCCAGCGCCGTGACACGCCAGCGGCTGCACCATTTCCTGCCATGAACATCGTCGAGGTGCGCAACCTCCGTAAACGCTACCCGCGCCCGGACAATCGCAAGGAAACCTTCGAGGCCGTCGCGGGGGTTTCCCTCGACATCCGCCAAGGGGAAATCTTCGGCTTGCTGGGGCCCAATGGCGCCGGCAAGACCACCACGCTGGAGATGATCGAAGGCCTCACCGACCCGGACGAAGGGGAGGTGCGCGTGGCCGGTCTCGACGTGCGGCAGGAACCCTACAAGGTCAAGCAACTGATCGGCGTGCAGCTGCAGGCGAACGAATACCTCGACAAGCTGTCGCTCGCCGAATTGCTGGAGCTGTTTGCGGCACTCTACGGGCGCAAGAGCGCGCCCGAGCAGCTGTTGGGTCGCGTCGCCCTCGTGGACAAGATGCAAGCCCGTCCCGGCAAGCTTTCCGGCGGGCAGAAGCAGCGCTTCTCCATTGCCTGTGCGCTGGTGAACGATCCGAAGGTGCTGTTTCTCGACGAACCGACCACGGGCCTCGACCCGCAGGCCAAGCGTAATCTCTGGGAGCTGGTGCGTGAGTTGAACCAGGGAGGCATGACCATCGTGCTGACCACCCACAACATGGAGGAAGCCGAGATCCTCTGCGACCGGCTGGCCATCATGGACCACGGTCGCGTGATCGCCGAGGGCTCGCCGGCGGCACTGATCAGCCAGTTCGCGCCCGACGTGCCGCCGGTTCCGCGCCACGGCAATCTCGAGGATGTGTTCCTGCATCTGACGGGATCGGCGCTGCGCGAGTGAAGGACCAGCCTCACGCGATTCGGCCCCGCCATCCCCTCCACAGCCCTGCTTTCGGTGACCCTCCCGCCATGATCCTGTCACTTGCCAAGACCTTCCTGCGCATTTTCTTTCGTGACCGCCGGGCCATCCTGTTTTCCCTGTTCTTTCCGCTGGTGTTCATGGCTGTCTTCAGCTTCACGGGCTCGCGCGCCACCGCCACCTTCAGTCTCGGGGTGGCCGATGAGGCGGGCAGCACGCTGTCGACGGCCTTCACCGAGTTGCTGCGCAGTAACCCGGTGTTCGAGGTTCGTACGGGCACGCAGGCGGAGCTGCGCCGTGCCGTGCTGAGCGGCGACCTGCAGGTGGCGCTGGTGTTACCGCCCGGTCTGGCCGATGGCGGCGTACCCACGCCGCTGCCGGTCATCGTCGACCGCTCTCAGGTCCGCGAGCTCGCCCTGCTGCTTCCTGCCCTCGAGCAGGCCCTCGTGGAGGCCGAAAGAGGCCTGCGTGGCACGCAGGCCCTGTTCGATCTCGAGGTAGAGGACGTACAGGCCAGGGCGCAGGACTATCTGTCCTTTGTGGTACCCGGGCTGCTGGCCATGAGCCTGATGTCGATCAGTATCGCCGGCAGCGGTTTCAACATCGTCGAGTATCGGCGCAAGGGCATCCTCAAGCGCTTGTTCGTCACGCCGGTACAGCCCAGCCATTTCATCGGAGGCCTGGTGCTTTCGCGCGCCACCATCTGCCTGATACAGCTCAGCGTGGTACTGGCGATCGGCGTGGTGCTGCTGGACATCAGGATCGCCGGCAACCCGCTGTGGCTGTTGCTGGTGATGCTGCTCGGGACGTCGGTGTTTCTGAGCATCGGTTTTTGCCTCGGCAGCATCGCGCGTACCCAGGAAACCATTCAGGCCATCGGCAATCTCGTGACGTTCCCACAGGTGCTGCTTAGCGGCATTTTCTACCCGATAGACAGCCTGCCTGCCGCGCTGCGTCCCATCGCCGAGGCCCTGCCCCTCAGTTTCGTGGCCGGCGGTTTCCGCGACATCATCGTCAATGGCGCCGGCCTCGCCGAGTTGCTGCCGCCGCTGCTGGGCTTGCTGCTCTGGGGCGCGATAACGCTCACGCTGGCGGTGCGCTTGTTCGTCTGGAAGGAAGTGGCAAGCTGAGGAGCTGACGCCTCAGGGGGCGCCAGTGTTCACCCGTGCCACTTTCGGCAATACCAGCACCTGCCCCGGTTTCAGCCGGCTGGCATCGATGTCGGGATTGTATTGGCGGAACAGCCACAGAGGTACGGCGTTGCGGTTGCTGAGCGACATCAGTGAGTCACTGCGCTGCACCTCGTAGGCAGTCGTTTCCTCGACTCGCCACCGGCTGAAGTAGCTGGCCTGCAACTCGCTATGGAACTGTTGGCGCCGGCTGGCAAACGTTGTCGGGTCCACTTTCGAGAAATCCATCGTCATGCGCATGCCGACCCGCATGGATTTCGCCGAGCGCAGCTTGTTGAGAGCCATCAGCGCCTCACTGCTCACCCCGGCCCAGGTGGCGTAATGCCCCAGCGTCTCGTCGGGTAGCACCTCGATGCTGCCATCCTCTGCCACTGCCAGACCCGCCGCCGCGCCGCTGCCCACCGCAGCCTCCGCCACCACGTTCGCCATCGGTGCTGCGGCACTTTGGCTGCTTTCAGTGACTGGGGAGCTTGCCGTGCCTTGGACGCTTGCCGCTGTATCGGTGCTGGCGACGGCGGCGGCCTCCGCTACCAGTCGCAGCCGCTGGCCCTGCGCCAGCGCATTGGCATCACGCAGTCCGTTCAAGGCCATGAGGGCGCTTGCGCTGGTGGCGAAGCGCGTGGCGATTGCCGACAAGGTGTCTCCGCGCCGCACGGTATAGAAGCCATCAGCGGCGGGCTGCACCGGCGTTTCACGACTGTTCACGACCAGCGTCGGCACCTGTCCGTTCGCCTGCGGCAGCACCAGCTTCTGGCCAACCCGGATGGCATTGCGATTCCGCAACTGATTGATGGCGACCAACTCAGCCACCGATATGCGGTATGACGCGGCAATACGCGACAGGGAGTCTCCCTTCTGCACGGTATACGTGAGATCCGGCACCTGCGCGGCATGGAAGTCGCTGGCGGCAATGGTCGAGACGGAGGCCGCCATGTCTCCAGCAAAGTCGAGCCGATCCACCCTGACGACATAGCCCTCGGGAATACGCTTGCCTCCCGACCAGATGGGCGCCAGCAAAGCAGGATTGTCCCGCCGCAGGGTATCTACGCTGACACCGAGCGCTCTGGCGATGACGTCTGCCTCGACATAGCCGCTAAGCGTGTGCTCGGCGAAGTCCGGCGCCTTCTGCAGGGTCACGGTACCGAAGTAGCGCTCAGCGTCTTCCTCCACCTGACGGGCCGCAAGGAACTGGGCGTAGAAGTTGCGCGAAGCAAAACCGAAGCGCGGGCCCTTGTAGTTCGCGACGATTTCTCCGATGTCGCGGGTGCCGGACTCCCGCACAGCCCGCAGCATGCCGTTGGTACCGTGGTTGTAGGCAGTCAGCGCCAACGGCCACGTACCGAGTTCCTCGTGATTTTCCTTGAGCAAACGCATGGCGGCGTCGGCGGCCTTGAAGGGATCGAGTCGCTCGTCTACCACGGCATCCACGCGCATGAAACGCTTGGCCGTCTCGCGCATGAACTGGAACATGCCTGTAGCCGCCACGCTGGAGGTGGCGCCCGGATGAAAGGACGACTCCACGTGTGGAAGCACCGCCAACGCCTCAGGCACGCCGAGACTGCGCGCCGCTGCCCTGATGTGAGGCGTGTAGGCGCCGGAGCGCTGCAAACCCTCGAGGTAGCGGTCGGACTGACCGAGCTGCCAGCGCACGCGCTGGGCGGCTAGCTTGAATGTGGCTGCGCTGGTATCGCTGCCCCACAGTTCCAGCAGGCTCTGCTGCGCGTCGCTGAGGTCGCCGCGCTTGCCGGTCCCCAGCACCTGCAGGTCGGCGGCGATCTGCTTGCGACGTTCGTCGATGACGTCACGGTCGCGAGGCAGTTTTTCGTAGATGATCGAGAGATTTTCGTCGTCGTGCAGGAAGCCTTCTGCGGTACTGGCTTCGGTGTAGACCTTGATCCAGAAACCGACCGCGGGCTCGAGCGTGGCGGGCAGAGGAAAGTCGGCGTCGTCGGCCTGCACTGCAGCAGCAACGAACCAAAAGCAGGTGGCGAACCAGGCGCGCAACAGCCACTTCGCTTCACGCATATGCTGCAACAACTCCCCTCGTGACGGTCACTTGCAGGACAACTCCGCTGCTCCTGAAAGCTCCGGTAGGGTAAAGCAGCCCCCAAGGCCTTACAAGCCGCGCTTTCCAATTATTTTCACACTGGCGCTGCGCGCCTGCGGCTTTGCTTTTTCCGCACGGAACGGCACCATTTGCGCTCTTTTGCCCGGGTATGCCGCATGGACTTCGTCGATATTTTTCCGGCCACGATTGCCGTGACCCAACTGAAGACCCTCGACGCCAGCCTGATGCAGGCCGGGCGTGACCTGATCGACCGCGACCTCGCCAGCAACACCGTGACCGGTGACGGCTGTTTCACCAACAACCAGCAGCTGCTCGAGGCGCCGCTGTTCGCTGAACTCAAGCAGGAAATCCTCGCGCTCTGCCGTGAATTCGCCAAGGCCCACTCGCACCGCATCGAGGATGTCGCCCTCTGCAACTCCTGGGGCAACGTGGTGCAGCGGGGAGAAACCATCCGCTACCACCGCCACAGCAACGCCTACATCTGCGGATCGTTCTACCTGAGCGAGGGATCGCGCTTCAACATACTCAACCAGCACCACGGCAACTTGTTCAATTTCTCGCCGTCGCTGATTCCCGGCGACAACTACCGCGCCATGGAGTCGTTCTCGATACCCCCCAAGCCCGGCCGCCTCATCCTGTTCCCGGCCAACCTGATGCACTGCGTGCTGCCCTCGCAGAGCGACGCCCCGCGCTACTCGATGGCCTTCAATACGCTACCCATCGGCAGTTTCGGCGCGCCAACCAGCTTGATGAAGCTCCAGCTCGGCTAGGACGCAGCGCGCCCATGGCGGGCCTCGGTCGCCGCCGAGAGCGGAACACAGCCGTGCGGCTGCCGCGCCGGCGACGCTAATGCGTCATGGCGTAGATGAGGTAGTTGATGCCAAAGCGATAAGCGAGCGCCGTCATCGGTTCCGGGTAATAGGGATCGTCGGCATGCTCCCAGGCATCACCCATGTCCATGTTGAAGTTGATCGCCACCATCATGCGACCTTCGCCGTCGTAAATGCCGGCCCAGCGCTGCGGCCCCTCCAGCTGAGCCTGGATGCTGCCGTCGCCAGCGCGGTAAAGGTGGCGCTCACCCGGAATCTGGGTGAGTGTGTCGAGGTCGTAAAGCACATGGAAAACCTCGTCCCGCGTCGGATCGATGCCTACGATCGGGAAGTCCGGTAGCACCTTGCTCATGGCGTTGACCATGATCTGCCACTGGTAATCGTTGTGGAAATCGTCGATCACGAGGAAACCGCCCTTTAGCAGATAGTCCCGCAGGGCCGCCGCTTCCTCTGGCGAAGGATTCCATTCTCCCTGGCCGATCTGCTGGGCGAACAGCCACGGATGATCGAACAGCGCCGGATCGAGCAAGTCGATGTGGTGGCTGTCGTCGGCCATCTCGACATTGGTGAGCCGGCTCACCCCCCCGTAGAAGTGCAACTCTGCTTCGGGATAGTCGATCGCCCACCAGCCTCGGCGCAGCCCATAGCGACCGCGTCCCCGGGCCCCGCCGTCTCGATAGATCATGCGGGCCATATGGAACTCGGCGAGGGGCTGCAGTGCGGGATCTGCAGTCGCGGCGATCTGCCCGTGGGCTGACGGCAGCACGAGTGCAGCGACCAGAAGCAGCAGGACAGCAGGCGGGCAACAGCGCAGGAAGGCGGGCATCGGATAACCGTGGGGGGCAGCGAGCGGGTCGCCCCTGACTATAAAGAACTCGCTGCAGGCTGAACATATGAAACTGTGCAGCAACGATGGTCAACAGCAGCCAGCACCCGCACTGCGTCGCGCGGTGCCACGACCAGGCCCGGCGGCCAGGCACGTTCGCGCGGAGCGACCACAGCATCCCAGGCTCAGATCCCCGTGATCAGGGCCACCACGTCGAAGGCCGGCTCCTCGTAGGGATGGCTGCGGCGCAGTGCTGCCAGCACCTCGTCGAGGACGGCAGTGGCGCAAACCATCTCGACCCGCCATTCGGCTACCTGCTCCAGCCGGTAATGCTGGCCGAGTGCCGGCGCACTGCCTGACAAGGGCCGGAACTGGCCCTGCCCCAGCACCTGCCAGCAGCAATGGTCATACTGACCGATGCGCCCTGCTCCGGCGGCGAACAGCGCCTCCTTGACGCTTGCGAGATGGCTTTCCGGTACGTAAAACCCCAGCTTGTACATCGTATCGACTCCTGCAGGACCCCTGCGCAGCGTAGTGTGGGCGATGTGCGTAGGCAGCCGTCAAGGCAGGATCGCGAGGGCGATCACGACCAACCTCTCGGGAGCCGGCAGGAGAATGTGCTCCCGCGCCTAGGGTTTTGGTGGTCGAGTCGGTATGATGCGCGCGCCCTTTCGTGCACGGCGCCAGGAAATTTCGCCGCGGGGCAGCAGGTATCCGCCACGATCCCGTTCCCCAGACAGGTCGACTGCCCCATGAAGAAACTTCTACTCGTGCTCGTCGTCGCGGCACTGGTTGCCGCTGCCGTATTCCTCAGCCGACGCAGCAACTCGGACGCCGCTGTCGTGACCGTGGAGTCACTGGAGAACCGTAGCCTGCGCGCCTCGATCCTCGCCTCCGGCAAACTCAGTCACGAGCAGGAAGTGATGTTGAGCACGGAAGTGATCGGCCGTGTGGCCGCGCTGTACGTGAAGGAGGGTGACCAGGTCAGCGAAGGCCAGCTGGTTGCCCAGATCGACGACGAGGCGCCGCGCGCCATGGTCGAACAGCAGCGCGCGTCCACACGCATGCAGGAAATTGCCATCGAGTCGCAGAAACTCCGCCTCAAGAATCTCGAAACCCAGTGGGAGCGCAAGCGTCAGGTGCACGCCCGGCAACTACTGGACGACGACAGTTTCGAGGCCGCCACCAACGAACTGGAGCTCGCGCGTCTCGACGTGCAGACGCGCGAAGCCTCTCTCGCGCAGGCCCGCGCCATGCTCGAGGAGGCCGAAAAGAACCTGAGTCGTACCCGCGTCCTGTCACCGCTGGCCGGTGTGGTGAGTTCGTTGGACATCAAGGTGGGTGAGATGGCCATCTCCTCCACCACCAACGTACCCGGGTCGAGTCTGATGACGATCGGCAACCCGTCCAGCATCCACACCGAAGTGAACGTGGACGAGGCCGACATCGCCGACATCAAGGTCGGTCAAGAGGCCGAAGTGGTGGCCATCGGCTACCCCGACAGTCCCATGCGCGGTCGAGTGAAGGAGATCGCCATCACAGCCAAGCCACCGACCCAGACCAGCACCGCGCTCAGCTTCGTGGTCAAGATCGCCATCGACGACAGCAACGGGGTGGTTCTGCATCCCGGCATGTCCAGCCGCGCGGAAATCTTTACCAGCAATAACGAGAACCTGCCGAGCGTACCCATCGCTGCCGTCTTGCTGGAGGAGGACCGATCACTTGGCAGCAAGAAGAACTACGTGTTCCGCTTCGACGACGGCGTGGCGCGCAAGATCGAGGTGGGACTGGGCATCGCCGACGATACCTACCAGGCCATCCGTTCCGGCCTAACGCTGGGTGATCGCTTCATCACCGGGCCCAACCGCGTGCTGCGCGACCTCGAGGACGGTGATCCGGTGCGGGAAGCCGAGGAGCAGGATGGCACGGCGAGCAGCGATAGCGGTCGCGAGTGAGCCCTGTCCATGTCGCTGCTGCGCATCGAAAATCTAAGCAAGGAATACCAGATGGGTGACAACGTCCTACGGGCGCTCGACGGGGTGAACCTCGGCATCGAGCGTGGTGACTACGTCGCCATCACGGGCACGTCGGGGTCCGGCAAGTCGACCATGCTGAACATCCTCGGCTGCCTCGACCGACCGACCAGCGGCCGCTACATCCTCAATCAGAAGGATGTGAGTCAGATGGATCCTGACGAACTGGCGGAAATCCGCAATCGCGAAATCGGCTTCATATTCCAGAGTTTCAACCTGCTGCCACGCGCCACGGCACTCGACAACGTGGTGCAGCCACTGATCTACCAGCATCTGCCAAGAGCGGAGCGCATACGACGCGCCACCGAGGCCTTGCAGCACGTGGGGCTGGGGGCGCGCCTCGACCACCTGCCCAACCAGCTGTCTGGTGGTCAGCGGCAGCGCGTTGCCATCGCCCGGGCGCTCGTCACCAAACCCTCGATCCTGTTGGCAGACGAACCGACCGGTAACCTGGACTCCCGTACCACCATCGAAATCATGCGGCTGTTCGACGACCTGCACGCGGAGCACCAGACCATCATCATCGTGACCCACGAGGCGGAGATCGCCAGTCACTGCCACCGCATCGTGCGACTCGAGGACGGCCGTGTCGCCGAGGATCGCCGCAACCGGGAGCTCGCCTGATGCTGCTGTTCGACATACTGGAAAGTCTGCGTTCGGCGCTGCGCTCGATCCGCGCACACGGCTTCCGCAGCTTCCTTACCACACTTGGCATCATCATCGGCGTGGCGGCCGTGATCGCTACAGTCTCGATCATCCAGGGCCTGCAGTTTTCCATCAACGAGCAGTTCCAGGGGCTCGGAACCAACAGCATCATCGTGCAGTCGTTCAACACCTTCGAGCGCCGGCTGCAGGGCATCGTCGCCAGAATCAGCCCGAGTGATTTCGAACTGCTGTCGCGAGTCGAGGGCATTGCCACCATCTCGCCCATCATCGGCGGCGGTGGCAGCCAGCTGCGTTATGGCTCGCAGGTCTACGCCACCCAGATCACAGGATCCACCTACAGCTACCAGGATGTGGCGCAGGTCTACATGAAGTACGGCCGCTTCCTCTCCGACGCCGATGACATCACGCGGCGGCGGGTGGTGGTCATCGGCGAAACCGTCCGGGAAAACCTCAATCTGCCTGAAAATCCGGTCGACGAGTACGTGCGGGTCGGAGACGAATGGATGAAGGTCATCGGGCTCGCCGAAGAAAAGGGACAGCTGTTCGGCCAGAACCAGGACAACTTTGCCATCATCCCCTACAGCACCATGCGCTCCATCGCCGGCAACCAGAACGAACTGGACATGGCGATCCAACTGACCCTCGGCAACCTCGACCAGATGGAGGCCGTGCAGGATCAGGTGACGGCACTGCTGCGCAACGCCCACGACATCGAACCCGGCGAGGACGACGATTTCCAGGTCCGCTCCTCGGAGCAGCTGACCGATACCTTCAACAACATCCTCGGCTCCGTCACCTTCGTGATGGGCGGTATCGTGGGCATATCGCTGCTCGTCGGTGGCATCGGCATCATGAACATCATGCTGGTGTCGGTCACCGAGCGCACCAAGGAGATCGGCATCTGCAAGGCGATCGGTGCCAAGCGCCACCAGATCCTGCTGCA
Organism: Gammaproteobacteria bacterium; assembly: GCA_036796405.1. GTDB lineage: Bacteria > Pseudomonadota > Gammaproteobacteria > Pseudomonadales > Pseudohongiellaceae > CAILUG01. The sequence goes on along the minus strand of DAIRDB010000032.1, from coordinate 21,831 downwards.
GTTCCTGTTCGAATCCCTGCTGCTCTGCCTGCTCGGCGGCCTGATCGGGCTCACCATCGGCTACGGCATCGGCCTCGCCGCCTCGGCAGCGATCCCCGACTTTCCGCGGGCCGTCGTGCCCCTGTGGGCGGTGCTGCTGTCGTTCCTGTTTTCGGCGATGGTCGGTCTGGTGTTCGGCATCATGCCCGCTGCCAAAGCGGCCAACCTCGATCCCATCGACGCCCTGCGCTACGAGTGAGGCAGCCGTTCACGGCAGGGGGAAGCCGTAGAAGCGCGCCGCGTTCTCTCCAAGGATGAGCCGACCGACGCGGGCATCGCTGACGCGATCGGTGAGCCAGCGCAGGGTGTCGGCAAAGGGGAATTGCTGCTCGTGGCCGACGAAGGGGCAGTCACTGGCCCAGAACAGACGTTCCGGCCCCAACTCCTGCAGGTAAGCGGCAAAGTGCTGCTCGGCCCGCTCGCCGATACGATAGGCGCAGGACGCCTTTATCCAGCAGTTGCCGCGCTCGGCAGCCGCCACGACGGCTCTGTACCCGGGACTGCCGACCGGCTCGTCCGGAGCCGGCCGCCCCAGATGATCGACGACGATGCGGACGCCAGCGCGCTCCAGCACCGGCAGCAGTTGCGGCAAATGCCGCCCCTCGACGTGGGGATGCACGTGCCAGCCCGCGTCAGCGATCTGGCGCAGCAGTCGCTGGTAAGCCGGACTGCCGAGATCCGGCTGTTCCTGCAGACCGATGAATGGTAGCCGAACGCCACAGATGCCCTGTGCTGCCATGTGCCGGAAATCATAGGTCTTGCCCGGATGCAGGATCACCGTGCCGCGCAGGCGGGGGTGCCGCCCCACACTGTCGAGCGTGTAGTCGTTGTAGTCGCCCCAGGGGCTGGCCGCGGCGATTACGCCGTAGCGTATGCCCTGCTCGTCGAGCACGGCGAGATACTGCTCCACGGTAAAGCTGTACTGCGGCCTGTGGCGGGGCGCGTCAATCAGCGGCATCGTCTGCAGGAAGACGTGGGCGTGCGCGTCGACCAGCGGTATCCGCCAATCGCTGTCCCCCAACTTGGCCGGCGGCGTCACGGGCGGGCTGCGGCGGCAGGCCGCGGCCCGGGCGTGCGCAGCCGCAGCAGCAGCAAGGCCCCACCGGCCAGAGAACAGAGCCCCAGTGCCAGCAACCCGGCCTGGAACTGTCCGGTGGCATCACGGATGACACCGACCATCCAGGGCGCAAACTGCCCGGAAAGATTGCCGAGCGACGACACGAGTGCGATGCCGACCGCAGCAGTGGCCGGCGAAAAACTTTCACTGACTGCCGACAGGAAGGGTCCCTTCACCGCATAGATGCCGGCTGCCGCCACGGACAACGCCGCCAGCGCCACCAGCGGTGCCTCGATCCAGTAGCAGGCGGCAAGGCCGGCGGCAGCCACCCAGGCCGCCGCTACCGTGTGCCAGATGCGTTCTCCGCGCCGGTCGGAGCGCCGCCCCCACACGATCATCGCGATCGATCCGCACAGGAAGGGAACGGCGCTGATCAGTCCGGTCTGCACAGTAGACAGACCGAAGTCGTTGACGATCTGTGGCAACCACAGGCCCAGCCCGTAGCTCGGCACACCGGTCCCGAAAAACACCAGCGCAAACAGAATGACGCGGCCGTCACCGAGCAACCGCAGCTGCTGCAGTAGGCTGCCCTGATGGGCAGTCCGTTCCGGCTGCCCGGCCCTGTCGCGCGCGAGTTCCCGCTTGACGAAGTCCCGCTCGGCTGGCGTCAGCCATGCGGCCTGGTCCGGATGGTCGGCCAGCAGCAGCCAAATCAGTACACCCACCACGAAGGCGGGCAAGGCCTCGATGAGGTAGAGCCATTGCCAGCCTTTGAAGCCGAGGATGCCGTCCATGTTCAGCAGCAATCCCGACACCGGCGAGCCGATCACGCTGGACAGCGGAATCCCGACGGCGAACATGCTGATGTAGCGGGCGCGAAAGCGCCGGGGAAACCACCAAGTGAGATACAGCACCACGCCGGGAAAGAGCCCCGCCTCCACCACACCGAGCGTGAAACGGGCGATGTTGAACTGCGTCTTGTTCGACACCCAGAACATGGCCGCCGACACGATGCCGCAGCAGATCATGATGCGCGCCAGCCACAGCCGGGCACCCACCCGCTCCAGCAGGTAATTGCTCGGGGCCTCGAAGATCATGTAGGAAATGAAAAACAGACCGGCACCGAAGCCGAAATCGGCGGCGCTCATGCCGAGATCCTTCGAGGCGGTGATGGCAGCGAAACCGACGTTCACGCGGTCGATGTAGGAAATCACGAAGGCGGCGAGCAGCACCGGCACCAGCCGGCGCCCGATCCTGCCGAACAGTTCCCGCGCGTAGAGCTCGTCAGCGGGCGTGAGCGTCGACTCCGTCGTCATCCGAACCAAATCCTGGCATTGCGGAACAGGCGCATGGTGGGCCCGTAGTCGCCCCAGGCCGGGTCATACCAGGCGTTGGTCACGGAGCGGAACACGCGTTCCGGATGCGGCATCATGATGGTGAAACGCCCGTCCTCGTTGCATAACCCGGCGAGGCCAGCCGGCGAACCATTGGGATTGGCCGGGTAGCGCTCGCTGACCGCGCCATTGTTGTCGACGTACTGCAGCGCCACTGTGCCGCTTTGCAGGGTCTGCGCCAGCCCTGCCGCCGTGGCAAATTCGGCACGTCCCTCGCCGTGTGCCACTGCGATAGGAAACCGCGAGCCCGCCATTCCCGTGAACAATACCGACGGCGAGGGAGCGACGCTGACCAGCACAGTGCGCCCTTCGAACTGTTCCGAGCGGTTGCGCACGAAGCGTGGCCAGTGGGCGGCACCCGGAATGAGGTCGCGCAGGTTGGCCATCATTTGGCAGCCGTTGCAGATGCCGAAACCCAGCGTGTCGAGGCGCTGGAAAAACGCGGCAAACTCGTCGCGGGCTCGCGCATTGAACAGGATCGACTTGGCCCAGCCCTCGCCGGCACCCAGCACGTCGCCGTAGGAGAAGCCGCCGCAGGCGACCAGCGCCTGGAAGTCTGCCAAGCGCACGCGACCGGCGAGGATGTCGCTCATGTGCACGTCCACGGCCTCGAACCCGGCCAGGTGGAAGGCGGCGGCCATTTCCATCTGCCCATTGACGCCCTGCTCGCGCAGCACAGCCAGCCGCGGGCGCACACCGAGGCGAACGAAGGGCGCTGCCACGTCGTCGCCGGTGTCGTAGCTGAGGTAACTGTGCAGACCGGGGTCATCTTCCGCGGCAATCTGCTCGAATTCCTCACGAGCGCAGTCGGAGTTGTCGCGCAGCGACTGCATGCGGAAGCTGGTTTCGGCCCAGACTTGCTGCAGGGCACGCCGCGAACCGCGATACAGCGGCTTTCGCTCGAGCTGGATCAGCACCGCATCTCCCGCCGTGGGCTTGCCGAGCACGAAACACAGGTCGCCGAGCCCGTGGTCTTCAGCCAGTTCCAGCACCTGCGCCAGCTTGCTGTCTTCTACCTGGACGACGGCACCCAGCTCCTCGGCGAACAACTCGCCGAGCACCTGGGGTTCGAAGGCAATGGCATCGAGACTCACCTCAACGCCGCAGCGACCCGCAAAGGCCATCTCGAGCAGGGTGACGAGCAGGCCGCCGTCCGAGCGGTCGTGGTAGGCCAACAGCAACTGCTGCTCCAGACACTCCTGCATGAAGTTGAAGAAGCGCTTGAGGTCGCTGGCACTGTGCAGGTCGGGTGGCACGTCTCCCAGCTGACCATAGACCTGCGCCAGCGCCGAACCGCCCAGCCGGTCGGAGCCCCAGCCAAGATCGATGAACAGGAGCGAACTCGGGCCACGATCCAGTCGCAGCTGGGGTGTGAGGGTCTTGCGCACGTCCAGCACTGGCGCGAAGGCCGAAATGATCAGCGACAGCGGAGCCGCCACGCATTTGCGCCCCGTCTGATCCTCCCACTGGCTGCGCATCGACATGGAGTCCTTGCCGACGGGAATGGTGATGCCCAACTCGGGGCACAACTCCATGCCCACCGCTTGTACGGTCTTGAACAGGTGCTCGTCTTCGCCCGGATAGCCCGCTGCAGCCATCCAGTTGGCGCTAAGACGCAGTTCACCAAGTCCACCGATGCGGGCGCAGGCCATGTTGGTGATCGCCTCGGCGACCGCCATGCGCCCCGATGCCGGGGCATCGAGCAGGGCCAGCGGGCTGCGCTCTCCCATGGCCATGGCCTCACCGCGGTAACTGTCATGGCTGAGCGTGGTGACCGCTACGTCTGCCACGGGCACCTGCCAAGGCCCCACGCACTGTTCGCGCGCCACCATGCCGGTGATCGAGCGGTCGCCGATGGTGATCAGGAAGCTCTTGCTGGCGACGCTGGGCAGTCGCAGCACTCGCTCCAAGGCCTCGCCCAACTCGATACCGCTGATCTGCAGCTTCTGGCGGGCTGTCCGGCGCGCGAGTGCACGCCGCTGCATTTTCGGCGGCTTGCCGAACAGCACGGCCAAGGGCAGGTCGATGGGCCGGTTGCCGAAGTGCGCGTCGCTGAGCGTCAACTGCTGTTGTTCGGTGGCCTCACCCACCACGGCAAAAGGACAGCGCTCCCGAAGGCAGAGGCGCTCGAACAAGGGCAGATCAGCGGCAGCGATCGCCAGTACGTAGCGCTCCTGCGCTTCGTTGCACCAGAGCTCCAGCGGTGACAACTGGCCTTCCGCACTCGGAATGGCCCGCAGTTCGAAGCGACCACCGCGGCCGCCATCCTTCACGAGTTCGGGCAAGGCGTTGGAAAGACCACCTGCACCGACGTCGTGGATGAAGCGGATGGGATTGCGGGGACCGAGCGCCCAGCAGCGATCGATGACTTCCTGACATCGCCGTTCCATTTCAGCGTTGTCCCGCTGCACCGAGGCAAAATCGAGACTGGCAGAACTGACGCCGGCCGTCATCGACGAGGCCGCGCCGCCGCCAAGCCCGATCAGCATGGCGGGCCCCCCCAGTACGATCAGCTTGGCCCCCGGTGGCAGATCGCGCTTCTGCACGTGGTCCTGCCGGATGTTGCCGTAGCCGCCGGCAATCATGATGGGCTTGTGGTAGCCGCGGATTTCCGTCACGCCCGCTTCCTGCAGAGCGGGCTCAGGGGTCTGCATTTCGAAGGTCCGGAAGTAGCCACAGAGATTGGGACGCCCGAACTCGTTGTTGAAGGCGGCGCCACCGAGCGGACCGTCGAGCATGATCTGCAGAGCCGACGCGAAGTGCTCTGGCTTGCCGAAGTCAGTCTCCCAGGGCTGCACGAAGCCGGGAATCCTGAGGTTGGAGACGGTGAACCCGGTGAGACCGGCCTTCGGCTTGCCGCCAATGCCCGTGGCACCTTCGTCGCGAATTTCGCCACCGGCGCCGGTGGAGGCGCCGGGAAATGGAGCGATGGCGGTGGGGTGGTTGTGGGTTTCCACCTTGATCAGCACATGGATGGGCTCGACGTGGAAACCGTACACGGCCGAGTCGGGATCGGCGAAGAAACGCCCGGCCGTAAAGCCTTCAAAGACAGCGGCATTGTCTTGGTAGGCAGAAAGCACGCCCTTGCTGTTGCACTGATAGGTATTGCGGATCATGCCGAACAGCGAGTGACTCTGTGGCTTGCCATCCACCACCCAGTCGGCATTGAAGATCTTGTGACGGCAATGCTCGGAGTTGGCTTGGGCGAACATCATCAGTTCGATGTCGTTCGGGTCGCGACCCAGTTCCGCGAAGGCTGCCACGAGATAGTCGATCTCGTCGTCGGCCAGCGCGAGGCCCAGGTCACGGTTGGCCTGCACGAGGGCGGCACGGCCACCACGGCCAAGCGGCACCGACTGCAGCGGCTGGGGAGCCATGCTGCGAAACAGCACCTCCGCCTCTGCTAGCTGGCCTAGGACCGCCTGCGTCATGCGATCGTGCAACTGGGGCAGCAGGGGTTTCACCTGCTCGATGCTCACCCCTTCGATGCGGTACAGCACGCCCCGTTCCAGGCGGCGGATCGAGCGCAACCCGCAATTGCGGGCAATGTCCGTGGCCTTGCTGGACCAGGGTGAAATCGTGCCGGGTCGCGGCACGACCAGCACCTCGGCTACCGCCGCTGCGGTGGGGCCACTGCTCGCTGCCCCCACGTCAGTCGCTGACGATGCAGCATCGACGTCGCGCGGTCCGTACCGCAGCAAGCGCTCAAGCACACCCCTCTCCTGCTGAGTCAGTGGCACATCCGTATCGATGAAGTGCTGGTAGCGGGCCACAACTCCCGTGATGGCCGGACAGCCTGCCTGCAGGCCGCGCAGCAGCTTGGTGCGGGAAAAAGCGGAAAGCGCGGAAGCACCAGACAGGATGAGCATCGTTGGGGGCCTGCTATGCGGGGAGGGGCGACGGACGGGCCGGCATTCTAGCAGCTAGGTGGCGACCCAATAACCTCGCGATGCTCATCTCTCGAGGGGATCCATCAGTGACCCAACACGGGGCGGCGCAGACCTTGTGTCGCTGTGCCAACCCCAATACGCCTACTTTTGGTGCGCCATGATGACAAAGCGCACCAGAACAAGGCGATCCCGCCCTACAGCGGTAAGCATGCCGCAGTGTTTTTTTTGATAGGACACACTTTTTCCCTATAAATCATTGAGTTGAAAAGTTGGCCCACTCCTTGCTAAAACGCTCACAGGAAATAACCGTTTCCTTTTCAAGACTTCACATCAGGAGAAAGTGAATGAAAAAACTGATTCTTACCTCTGCCGTTTCTGCTCTGGGCCTGCTGGCATCCACGTCCAGCTTTGCCCAGCTCAGCGCCAGCGCCACCATCACCAACAACTACCTGTGGCGCGGTCTGACCCAGAGCATGAACGAAGCCGCCATCCAGGGTGGGGTCAAGTACACGGGTGCCAGTGGCGCCTACGTCGGCACCTGGGTGTCCAACGTCGAGTACGATCCGGGCGATTCGTACTCCTACGAAAACGATCTGTACTTCGGCTTTGCCGGTACGCTGAGCGAGGGCATTGGTTACGATCTCGGTTACCTCTACTACAACTACGACGAAAACGCCGGCTTCGACTTCGGCGAGGTGTACGGCACGCTGACCGTCGGCAATCTGGCCCTGAAAGCCTTCTTCCTTACCAATGCCGAGCCAGATGAAGTGGCGCTTGGTCGGCCGGACTGGGATTTTGCCGCCTTCGAAACCTATTACTTCTCTGGCGACTACAGTGTGCCGCTCGCAAGTGGCGCCGTGGTTGGCCTGCACATGGGCTACCACTACGGCGACTTCGCGCAGGCGTTCAACGGCGTTACCGAAGGCTACCTGGACTATAACGTCAGCATCGCCAAAGACGGCTTCATCGGCATGATCAGCATGACCGATCTGGACGGCGACGATGACAATGACGGTGCCGAGGACTATGCCAACATGCCGCCACGCGACAATGACGAGATCAAGTTCGTGGTGGGCTACACGATGAACTTCGAACTGTAAGACCGCAACGACTGCAGTACCTTGCAGCTTAGCTTCCCCTCTTCGCTGCAATTTTCTTGAGACCGGTGATCCTTGGACCACCGGTCTTTTTTTTGCCGGAATTCGCAGGAATGCTAGAGAACGCTCACCTACAGTGAGCGCGCTAAGGGTGAGCGGGGAACTTCTGTTGCGGTAGAGACTGCGACTGCAGTCGAGGATCAATAGGCCTGCTGCTGCGCTTGCGGCCAGTTGAAGCGGTTGATGACAGAGAGACCCAGACGTAGCAGCCAATTGCTCATCACGATGGGCTCGTCGAGGGTAGTCAGACACAGACAATCCTGATCCTGCGACGCCACGGGTCTGTGGGTTTCACGCTTGGTGCGAACGATGAAGTCGCCAACGCTATATTTGTCTTCGCGATCCGAAAAACTGCCGCGCAGAATGACGGTGATCTCATCTCCCTTGTGCTTGTGCTCCGGTACGCTGCCGCCCGCCTTGATGAAGAGCAGCGACGTTTCGCGCTGCCTGTCTCCCACATTGAGCCGGGACAGACGCACGTTCCTGCCAATACGTCGCCAACGCAGTTCGTTGAGATTACCGTTGGTGAGCTTGTGCACGGCGCGAGGCAATATGGAGACCACGTTGATGGGACGGACCATGGCACGCCCCTCATTAGCCTCCGGTTGGCTCTCGATGCGCTGCATGAGGCGGTCGAATTCCGCACCTTCCACAGCAGCAGCACTTTGCCGAGAGAACAATTCTGCCCCAAGTTCAGTAAGGTCCCGGATTTTTACCCGGCAACTCGCGCAGTAATGCAGATGTGTTGCCACACACAGGGCCTGCGAAGTGGGGAGACTGCCGGCAGCGTAGTCGGTCAGGAAGCGGGCGTCTGGATGGTAACGGATCATGGAATCTCGAATTCTTTTCAGCGGTCTACGATCAATTTGAGTTTGCTGAGCGCCAGTCGCACGCGCGACTTGACGGTCCCCAGCGGCAGCGACAACTCCGCAGCCACTTCGGAGTGCGACTTGTCTTCCATGTAGACCTTTTCGAGCACATAGGCCTGCTCGGGTGGCAAGGTCTTCAGCGACTCATGGATCTGACGCCGGCTGCGTTGTTGAGCCAGTACGTTGAAAACATCGCTGTTCTCATCTTCGAACCAGATGTCTTCCAGGTCGACTTCCCCGTCTTCGTCCTCCGCGTGCATGGATACCATGTTCACCACGTGCCTCGCCTGCTTTCGCAAGAGGTCGATACGCATGTTACGGGCGATGGTGAAGATCCAGGTGCTGGGGCTGGCGAGCTTCGGATCGAAACTGGCGGCCTTGGTCCAGACCTTCAGCATGGTTTCCTGCAGAAGGTCCTCGGCAAACTGATCAGGCTGCTCCAAGGACGGCACCTTGTAGGCAAACGACTTGACCATGGGGGCGAAGTGATCGAACACCTCTCTGAACGCGGCCCGATCCCGCTGCATGGCGACTCGGCTCAAGCAATCGACCCAGTGACCTGAACGGGCATCGGAGGCTCCTGCACCGTCGGGCTGGTCTACGTCGAATTCCATGGTCCTGTTTCTGCTCGGATTCATGATCGCTCTCCATTGGGCCGCTGGTACGGGGGGAAGAGCACGCTCGGATCAGGGCCGGAGTATAGAGGGTATTTCCCCCCATGGGTAATCTGCCGCGTCGCAGCCCGCGTATGAGCAGCCAACTCACTCCTGCGCCGCCCGCCTGCATGGAAACCATCGACATCAAAGCCCCGCTGCCAGGCCGCGAAACGTCGCCGGCTCTCGTGCAGCGTCTCAAGAGCCTTTACGAGCATTTTGGGCCGGAAACCCCCGCGCGACTGGAGACTGTCTACACGGCAGATATCGAGTTCCGCGACCCCGTGCACACGCTGCATGGCAGCCTGGCCCTTCGGCATTACTTCCGCAAAATGGCGGGTAATCTCTCGCACTACCGCATCCGCTACATTGACGAACTGGTGGGAGCCAATGCTGCCTACCTGACGTGGGAGATGGAGTATGCCCATCGCAGCATCAAGGGCGGAAGCTGCATCACCCTGCGCGGCATGACACACCTGAAGTTCACCGACAAGGTGTACTTCCACGAAGACACCTATGACATGGGTGCTCTGCTCTACGAACACCTGCCAGGGCTCGGACTTGTTACCCGGCTGCTTAAGCGGCGCATGGCGAGATGACGCAGTCGAACCCGCAGACCTGGTGGATTACCGGTGCGGGAGACGGTATCGGTCGTGCCCTGACGACGCGGCTGATCCAGCAGGGGCACACCGTTCATGTCAGCGGCCGCAGCCGCGCCGGGCTGGACAGTCTGGCAGCCGACTTCCCCGGTCAGGTCCACGTCTGGCCCGTCGATGTCGCAGACCGCGATGCTGTGCTGCGCCTGTTCGCTGACGACCCACTCGCGCCCCGCTCTCTCGACGGCATACTGTTGAGCGCTGGCATCTGTGAATACATCGATCTGCCGGCGCTCGACAGCGCCAGTGTGGCGCGGGTGACGCAGGTCAACTTTCTGGGCGTGGTGCACGCCTGCGAAGCCGCGCTACCGCTGCTACGGGCGGCCGTGGCCGCCGGTAGGGCGAAGCCGCAAATCATTGGCGTAGGCAGCATGAGTAGCTACGTGGGGTTCCCACGCGCGGAGGGCTATGGTGCGAGCAAGGCCGCCATGGCGTACTTTCTGGACGCCCTGCGCTGCGATGTTGGCCCTGACATCGACGTGACTACCGTGTTTCCCGGCTTTGTCAGCACCAGATTGACGGCCGCCAATGACTTTCCGATGCCCTTCCAGTGGACGGCGGAGCAGGCAGCTGACTTCATCGTTGCACGGCTGGGGCGCGGCTATCGTCACCTGGCGTTTCCGTGGCAACTGCACTGGTTGTTGCGGCTGGCGCAGTGGTTGCCAGGGCTTTGGTACGGCGTGCTGATCCCACGCCTGGCCCGACGTGCGGTAAAGTCGGCGCCATAACTCCATCGTTCGGGAAATTTCCAATGAGAATCGCCGTCATCGGCAGCGGCGTGGCCGGCATGGCCGCCGCGCATTACCTGCACAAAGCGCACGATGTTCATCTTTTCGAGGCGGAATCCCGGCTTGGGGGCCATACGGCCACCATCAACGTGGACGACGGAGAGGAGCAGCTCGCGATCGATACTGGCTTTATCGTCTTCAACGACTGGACCTATCCGACTTTCATCGAGCTACTGAATTCACTCGGCGTAGCCTCACAGCCGAGCAGCATGAGTTTCAGCGTCAGCGATGCAGTGAGCGGCCTGGAGTACGCAGGTAGCAGCTTGAACACGCTGTTCGCCCAGCGCCGCAACCTGCTCTCTCCGCGCTTTTTCCGCTTGCTGCGGGACATCCTGCGTTTCAACCAGCGCGTTGAGAAAGACCTCGCCAGCGAGCCAGATCTTGCCCACTGCACCCTCGGAGACTACCTGCAGCGCTTCGGATATTCCCGGGAATTTCGCCAGTGGTACCTGATTCCGATGGGGGCCGCCATCTGGTCCTCGGACGACAGCACCATGGAGCATTTCCCACTGCAGTTCTTTGTCAGATTCTTCCGGAATCATGGGCTACTGAACCTTCGGCATAGACCGCAGTGGCGGGTTATCTGCGGCGGGTCCCGCAACTACATCGGCCCCCTGACCGCCGGCTATGCCCGGAATATCCGGCTTGCGACCCCCGTGAAGGCCATCCAGCGAGGGGTCCCGGGCGAGGGGCATCCTCAGGTGGCTGTGCACACAGAACAGGGAACTGCTTTCTTTGACCAGGTCATTCTGGCCTGCCACAGCGATCAGGCCCTGCGCCTGCTGGCAGATGCCTCACCGGCAGAGCGGGCCGTGCTCGGGGCCATCCCCTACACCCGAAACGAGGTCGTGCTGCACCATGACGCCAGCCTTTTGCCACGCAACCGGCGGACCTGGTCCAGTTGGAACGTTGGACTCGGGTACGGTGACGGCAGTCGCCCCACCCTCACCTACAACATGAACATTCTGCAGGGTCTGCAGAGTCGCAAGACCTGGTGTGTGACACTGAACCAGACGGCAGCGATCGACCAGCGCACGATTCGCGGCATTTACCACTACGAGCATCCGCTGTTCACGATGGCGGGAGTTGCCGCCCAGCAGCGCTGGCAGGAGGTCAACGGTGTGAACGCCACCTGGTTCTGCGGCGCCTGGTGGCGCAACGGCTTCCATGAAGATGCGGTCTGGAGCGCCAAGCGTGTGGCCACCGCACTGGCAGCGGCAACATCGGGCACAGGTAGCCCGGCGACGCCGCCCTGATGGCGACCGTTCGCCACAGCGCGATCTACGAGGGCTCGGTGTGGCACCAGCGGCTCGTACCGCGCAGGCATTTCTTCCGCTACCGTGTGGCCATGGTGTATCTGGACCTCGACGAAGTGGACGAGGTGTTGGCGCAGAGCCCCTGGTGGTCACGTGAGCACTGGAATCTGGCCTGCTTCCGGCGCAGCGACTACCACGGACCAGCAGAGACCGACCTGAAACAGGCCGTGCTCGAAAGCATCGAACGGAGCGGTGTCCCGAGACCCGACGGGGCGGTCCGCCTGCTGACCAACCTGCGTTACTGCGGTTTCATCATCAATCCCATCAGCTGCTACTACTGCTTCGACCGTGAGGAACGCCTGCGTGTTCTGGTGGCTGAGGTCACCAATACTCCCTGGGGTGAACGCTGCCATTACGTCTTACCGGTCACTGCGCCCGATGGCAGGCTGGACTGCGATTTCGCCAAGGCCATGCATGTGTCCCCCTTCATGCCGATGGACCTGCAGTACCGCTGGAAGAGCGGGTTACCGGCCGATACGCTGAAACTGGACATGGCCCTCCTGCGTGAGGGGGTGCTGCAGTTTACGGCTGGCATGACCCTGCGGCGCGAGCCCTGCACTGCAGCCAGCATGCGGGCACTGCTTTGGCGCTTTCCGCTCATGACCCTGCAGGTCGCGATCGGCATCTACTGGCAGGCCCTCAAGCTCTGGGGCAAGCGCATCCGCTTTCATCCGCACCCGCAAAAGACGCGTAACACGTCCGGAAAATCCACTGCCGACCCTGTCGGGCCCACCTAAGGAGCTGATCTTGAAAAGCAGCGAACTTGTCTCCCCCCGCACCCTCTCCCCTGCACTGGAGGCCTCCTGGCCCCGGCAAGCGCTGCACGCCCTGCTGGGCCGCCTGCAGCACGGCCACCTGCGACTGGAAGAGTCCGGGCACGTGCTCGAATTCGGCGAACCGCGCGCGCAGGCGCGCCTCAAGGCCACTGTACAGATCAAGGATCCTGCGGCCTACCGCGCCATGCTGAGCAATGGCTCGGTGGGCGCCGGCGAGGCATACATGCAAGGCCTGTGGGACACGCCGGACCTGTTGGAGGTGATCAGGCTGTTTGTGGTCAACATGGAAGTGGTGCACGGCATGAAGGCCTCTCCGCTGCGCGCCGTCGGGCTGCGGCTGTTCCACTGGCTGCGGCGTAATGACCGCGCCCGGGCCCGCGACAACATCGCCGCCCACTACGACCTCAGCAACGACTTCTTCAAGCTGTTTCTCGACGACACGCTGGCCTACTCCTCGGGTATCTTCCTGCACGAAACTGCCACGCTGGCGCAGGCCTCGCTCGCCAAGTTCCGCCGTCTCTGCGACAAGCTCGAACTGAAACCCGGTGATCACCTGCTGGAAATCGGTACCGGCTGGGGAGGCTTGGCCGTGTTCGCCGCCAAACACTACGGCTGCCGAGTGACCACCACCACGCTGTCGCACCAACAGTATCTGCACGCCAAGGCCTGGGTGGAACGCGAAGGTCTTGCAGACCGCATCACCCTGCTGGAAAAGGATTACCGCGATCTGGAAGGGCAGTTCGACAAGCTCGTGTCCGTGGAGATGATCGAGGCGGTGGGGGCCGAATACTATCCAGCGTACTTCTCCCAGTGCTCCAGACTGCTGAAGTCCGACGGGCTGATGATGATCCAGGCGATCACCATCTCCGACCAGCGCTACAAGTACTCGCTGGCCAACACCGACTTCATCAAGCGCTACATTTTTCCCGGTGGCCAGTTACCCTGCAATGCCGCCTTCACGCGCCACCTGGCCGAACAGACCGATATGCAGTTGATCGACCTGCATGACATCACGCGAGATTACGCCCTCACGTTGCGCGCGTGGCGTGACCGCTTCCAGGAGCAACTGCCCGCCGTGAGGCAGCTTGGATTCGACGAAGTATTCATCCGCATGTGGCGCTTCTACTTCTGCTTCTGCGAAGGTGGCTTCTTGGAGCGCGTGATCCATACCGCGCAGTTCCTCTGTGCCAAGCCGGGCTACCGGCCCGTCCGCGACTGACGCCACTGTCACTTCAACGCAGCGGGTCGAGCAATACCGTGGCCGGGTCCGCGCCAAGCGACTGCAAATTCATGCTGGCCGCATAGTAGTCGGCCAGCGCGATCTGATGGATGAGATAGGACTGCCAGCGTTTCAGCAATGCTTCCCCCATCTGCCGCTCACGCTGGTTGAGCAGGAAGAAGTCGCTTTGACCGGCATCGAAGCGCTGTTGCTCCGCGGTGGCCAATTGCGTCGATAGATCCAGCTCACTGACGGCGAAAGCCTCCAGCTGCCGGGTAGCCTCCAGGTTGACGAGGGCACTGCGGATGTCGAGTGCAACCTGGTCTTCCAGTAACTGGATGCGATGCTCAAGCCCGTCTACCTCGGCCTGTGCTGCCGTGGCCTTGCCGGTTGCTTCCCGCGTGCGTAGCGGGATGCTCACACTGAAATCGACCACGTTGTCGGTTCCGGCGAGATTGCGGGCACCGGCACCAAAATCACGCGTGGTGTACACGCGCAGATCGAGTTGGGGCTTGGCCAGGTTCAATGCTGCCTGCTTCCTGATCCGCGCCTGCTGCTGGGCTACACGGGCAATGGCAACCTCCGGCCGCAACTCCAGCACGGCGTCGATGACACGGCCGACTGGGGTCGAAAATAACGCGGGATCCTCCGCAGGCAGCGCCAGTGCCAGATCGTAAAGAGGTGTCATGGGCTGGCCGTCGTCGTCGCGGAGGTAGAGCGCCAGCTGCTCGGCGGCTACATCTATCTGCCGCTGGGCATCCACGATCAGCCCCTGACGTTGCACCACGGACTGCTGGTTCTCCACCAACAGTATGGCAGCGGCATTACCTGCTGCGACGCTGGTTTCCAGTCCTTCGCCGCGCTGCACGGCAATGTCCAGCAAGCCCTGATAAGCCTCCTGCAGACGGTGTGCCAGTAGCCAGCGGGCATAGGCCACGTAGGCGGAGCGCAGCACCTTCAGCCGCTCGGCCGCCAACTGCTGCCGCTCGACCATGACCTGCAGGTCCGTAGTCGCCACGGCCGCACGACGCTCGTCGATATCGCGGTTGCGCAGCAGCGAAATGGCGAAGCCCATTCGTGCTTCGCCGTTGTCCCGCGTGAGGTCACTGCCTTGGTAAGCGGGAAAACTGCCGTCAGCAATGCGGTAACCTGCAAACAGCTTGGTATTGAAGAAGGGCAGCAATTGTTCGAGCTGTGTGTCGAGCTGACGGCCATCGTAGAAGCCGGAGGTGCGTCCACCCACGGCGCCCTCGATGCGCGGATCGAAGACGCCCTCGGTCGCCAGTGCGGCACCCCGCTGGCGGGCAATATCGGCTTCGGCTGCCAACACCAGCGGAAAGTGCCGCAGGCTGCTAGCCACCACCGACGAGAGTTCGGTGGGTATCGCAGCTACGGCACGCTCCTCTGCAGCCGCTGCAGCGGCTGCAGCAGCTGCAAACAGCAACAGGATGCCGAGGCAAGCGTGCTGCCAACGTGGAGCGGCGCTCATTTGGATTCACTGGCCTGCGGGGGCAGGCTCACCAGCGGTGCCACGTTCACCGGCGGGAAATTGTTCAACAGCCGCCACAGCTCGTAGCCGAGTGGCACGGTTTCCAGCAGTACCCAGCCGCGGGTGCTGGCCCCGAGGCGGACGAAGCTCTCCGGCGGCCAGCCGCAGTTGCCGGCGAGATTGAGACCAGGTAGCGAGGAGGCCTGCTGGCAGGCCGTCCCGAGCTCACGCTCTGCCACCAGCACCCGGAAGCGGCCATCGGTGCGGGCACTCGGCTCCACGAACACCACCTCTCCGGCAAACGTGCCGATGGCATACTCGGGGATGCCGCTGAACTGGAAGGACGGCCAGCCCTCGAACTCCAGCCGGACCTCCCGGCCAGGCTTGACGAGCCCGATGTCGCGACCATCGATGAACAGCTCGACAGCGCGCTCCGCATCGGCGGGTAGGAACATCGCCAGCGCCTCGCCCGCGCTGACCATGGTGGCCACGTCGCCCGCTTGTACATTGAGGATGGTGCCGTCACGCGGGGCCACCACCAGCTGGCTGCCCTGTCGCGAGAAGTTCACCTCGGCCTGATTCAACTCGCCGAGCGTCTGCTCTTCCGCCACACGCAATTGCTGCAGGCGGATGCTGGCCTGTTCCACAGTCAGCCTGGAGGTCAGTCCATCAGTGAACAGTTTTTCCTGGCGGGCCAAATCCAGCGCCGCTGTATCAGCCGCCTGCTTGGCGGCGGCATGCTTGCGAATGGCCGCATCGAGCTGGGCCTGCAAGCGGACGACCAGGTCATCATCCAGGTCCTGAATGCGTACCAGCGGGTCACCGGCCTTCACCGTGTCGGCGTCCCTGACGTACCACTCAGCCACGCGGCCAGACACGAGCGCACTGATCGGCTGCACGCGGTCGCGTGGGTCGAGCGTGGTCACCCGACCGGTGCCTACGGTCGTCTGGACCCACGGCGTGAACACCAGCAACACGGCAGACAGCAGGATGCTGCTGGCCAGCAGCCAGGAAAAGGTGCGCAAGGGTCTTGGGATGCGCACCCGCCGCAGGCAGTCGAGCTGCTCAAGTGCTCCGGCACCGTAGCCGTGACCGAAACTGAACTCGCCGCTGCGTGTTCGCTTCACCGTGATACCTCCTGCAGGTGCTGCTGTTCATGCCCAAGCTGCAGCGTATGGGTGAACCGCGACAGATCTGGTCGACGCGTATAGCACAGTACGCACCCCTGGCGGCCGCGCTGGAACTCGCGCAGGAAGTCATCGAGCACGCCGGCATCCACGCAGTCGAAAATTTCACTCATGAGCAGCACGCGGCACTCGCTCAGCAGCACGAAGGCAAGCTTCAGACGCAGCGCCTGCTCCAGCACCAGGGGCCGGGAGCTGTAGGACAGTTCGGTTTGCATGCCCGCCGGCAGCGCTGCCAGTTCCTCGGTGAGTTGCAACAGAGACAGCACCTCCTGCACCCGGTGACCGCTGACGTCGGGGCCGGCCAGCCGCAGATAATCGTGAATGGAGACGGGCAGGAGCGTGGCACGGTCCAGCACCGTCACCAGACCGCGCACGTCCTGCAGGGGGCAGTCCAACAGATCCGACTCGCCCCAACTGAGGGTGCCACTGCGTGGCACGAGGGCACGTTTGAGCAGGCTGTTGAGCGCATCCTGTGCCAGCCCGTCATAGCCAATGACACGCACCAACGCGCCCGGCGGCAGTTCGAAATCGAAGGCCAGCGGTCGGGGTCCGCCGTCGCAGACCACGTGACGCACGCTGAGCGGCTGCGCAGGGGGAAACAGGATGGGTTCAGCGTTGGCCACGGTTTCCGTCGTGACCGCTGAAAAACGATTCAGTTCTTCGATGGCGGCGCAGACATCGTAGTAATAGTCGAGATAGCTGGCCAGTTGCGGCAGGCCGAAGAAAATCGAAGACAGCACTAGCTCGGCGGCCACCAACTGCCCGAGCGTCAGCTCACCCTGGATGACCAGCCAGCCCCCGAGCCCCAGCAGGGCCGCGCTGGAAAGCGCATAGATCAGCAGATAGATGATGTGCTGGGAAAAGCTGTAACGGAAATGGCGCTGCTGCGCGTCGAGATGTGCATGCACGAGATCGTTCGTACGCTCCAGCGCGAAGGCCAGACGCCCGCGCGCCTTGAAGAATCCGCCATTGACACCGAGCCCTTGCAGCCAGGCCGCTGCAGCATGCTTGGACTCCGACACCTGAAAGCCACTGTTGATGGCACTCCAGCCCAGAGTGCGCCAGGTCAGGTAGACCAGCAGGAGGAAAACCAGGGAAAACACGAAAAAATAGAAGTGATAGAGGGACACCAGGATGAAGCCGATCACGGTCTGGAAGAACAGCGTGAACCCGTAACTCAGCAGGTAAGGCACGTTCTTCTTCAGCGTCATGATGTCGAAGTAACGATTGAACAGCGCGCTGCGCTCGCCATGTTCGAAGTAGCCTGCGGGGGCCATGAGGCCGGTCATGGCGATTTCGCTGGCGACCCTGCTGTACAAGTGGCGATTGAACAGTTCCATGGCCCAGGCCCGCAGGGCATACAGCAGGGCCGAGAACAGCAGCAATGCCAACATCAGCAGCGCAATTGTTACCACGGCGCTGACGCGGCCGATATTGGCAATCGTGTCGATCAGGAGCTGCACCGACACGGGCAGCACCAGCGACAGCAGGGAGATGGCCAGGCTGTACAGCAGGATCAGTCGGTAATAGCCCACTTCGGGACCGAGCAGGGCCCGCAACATGGCACTGAAGGCGTTCTTGTCCGGATAATGCGAGTGAGAAGAGCCCATGCAGTTCCTGTGGTCTGAAGCGGCACACGCCGACCGTAACGCCTGTTACGGCGCAGGAGCAGTTATGGATACTTGCGTGGTGTTTTCAAGGGGAGCGCAGCGGTTTCTCGCGCCGCGCCCGAAAGAATGCGGTGAGCAGCGCCGCACTGTCTTCCGCCAGCAAGCCCTCCTGCCACATGAGCCTGTGGTTGAAGGCGCCCTGTTCACATAGCTGCTGGGTACTGACCACCGCGCCGGCGCGAGGCTCGCGGGCCGCGAACACCAGGCGCGCCACACGGGCGTGCACCAGCGCTCCGATGCACATCGTGCAAGGTTCCAGCGTGACATACAGCGTGGTGTCGGGCAGCCGGTAATTGCCGACTAGCTGCGCGGCAGCGCGCAGCGCAACGATCTCCGCATGTGCTGTAGGGTCATGCGCCCGCACAGGTTGATTGAAGCCCTCGCCGAGCACTGCACCAGCACGCACCAGCACCGCACCTACTGGTACCTCGCCTGAGGTGGCGGCCTGTGCCGCCAGCTGCAACGCGCGCCGCATGAAGGCGACGTCGACGTCGGAGAAGGGCGAGGCAAGGTTCATCGGGACGGGCCGCCAGGCAGTATGGCGTGATTGTCGATGGATGCAGTCAGAGGCGCAACGCTGCCCGCAGGGGCGCTATCATGCGCGGCTCCAGCCTCCCACGGGCAGGCCCCGGCCATGCTATACCCCGAACTGCTACGCACCCTCTACCTGCCAACGACGCCCAAGTCAGCGCCCCGCCGTTGGCTGAGCGCCGCCAGTGGCCTCGTACACAGCCACGGTCGTCTGTACCTGATCGCCGACGACGAGTACAGCCTCTACCATGTGGCCTTCGACCCGGCGCAGCCGGCGTTGCAGGATGCGCCGCTGTTGTCGTGTCCTTTGCTGCCCGGCGAACTGCCCGCGGATAGACGGGCGCGCAAGCAGGCCAAGCCAGATCTCGAGACGCTTATGCTGCTGCCCGCAACACCGGCGGCGCCCCAGGGCCGCCTGCTCTGTCTCGGCTCGGGTGGCAGACTGGCACGTCGCCGTGCGGTGGAGATAGCCCTCGGGACCGATGGCAGTCCGGGAGAGTCGGTGATTCACGACCTGTCCGGATTTTTCGACACACTGCACGCCAGCATCAGTGACCTCAACATCGAGGGGGGCTTCCTGCTGGGCGATCGTCTCTGCCTGCTGCAACGCGGCAACAAAGCGCCGGGGGCACACAGTGCCCTCCTCACTTTTGATGCCAAGCGCTTCCTGCGCTGGCTGGGCGGGGACCGCTGCGAGCTGCCACAACTGCAATCACGCCAGTCTCTGGACTTCGGAAACGTGGAGGGTGTGCCACTCTGCCCCACCGACGCTGCGCTGTTGCCCGATGGCAGTTGCGTGCTGTCGCTGGTGGCCGAGGATACCAGCGACAGCGTCGCCGACGGCCGCTGTGTCGCAGCTGCGCTGGCACGACTGAACCCGCAGGGGGAGTTGGTCACTCTGGAACGTCTGCATGGCGCGCCCAAGATCGAGGGGGTGGCCCTCGCCACCACCGCCATAGCGGGAACGGCACTGCCGCTCCTACTGGTGACCGATGCCGACGACCCCGACCAGCCCTCGACGTTGCTGCACGTCGAATTCCCCTGACGAGTGCTCAGCAGAGTCCGCTGTCAGTCCTGCAACAGCAGCAGCGCTGCAAAACCGAGGAACAACACGCCAACCGCGATCGACAGGCCGCGTGCAGTGCGCGGGCCGGACAGTTGCCGCGCGAGGCCCTCGCCACCGCAGGCGTAGAGGAAGTAGCAGAGGGTTTCCAGTGCCAGAAAGGTCGGAAGCGCGACAGCCAATTGCGGCCACGCACTGCGCGACGGGTCGATGAATTGCGGGAACCAGGCCGCCGCGAACAGGATGGCTTTTGGATTGCTCGCTGCTACCGCCAGGCCCCGGCGCAGGGCCAGCGCTGCTGACAGGGAAGAGCCCTGCACTGGCGTGACCACGAGCGGGGCACTCGGCTGCGCTGGGCGCGCCGCGCCGCGCAGCAGCTGCAGTCCCAGAAACGCGAGATAGACTGCACCCAGCAGCTTGAGCAGGAAGAAGGCGCGCGCTGATTGCTGCAGGAGCACGCCCAGCCCGAGCGCGGAGGCGAGCAGCAGGGCCAGCAGCGCCGTGAGCGCTCCCAGCATGGCGGGCAGGGTCGCCCGAACTCCATGTTGCAGGCCAAGGGACAGCATCAACAGCATGTTCGGCCCCGGCGTCAGGCAGATCAGAAAAGTCGATGCGGTGAAGCCGAGCCAGACGTCCGTACTCATGCCGATGACCAGGCCAGCCAGGCCACGTGGTGGGCCCTGCAAAAGCAACGGCGGGAAGGCCCGCCGCTGTCTGTAACACGAAGGGCGGGGCCTGCCGCAAGGCAGGCCCCCTCAGCCTGCTTTAGAAGCGGGCGTCGAGCCTAACCACGTAGCTGCGACCAATACTGTCGCCCGGCAGACCGAACTCCGGTCGCAGCTGGTCGTTGAACACGTTGTTCACGACCAGACGCGCCGTCATCTTGTCATTCACCGCGTAAGCCACGTTGTAGTTGAACCGATCCCAGGACGGCCGGAAGAACAGCGCGTTTTGCTCGGGAATCGCCGCATCGAGGATGTCGATATTCACCTGTGCCTTGGCCGTGTAGAACCACTGCAGCTGCTGAGTGAAGGGCCCGATGCGATGGCTCAGGTCTACACGGCTCTGGATCTTCTCGTAGCCGGGTTCACCGCGGTTGTTATTGGTATCGCTGCTGAAGGTGCCGTCCGACGAGGTCTGATACTTGTTGAGCGCATAGATGTAGGCATCCACGCGCATCTGCCCCAGATCCCGGTTGCCAACCCCGAACACCGACAGCGCGTCCTGCAGCCGGAAGTCGTAGCTGATGCGGGTATTCACGCCTTG
Organism: Gammaproteobacteria bacterium; assembly: GCA_036796405.1. Classification (GTDB taxonomy): domain Bacteria; phylum Pseudomonadota; class Gammaproteobacteria; order Pseudomonadales; family Pseudohongiellaceae; genus CAILUG01. Next base: position 811 of record DAIRDB010000032.1, on the reverse strand, counting down.
CAGGCGGATAGCGCCCTGGTTGGTGTTGCTGAACTGCGCCGTGGCGATGGTGTAGGCCGCCTGAACGGGCGTAGGCGCCCCCAGAATGGCCGGTGGCTTGATCGGATTCCCCGTGATGATGTTGGTGGCAGGAATCGTGTAGGGCGCCTGCAGGCCGCCGGCACCGGTGCCGACGCCCAGCGTGATGGCTTCGCAGGCCGATACGCCGCCGATGAGGCTGAGCGGATAGTCAGGCTGATCGAAGCACTGCGTGCCGAGGAAGGTAAGACCGATCTGCTTCTCCAGCAAAATGTTCAAGTAATCGGCTTGGATTTCCAGACCTTCCAGGAAGTGCGGCTGAATCACGAAGCCAGCGGTCCAGTTGGTGGCAACCTCGTTCTCGAGTTCTGGGTTGCCGCCCACACCGGCCGGCACGCTGGCGTTGGCGGGCGCCAGACCGGCAAAGGTGCCAGCCGGCAGACCCAGCTTCTGCTCGAAGGCATCGCAGTTCTTCAGTCGAATGCCGCTGGCTGGGCCAAAGTTGCGGTTGAGCTGATTGCAGGGGAAGGCACTGCCAAGACCAGAGAAGCCGGTCTGCGGCGCGCCCAGCGTTTCCACGATGGAAGGCGAGCGGACGGAGCGCGAACGGTTGCCGCGGAAGGTGATCCAGTCGAACGGGGCCCAGAGTCCCCCGATGGTGAAAGTCGTCGCAGACCCGGTATCGGTCGCCACCTTGGGATTGTCGATACCATTCGGCGTGCCCTCGCCTTCACGATCGACCACCCGCACGGCACCGTCGAAGCGCAGCGTTTGCAGCAGGGGGAACACGAAA
>DAIRDB010000031.1:0-40216 GCA_036796405.1 Gammaproteobacteria bacterium | reverse complement strand
CTGTTGAGATGCGCGGGCGGGGGCGAAGCCGATGAGACCTTGGGCACCGATCGGGGCGGTCAGGGCAAGCCAGGCCGCAGGAAGGGCCCAGTGAAATGAAAAAAAGACCCCGAGGTGGGTCTTCGAGGAGCGGAGAGGGAATATGGTCATTGCTTCTGAATAAAACAGTGGGGGACCTGGCCGGGGAGGCCGCCTCCGCCGTTACGACCCAAGGAACCCTGCGTTATTCACCTTCACAAGCCTGTTAGCGTCGAGGATTTTGCGTCTTTTCTCGGGGTAAATCGTCCTAAATTTAGAATCGGCCCAAGCCGACGATGTAGCAGCCTTGACAGGTCCTTTCCAGAGTGTTCGAATGCGCAACCGATACATCTTAATCGCCGACCTATTCGGCCTCGTCGCCGCGACCGTGCTGGCGACTCTGCTGGGGATGGAGCAACGGACAGATGTTGCCCTGCTCTGGAAGAGTGCGCTGGTGTACGGCGCGGTTCTCATACTGGCTAGAGTCACAGCAGCACAGTTTTTCGGGCTGTACTCTTCGCTCTGGCAGCACGCAAGCCTCAATGAGCTGGAGCGCATCGTCCAGGCGTGGCTCTGGAGCGTCCCCTTCACCTTCGTGGTAGGGCTCTCCGCCCTGCCCGCAGTGCTCGGCCTCCCGCCGCTCCCCGTCGCGAGCCTCGTGATCGATGCCATGCTCGCTCTGGGCGTGCTCGCCGCTCCACGGCTTGGGATCCGCTACCTCCACCTCGGCCGGCGAGGGGCCGGGAGCGGTCCTCGCACTCGCACCCTTGTTGTCGGCGCCGGGGAGGTCGGTCAGTCCGTACTGCGCGCATCCCGAACCGCAAGCGCGAAGTTCGAGATCGTCGCTTTCGTCGACGACGCTACGCACAAGGCGGGATCGCTACTTAACGGTGTTTATGTGTACGGCCGAATCAGCGACCTTCCGAAGATTGCCCGCGAACTCGCCGTCACCGAGGTGGTCATCGCTATTGCCGACGCCAAGGGGTCGCTCGTCCGGTCGATCGTCGAGATGGCGGCCAGCGTCGGTGCCACCACCCGGACCGTTCCCTCGCTCACCGACCTCGTCTCGGGGCGCGTGCAGGTCTCTCAGCTCCGGCCCGTCGAGATCGAGGACCTCCTGCGGCGCGACGCCATCTCTACCGATCTCTCCGGTGTCCGGCGCGTCGTGACCGGACAGGTCGTGCTGGTCACAGGAGCCGGCGGGTCGATCGGTTCAGAGATCTGCCGCCAGGTCGCCGCGCTGGAGCCTTCGTTGCTCGTGCTACTCGATCACTCCGAGAATCAGGTCTTCGAGATCACCAACGAGCTCCGGGTGCTCTTTCCAAACGTTGCCCTTGCGTCCATTATCGCCGATATACGCGATGCAGACCGGATCACCGGCGTCTTCGAGCAGTATCGGCCTCACGCCGTCTTCCACGCCGCCGCGCACAAGCACGTGCCGCTGATGGAGGAGAACGTCATCGAGGCGGTGACAAACAACGTCCTTGGCACCCGCAACGTCGTCGACGCCGCCGGCGAGGCGGGCACCTCTCACTTCGTGCTGATCTCGACCGACAAGGCGGTGCGCCCAACCTCGATCATGGGGGCGACCAAGCGCCTAGCAGAGATCATCGTCCGCCGTGCGGCGGCGCGGACCGGGAAGCATTACGTCGCCGTTCGGTTCGGGAACGTCTTGGGTTCCCGCGGCTCTGTTGTGCCGACCTTCCTAGCACAGATCAAGCGGGGCGGACCGGTGACCGTGACCCACCCCGAGATGCGGCGCTATTTCATGACAATCCCCGAGGCAGTCCAGCTCGTGTTGCAGGCCGGGGCACTCGGGGACGGGGGCGAACTCTTCGTGCTTGATATGGGGGAGCCGGTCCGGATCGCTGATCTTGCGCGCGACCTGATCAGGCTCTCAGGCTATGAGGAAGGAACCGACATCGAATTGCGCTTCACGGGGCTTCGGCCCGGAGAGAAGTTGTACGAGGAGGTCCTGTTCGGGCACGAGGATGTGCACGAGACCGCACATCCAAAGATCATCCGGGCGTTAGCAGAGGTCCCTGACACTGGGCTCGAAGCGCGGGTGGATGAGCTCGTGCGAGTGGCGCAGGTGCAGCGCATGGACGACGGCCGATTGCGCCGGTTGGTGGTGGAGCTGGTGCCGGATTTTATGACAAGCGCTGAAGCAACACCGGCAAACGTGGTGCCGATTGAGTGGAAGCGGACAATTCAGCCACTAACCTAAATCGAACCTTGCTTACCGTTCCCATCCTCACTTCAAATAGGGTGAGGAACCAGGATAGCATCAGAGGCAAGCCGCGCCTCCGCCATCACAGTCGGAAAAAAGTGAATCCTTCCATCGCGGCGAGAGGCCGATCGTAAAGCGCCTTTACATCACCTAAGACGGGCCTTTCGCTTCGACAAAGGCACATGAGAGTGGCAGGCTCCATCGCTCGAAACTCGCGATGGCCTACCGGTACGAAAACCGTGTGGACGGGAAATCGATCCAAGAGTGATGCCTTACTCGTGCTTCACGTCAGCCGCATTCCCCCACCGGTCCACGACTGCGACCTCTACGCGGGGGTTGATCAACAACTGATGGTACAATCCGGAGTGACGGCAATCACATCTAGGCCGGGTGAGTCCGATTGTGTTCGAAGCGCGGCTACGCACGGATGAGTAACGAGGTGTCCATTTTGTCGAGGCGGCGCTCGATCGTGAGGAGGGCTGGCGCGTGCCTCCCCCCTCCTTATATTCGAGAGGTAAACGCTTCAGGTGCCAAAGGAGGGCCGCCGACGCTTGCCGATTGGGATCAGGTGGAGGACGCTGACTTCGAGCTGCGGGCACTCGTCGCGAAGGGCCTCGTGAAGGAAAGCAGCGTCTCGCGCGGTTCCCGACGCTCGGCGTATCTCTACGTCCGGCATCGCCGCCAAGCCCCGCCTAACGCAAACCTTCCTCTGTCTCAAGGTCGAAGAGCTCGAGCGGCGGCAACCGGAAATCGACGCTTTGGTCCGCGACACCGGGCTTCCGCGATCGGGTCGGACGTGACGGCGACACTGGCGGTTGCTCTCCCGCAGCGGCCCAAGCATTGGCTTCGTAGCCCCTCCCACTTCCGCCGCCGGACGGCGGCTGTACGCGCATGTTCACCCACCCAAGTCGCCACAAGATGAGCAAGCGAGCACTAGTCACCGGAATCACGGGCCAGGACGGCGCCTACCTGGCTGAATTGCTTTTACAGAAGGGCTACGAGGTGCACGGCATCAAGCGGCGGTCGTCGATGTTCAACACGGCGCGCATCGATCACCTGTACGCGGATCCCCATGCACCGGGCACGCGGCTCTTCCTGCACCACGGTGATATGACCGACAGCCTGAGCCTCCTGCGCGTGATCCAGAAGGTGCAGCCGGCGGAGATCTATAACCTCGCGGCCCAGAGCCATGTGGCCGTGTCGTTCGAGGAACCGGAGTACACAGCGAACTCGGATGCGCTGGGCGCGCTGCGTGTGCTCGAGGCAATCCGCGTGCTCGGGCTTGCTAAGTCCACGCGCTTCTACCAGGCGTCGACCAGCGAGCTGTACGGCCTCGTGCAGGAGGTGCCGCAGAAGGAGACGACGCCCTTCTACCCCCGCAGCCCGTACGCGGTTGCGAAGCTGTATGCGTATTGGATCACGGTGAATTACCGTGAGGCTTACGGCCTCTACGCCTGCAACGGCATCCTCTTCAACCACGAGTCACCGCTACGCGGGGAAACGTTCGTCACGCGCAAAATCACGCGTGCCCTCGCGCGCATCAAGCTCGGGCTCCAGGACTGTCTCTACCTCGGCAACCTTGATGCGATGCGCGACTGGGGGCACGCGAAGGACTACGTGGAGATGCAGTGGCTCATGCTGCAGCAGGAGCGGCCCGAGGACTTCGTCATCGCGACCGGCGTCCAGCACTCGGTGCGTGCATTCGTCGACGTTGCCGCACGAGAGCTCGGGCTCGCCATCGAGTGGGAGGGACGGGGAGTCAACGAAGTCGGTCGCCTCGACGGGCGGACGGTGGTGCGCGTGGATCGTCGCTACTTCCGTCCCACTGAGGTCGAGACGCTTCTAGGCGACGCGCGCAAGGCGCGAGAGCGGCTCGGGTGGTCGCCGAAGGTCACCTTCACCGAGTTGGTCTCCGAGATGGTGCGCGAGGACCTGAAGGCCGCGGAACGCGACGAGATGGTGCGGCGCAGCGGCTTCGCCACGATGGACTTCAACGAATAACGAGTACCGGAAGGACCTCTTCGCGGGTCTTCATCGCTGGGCATCGCGGCATGGCCGGCTCCGACATCGTGCGCCCCCTCGAGTCGCTAGGCACGGAGCCAATCGTGCGCAATCAATCCGAACCTGAACTCACGGACTAGGCGGCCGTCACCGCGTTCTTTTGCGCCGAGCGGCCCGATGTCTCAGCCCCGGTGAACACTCCTCGTCACACGTAGCGGACGCAGGATGCGCTCCAGAGTTTCGAAGATGCGTTCGAAGTCAGCATCCGTCAGGTTAGAACCGCTCGGCATGCACAAGCCGTCATCGAACAACCGCTCGGACAGGCCGTCCCCGAAGTACGGCGCGTCAGCGAAGACTGGCTGCAGATGCATCGGCTTCCACAGCGGCCGCGTCTCGATATTCTCGCGCTCCAGAGCAAGTCGGATTGTCTCGCGCGTGATCCCCTCGCTCTTCGACGGATTCACAATGATGGTAGACAGCCAGCGATTGCTGTATACATCGGCGGAGGGCTCCGCCGGTAGGCTGATCGACGGGTATGCGGCGAAGAAGTCCCGGTACCGCTCGAAATTTGCCCGACGCGCCGCGACCCGATCGCCGATCACCTTCAGCTGCCCGCGTCCTATGGCGGCGAGCACGTTGCTCAGCCGATAGTTGTACCCGATGACGGAGTGTTGATAGTGCGGAGCGGGATCGCGGGCTTGTGTCGCGAAGAAACGCGTGCGATTGATCCAATCACCGCGACTGGAGACAAGGGCACCCCCGCCCGACGTGGTAATTATCTTGTTCCCGTTGAAACTCAGCGCGGCAATATCGCCGAAGGAGCCGGCGGGACGTCCACCAATCATGGAGCCGAGCGCCTCGGCGGCATCTTCTAACACCAAGATGTCGTACTCGCGAGCGATAGCCGTGATCTCGGACATCTTGGCGGGCATGCCATACAGATGCACCGGGATGATGACCTTGGGCTTGATGCCTTTGCGGAGCCCTGCCTCTATCGCCTGACGCAACGCGACGGGATCCATATTCCAGCTGTCTGGCTCGGAGTCGATCAGCACCGGAGTCGCGCCGGTGTACATGACAGGATTGAGCGTACCCGCGAATGTGAAGCTCTGGCAGAGTACCCAATCACCGGGCTGGACGCCCATCGCCAGCAGCGCGAGATGGATGGCGGCGGTGCCGGAGCTGAGCGCGACTGCGTGCATCGTCCCGGTAGCCGCAGCGAGCTCGCGCTCGAATCCGTCTACATGGGGACCGAGGGGTGCCACCCAATTGGAGGCGAACGCATCCTGCACGAGAAGCATCTCGTAACCGGACATGTGGGGAGACGAGAGAAAGATCCGGGAGTCGTTCATGAGGACGTCGGTAGGTGCCAGTCGGGTTCGCGGAACTTAACCGGGCGCGCAGGCACGCCGACTGCAGTACAGTTGTCAGGCGTATCGGTCGTGACTACGGCGCCAGCGCCGATGATGCTCCAGTGCCCTATCCGCTTACCTTGGATAATGCGGGACCCGGTCCCCACGTCTGTTCCCTCGGCCACGGTGACATTCCCGGAGATATTGACGCTCGGGGCGAGTGTGACGTAATCGAGCAGGCGACTATCGTGCCCCACCGTGCACGCGAGGTTGATCGTCACGAAGTCGCCTACAACAATGTCGACGGTCAAGATGCTTCCGGCGCACACGATCGTGCCAGTGCCGAGCATTACCGAAGATGACGACACGACGGTCGGATGCACCAGCACCGGGCAGGATTTGGCGTGCGCGAGGACAAGTGGGGTCAGCCTCCGCTTCACTGCCGGTGTGCCGATGCCGATGGCGACGTCAAAGCGGCCGGAATGGGCCTTCAAATACTCGCCGCCTCCGAGCACGGGCAACCCCGCGACGCTCGTCCCATGTGTGGACGCGTCGTCCGACAGAAATCCTTTGAGGGTAATCGGAGCTCCGCATCCGGCGAGATCGCGCACGAGCTGCGCGACCTCGCGGGCGAAGCCACCGGCGCCGTAGATCAGCATTTCAGTCATGCTTCTCCTCGCGTTGATGCGATTGAGTGCTTCCCGGCGTCACCGCGCCTCGAAATGCCTCCGCGGTAGCATGCCCGTCCTGTGAGACTCCTGCTCGACGCATCACCGTCACGAGCGTCAGCAGCAGAATTCGGATGTCGAGCCCGATACTATGGTGGTCTACGTACCAAACGTCGAGCGCGAACTTCTCGTCCCACGTGAGAGCGTTGCGACCATTGACCTGCGCCCAGCCAGTGACACCTGGTGTCACCAAATGTCGCCTAGCTTGCTCGGCACTGTAGAGGGGAAGATACTCGGGAAGGAGAGGACGCGGTCCGACCAGACTCATGTCGCCCCTGAGCACATTCCACAATTCGGGAAGCTCATCAATGCTCGTTGATCGCAGGAACCGCCCGAAGGGAGGCAATCGCTGATTGTCGGGGAGAAGCGCACCGTCGGCTCCCCGTGCGTCATGCATCGTGCGGAACTTCACCATAGTGAAAAGCCTGCCGTTTTGCCCAGCACGGCGCTGGCGGAAAAAGGCGCGTCCACCAAGACGGAGCTTCACCAGCAGCGCCATGACAATCAGCACCGGTACCCAGAGCACAGCGGTGCCGAGCACAAGAACAAGGTCCAGTGCGCGCTTTGACGTCATCGCGCCACATCGCCGAAGAGCTGTTCAAAGCGCCGAGTCCCGCTGGCGAGCGAGAGTTCGCGCTGGTAGAACTGCGCACCGCGCTTCCCCATCTCCTCGCGGGCCACGGGTCCCATGGCCGCAAAGCGCATAACAGCGTCGGCTAGCGCCTCGGGGTGTTCTGGAGTGCAGCTCAGCCCGCCACCCGAAGCCTCGACGAGAGCGGCGGCGTCGCCGCGTACCGCCATCAAGATCGGTCGGCCGGCGGCGAGGTACGCTTGCGTCTTTGACGGCAGCGTGATCTCGAAGAGCGGCTCATCGCGAAGGTGCACGAGAAGCACATCTGCGGACACGAGGATAGGTCCGATCTCCGACATGGGACGGCGCGGCAAGAACAACACGTTTGTCAGCTTGAGCTCCGCCTTGCGTGCCTTGAGTCGGCCGACGTCGACGCCCCCGCCGATGAAGACAAACTGGACACGTGAGGAGCGAAGAGCGACGATCGCCGCGGCATCGATCACGGCGTCGAGAGCCTGGGCCTTGCCCATGTTGCCGGCGAAGACGACGTTGAATCGCCCTTTCATCGCGGGTTCCGCAGCGGCAGCGGTCGACGAGGCCCTTTGCAATATATTGGCTTCGTCCACCCAGTTGTGAATCAGGACGACTTTATTGCTCGGCACTCCGCGTGCCTCAAGGCACGCTTTCATCCCAGGTGATCCGACCACCACGCGCGCCGCGAGGGCATAGGTCAAGCGCGACCAGAGAGCCACAAGCCGGAGCACGGCACGATTCCGAATGAGGCCGGTCGCCGGAAGACTGTCCGGCCACAGGTCGTTGACGTCGTACACAAATGGCATGCCCCGCAGCATTCGGAGGGCGAAGGCCGGCAGCGCGATCGTCCCTGGAGGCGAGTACACGTACACCACGTCTGCATGGCGGACCAGTAGTGGACCAAGCAGCGACGCGCTCAGTGCAAAACTGAGATAGTTCCAGGCGCGACGCACCGCTGAAGTATCATGACTCGCGTAGAGTGGCACGCGTACCACCGAGATCCCGTCGATGGTCTCACGCGTACACCAGCGTGCCGAGTAGCCCTCGTACAACTTCCCTTCCGGGTAGTTCGGAAATCCGGTGAGGACTTCCACGTCGTGACCCTGCGCCTTCAACTGGCGAGCGAACGCCAAGCCCTTAAAGGTTGGCTCCGGTTCGAACCACTGCGTCAGGAAGAGAATTCTCATCGGTGAACGCTGCCACTCGCGATCTAGCTACGGGAGGTCCGTGCGCCAGACCACGCGATTGACATAATCGATGTAGCTGAGCACAATGCGGACAATCTTCTTAGAGACCGCACCGCCCTGATAGTCGGGGACCTGCGGGAAGGTCCGGTTCGTGCGATCATGCTGACTCAGAACGACACGAATCGCGTCCAGAACCGCTTCGCGTCGGACCCCGCTCATGATCAACGTGCCGACATCCATCCCTTCCGGGCGCTCGTGTGCGTTTCGTAACGTGACGGCTGGCAGATTGAGCAATGATCCCTCTTCTGTGATCGTGCCGCTGTCCGAGAGTACGCAATGCGCCTCCATCTGCAGACGCACGTAGTCAAACAACCCGAACGGCGCGGCGAACCGGATGAGCGGATTATCGAGCGATTCGCCGAGCGCCTCGAGACGCTTGCGCGTCCGGGGATGCGTCGAGACCAGCACGGGGAACCCGTACGTTTCCGCTACGGCGCGTAGCGTTCCGAGCAACTGTCGTAGGTTCTCTGGGGAATCAACGTTCTCTTCGCGGTGTAAGCTGGCAATAAAGAACTTTCCTGACTCGAGCCCTTCGCGCCTCAGGATGTCGGACGCCTTGATCTTGGGCCAATAGTACGCAAGCACCTCGTCCATGTGCGAGCCGGTCTTGATGATCGTCTCCGGGCGGATGCCCTCAGCAATCAAGTAGCGTCGCGCATGCTCGGTAAGCACGAGGTTAACATCACTCAGATGATCGAGGATCTTGCGGTTCAATTCCTCTGGGACACGCTGGTCGAAGCACCGATTGCCCGCTTCCATGTGAAAAACGGGCACCTTGCGCCGCTTTGCGGCAATAACCCCGAGGCACGTATTCGTGTCGCCATATAGCAGGATAGCGTCGGGCTTCTCGACCGCGAGCACGTCGTCTGTCTTCGCGATAACTTCCGCGATTGTGTGCGCCGCAGTCGAGCCGGCGGCACCGAGAAACACGTCGGGCCTCCGAATCTCGAGGTCATCGAAGAAGACCTGGTTCAGCTCGTAGTCGTAGTTCTGACCAGAGTGGACGAGAATGTGATTGGTCTGCCTGTCCATCTCGGCGATCACGCGGCTCATCTTGATCAGTTCAGGCCGTGTGCCCACCAGCGTCATGACTTTACGCATATAGTTCATCCCGGATGAAGGCGAGGGAGCCAAGCAGCTCCTTGATGGCCGGCACGTCGAGACGCTCCGTGTTGTGTGATGTATAATCGTCCAGCTCGGCGATTCGTTGTTCGCCCTCGACGAAGTACTTGTTGTAATTCAGGTCTCGATCGTCCGCGGCGATCCGGAAGTAGTGTTGCTGCACTTCAACGCGCGCCATCTCTTCGCGAGAGACGAGCGTCTCGTACAGTTTCTCCCCGTGGCGAGTCCCGATCTCGCGAACACCGGCGCGGCCACCGAAGAGCTCAATTAGGGCGGCCGCTAGATCGCCCACGGTGGACGCCGGTGCCTTCTGGACGAAAATGTCACCCTGGCGCCCATGGGTGAACGCATGCATCACTAGGTCAACAGACTCCTCGAGCGACATCAGGAAGCGGGTCATAAACGGGTCAGTCAGCGTCAGTGGACCACCAGCCCGCAACTGCTGGATGAAGAGCGGAATCACTGAACCGCGCGAGCCCATCACATTTCCATAGCGCGTCGCGCACAGCACCGTCCCGTCCTCGGGCTGTGTACGCGCCTTGGCCACGAGCAGTTTCTCCGCCAACGCTTTGGAGATTCCCATCGCATTGATGGGATACACCGCCTTATCGGTGCTTAACAGTACGAGACGCTTCACGCGTTGCGCGATCGCGGCGTTGAGAACATGCTCCGTCCCTATCACATTCGTACGCACGGCCTCCATCGGATAGAACTCGCATGAGGGGACCTGCTTCAGTGCGGCCGCATGGAATACGTAGTCCACGCCGGCCATCGACTCCAGCAGACTCTCGGGATTCCGCACATCTCCGATGTGGAATTTCACTTTGTCGTCGCCGAGTGCGATTCGAATGTCTTCCTGTTTTTTCTCGTCCCGACTGAAAATGCGGATCTCCTTTACGGGCGTCCGCAGGAATCGCGAGAGGACGGCGTTCCCAAAAGAACCGGTACCGCCAGTAATCAGCAGAACCTTCCCTTCGAACATAGATATCCTCGATGACCTAGTGACGCTGGGAAAACATACGAGCGATAAGCTTTGGCCACGGTTCGGGCGCGAATCCTGTCGCCGCTCTGAATCGGCTTGAATCGAGAGACCGGTCTACGCGTAGCGTATCGTCCGGACGAATCTCAATCTGTTTCCCGTACTCGGTGGCGATTAGCTGCAAAAGCTCAAGTTTTGAAATTGGTGCGGCGGACAGATGATACAACCCGTGCAACTCGGCGTGTGGAAGTACCCACTGGCGAATGATGCGGGCGAGCTCGACGCTCGGGAGACCAGAGTAAATTGCATGCCTGAAGCCGCGCACACTGCCCTGCTGCGCTAAAAACCACTCGAGCAGTCCGTTTGCGGTGCCCTTCTCGTGGCCAATACCCGAGGTTCTCAGCGTTAAGACATGTGGTCGATTCTTGATCTCGCCCATAGCCTTGGACTGTCCGTACAGGTCTTCGGCATCCGGAAGATCTTCTTCCGTATACATCCCCTTGCGGCCGGAAAAGACGCAATCGGAGCTCAGTTGGATCATTCGCGCCCCCAGAAGCGCGCAGTAGCCCGCGAGACGATGAGAGAATAGGGCATTCAGTGGCAGCGACATCAGCGGATCATTAGCGGTGTCGAGCTGCTTGATAATACCGACCGCGTTTATCACGACGTGCGGTCGCACACGTTCGAGCGCCCGCACCACGGTGTGGTCTTGCAATATGTCGACGCCAGTGACGACGTGCTCACGGCGTTCCGCGGTGAAGTGCGCGAGATGTGCCCCGGATCGAACGGTCCCGAAAACCTCGATCTTGTCCACGACAGGCAAAATCCGAAACAGTGCGTTGCCCATCATGCCATTCGCTCCAATTACCAATATCCTCATCAGGTCAGGTCGCATTGGGACGGTTAATGGCGCGGTAGAGGGTCGGGTGTCCGAGGTGGGCATGGCATCGCGTTTGCGCCACTGGTGGCCATTTGTGCAAGTTTTCAGACGTGAGACCTCCGGTCGCACACTCTCCCAGATTTTCGCAGCATTCAGCTGAATGAATACTTAAGATTAAATTGGCTTGAAGCCGAAGCAACGGTCTTCCTCTTCGTATCGATAGTTTTGCTGGTAACGGTATCACTCAGAACAGTAATTCCGACGAACGGCCAATGCAATCATTGTCTCGCGGCCGCCCACTGGTCTAATTGGCGTCGCGCTCGGCTGTAGAACGGGTCCGCACTGCCCTCGAGAAAACCGCCGATCAACCCGTGGGAGAGCACCGAGTAGTTCGACTGAGCATCCTGCGTTGCGGCGGCGTCGCGTCTGATAGCGTGCGGTAGAACGGCAGTGTCGTTCCTGCCTCGGAGCCCCGAGTGCACAAACTTGAATCGTCGTCGGGCAACTTGCATCGCGGTGGGACTGAAACTGGCAAGATTGCCGAAGGGAAAGGCGAAGTGTTCGATCGCTACCCCGAGCCGAGCAGCGAGCACGTCTGCGCCGCCTGCGATTTGATCTTCGAGCGACGTCAGGTCATCAATCGTCGAGAGCCGCGCGTGTGACCGCGTGTGGCCACCGATCGTGTGCCCCATTTCTAGCAGTTGCTCCAGTTCCGACCAGCCCATCCGATCCCAAGTCGGTGGAATTCGATCGATCAGTGTACCCGGCTGCACGCAGCGCCCCATGAACTCGCGCACTTTTTCGCGATCGCTCATCTCGACCAAATCCGACACGACGAAAAAAATTGCACGGATTCCTAGCGGCTTAAGGATGGCCGTCGCCACCTCAAAATTCGATAATAGCCCGTCGTCGAAAGTAACGAGCAGCTGCCGGCCGCGGATCGGCTCCCTTCCCTCTAGCATCGCGGCGAAGTGCTCCGGCGTCGCGAAGCTCCAACGCCGCGAGAGCCATCGGAGTTGGTTTGCGAAGCGGTTGCGATCCTCGGGCGGAATATCATGGTAGAGCAGCACGCGGAGTCGATCATCGCGACCGCCGGTGAGCACAGAGCGTGCGGTGCGTGTCAGCCGAAGCGGGTAATATGTGGCCGCGATGATGCAGTGTTGGAGTGCCATTGCGCTCTCAGTGCCTAGAACCGCTGCGTGCACCTTTCTCGTGCACGTTGAACCATCGATACATTTCGGTGAATCTGTCGCACAGTGCCAGGTCTGACATCTTGCCTAGAGCCGTGTGTTGAGAGACATCGAGGAGCCTTCGGGGCATGCCATCGGACCTCGAGCCATCCAATTCTAGTCGGTAGTTTTTGCCCCGTAGAGATTGATTGGCATCACAGAGATATAGTTCATCCCGCACTGCAGATTGTACAACCGACACAGTTAGACCTCGGCGGTCTTCATAATCGCGTGGGCCTGATTCGTGACCTCGAGCGAAAAGAGGAACATGCTCTCGGGCATCGGCGCTGGCGCGCGTCAAACCGCCTCCGATCCGGAAGTTGTAGGCGTCGATGCTGAGTGCGCGGGACCGTCAGTCGCGCATTCCGCAAGCGCCTTGCGCTGCCCGGCGCGAGCGACGACAGCCGACATGAACTGCATTGTCTCGTCCGCGCAGCGCTTCCAGGTGAACTTCTGGGCTCTTGCGAACGCGATCGCGGCGGTGCGGGCTCGGAGATCCGGCGACTCGATGAGCCGTCGTATCGCGCCGGCAATGTCGCTCGGGTCTTCCGGTTCGAAGTACAGTCCACCCTCACCGAGCAGCTCCGGCATCGCGGCACGATTTGAGCATGCGATTGGAACACCGGCGGACATCGCCTCGGTCAAGATCTGGCCGAAAGTTTCACAGCTCGACGCAAAGACCGCGAGGTCTGCTTCCATATAGCGGCGATGCAGCTCTTCGTAGTGCGCTGGCCCGCTGTAGCGGACAACGTCGCCACATGGATCAATCCTGTCGAGGACCGATCGTAACTTCTCCAACGCCGGCGGGTACGAGCGGCCCACCAGATCGAGCGTAACGGGCAGACCCTCCTTCCGGAGCTGGACGGCCGCCTCAGCAACGTGCCACTGATGCTTGTAGAGGTCGACCTGAGAGACATAGAGAAGACGGAAGGGTCGCTCGAGACTGTAGCTCGAGATCGGAAGTTGGGGTCGCGGCGCCAGGTGGAATCGCTGGTCGACGCCGTGCGGGATGATTTCCTGCACGCCAATCAGTGGTCCGAGATCCTTGATCACGACATCTCGCGCATGTTCCGTTAAGAACATCACGCCGTCCGCTCTTCGGAACGTTTGACTCTGGGTCAGTCGTAGCAACAGCAACTTAAACGTCACCAGAGACAACCCGAACCGCCTTATCTCCGGAACATCGAAGGGCAGGAGATTTTGATGGAACGTCGCCATCGGCCGGAAATCCCCAGCAAAGGAGCCGCCGGGCACGAACAGTAGGTCGCATCCAGCCGCACGTGCTTCTCGCGAGAGCGACATGCGCTGCCACAAGGCACGGTGTATAAGTGAACGATTCAATATCGGGCGATGCTTTTTCTCCAGCCATGGGCGGTCTTCAATACGCGCTAACGTCGGTGCGCAGGACCAGACGATTACTTTGTGAAATCCTACGTTGAGCGGATCCGCCGCGCGCAGAAGCTCGACGAGGTGCGTGAGCCCCCCACCGGCCCTGATATTCGACGCATCAATTCCAAGAATCATTTTGCGGGCTCGGGACTGAACAGGTGCCAATAGACCGTCGCGGTACAGCCGACTTCCTCGCGAACTAATCGGCCTCTCGTGGCAGTAGCGCAACAACCATTGTCGGTGCCGGGATCTATTATGACCGCAGCCCGACTGGTGTCGACCCGGGTGCCTATGAGCGCCACCAGTACGGGGAGGCGGTTATAGGTTGGTGCTATAAAGGTCATTATGCATGTTTATCGTATGTCAATGACCGGTAAAGTTTTGGTGCCACTTCATCCCTGGTGCGTTGATGGGGAAGCGGTTACCGATCGCGATATCGGCATCAGCACTCTGAAGGACCTGCATCAATCGATGGACGTCCTCGGCCCGGTGCTGGCCGTCGGCATCGAACGTTGCGACTTATTCCGCCCGCTGCCTGATCGGCTAATCGATCCGAGTCCGCAACGCCAAGCCCTGTTCCAAGTAGAGTGTATGCCGAAGCACCGTCACGCTGTAGCATCGTCCACGCACACGACACACGCAAACTCGCGGCAGACTTCCGCGCTGACGACACCGACGGCCGTCTCTTCCGTCTTTGCGGTAACAATGACCCAAACCGATGGCGACCCCGGGACCACGGTCGCACCCCCGTGCTCCCGCGGACCGCGACCACAACGATCACGTCGGCATAGCTCACAAAGTGCCGCTTGGCGAGTGCGGCCATGCGAGATCTGATCCCAGCATGTCGCCCAGTCTTTAGCGTCACTTGGCAACTACCGACCGGAGCCCGCGGCCAATGAACGTCATTCTCCCGATCCAGTGACGGCAACGAACCAATCGACACTCGATGGCAACTTTTTTGCGATCGCTCGGTTGAAACAACGCATCTCGGAACCGTTGACCCCCGTTGATCGCGTCCAATCGCGGCCGGGTCCAGTCATGTAACGGAGGGTTTTCTGGCTCTGAAAGTCGCGGTTTCCTTTTGTTGAAGCACTGAGTAGAGCACCAGGACAATAACGAGGAATCGAAAGCTGAAAACCGTCGTCGCACCGATAGACACTAGCCAGATGGCGTTCACGTGTCCCTTCCCCTGCTGAATGGCGTACCAGCAAATCCCTGCTATCCGATATCCAATCATTAACAGTCCCACGACGCCAAAAGCGAACAGGATGTATCCAGCCTCGTTGTCTAACCTATAGCGAGACAGGTCGAGGGCGCCGTTACCGAAAACGATGCGCCACACCGTGGCTAGCGTATCGTTTTCGGTGAGGTCACGAAAATATTCTGCGGTGACACGCACCTTTTCGCTTCCCGACTCGACTTCAGTCACCAGCGCGACCACCCTCAGTGCACGCAACGTATTGAACGTCATGCCAGCATAGGTGATGACGTAGGTCACGAGGCCCCCGAGTCCACCAAGGATTGTCAACTTTAGGAGGGTTCGACTGCGCTCTCCTTCGGGCGGGCGAGCGATCAGGTACCAGCTAAGCTGCACGGCAAACACGACGAATGCAGTGCGCGATCCTGTGAGAATTACCAGCACGCCAATCACAGGAAGGATAACGGCGACTAGCACCGGACGTCCCATCAGCACAAGAAACGGCACTAGCGAGATAAGTGCCTGCCCGAGAACGTTGGGATTGTAGTAGATTGAGCCGAGCCGGAAGGCGACGGCATCAATTCCTCCGTAGTTCCAGAACTCCACATCGGCAAGCGGCCACAGCGCTTGTTTGAGCTGCTTTAGCTGTCCAATCTGGAACCAGTCGCCAAATGAGAACAGCAGTAGCACGCAAACGATAGCGACGATTGAGACTGGTGCAACGTGCTCCTTGATCTGGTACACCCCGACAAGAATCAGGAATAGGACGATCTCGACAATCCGAATCAGTTCAATGATGTCAAGGGCGCCGGCGGATGTAAGTTGTCCGATTGCGGCGAGAGGCAGCAGGACGAAGTAGATCAGCTGGCGACTCCGTCCCGCCGTACGCTGTAGGTCCAGGAAGGGGATTAGGACGAGCGAGAATGGCAGAATCGCTGAGGGGGCGAGGAACAGTGCGACAAAGATGAGGTTGAAGGCGACAATCGCCAACGAGCGTCTACTAGCGGGCATCGGCCCCACGCACCATCTCGTGCGGGCCGTCCTGCAACCACTCCATCAACCGCTGGGCGTCGCAAAGGGCCAGGAACTCGCGTTCGGCATCACCGAAGGCTCCGGTATGATACTGCTCGAGATATTCCCACAATGCGGAGTTTGATTCTCCGCCCCCGAGCATGCAATAGAGTTCGCTTCTGATGGCTCCGATCGGGTGGGTGCATATTATGGGGACGCCAAGCTGAATCGCCTCGATCAGCTTTGACGGGAAGTTGTACCGATTTGCGAACTGCGCCTCGTCCCGACAGAGCAGCACGCCATCGACAGAGCACGCAAGGTTGCGATAGTTGGTGAGATTCAAAGGCCCTGCGAACCGGAGTCGCTCAGGGAGCGGTCGGGTCGGATCGGAATTGATAGTCAAGAGGTACCGTCGATAGCTCTCCTCCGTGTCTGTTACCACAACCGACAGCCAGGGCCGTTGTTCAACGAGCGTGATCAGCGACTCGGGCTCGTTGTGCGGTACCAAACTCGAGTTGTACATCAGGGTCGCCGATCCAGCCTTCGACCGAGCACGTCGTGGACTGACCGGCGTGACCCCCGCGAAGCCCGGAAACCAGATTACACGTCGGAGGTCACGCGCAATCGCACGGAGTACGTCGTTCATTGGCAGGCTTATCAGGCGATTGAAAAGAGCGAGGAAGGCAAGTTCGTTATGCTCCATTTTCGTACAGTTCACACCGTCGGCGAGAAAGAGCCCGGGACGAGCGAACCGCGTGAGCACGTGCGCCGCGTATAGGGGCAGATAGGCTTTTGGCAGATTGTAGAAGAATACTTCCTCGTCTCGATACCGGACAATCGTCACAACCGCACTCAGGTAGCGATGCAGAATTCGCGCGATGCCTCTCGGGGACCACGTATTGAGATAGCTCGGCACATCAACGAGCGTGAATGCGCCAAACGCGCTCAACGCCTCGACCAGGCGCACGCCAGGGAACTTCTTGAGCGACGTCGCCTCTCCGGTTTCGTTCCTCGATATGACGAGTAGCGTCACGCTAGAACGTGTCGTAGTCCAGGTACGCAAGCTCGAGCGTCGAAGGGTCCTGCATTCCGACGAATGTCACAAACCCGAACCAGAGACTTTCCGTACAACGTCCGAAGGGAGCTAGCGCGCGCTCTAGGCGCGATCCTGGCGAGAAATACGACTTGATTCGGACGGCACCTATCAGAATCGCCACAATCGAGAGTCGGCGCATGATCGCGACCATCTCCGCGGCCGTTGGATTGCCGACAATCTCTCCGATGCTCAAATCTCCATCGAATTTGAGCGCGAGTCCAACGTCGCCGCGCCGCACGAACAATGTCCCCATTTTCTTATAGGCCCACATCCTAGCGTCACGGACTACTCCGGCGGTCGATCCGCTGCTGTCCCACAGTGCATCCGTCGGCTCAACACGTTCGAAAAAGAGCCCCAGCAGGACTCGAGCGAATGCACCGAACTCTCGCGGCGCACGCCCGAGGCGACGCAACGCAAAGCCGACCGGAATAGTCGGCACCAGGCAATTGAATGCACGCATCTTATACGGAAACTTCCACTCGAGCTTGCGCGAGAATCCTGGGTACGAATTCTCATTTGGGAATCCGAACACGAACTGAACGCCTTCTTCACGCGCGGTCGCGTAGGTTCGCTTTGCTAAGTCGATGAAGAGCCCCTTTCCTCTATGATCGGGGTGCGTCATCGTATCTCCCGACTGTGCTGCAAGGACCACGTGGTCCCCAAAACGGACCGCCACGGGGAACACCCCGTAGTACGCGGCAGGTACCGTGCCTGGCGCGATTGTGCCATCTGCCGATGGCGGATAGGCCAAATAGCCGACGAACTCCGCCCCGAAGGCGTGGGTAGCGAACTTCGCCGCCAGTCGATCCTCATTCGACCATGCGGAGCCGGACACGACCTGTGCGAGTGCCGAGAGGGCTGGCAGCTGTGCCGCATCAATCCGTCGAACTATGTAGACCTTACCGTTGCTCACGGCATCCTCCGAACAGTGTAGAAATGAAGTTTGTCAATCGGCGATTTTCTCGAAACCGCTAGATATTGGCTGACGAGGCTTCGGTCGTCTGGTTAGTGCTAGAAAAAGAACCCTAGGGCACGAAGCCGCTCAAACTGCACGCGATCTCGTTCACCCACAACGCGCGCCGGACTCCCAGCGACTATGGCGTACGCTGGCACATCGCGACTGACTACCGAGCCAGCACCGACAATCGCACCGTCACCGATTGTGACGCCTGGCAGGATGGTAACGTTCGCACCGCACCACACCGCTTCGCCAATCACGACGGGACGATAGATCATCGCCTCGCCGTATGGGATACCCTGGCCCGCTCGGTAGTCGTGATCGGATGAGTAGATTGTGAGGTGTCGACCAACGTGGAAGTATCCGCCAATCGTAACCCCACCGCTGCACTCGATATACGCATCGGATTTCAAATGACTTGTTGGTGCAATCTGAAACTTGTCAATCGGCCCTTCGATTGTAAGTTCGTAGCCGCCTTGGGGTGCGAAGTTTATCTGTGTCCCCTGACGCTCATATCGGTGCAACCGCACACGTGTACGAAGCATTAGGATGCGATCTATAAGGCAGTCGAACCGCAAGAACATGAGTAGAGAGAGCAAAATACGCTTCATGTCGTCCCCGCAGGAATCGTCGGCAGCGTTCCAGAATGAGCTCCGCACAGTTGGTGCATCGCACGCTGACGACGCAGGAGCGCAATCCACAGAACTGCCGATAGAACAAGGTAGCCGCAGCCAACACCAGCCGCAGCACCGATTACGCCTAGTCGATTGACCATGAACCACGACACCGAGATCGTGGTCAGCCCGCCGGCGACGATGCCAATCAGCTTCTCCACCGTCATGCCGAAGTAGTCAGCCGACAGACCCAGCACAGCGTATAGCGTTCGCCCGAACGAGAAAGCGATGAGCACGTAGACGATTGCTCGACCCTGTGCATATTTTGCCGGCAGCACGAACGCAGCTGAGATGTGATACGTGGCAGCGAACACCACCGCGAACACGAATGCAATCATCACGAAGCGGCGAAAGTAGTACCCGATCGCCTCCATAGCCTGGTCCGGCCGCGAGGAGAACCATGCGTAGATTCTGGGCGTGAGGACGTTTATGACAGCTGTGTGAAACACGAAGATAACGCCGACGATTGATGCGGCAGCGGCATAGTAGCCGACCGTTGCGATGTCTGTGACCCTTGCCACAACGATTTTGTCAGATTCGTTCAGCAGCCAAGCCGGTGCGAGTGACAACAGCAGCGGAAAACCGAACGTCGCAATTTGTCGGAAGATCACCGAGTCTATAGATATCGTCGACAACAATCGCAAGCGACCACGATGCCGGACAAGTAAGAAGAGCAGGTCGGTGATTAACAACGCGAGGATTCGCCACTTCGCTGTCGGAGTGAAAACGCGCAAAAAGAGCACGCTTAGAAACAGCGAGCACAGCGAGGAGCCTAATCCGATTAACCCATAGCGGACGGCCCGCTGCTCGAGGATGTATTCGAGACTTGCGACGCTTATCAAGAAGCGTACGAGCCCGCAGATCGGCAGCAGCATAAACAGCGGATCGGGAACTAGTCCCGCGACGAGAGCAGCGAGGACGACTAACTGCAGACTGCCAAAAATCAGGTAACTGAGTGTGATGTACGTTTTGCGAAAATGCTCGTAGCCGATAGGGCCGAGCTTGGCCTTGTTCACCGCAATGAGATTCTCCGCGGAGAGTGAGATTAGCGGTGCAGAGAAAAACATCACGCTGTTGAAGAGCGCGATTCGGCCGTATTCCACGGGCGTGATCAATCTAATCAGGACGAGAGCAGCCACGAAGCCAATTACGCTCGTCGCCATCGAGAACGAGAAGTAATACAGCAGCGTGTGATGCCGGCTTACGAGTTGCCGAATCATCAGCGTGCAAGTAACGACTCGAGTTCGCCAAAATCGGCCGGGAAGGCGACGTGCTGGGCGAGCGATGTCAAATGCGCCATCCTAAATGCAAGATCTGGCGCAAACTGCGCGGGTAGGAGGCGAAGCACGGACACCACGCGCTGTTGCGTCGCCGACGTCCCCGCTAGCGCCGTGCTGGCAATCCCCACCACAAGTCCATATTGCGCCAGCACCATCTCCACTGGTAGCGCGGCATCCAGTGATTCGGTGCCCGGGTACGTTAGGTTCAATCGGAAGTCCGGATTCGGATGATCCTTGATGTCGATCGAATATCCCAGCTTATCAAGCAGGGACAGTACCGGAAGGATCGACGCGGTGATCTGCTCGTCTGGGATCACATCCCGCGACACTATTACGATTGCTCGACGAGGGTCGGACGGAGTTTCGGGTGCATCGTTCTGCGCTCCGATTCTCGCGTTCGCGTGGCGAAGCTGGTCAGCGCTCAATCCATACTTTCTCCGCAGCGCGGGAACGTGATAGTACCCGCCGCCGCCGTCGAGTGGCGTGCGGTACACGTCGAACCATGGAGAGAGAAACACGGCCCGCAGGCGCCCACTGCGCGGAACGCTCCACGGCGAGACGCGCTCCCAGCCATTGAGCGAGACTTGCGGCACGTACTTCACGTTAGGACGAACGAGTATGTACAGCAGATCTAACATGGGCCAGCCGCACTCGTGAAAGAAGATCGCAGTTTCGACTGATCGGAGTTCGCGAATCAGCACTGCCACCTGATGCCACCTACCCTGACCCGGCGATACTACTCGAATCGGCAGGTCGCGCAGTGCGCGCGCGTAGGACGTCGCAAGGCGGTCCGCCGAGCACACGACCTTCTGGATCCCAAGCTGGCCGGCGTGCGCTACGATATAGCGATACGGGATCGTGGAGCCAACGAACGCGGTTACCACGCAGAGCGTCCGCCGTCCATCACGATGTTCTGACCGTTCATGTAGGAAGAAGCTTCCGAGCAGAGGAACTGCACGGCGGCACGGTATTCGTCCGCCTGCGCCATCCGTCCGAGGGGGATCAATGTGCTCAATCGCTGCACGAACTCCTCTCCTTGTCCGTTGAACACGCCCCCTGGCGAGAGCGCGTTCGAACGCACGCCCCGATCGGCCCAGTACGTCGATAGATAGCGGGTCAGTCCGATCAGGCCGTGCTTAATCACCGAGTAGGTGACGGGCTTCACTGGCTGCCTATCTTCAGCGACACCGGGGCGACGATACAATCGCTGATCCGGCGCGAATACTGCGAGATCCGACGCAATGTTAAGGATCACCCCGCCCTTCCCGTCCGAGGCCATCGCGCTGCCGAAGACTTGGGCGCAGAGGAACGCACCCGTCAGACCGACCGCGATTTGTAAATTCCACTGATCCACGGAGAAATGCTCAAGGCGTGAGGTCTCGACGACCCCCTCATCGCCCTGCACTTTGGGGTCGATGGCAGCGTTATTCACAAGGATGTCGACGCGGCGTCCCTTGGCGGAGAGCACTTCGGCGACACCGCGGATAGCCGTGAGGCTAGAGACGTCCATCACCTGTGTAATGATGCGTGCCGCTGGGAACTGCGCGCTCATATCTGAGTTGGCGGCGTGGAGTCCATCGACGCCGACGTCGGTGAGCACGACGGTGGCCCCGCACTCGAGGAGTGCGAGGGCGTGCTGACGACCCAGGAGGCCCGCGGCACCGGTGATGAGGGCGGTACGACCCTCGAGATCAAATCGGTTAGGCGTGGTAATCATGTGGGTTTCCTGAATCGAGTCAGGTCAGCCATGGGTTTGGCCGCCATCGAGTGTCCAGACGCGGCCGGTGGCAAACGCGGCCTGCGGCGAAGCGAGGAAAGCGACGAGATCAGCAACCTCGCGCGGTGTGCCTAGACGCCGGAGCGGTACGTCGCGCTCGAGAAGCGCTTGAACGCCGAGAGCGTCACTATCTAATCGATGCTGCCAAACGGAGCCATCAAAGTGGATGTTGCCGGGGGCCACGGCGTTGATTCGGACCCCATTCCGCCCGAGCGGGCGGGCGATGCCGCGCACGTACGCATGCAGCGCGGCCTTGGCTACCGAGTAGGTGACCGGCGCATCATCGATGACCTCGAGGCCACAAATTGAGGAGATGCAGACGATCACGCCACAGGAATCAGTAAGCGCCTGCCGGGCCGCTTCCACAGTGTTGGTGGTGCTCCAGAGATTGATGGCGAAGACCCGGCGCCATTCCGCAGGATCCTCCTGCCCCGGGGGGACGGACCGTCCGCTCCCCACGTTGCACACGAGTACATCGAGCCCTCCCATCGCCGCAACCGACTCGGCGACCACACGCGCCGCGTCCGCCGGCAGCGAGACATCCCCCGCCACGCCACTCGCACCCGGCAGCGCAGCCACTGTCGCGGCGACCGCCGGTTCATCGCGGCCGTTCACCACAACCCGATATCCGTCCGTGTGGAACCGCTCGGCGATGGCGCGACCGATCCCCCGGGTTGACCCTGTGATCAGGGCGCGACGCGCGGGCGACTCACGCTCCATTGGCGGCAATCCAAGCCTGCGTCATGTCGTGGTAGCGCGCGAGTACTCCCGCATGGTCGTCATCTGTCGCACGGGCGGTCTGCAGAATGTACGTCCCGCTGAAGCCCGCCGCGGCCAGCGCAGTGAACACGCGTTCGAAGTCGCAGGCACCGGTACCGAGCGGCACTGTGGTGCCGCCGCGGATCCGATCCTTGACGTGCACGTTCGTCACGCGCCCGCCGTACGTCGCGAGCTCTTCCGCCGCATCCCACCCCATCGCCGCGCTGTTCCCCATGTCGTAGTTGATGCCGAAGCGCGCCGGCTCGAATCGCGCGATGAACCGTGCGAGTTCCGCGGGCGCGAAGTCAGACTCGAACACGACGCGTAGGCCGCGCGCGGCCAGGAATGGCACTCGCGCCGAAAACTCGGCGACAAGCAGGTCCTCCTGCGCGGGGTTGTCGAGCCGCCCGTTGTCCACCAGCGGCACGACGATCGTGTGGATTCCCACCGCCACGCACGCGTCTGCGATGGCCTCAAAGTCGCGCAGCAGCGCGGCTCGTGGCTCGCCGCACGCCTTCCAGAACGGCGCCTGCATGAAACAGTCACCCGTGAGCGACGGGATTGTCATCGCGTGCTGCGCGCACAGCCGTCGAATCTCCGCCTGTCCGTCCGCGGTAAGCAGCGGGTTATTGTACAGGCGTTCCTGATCCAGCGTCCACTCCATCACGGAGAGCCCGTTCGCCTCCGCGAGCGGGAACTCCTCGCGCCAGTGCGTCCAAGGGAAGGCTTGGATACGCCCGCCTACGGGCACCGAGAGGCGCCCCTGCAAAAACCCAATGCGCTCAGTCATTCGATATGATTAGCATCAGGTTTGACGTTTTCCCCCCTCGTTGAAGTCGCTCGATGTAACGGCGATTCAGCGCTTGCATTTCGTCGCTTAGCCACGATGCAATTTCTCGATCGACTCCATCAAGACGAATGTCACTCAAACCGAAGTGACACTCCGGTTGAGGTACCCGATTCAGGATCCAGTTGACGTGGTTCAGCACATTGTAGTCCTGACTGAACCTTACTGAGACTTGATCAGTCCTGAACCCCGCCATAACCGCTGCGCGTTTTAATGACTGCGCCGAGAAGTAATGCAAATGCTCGGAGTGAAAGTAGAATTTCTCGTACTCAGGTACCGCCCAGACAGCCCGTAGCGGGTCATGGAGGCTGGGAACCTCGACGAAGATCTTTCCTCCTTGCTCGCAGACCTGCTTGAGTGATTCGATGAACTGAGAGGCATTGTCAACATGCTCCAACACCTGGAAGGCGCACACAATGTCATACTTGTTCGCGTGGAATTCTGACTCGGAAAGGAATTCTGTCTCAACTTCGACGTTCAGATTGGAGCGAAGAAAGCTTGCACACTCGGAGTCAAGCTCGATTGCGTGGACTAGAGCGACGAGATCCTTGACGTGAGCGATGAACTGACCGGCAGAAGCCCCGACTTCAAGCAGTCGAGTTGACTGCGAGAGATTCGGCACGATAACCTCGAGCCGGTCACTTTGATACCGAACATACGTGTCGAAGATTTCCTTGGGATTGGTGCTGGCAACGGTCGCCTTATGCGAAACTTCCTTTCGATACTCTCCATCGTAGTAAGCCTTCGCATTCTTGTGCGGGTTGTCCACCAAGTATCCGTGTTCACAGTCCGCACAGAAATAGACGATTCCCGTGCCTCGCCTCAGTTCCGAAGCGAGCAACGAGCTACCCGGCTTATTGCACAGCGGACACAGAGGCTTGTTAGTGTCCACCATTTGCGTTTTCGCATTTGACCTCATGAGTGCAGAACCTCGACAAGTTCAAGCAAGACCCCTTCGGGGCCGCGGCAGTAGCACACCTTGGCGTATCCGTCGGGGGAGTATTGCGGCGGCGCATGGAAGACGACGCCCGCAGCCTGCAACCGCGCGCAGATGGCGTCCACGTCGGATACGGTAAAAGCCAAATGGGTGAATCCGGTGGAGTACGGCGTACCCGTCCACGCGGGGGCGTCTGGATGCGACTGGAAGTGCAGCAGTTCAAGCAGATTCCCGTCCGGCGCCGCCAGCTTCGCCGTGGTTACCCGCACATCGCGCAATCCCATCATCGCGTCGAGATGGGGGCCCGACTCGTCCATGCGCGTGCGCACCCGAAATCCCAAGAGGTCACACCAAAACCTCAACGCCGCTTCAAGATTGGCGACGACAAGTCCGGTATGCCGGATGGCCACGATCATTCCGCCGCGACCTCCGCCACCGACTCAGCCAGCACCTCAACCCCTTCCACCAAGGCGGCATCCGTGATTGTGAGCGGCGGACCGATCTTGATTGACTCACGGCCGGTGTGCACTACCAGTAGCCCCTTCTGCATGCAGCGCTCGGCAACACGGCTGGTGAACGGCCCGTCCACGGCCCCGGAGACTGGGTCCTTGAACAGCACCGCCGCGATCAGCCCCTTTCCCAATACATGCGCGACACGGTCCGGAAACTGCTGCTGCATCGCCGCCAGTGCGCCGAAGAGCAGATCCCCCTTGCGGGCTGTCTCGGCCACGAGGTTCCGCGACTCGATCTCCTCGAGCACCGCATGCCCCGCCGCACAAACCAGCGGGTTCGCCGAGTGCGTGCTGCTCATGTTGCCCACGTCGGGCAGGTCCATGATGGTGCCGCGGCCAATCACGCCCGAGAGCGAAACGCCGCCGCCCATCCCCTTGCCGCACGCGATCAGGTCCGGCGTCACGCCGTAGTGCTCGAACCCGAACTTTCGCCCAGTGCGCGCAAATCCGGCCTGCATCTCGTCGAATGAGATCAGGATGTCATGCTTCCGGCACACTCGCTCGAGCGCCCGCACGAATTCGGGAGGATAGAAAACCGCACCCCATCCCTGCAGCGTCTCCAGCATCACGCCGCAAATGTCCTGGGCGAGATCGATCCCTTGCGCCTCGAGCTTCTTGAGGCCGGCCTCAAGGAACGCCTCCGGCGTCGTGTTGGTCAGCGCCCATGGATACGGGAATGGGATGTGGTGGATGTTCGCATCCTGGTACCCAATCCAGTCGCGCTGGGCGATGTTGCTACTCATCATTTGAGCGCCGAGTGTACGGCCGTGCCAGTTCCCCTCGATGCAGATGATGCCGCGACGACGCTTCCCCTTCTGCTGGCCGTTCATGCGCATCAGCTTGAGGGCCGCTTCCGTCGCCTCAGTGCCGGCGGAGAGCAGGAAGGCCTTCTCAAACGGCGCGCCGGCCCACGTCACCAGCTTTTCGAGATAATCGGCGCGGATCTCGTTCGCATAGGCGTAGCAGCTGTAGAGTGGTCGCTCGAGCGTGTCACGAATCGCCGCTGACACGCGCGCATTGGAGTGCCCCACATTGGCTACGAAGATAGTGGACGTGAAGTCGATCCAGCGATTCCCCCCCTTGTCGTACACGCTGAAGTCGTCCGCCGTGTCCCACACGATCGGGAGTTGGCCGTGCATCGAGCGCGACTCGTATCGATTGAGACGCTCTAGTGTCTCTTTCGTCCCCGGGGTCGGGATCGCCGTACGGATCGTGCGGTGGGCCGTCGAGACCTTTGGTACGTCTTTGGGATCGCGGGAGAAGGCGTAAGCAGCCATGAAGTCCTCTAGAAGAGTTTCGAGATAATCTCGGGGGACCGTGACACCTCGAACTCGAGGTGCGCGAAGTCGGACTCGACGTCCACCTCGGTCACCGACGGCGTCACGAATGGCAGCACATGCCCGCCGTGGATGAGTCCGGACCGCCGTATGAACGCCGTGGAGAGCACATCCACGTATCCATTGGCCGAATAAGTTACCGAAAATGCCTGCCTCGCGTTGTTCGCCGCGTCGAGCTCGGTGCTCTCCACCCCAAGGCGTTTGAGCTGTCCGCCGGGGGCGACTTCGAAGCATTTATATGCCGACTCCGGCATCTCGTGCACCGACCGCAGGGCGGTCGCGATGGCGGCGTTACGGAACTCGCGGATCGCTGCGTCCACGAGCGCTGGGTCACGGAACGGCGTCGTCGGCCGCATGTGCACGACATAGGCCGGCTCATCGCCCGCGGCCCTCAGGAAATCGAGCGCATGTACGATAAAGTCGTAGTCCGTCGCCCGGTCGCCTGAGATCTCGGCCGGCCGAAGGAACGGGGCCTCGGCGCCGAACCCACGCGCGATTGCCGCGTATTCCTCTGAGTCCGTGGACACAATCACCCGGTCAATCAGCATAGCGCGCCGGCACGCCGCAATTGTCCACGCTAACAGCGGATGGCCACCGAGCGGACGGATGTTCTTGTGCGGGACCCCCTTTGACCCCGCCCGCGCGGGGATCAGCGCTACCGTTGACGCCATCGCTCGTGCTCTTGAGGGAAACAGGCGGCCTCGACGAGACCGCAGAGGATGTGACCGAGGAGCATATGGCACTCCTGAATGCGCGCCGTGTCTGACGACGGCACATGGAAGCACTCCACGACCCCGCGGAGCTTCCCTCCCGTATCCCCAGTCCAGATCACAGTGGGGATCCCAAACCGCTGCGCGACATCGACGGCCGCTATAAGGTTGGGGCTGTTCCCGCTGGTCGTCAGTCCAATGAACACGTCCTTCGACGTGGCAATAACCTGAAGTTCACGGGCGAAGACTTGGTCATAGCCGTAATCGTTGCCAATAGCACTCATTGACGAGCTGTTCGTCCCTAGCGCGATCGACGGGAGCGGCGCGCGGTCGAACCGCAGTCGCGAGGTGAACTCCGCCGAAAGATGCTGCGAATCAGCGAAGCTCCCGCCGTTACCGGCGAAGATAATCTTGCCCCCCGCCTCCAGCGACGCGTGGCAGCGGGAGGCCAACGTCTCCAGCTGCTTGAGCAGCGCCTGGTCGGCGAGCACCGCTTGCTTAGCAGCAATCGACGCTTCAATCTGTGCGCGAATCTCCGACAACTGCGGTCCGCTCACAGGAGTCCCTGCAGGCGCTCGAGGGCGACCCAGAAGCCCTCGCCGCCGTTCTTGTGCCCCTGCCAGATCTCGGGTATGAACGAGGCGTTGGGCGCGCCCTTCTTGAGGAGTGCGCCGATGCGCACAAAGTCGAGCTCCCCTTCACCGATCTGCAGCCCTTCGCCATTCAGCCCGCGCGCGTCGCCTAGATGCAAGTGCGCGGTGATCGGCGCGATCTGCTCGACAAACTCATAGAAGTCCAGCCCGTAGTGGTTGCAGGCGAGCCGGCTGTGCGACGTGTCGAACGTCATGCGCAGCCCCAGCCGCCCGCACCACTCGAGGATCTCGTCGATCGTGACGAACAAGTTCTGGTAGCGCTGCCCGCCGAAGTGCCAGGGGAAGGGCGCCTGCGTCTGCGGCGTGAACTCCACACCCTCGAGGTCGAGCTCGGTGAGGCTCTTGGCGAACCGCTCGTAGTACTCGGTGATCATCTCTCGTGGTAGCGGCTCATCGAGCGAGAAGCCGCCGATATTCGCGACGATCGGCGGACGGTGTGTGCGCGGGAAGAAGCGCTTGAGGTCGCGTGTGATGTCGATAACCCGCTGCGTCTCGCGCAGCGACTGCTGGCGGTAGTCCTCGTCTGGGGAGGCCAGGTCCATCAGGCGGCTCCCGGCGAACAGCTCGGGCGCGTGCACGACGAGATTGCTGTCGTAGGTGCCCGAAATGAAGTCATCCGGCTTTAGTTCCATGTCAGTGTACGATAGGTGGAACTCGAAGATGTCCGGTGTGATCCGTGCGGCGTACTCGATGAAGTCATGGTACCGGACCGGCACCCCCCACGGTCGGCTGAAGGTGTACTTCCGCGGTTCAGTGCGCGTGTCGCTAAGGTCGGTGGGGAAGAACAAGTCCTCGTCGTTCATGTCACGGCGCAGCGTGCGCCCGACGAGCTTCTCGTAGAACTGTGGCGAGATCCCCTGCCCGGGGCTGCGCACCTTCACGTGCTTCCCCTCGATCACTGTCCCGGACTTGAGCGACATCGCGGCCACGAGACTCTTGCCGAGATTCTCGCGGTTAATCATCTCGCCCTGCGAGAGCCGTCGCTCCGTACCGGTGCCGAGCGCCTGCTCGACGTTGCGGATCCCCGCGACGAGGCGCTCGAAGTCCTCTTGCTCAAGCGAGGCTGCATGGTCCGGTCCTTCCATCGAGCGGTCGAGCGTGAAGTGGCGCTCGATCACCATCGCACCGAGCGCGACCGCCGCGATTGACACCGCGATCCCGCGCTCGTGCCCCGAGTAGCCTACGTACGGATGCACCTGCCGCAGCGCATCCATCCATTTAAGGTTGATGTCCTGCATCGGCGCCGGATACGTGCTGTTGCAATGCAACAGTACGAACGCGGCGTTGCGGCGGTTGAGGAAGTTCACTGTCGTCTGTACCTCGTCGGGACGGCTCATGCCGGTCGAGAGGATCAGCGGCTTTTTCGTCGCGGCGAGCACATCGAGCAACGGGAGGTTTGTCAGGTCCGCCGACGCGACTTTGTACGCTGGCACCTCGAACGACTCCAGCACCGCCACGCTACGCGAGTCCCACGGCGTGCAGAGATATAGGATCCCCTGATGCCTGCAGTACTGCGCCAACTTCCGCTGCGCGTCCACCGGGAGCTCGAACCGCTCGAGCAGGTCGAGCACGTATTCGGTGCCTAGGTCCTCGCCGTCGCGGCGCAATGTGCGCTTGCGGTACACCTCGTGGAGATGCCGCATCTGGAATTTGGCGCAATCGGCGCCCGTAGCCTTGGCGCGATCGATCAGGTCGATCGCCCGGTCGATCGAACCGTTGTGGTTGTTGCCAATCTCGGCGATCACGAAGGTGCGTCCCGCACCCACCGTGAAGCTTCCGATATTCATCGTCATGTTGCCGAAGCCTCTGCGTGGTTCTTACGCTCCCGGGCAGTCCAAGCACGCAATCCCTGCGGCTCGAAACGGAAGGGCTGGATGCGGAGCCCCGCAGCCTCCAGGCCAGCGATAAGCTCGTGCTTCTTGAACGGCGGCGCGTAGAACAAGAAGAATCCCCCACCTCCAGCGCCCAGCAATTTCCCCCCGACGGCTCCGTGC
Organism: Gammaproteobacteria bacterium; assembly: GCA_036796405.1. Lineage (GTDB taxonomy): Bacteria > Pseudomonadota > Gammaproteobacteria > Pseudomonadales > Pseudohongiellaceae > CAILUG01. The sequence goes on along the minus strand of DAIRDB010000031.1, from coordinate 10,694 downwards.
GAGCGCGCCATCCGGTACAAGTCGTCTAGTCGTCCATTCGAGATCTTGCTGCTCAAGCGTTGCTTGAGCTCCCACCCTTGGTGCAGGCCTTGTCCGAACTGCAACAAACGTCCACGCAGCAGATGATTCCGCATGCTATACGTGAGTTGGACATTCTCCTGCACGAGCTGTTTGATGGCCTCTTGTTTCATCTGTAGCCGCTGATCGCTGTGAATGTCGCCGGACTGATGCGCGATCCCTGTGTCACACAGGATCAGGCTCTCCTCCAACTCCGAATGAATATCGTCACTGATGCGTAGCGGATGCACGATGTTCGCGTCCATCCGGAATTCCATGAAGTTGAATCCGCCGAACACCGTGGCATATTGGTCCTGCCATCCGCCGGCGATGCCCAAGTGGATTCGCTCCGACTGAAACGCTAACTCGGCCAACTCGTGCAGGTCCCACCAATCGCGGCGGAACTGGTTGAAGCAACCCAGGATGGCTGCGGTGACGACGGCTGAGCCGCCGAGTCCGGAGTTCATCGGATAATCCGAGTGGAGATAGAGCTCGAATCCAAAGTCCGGTCGGATCGTTTTGAGGATCGCTTGGATCAACCCGAATCGTCCGGGCTGCGCGAGCGCCTCGTCAATGCTGTCCGCCCGCAACGTCTCGCCTAGGTCGCGCGACTGCACAATCACCTGCGAATCCGCTCGGCGGCGCAACGTGGCATGACTGTAAAGTGAGATCGTGGAGTTGATAACCGCCCCGTGCTCGGCCGCAAAGTAGTGCGTCAGGTCTGACCCACCACCAGCGAAGCTGATGCGCACGGGGGCGCGAGATCGTGCGTATACGGCCTCTTCAGCAGGCAGCGGTAAGTGCTGGCGGCTAACCATTCCCTTCAGCTTTCGTTCGGCATCTAATAACGGTATAAAGCGTATCTGATGATCCAGCTGTTTCAGCAGCACCTCCCGCGGGGTATCTACTGCGGCCCAAACGAATTCTCGAGTCGCGCAGGTCAAGATCGCGTCCGTCAAGGCGCCTCCCGCCATGAGCTGGCGCCGGATGTCGCCGTCGGTGGCCAAACCGACCACGGCACCCGCGGCATTCACGATTAGCACACACCCGTGATGATTCGTGTCGATCTGGGCCATCGCTTCAGTGATCGTCGCCAGCTCCGAAACTACGAATTGTTCGAGATTCATAGTGCCCCACCCTTGTCGGATTCGATCCAACGGCAGAATCGGAAGTAGTCATCCGGAACGCCGATATCGATGAACTCGGCATTCACGGGAACCGCGCCCAGCCGCCCGGCGGCTGCCCACAGGGCGAATCTGTCCGTCTCGAGCGAGAACGGCTCTCCTGCCCACGACGCAAAGTCTTCTGCGCGCAATACATAGAGTCCGGCGTTTATCCACCCAGAGCCGTGGCTCGAAGATTTTTCGATGAACGACGCCACGCGTCCCTCACGAACCGCCACCGCCCCGAAGCGCTTTGTATCGGTTACCGGGACCACGGTCATCGCCGGCGCGACGGTTACAGTGAGCGCGGCCATCCCATCGGCTAGCCATGTATCTGCGTTTGCGACCAACAGGTTGCCGGTCAACCCGAGGGTGCGTACTGCATACGCCACCGCGCCCCCGGTCCCCATCGGCTCCGGCTCGATCACTACCCGAACGGAACATCCGACGAGAACGCCGCAAAGCTGTTGATCCTCAAGGAACGCCACGATCACAGCCGGCTGATGGTGCAACAGGAAAACGAAGTCACGCGCGCCTTGGTCCACCCAGCAGCCGAGTAGATGCTGTAGGAATGGGGCCCCGCCGGCGGGTGCCATCGGCTTCGGCACATCGCCAACCGAGGAGCGCAATCGCGTCCCGAAGCCGCCGGCGAGTACGAGGAGGGGCAATGTGATCACGCGCTCAGAGTTCGGCCGAGACCACGAGTTGCAAATGAAGTTACGATGGGCATCTCGCTCCCGAACGTCGCGGTCGGGGCGGTGGTTCGAAGGGAATGTACACCGGAATCGACGCTGATGCCGTGACAACCGAGCGCGTCAGCCGTGCCGAGATCCCTCACGTTATCTCCGATGTACCAAAGCGATTAACGGTCCACATCGTACCCTCAATCATTCGGATCGGTGACTCAGACGGCTCCACATCGTTCGAAAATCGTTCAGGGACTCGTCGAGCAATCGCCCGAACTCGGATGCATCCGCGTCACCATTTCGGCGATGGCGCGCCACCGCCTCGGTCAACACGGCCACGATGACGCCCACCATTGCGCCAAGGAGCAGACCGAGTAGGGTCCTCACGACCCGTCCGCGGGGCTCAGCCATCGTCGGCACTATTGGCGGCTCTATCACCGTGATCGCTGGTGTGTCGCGCACCTCGCGGATCCGGACCTCCTCGTACGACTGCGTCAGCGAACTGTACACCGACTGCTGGAGCTCAAGATCCCTTTGCAGGCGATCGAATTGGAAGGTGAGTTCTGGCGACCCAGCATACTGCCGGTTTGTCTTCAGGAACCGCTGCATCCGGTCTTCGGCATCGCGCAGCGCAGCTCCTACCACGATCAGACGACCCTCCACGAACTTCCGCTCCGCCACCGCCTGCTCTCGACGCGTTCCTTGGTTGAACTCATTCACCGCTTCGAGCATGCGCGCCGCAATCTGCTGCGACACACTCGGCCACTTCGTCGCGACATTCACCTCGATGATCCCGGTCATCTTTGAAAAGCTGGCGGAGATTAGGTCGCCGAGCAGCTTTACGGACTTCTCATTTCGCGCCGCTGCGGACCCGCTGGGAATTTCGAAAAGTTGGGTGAACGAGACTCGCTTTCCTTCCTGTTCGGCCACAACAAACGTATCATGCGCCACCGCTTCGAGTAGCGGGCGAGCCGTCACCAATCGGGCATAGAACTCCGGCGAGAGCGTCTGGTTCCCCGACGGCAAGGCGACCCCAAGTTGTCCCGCCAAGCTCGATAGCCCACTGCGTGACGCATCCGTCCCCTGCGACGAAATGAACGTGGCGGTGCTGCGATATTCCGCCGGCTTTGCGACCACCGACAGCGCCGCCGCAACAGCACCGGCCAGAGACCACAACGCCAAGCGTCGCCTTTGACGGAGGATCATCGATCCCATCGCAAAGAGCGAGAGTTCGCCTTCCGGAGCGTCACCAGCTACGGTCATTGTTGTCGAGTAAGTGGGGAACAAGGCATCTAGAACTGTACGCGGCACGGACCTTTCGCGCACACGTGCGCGAGCAGTCGACCTCGGCACTACCGTTCACGCAACTCGGCGATCAGTCGATCGATATCTCCGGCCGATAGTGCCGGCTTAGGCATGCTCGAACCCGGCACCAAACTATTCGGATCGGCAAGGTATCGCCGCAGCTCTTCCGCCGTCCACGGCCCCTCCAGCGTGCGCATCGCCTGACTGTAGCGGGAGTACGAATCACTCCCGCGCTTACGGTCGAAGAGACTCGACAACGATGGGGCAAAGTGTGTCGCATCCGTACGTCCGAAATGATGGCATTTTAGACAGCCCGTGAGCAGTTCGCTCGGCGGGATGTCACTTGATCTGGAGTCGCGCGACAGTGTCGTTCGATCGACAGTTAGGCGCAGGAGAAGCGAGTCGTCCGTGAGCAAATACAGCCGCGGTCCGACCTGCACCATGTCCCTTACGCGATGGCCAATCCAGATCGGCTCGCTGAAGACGATGCGTTGCTGCTTGTACTTCAAACGGAACAGCGTCTGTCCCTTCAGCGAACCTACCAGCAAATCCCCATCCCACTCGGGGTGGAAGCCGTGAACCTGCAGGATCGAGGCACTCGCGACGGATGGTACGAACGCAAAGATCGGCTCGTCGAAATCTTTCCCTTCTGAGGCCATCCGCATCGGCCAAGTGTACTTCCCGTAGGACGTACCATACGTTTGGATCGGCCATCCATAGTTGTGGCCCGCGACGATATGGTTCACTTCATCCCCGCCCTGTGGCCCCTGCTCCACGTTTAGCAAGTTGCCGTCCGACGTGAAAGCCAAACCCTGCGTGTTGCGATGACCGCGACTCAACATTGTTACCACACGCGATGTAAGGTTGAGCGTGTAGATCTTTCCGAAGGTACTGCTCGGGTTCTGCGCCCCCGACGCCTCGTCGACAGCTTCACCGGAAAAGTCTCCGACACTGAAGATCAGCGAGTCGCCTGCGACAAGGAGCTTACCCCCGCCGGCGTTCGCCTGATGCTCTATGGCGTCTAGGTCCTCGGACTGAAAAAGCGTTGTCCACTCTTTTTTGAGAGTCTTCAGACCCACGGAGAGCGGAATCGAGGCGATCGTGAGCCGATTCACCCCACGCGACACATACTTCTGAAAGCTCACGTACAGCGTGCTGTGCTTTGCGCTGTACGCCAGAGAATGCGCCCGGAACAGGTCGACGTTGAGCGTGGGATTCGCTGACTTCGTCACATACTCATGGAGCCCGCTGGGTATTTCCGGCAAGTCGAGCGCCCGAACGGAGTCGCCATCCACACGGTAAAGACGACCGAGTCGGTCGAGGACGATGACTACGTCACCCACCGTGGTGAGCGCTCCGCCTCCGGACGGAAAGTTCCCCGCGTGATTCAATGACACCGGATCGACGGCGATTGGCAGTACAGCCGTCTCGAGCAATGACGGCGCGAGCGATGCCTTTTCCGTCGCTGGACGGTATTGATTCCGCAACTGATTCTCGACATACGCCGCCTTTCCCATCCGCATGATCGAGATTTGGCGGATCGCAATCTTCGAGTACCGCGAGATCTGTGGGTACGGAAAGGCGAGCGTACGTGCCGAGTAGACCCCCCACCCGAAGCTGACGAGAGGCGCGAGAACAATCGCACTGCGACGAGCAATGATTCTCAGTCTCACAAATGCTCCGTACGGGCGGAAAAAACCGAGTTCCGCATGATTATAGCGGCCGATCTCGCCTTGCTGGCGGAGTCTCGCGATCTCGAGCTTGAGCGTCTCATGTGTGACCCTCACTGCTGCCAATTATCGGTAAACCACTGGTACGTGCTCGCGACACCGTCCCTAAGAGAAATGCGTGGAGACCAACCGAGTCTCGCGAGGCGGGACACATCGAGCAGTTTTCGTGGCGTGCCGTCAGGCTTGGAAGTGTCGAATTCTAGAGCGCCCTGAAAGCCAACCACGCCCGCCACGAGCCGCGCGAGATCCCCGATCGCGATATCGTCGCCGCACCCGATGTTCACGAGCTCATCACCGTTGTGATGCTGCATGACGTGTACACACGCGTCCGCAAGATCATCAACATGGAGAAACTCCCGTCGTGGGGTTCCGGTCCCCCAAATTGTGACTGACGCAGCCCCGTCCCGCTTGGCTTCGTGGAACTTCCGCATCAGGGCAGGCAGTACGTGGCTGGACGCCAGGTCAAAGTTATCGCCAGGACCATAAAGATTGGTTGGCATAACACTGATGAAGTTGGTTCCGAATTGCCGATTGTAGCTTCGGCAGAGGTGAATGCCCGCGATCTTCGCGACCGCGTACGGTTCATTAGTCGGCTCTAATGGCCCAGTCAACAAGGCATCTTCGGTGATCGGCTGCGTTGCCATTCGTGGATAGATGCAGCTGGAGCCGAGGAACAGCAGCTTCTCGACGCCCGCATCCCTAGCCGCTTCGAGCACATTGATTGTGACAAGCAGATTGTTTCGAATAAAATCTGCCGGATATGTCGCATTTGCGAGTATGCCGCCCACTTTAGCAGCGGCAAGGTACACTTGATCTGGCCGTTCACGCGCAAAAAATCGTAGCACCGCGATCGGATTCTCGAGGTCGAGTTCCTGTCGGGAACGCGTGATCACTTCAATCGGTTCTCCGGCGAGACGACGTACGAGGGCAGAGCCGACGAGTCCTCGGTGTCCGGCCACATAGACCCGCTTCACGGGACCGCGCATCAGGGCCGCCCCGCGCCATTGGACGCAGCTTCGAGCCAAACGAGCCCGATGTCGTGCTTCACCATAATTGACACGAGTTCCGCAAAGCTCGTCCTAGGCTTCCAACCCATGACGCATTCAGCTTTTAAGCGTCGCCACATAAGCGATCCACCTCTGCCGGCCGTTCTAGGGTTTGGTCGTATGCGACGAAGTCTTGCCACCGAGATTCACGCTATCGAATGCTGCCAAGAGAAAATCTCTGACCGAGTAATTAGTGCCGGTCGCGATCACGAGATCTTCGGAGCGATCAAGCTGAAGCATCGTTCACATCGCTTCCACATAATCGCCGGCAAAACCCTAATCTCTCAAGCCTGAAAGATTGCCTAGCGGAAGGCAATTTTGCAGGCCACAAACGATACGTCTAACAGCTCTCGTGATCTTACGCGTGACAAACTGCTCACCACATCTTGGCGATTCGTGGTTAAACAGGATTCGATTGGTAATGAACATCCCGTAGGACGCGCGATGATTCACAGCATGCCAATGTGCAACGACCTTAGGCAGCGCCATATGGACTGCAGGGGTGGAATAAGGTTGAGCATTCCGCCGGCAATAACTGTGTTGGTCTACTCCAGCTGATTGAAAGACGCTCCCATGTGCGACTGCGCCGCGAGATGAAAAACGTAATGCGGCTTGATTTGCGTGACCAGCGTCGTCAACCAGCCGGCATCCGGCCGTCAAAACGCGAGTCCCGCTGGAGGGGTTTTCCGGGACACAGGCCGGAATGGCTTGCGGAGTGGCACACTTCTAACAATACGGCGGCAGGGTCAGTCCCATCGAAGGACTGGCCCCACCGGATCATGTGGCGCTCGGCTATCCGCCGATCGCGCGTACGTCCGACACCCCAGCCTCCTTTGCCAGAATGTCGATCTCCTGCTGCAACGCCTCGTACTCAGCCACCTTGTGCTGAAGGAAGCGCCGGGTAAGCCGTGCTTTCTCCGAAACCCCGTGCGGGGTTAGCATATAAATATATCCGAGCCGATTGGTACTCCGACCAACGTGCTCCATCTTGACGAGTCCCTTCTGGAGGAGCGCCCGGGCGACATAGTTGGTTTTGCCGAGACTGACCCCGAGGGCCTCCGCCAACGTCCGTTGGCTTTCGACAGGCCCCTCGGATAGGCGCCGAAGCACGGCGAACTCCAGGCTCTCGTCGGTCGTCATGCGACCACCGCGGTCGAGTCTGCGACCCTGGTCACCGCGACATCACCAAGCGTGCACAGGAGCCCTCGACCGATACTGGGGATCCACACGATGAGCCGCCTCGGTCCGCGAACTTCGGTGACGGTGCCACGGAACCCTGCCAGCGGTCCCTCACGAACGAGCACATCATCTCCCGCAAGGAACCGCTCGTCCGATGAGAGCGCCTCGGCCGCCATGGCAGGATTTTCGATGACGCGGCGCAGATCCGTGATGTATGTGCTGGAGAGTTCCGCGGGTCTCAATCCCTCTTTGACGAGCGTCAGGACCCCAGGCGTCTTCAAGAGCGGGACGTAGCCTTCCCGGGTCGAGGCGAACAGGTATCCAGGGAAGAGTGGTGTGGTGACCATCTTCCAACGGTCTGACCACCGATGTCGCTCGGTCACTGTGGGCAGCCACACGGCATAACCCATGGCGGCGAGCCGATCGGCAACCTTCTTCTCAGCACGCGCCTCAGACCAGACGACGTACCAGGGAGATTCGCCGTGGTCGGGACGCGACAGTTTTGTGCTGTTCACGCCATGAACGTAACCGAATCGGGGTGTTGCACCAAGTAAGCGTTAATGTTTGTAGAGTGAGGGTTAGGCGCAGTCGCCTGCGAGGATTCCCTCCCGGAACCGGCGCCGGAGGGCCACCCGCTCCCCTTCGCTGAGCTCCCGCCCCAGCCGAGTCCGCGCCAAGAACAACAGCCGCGAATCCACCGGCCTGGGCAACCCCGGCCGACGCTCCACGAACTGCCGGACCCGATCCGCCTCCACCGGGTCCGCCTCGGCCTGCCACTGCCCCACCGCCTCGGCGATCACCCGTAGAGCCTCCTCCGAGGGGGGTCCCTGGTCCTCCTCTCGGGCGCCCGCTGAGAACCGAGGCTCGATGACCTCGTCCACGATTCGTTGGATCCGGGGGTCGGGCTCCTCCACCGAGGTCGCACACCCGAGCACCAGGAGCCCCTGGGACTGGGCCCACTCCACGGTGAGGGAGAGCCGGTCGTCGTGGGTGGCCACGATCACTGCGTCAAATCTGCCCGACTCGGCCACCGCCCGGAGGTCGGCGTCCATCGCCCGGACTTGCTCGTAACCGTCGTCCAGATCATCCCGGGCGCTGACGCGCAGCGTCACCCCGGGGAGGGTCGGGAGGGCGTGGGGGGTGTTCCCGGTCTCGAGGTACCAGTAGAAGCCCTCGATCCGGACCCCGGTCCCCGCAGCCCGCTGCATGGCGTGGAGGAGACCGGCGGAGGGCTCAATGCTCTTGGCCACGAGCCAGTAGGGGTCGATCAGCGCCACGGCGCGCGCAGGGGTGTCGGGGTCGGTACGGCGAGGGGCGGGCATAAGGGCTCCGCTATATCAGAAGTCGATAGCAAGCATTGGTGGAACAGGGCGGCGTCTCAGCCACGCACCCCAAAATTAATTATTGAAGTAATAACTTAGAAATAGACTTTAAATCACCATTTCACACCGGTTCGATTTAAGCACACCTCACCAACCTTTCAAGGCAGGGTGCACTCGGCCCAATCTCGAATTGGTGCTGCCAAGACCTCTCCATTGAGAAAAGCGGCTACGCCAGTTTCTCCGAAAACTGTAATCCCCGCCCGATCGGTGGGGTAAGGCAACACACGCTCGCACAGCTGTTTCCCCGAGGAAAGATCTAGCACAACCAAAGATGGTTTGGTGGTCATCGTGAGAACCTTATTGCGGAAAACAGTTGGTGTGCCGCGAGTGGGACGAAGGGCCTTGCGCCACCGTATTGTCCCGCTTGAAAGATCGAGGGACACTATCTCTCCAATTACCGGGAGGACAACAACGACCAGATGACCGGTAATCACCGGGGTCCCCGCGATGTGACCGGAAGCGCGGGAAACCTCTAAACCAGAGATAGCACGACGCCAAAGCACCACTCCAGACTTCCAATTGACCGCCTCTATGAAAAAATCGGAATATCTTCGTGAGAAGAACGAACCGAACAATTTAGTTCGCGCCAAGTCCGTCTCGAGAGCGGTCGACAGCCCATGATAAATGAGAACGCTGTCTCTGGCCGCTGGCGATGAGTGCCCGAGGCCGTAGAAAACATCAGCTACTCGCTGGCATCGCAGCAAGGCACCGCTTTGTGCCGATATCGCACACCATGAACCGGGATCCGATGCCACAATCACAGCATCCCCAATCAGAAGTGGATTTGTCATGGGCCCTACAGCTGGAAGCGGCAATACTGTAGACCAAATGGGCCTGCCTGAACGCAAGTCCCACGCATGAACCACTCCCGCACTCTCACGGACAATGACCAAGTGCTTGTATATCAGCGGGCTCGCCATCACAGACGACGACGTGTAGTGACGCCAGAGAAATTTTCCAGAGGAAGCATTGATTGCCTGAATTCCGCTTGGACTGGAGCCGAGACTTGCCCATCGCAGAGATGCCAGTCGGCTGAGGGTCGGAGTTTCTGCATTCGGCTCGTTATCACCAAAGCCGACAAACAGTTTACCATCCCCAAGGACAGGTTCATGGTGAATCCAATTTGGAACCCTTATACCCCACCTGACCCGACCCGTCTCGAGAGAAAGCGCTGTCAGCTCTCCGGATCCGTGCGCCCCGATGTACACCGATTTATACCCAATGCTTGGTGAGGCTCGAATCTCTGGCGCTAAGCGAACACTCCAGGAGTATCCCCCGATTTCTCCGGGGACTATAGCCTGACGACTCCCATCGAACCGATGCTGCGGAAACACCTCGGCACCGTCGTAGGAAGACACTTCTAGTTGCTTATTTAAGCTATCGGATAGATACGAAGGTTGGCTTGAGAAAATGCTGCTCTGTGAATTCCCCGACGCTCGGCACGTTGGCTCAAGCGAAACTTCACCAAACGATGATGCATTACGCCGCTTTCCCCAGGTACATAACGCAGATCCGACTGTAGACTCCGCATTCCACTGCGTTGCAGTGGCGTTCTTGATGACCACATTTCTTATAATGTCCAGTGAATCGGAGACATGAATCAAACCTTCTATCGATGACGAATATCGCTTGTGTTCGAGCCAAAACTGATCCTGTTCACTCGAAACCAGACGAAGAAGCGCCCGCGCATCGTGGATATCGCGATTTTCGGTGAGCCAAATAGTTAACGGCGAGAGCAACATCCACAAAGCGAAGACATCGACTACAAACAACGTGGCAAAGGAAAGAAGAACTTTCGCCCGTTGTTTCACGAGGAATGGGATGACCGTAGTGACCCAAAGCAGTAGCAAAAACCCGATTTGACCAATGACGGTACTTTGTAGTCGTCCGGTAATTATTACGAGAGACGAAATAATTAAACTTACTGTACTCACTACTGCGAAGGAAAGCACCGCTGGCTATCTCCAATCAAATAACACGGTGGGCCTATCTCATTAGACGGCGAGCATGAGACGCTGTTAATCGCACGATCGGACAGCAGTGATCGACGCTTTGGGCCGCCAAGTGTTTACTGCACCTTATGAGGCTGAAACAACGTATGCCGATCCGGCGTGTTGTGCGTGGGCGGACGCCGTAATCATGGCCG
>DAIRDB010000030.1:0-40968 GCA_036796405.1 Gammaproteobacteria bacterium | reverse complement strand
TAATGAAGTCGCACATGAAGGTCACTAAAAACAACGAATTGCAGAGGAAAACCACATGGCAAGTGCAGCTAGCAAAATGAAGCCACAGTTTCGGGCAAAGAACAGTCTGTTGATGACTGCCATCAGCACGGCGGCAGCCTTCAATCCACTGGCCGGGTATGCGCAGGCAACCACTCAACTGGAAGAGGTCGTCGTCTCCGCGACCCGACGTGTGCAGAACCTTCAGGAGGTTCCGCTCGCCATCACTGCCATCACGGGCGATGCCCTGCTGGCTCGGGGCGTCGAGAACATCGGCAACATGAATGCACTGGCACCCAACCTCAGCGTGATGGGTGGCGGCAACTCCGGCGAGTCGCAGGCTTCATTCCGTGTACGTGGCATGCCTGGGGTGGCGTTCTACATCGACGGGATCAATCAGGCCACGACGGATGGCCTCCTCACGATGGGTACGGTTGAGGTCGAGCGAGTGGAGGTGCTGCGTGGGCCACAAGGCACGATTTTCGGAAATGCCTCTCTCGGTGGTGCCATCAACTATGTGACGAAGGCCCCGGGGGGAGAATTTGGCGCCAAGATCCGCACCTCTGTTGGCAGTTTCAATCGCCGTGATCTGGTGGCATCGGTAGACCTGCCGATCGGCAGTAATCTCAGTTCCAAGTTTACTGTTGCAAGCATGGCGAGAGATGGATTCATCGAAAGCCAGGTCATCGACCGTGACTACGGGGATGTCAATGACGAACTGGTCAGAGCAGACTTCCTGTGGACACCACTCGATCGACTGAGTGTTCGCTACAACGCAGAGTTCGCGAATACTGATCGCAACGGTCCGGCACGGGTAGTTTGGGAAGTCGGCCCGATGAAGACCTTCAACGTTGGCAAGATCCTCTACAACACGAACGCCAACGCTCAGGTCTACAAGAATGCGTTCGGGTACTCCTACACGACGGAAAACTCTGCGTCCGGGCAAGGTGGCGTTCTTGGCAAGTACGATACGAAGGTGGCCTGGAAAACCAACGGTATCGTCATTGATCTCGAGCGCCATACGCTCGATTGGACCCTTGATGTAACGGACTGGTTCAAGATCCGCTCACTGACTGGCTACAAGGCAATTACGCGCAGCGCCCAAGTCGACTTCGACGGGGATCAAAACGTGATCCTGCTGGAGCGAGACAACCGCAACAAGAACTACGATGCCCTGCAAGAACTTCAGTTGCTGGGGACTTGGGGCAAGGTCGATGCTGTTCTCGGGGGCTATTGGGAGCAGTCCTACTCGAGGGCCCGCACCATCACGTGGGGTATGCCGGAGTTTACCTGCGATCTTTGGAACGCCAGCAACCTGGAGCGTGTCACGGCAGCGCAACGGACCCAGTGTTTCAATAATCGCAAGCAGGCACTTGGCGTGACCGATCCTGCCATCTTGACCAATGCTCAGTTGACCGCGCTCGCGCCCAACCTCATGGGTGTGACGCAAAGCACCTTCACTGGCGCAGCCAGCAACAACAATGACCAGATGAACATCAATCGTCCGGAAACACGGGCGGTATTTGGCGACTTTACCTGGAATGTCACCGACCGTCTGACGCTCGCGGCTGGTATCCGCTACAGCGAAGACACCAACCCGCTGACCGTCGTGCTCAGCAACAACACGACGCTGCTGAGTCGCGGAACACTGTTACCAGACAATGACATACCCAATTACTTTGGTGCCAAGAGCATTCCGGCAGCAACGGGTGAAACCACGTTCGATGCCCTCACCAAGCGACTGACTGTGCGCTACCAGATCACTGATGACATCATGGTCTACGGCACGTTTGCCGACGGCTACGGACCTGGGGGGCAATCGAATACTCCGGCGTCCATCCTCTCCTATATGGCGAGGGGTGCTGCTGCCGGGGTGGTCTCGGACATTCCAGCAGCCGTGTTCCGCCCGGAACAAACCGTGAAGAATTTTGAGGTGGGTCTGCGTGCAGACTGGCTGAATGGAGACCTGCGCACCAACGTGACCCTTTTCAATACAGACTGGGAAAACGTGCCAGTCAGCCAGTACATCGCGACAAAGTACTGGGATACCGACGGTAACAATGCACCCGACAGTACCATCGATGTGGACGGGGTTCCCGGTCCGGATATCTTCTTCTACCCCAGCCTCTGGAACTCGCCTGCCAGCGAAGCCCTCGCGAGGGGTGTAGAAGTCGAAGCCAACTGGATACCCACCGAGCGCCTGCGTGTTGACCTCAGTCTGGGCCTGCTGGAAACCGAATACCAGAAGCTGGGACTCGCCGGTCAGGGTGCAGTGCCCGCCGTGAGTATCGGTAGCCAGTTTGCAGGGGCACCCGAGCTGACCACCAACCTCGCCGTCTCCTACGACCTGCCGCTGCGCGATGGCGCCATGCTGCTGCCTCGTATCGACTACACCTACACAGACGACTACACCCTGCAGACCGGCGAAATCCTCCAGCGGACGCAGGAGGGCTTCGGCATGCTCAATGCCCGTCTCACTTACGATTCCGGTCAGGACTGGACGGTCGAATTGTCGGCAACCAACCTCACCAATGAGTACTACTTCAACTCGGGCTTCTTTACCCGGGCAGAGCAGATCCACTTCATGACAGTCGGACGGCCACGTGAGTGGGGGCTGACCTTCAGCTACAACTACTGAGTTGGCAGGGTATCCGGCAGCAGCTAACGTGCTGCCGGACGCCCGACCACCGAGGCGAGCGAGTCAGCCAACCGCTCTGTGGCCCTCTGCATTTGATGAAACCGTGGAATCAGGAAAAGAACGCGCCTGCTCCTGGGCAGTTTCTCTGCCCTGTGGAGGGCTTCGCCGATGGTGACATCCGTGAGCTGACGCTTGGCATGGGCAGCAAGCATCCGTTCCAGTTGTTCATCCACCGGCAGGGCGGCGAATTCCGCTGCTTCGTGAACCGCTGCCCGCACTTCGGTATCCCGCTCAATCTGGAACCCGGCAGACTGTTGTCCAGCGACCGTCTGCAGTTCATGTGTTCAACCCACTATGCGCGCTTCAACTTTGACGATGGCCTGTGCACCGAGGGACCCTGTGAGGGCGACTCGCTGGAGCGCATACCCCTCGAAACCCGCGACAGTGCCCTGTACGTGGCATCATCATCTGTTGAGGGAGCGTGAGCGTGTATAAACATCTCGTCATCTGGAAACTTACCGAAAAAAGTCGGGCACCGCGGGTGGTCGAGGAAGCGAAAAACGTGCTGGAGGAGCTGCGGCGCAATAGTCCCGGGCTGCTGAAAATCGAACTCGCCAGCACAGTGGGTGAAGACGAAACGTCCGGCGATCTGGTGCTCTATTCCGAATTCAGCAGCATGGATGCCTACCAGCAATACGACAGGTCATCCGCTCACCTGCAACTGAAAAAGATCATCGGTCCTCACCGCCAACATCGCATGGGTGCAGATTACCTCTGCCTCGATAACGGCTAGACTCCGCACCTCTAGGCCAAGAACGCGTAGCAATAAGGGAATTGGCATGAAGGAAGCTTACATCTGTGATGGCATACGCACACCGTTTGGTCGCTACGGTGGAGCCTTGGCCTCCCTGCGAGCCGATGACCTGGCCGCCGTGCCGATTCAGGCGCTGATGGCGCGTAATCCGGGCGTGGATTGGGCTGCCGTTGATGACGTTGTTTACGGCTGTGCCAACCAGGCAGGCGAGGACAACCGCAATGTGGCTCGCATGGCAGCGCTGCTGTCGGGGCTGCCGGTAGAGGTCGGCGGCACGACTATCAACCGCCTGTGCGGTTCGAGTCTCGATGCCCTCTCGACCGCTGCGCGCGCCATCAAGACCGGCGAAGCCGATCTGCTCATCGCTGGCGGGGTCGAATCGATGTCGCGGGCCCCCTTTGTCATGAACAAGGCCGACGCAGCCTTCGCGCGTCACATGAAACTTGAAGACACCACCATTGGCTGGCGCTTCGTTAACCCCCGAATGGCCACCTTGCATGGCACCGATAGCATGCCGGAAACAGCCGAACACGTGGCGGCCGAATACGGCATCAGCCGAGCCGACCAGGATGCGTTTGCACTGCGGAGCCAGCAGAGGACGGCCATGGCACAGTCTCTGGGATTCCTCGCGGCGGAAATTGTCCCGGTGTCGATCTCTCACGGCAAGACGACCACGCTGGTCAGCGTCGATGAACACCCGCGCGGCGATACGACGCTGGATAAGCTGGTGAACCTCAAGCCGGTAGTGAGCCCGCAAGGAACCGTGACGGCTGGTAACGCGTCCGGGGTTAACGATGGCGCAGCTGCCTTGTTGCTGGCCTCCGAGGAGGCCATACGGAGGTACAACCTGGTGCCGCTCGCGCGCGTGGTCACGTCAGCGACCGCAGGTCTGCCCCCGCGCATCATGGGTTTTGGACCGGCACTGGCCATCGCCAAACTGTTTGCGCGCACGGGACTCGGAATCCACGATATTGATCTGGTGGAACTCAATGAAGCCTTCGCCGCGCAGGTGCTGGCCGTGACCAGACAGCTTGGGTTGCCTGATGATGCCGCACAAGTAAACCCGAATGGGGGAGCCATCGCGCTCGGCCATCCTCTGGGTGCCAGCGGCGCGCGGCTTGCGCTTGCAGCAGTCCGGCAGTTGCAGCGGCAGAAAGCCAGGCGAGCCCTGTGCAGTATGTGTATAGGAGTAGGGCAGGGCATCGCCGTCTTGCTCGAAAGTACGCTCTGACCCCCACACCCCATACCCATCGTCAACGACCATCACGATCCCCATGAAATCTGTCCCTCAGATAACTGTCCAACAAGCCGCAGCGAAGGTAAGAAACGGCGATACGCTCGTGGTAGGTGGCTTCGGCATGACCGGCCACCCGATCCATCTGCTGCATGCCATCGCCGACACGGGTGTCCGCGACCTGACCTACATAGGTAACAACGTTGGCGAGCCATTCCTTGGTGCGGGGCGACTGCTGCGCAACGGTCAAATAAGGAAGGCCATAGGCTCCTTCTTCACCAGCAATCCGGAAGCGGTGGCGGCGGCGCAGAGTGGCCAGTTGGAGGTGCAACTCATCCCCCAAGGCAGTCTTGGGGAAGCCATCCGCGCCGGCGGCGCCGGGCTCGGCGGGTTCTACACGCCGAGCTCAGCCAATACCGTCCTGGCCAAGGGTCTGGAAACCCGTGTGCTGGAGGGCAAGGACATGGTGTTCGTGCGTCCCTTGCGTGGCAATGTTGCGCTGGTGCGGGCATGGCGTGCCGATACGCTTGGAAACCTGCAGTACCGGAGAACGGAAAACAACTTCAATCAGGCGGTGGCGACTGCTGCAGATGTCGTGATAGCCGAGGTCGAGGAAATCGTGCCGGCAGGCAGCATGGATCCGGATTTTGTGCACACGCCGGGGTGTCTGGTGGATTTCCTCGTCCAGGCGACGCTGGAGCCGAAAGATCTCGGGTCGTCGGCCACCATCGAAAGACTCGATACCAGCAAAGACAACACCAAACTCAGGATTGCTCGTGCCGTGCTGGATGAGTTGAGGCCGGGTGAAGTGGTGAATCTTGGTATTGGCATTCCAACACTGGTCGCTGACCTGATCACTGCTGCGCACCAACTGACGCTGCACACTGAAAATGGCATGTTGGGGGTGGGGCCAAGCCCGGAATCCGGGGGTGCCATGGACTACCCGGTCAACGCTGGCAAGATCCCGGTCACAGCCATGCCGGGTGCCTCCTACTTCGATTCGACAACGTCGTTCAACATGATCCGAGGAGGGCACATCGATGTCGCCGTCATGGGTGCCCTGGAAGTGGACGCCATGGGCAATCTCGCCAACTGGGCCATTCCAGGCAAGCCCTTGCTGGGCGTTGGTGGAGCGATGGATCTTTCCTGCGGCGCCAAGCGGGTCATCGTCACGATGACGCACACTAACAAGAGCGGCGAATCCAAGATCCTGCCGCAGTGCCAGTTGCCCTTGACGGCGCAGGGCGTGGTGGATGTGGTCGTGACGGAGTTGGCCGTATTTCACTTCACCGAGGCAGGACTCACGCTGAAAAAGATAATGCCGGGTTCATCGCTCGATGAAATAAAGTCACGAACGTCGGCAGCTTTTGTGGTCGATCTGGCCTGAGCAGGCGCATAGCCAGGTTGCTAGTGGATCAGCTAAAGGGCGTCGCTGATCTTTCTGGCGGCCTCACGCAGTTGCGGCAGGATTTCCCTGAGCAGCTTGGTTTCGCTGACCTTGAGGGGCTGCGAACTGACGTTGATGGCAGCAACGGCCTTGCCCTGACGGTTGCGAATTGGCACTGCCAGTGAGCGCAAGCCGATTTCCAGCTCCTGATTACAAATCGCATAGCCGCGCTTGCGGGCTGACTGGATCTCGTTCTTGATCTGCGACGGCTCGACCAGCGTGTACTTCGTGAAGCGCTCGACCGTGACCTTGCCTAGCAGGTCGTCGATTTCACCGTCGTCCTTGGCAGCCAACAGTACCCGACCCATCGAGGTCGTCACAGCAGGCAGTCTGGCGCCGACGTTGAGGCTGACTGACATGATCTGGTGGGAAAGCGTCCGCGCCACGTAGACAACGTCCGGAAAATCCAGCACAGAAACCGAGCAGGATTCCCCGATCGCATCACAGAGCTCCTTCGTGTAGGGCTGTACGCGCTCGATCAGTGGCTGTGAGACCAGATAGGAATAACCAAGATCAAGTACTTTGGGCGTAAGCCAGAACAGCTTGCCATCCGTGTCCATATACCCCAGTTCATGCAAGGTATGCAGAAATCTTCGTGCCGTAGCCCGGGTCAGCTCAGTCAGTTTTGCAACTTCCGACAGCGTCATCTGTCGATGCTGGTGGTCGAAGCAACGAATGACCGCCAAGCCTTTTGCCAGCGAGGCGACATGTTCGCGGTTGCTTTCCTCGAATGTTCTTGACAAGGTGTTTTTCATTTAAGAGCATCCTGCGCGTGTTCGCACTGCAGCAAAAAAGTTCGCTTATCGAACTTTGCCCCTAACGAGCCTGTAGATCAATATTGCGCGCGATGTCTGGTGAAAAATAATTTTCCGAATCAAGAGGACACCATGCCACCCAAATACGCCACTGCTTTTGCCTCCATCGACTCCTACCAGAAGGGTGGGGTGCAGATCATCGACGATAACGTCAAGAACTTCGTGTTTTCCAACATCTACGAGGTTGCGGCAACCAACCCGCCCTACCAACGCATCGTGGTGGCGAAGAACCTCGACTACACCCTCGAGGTGGCTCGTGCAGAGGGTGTTTCCGCCTGGTATGTCTGCTCGCACGATGAGTTCGTGGTTGCCATGGATTACAGCGTTGAAGTCCACTTTGTCGAACTGGCAGACTCCACCGGCGTCGACGACGACAAGGACGGTGCTATCCGGCTGCAGGGGCAACCACAGGGCAAGAAGATCGGCAAAGTCATTCTCAACCGCGGCCATATGGCATTGTTGCCTGAAAAGACTGCCTACCAGTTCCAGTCGGCCAAGCCCGCGACCCTGCTTTTTCAGACGATACTCGGACAAGAGTCCGTAGAGCGCTGGAACGACATCTGTCTCAAGTAATCTTAAGGTCCCCGACGCCATCACACCATCACGCAAGAGGCTGGCACGCATGACAAGTTCACTCAAAATGAAAGTCGACAGCACGGTGACAGGATTCAAGGTCTTCACCATCGGCAATTTCCGGTTCGAGCGCTGCGAATACTTCGCCTATATTCACTGGCCAACGGGCAGCCACATGATGCCTGTGGATGCTTTCCTGCGCGCGCTCATGCGCGACATTGCCTGGGGCTTCTTCTATGGCACTGTCAACTTCGACAACGTAGTCGGAACAACCAACCACTACGGAACCGTAGACCTGTTCGCCGGCACGTTGAATGCTGAATACAAGGCAAGTGGCAAGGACTTCCTCGAGACCTTCCCTTCAGATGTGCTCATGAAGCTGTTTGTAGACATGCAAAACGACTGGACCAACGCTGGATTTGATCCTTTTGCGGCCCCCCAGGAAACTGGTGAGGCCTGGGGCAGGAAAAATGGCTCCAACCGGGAAGCCATCGCCCGCAAGCGGCAAACTGCCAAGCGCATGATCGGTGTGCCAGGTGATACTGAAGTACGAACTGACGATAACGGCTACAAGGTCAACCGGGCTTTCCTCGATGTCGACCAAGGGAGCCCCGAGATCGTCGAGGAACCTGGCTTCCACAACCGCATCCATGCCTTCAACCTGTTTGGCTTCCTTTCGCGATCGGATGTGACCTGGAATCCCTCCGTGGTATCGGTCATCCGGCAGAGCCTGCTCTGCCCGACAACAGAGGAGTTCGTTCTGCCGATCGAGCACGGGAATGATCGTGTGGAGTGGTTCCTGCAGGTATCAGACGAGATTTTTTGGGAGATCAAAGACGGACAGACCGGCAAACTCCGCGCGAATGTCGTGATGAAAGCAGGCGATGTCTGTTGCATGCCCGCTGATATTCGCCACAAAGGTTTGTCGCCCAAACGCTCCATGCTGATCGTCTGGGAAAACGGCTCGCCCGAGATCATGCAAATGGTCAAGAACGGCACTGTGCCACGCGTCGGCGTGGAATTCTGACCAAGTATCTGCAACGCGCGCCGAGTGTGGCTTGCTGGCCAGAACCCACCGGCGCACTGGGGGTCCGAGGCCTGCGACCGTTATCATCGCCGTCATGAATTTCACGCTCGAACTCAATGCGTCACGGGTCATCTTTGGAGTCGGCCAAGTGTCGGCTGTCGCCGCTGAAGCCTCGCAGCTCGGCTTCAGGAAGCCCGTCATCATCTCCACGCCGAGTCATCGCGCGCTTGCCTTGCGGGTTCAGGGGCTGATCGGTGCCGCCTCGAGCATATTTTCCGGCGCGGTGATGCATGTGCCGACCGACAGTATTGCCGCAGCGCTGCTGCACGTGTCCCAGCAGCAGAGTGACGGCTGTATCTGCATAGGAGGCAGCACGACAGTCGGGCTTGCCAAGGCGGTATCGTTGGAGACGGGCCTCAAGAGTCTGGCGATTCCGACCACGTATGCGGGATCGGAGATGACGCCTATCTGGGGTATCACCCGAGACGGCGTGAAGGTCACCGGCCGGGATCCGCGTGTGCAGCCACGCACGGTAATTTACGACCCGGAACTCACGCTGACGCTACCACCAGCCGTCTCAGGAGCGAGCGGGATCAACGCCATGGCGCATGCTGTCGAGGCCCTCTACGCTGAAAACCGCAATCCACTGATCTCATTGGTCAGTGAGGCGAGCATCGCGGCACTTGCCGAGAGCTTGCCCCTGCTTACCCGGGAGCCCAACAACCTTGCCGCACGCACGCAGGCCCTGCAGGGCGCGTGGTTGGCAGGAATAGCCCTGGGGACAGTCGGCATGGCGATTCACCACAAGCTCTGCCATGTGCTTGGCGGCAGCTTCTCCTTGCCCCATGCCGAGGTTCACTCCGTGATGCTGCCTTATTGTGTCGCCTATAACCGACACCACGCACCTGCAGCAGTGGACGCCATGGCCCGCGCCCTACAGGTACCTGCCGCCGACGTGCCGGGCGCCCTGCATGATCTCGTTGCACGCGTGGGAGCACCCACCGCGCTCAAGTCGCTCGGCATGCAGCAGGGTGATCTCGAGCGGGCAGCGGGCATTGCGCTGGCGCGACCGTATTACAACCCCCGGGAAGTCACCTTTGACGGCGTATTGGAACTGCTCACTACTGCCTGGGCGGGCAGTCGTCCCTGAGCGCCAAGGACCAGCGCGGGCCCGCTACCCAAAGAAGCGGAAATCTTCGGTATTGTTGAAGGGAAAGAACTTGTCGTAAGGCGTATTGGCAAGCCCGAGGTAGCGCCGCAGTGCCTTCTGAACATGCTTGCTGTAGATCAGGGTACCGCCCTTGCTGCGCTGCAGAGTCACGGGGTCAATATTCAAGGCATTGTGCCCCCCGTCCGTCTCGCCCACCGTACGATTGGTGTACCGCACGTTTTTCTCCATGATCACATAGCTGTTGATCGGCCAGTGATCCTTGCCATCCCCGGCGTTGTAGTGTGGTGTACGCCCGAAATCCGAACTGATCACCACGAGGAGGCGATCGGCGATACCGAGCTGCTCCGCATAGTCCCAGAGGTAATCAATGCCGTTAAGCAGATGAGCCAGCAGCGGCTCGTGTAGCTCGTCGTGCTTGTCATGGGTATCGAACCCGCCCTCGCGCAGATTCGCCGCTGCACACAGCCCAGACTTGAAGGCGAGCATGGCCAGCTGTATCTGGGGGAAGAGATTGCTGACATAAGTTGCATTCACGCGGGTCGCGACTTTCAGTTGGTCCTTGGGGGGAATGCCAGCCGCCAGTGCTTCGAGCACCTCGCTGCCTTCCAGCGCCTGTTGGTACTGGCCACGATTGACCAGATCCTGGGGCATGCGGCCTTTTTCACTGGCTGCCGCCTGTATCTGTTTGCGATACAAGGCACGGATCCTGCGGGCGTCGTCATCGGCAATCAGGCTGAGCCCGGGATTGAAGTTGTCCTTGTTGGGTAGCAGTACATTCCGCAACACGTCCGGGTTATCCACCCGGGTACTGTTGATGATGTCTTCGGTGTTGCCCCAGCCGCCGAGATGCAACAGGGCCAAGGGCAGCGCGGGTGCCACACTCGCCGCATACAACGCCGTCAGTGACGGAAAGCCGAGCGACAAACGACCACTCCAGGCGGCTGTTTCCCCTGTCTCATGGGCGTTGGTCTGCATGTCGACCCCATTGATCACCAGCATCCGGCCGTAGTACTTGTCGAAAAACATCTTGTTGCTGCCAAAGGGTGCGTAGCGGAGGTTGCCGGCAGTACCGATGGACTTGGTGCGGGCCCAGCGGTTGATTTCCTTTTCGCCGGCCACGTTGCTCTTGGGATCACAAAAACTCGTCACGTCCCAGGCGCCCTGGGCCTGCACTGTGAGCAATAACTTGCCGGAAAACGCGGCCTGGGCGCGGGCAGTACTGCCCCAACCAGGCAGGAAGGCAAGGGCGCTGGCCTGTGTCAGGTGGCGAATGAACTGGCGTCTGTGCAGGCTTGAGTGACTCATGTCCACCTCCAGTCATTCGTAGAGATAGTTGTAGTGGCCCAACAGATAGGCCATCACCACGACCCAGGCACGCTTGGTACCACTACTGTCGGTCATGAACTCGGCCGTGAATGGCCCAACCTTGTTCCAGTCCCAGTTATACCAGCCATTTTGTGTATCCAGCGTCATCGCGTCGCCGGGGTAGGGCGTGCCGACGAAGTATTCCTGGTCGGAGTAGAAATTGCAGGGACCGATCGAGCCATTGTGCTTGCCGCGGTCCTGCCAGGCGGCAACGAACAGGCTCCAGGCATCTGCGATCTCGGGTGACGCCAGCGTATAGGTCCCGCCCCACAGCGCGCTGTGCAGATCCACCAGCTTCTGCTTGAGCAGCCGTGTGACCGCCGTGTCAGCGAAGAGTGGATCGCCCGTCGTCTGAACCTTCAGCGAGACCTGCATGAGCTCTGTACCGGCCTGCGGACCGGCCACCACGGCCCGTACTTCGTATTCGCCGGCCACAGCGCTGGTGAAGGTGTAATCAAGACGACAAGGCGCAAACGTCAAGGCATTGGTAGCGCCACTGCGATAGCACTGTGGCTGGTAATGCTTGCTGACCTCGCTGGTGATTTCGATGGGCTGGAAGGATGCCTGACCGGGCCCCTTGATCTCGAAACGGTCCAAGTAAAGCACCCGCTGGGAGCGGCATTTCTTCTCCAGGGCGTCGTAGTCACAGTAGGGGTTGTCGAGACCAACGGAGACCGTGAGTGTGCCTAACGGCAAGGACGCCCGCAGCGAGACGGTGTGCCAGTCTTGCTGGTCCCGCGATGGCAGCGTGGCCACGGTGGTGCCCAGGTCGAGGGGCGATTCGGTCAACGCAATGCCGTTGAACAGCAGGCGCTTGGCATCGGGGAGCATCAACTCACGCAATACGATGGGGCATGCCGATTCGTTGGCCATGGACTGAGCCACCGTACTCATCAGCGGTGTCAGCGTACGCTGGCGCTGCGTGACCGAAAATGAATCGATGCCGCCATATAGCCCACCGACGCTGGTCGTGAAAAAACCATGCTTGGCGGGCAAGATGTCTGGGCGCCCTACCCGCGTGCGCCCCCAGCCGAAGCCGGTCAAGGCCAGGGTCTTGTTGTACAGCCGCTCCGGGGTCAGGAGTTTTTCCGTACCCACGTCGGCCAGTTCCAACGCAGCGACCTTGTCGGGGCGCAGGTTGCTCTCCGCACGGAACCAGGGCGACATCATCATGTCCACCAGCAAATTACGCAGGTTCCAGTCGCGGCTGAACTTGGCAGCCAGTTGCTCGATGAGCGCAGCCTGTGCCTGGTAGGCGGTCAGCTTGTCCTGGTAGTTGGTATCGGAACTGACGGCTGGTGCCGCCAGTACCTCGGCGTTCATGACCGCCGGCCACCAGAACTTCACTGCGGCCCGCGCGAAGCCCGGATCCTTGACCATGAATTCGGCCAGTTGTTTGACCGGGTCCCTGCTCATGGTGATGCCTTGGCCGAACAGACCGGCGGCGCGCATGTCCCGGTACCAGGTGTCGCCCCGCTGGTAGAGAGAAACACCGCCGTTGGGTGGCCACTTATAGAAGTTATCCAGCGAATCATCGCCATTGTTGACCCGGTACTGGCCCCGGTCGGCATAGTCTTGGAAGGCAGCGGCCACCGGATCCATGCGCTCGTGGCAGGCGGTGCAGGCCGGGTTGTTCATCGTCGGATTGTTCAGATCGGCGAGGGCTGCCGGATCGGTGGGGCGCTGCACGGATTTTTCGATATCGATGTCGAGGAAGTGGTACAGGGCCCAACGGGCCCGCGCGCGATTACGGTTGGTTGCCGTAGACGGATAGCGCGCCAGAAAGGCGGGGCTGTTGAGGATGCCGGCATGCGGCCATGGATTGCGCCTGGTGCTCGGCTTCACGACGCGGGACCGATTTATCTCGCGATCCAGTTCGAAGTCTGGCGCCCACTGTCCCCAGTGGTAATAGCCGTTGAGTTTACCCGGCTTGAACTGCGTCTGGTCGCTGGGATTGGCGAAGGTCAGTCCCGCCTCGAACACCTCGCTCATGCGGGGATTCATCATCATGTAATCCGCCGTCACGATCTCGGTGTACGGACGGTCGTTCTCGGCGATGTAGGCGATCAACTCCCCGGGGCTTTCCCTCAGCCCCTTATCGACGATCTGGGCGAAATTCCACGTCAAGGAGTTTACTTCACCCGGAGTTTTGCCAGCAGCGTACTGGGCCTTCGCAAAGGTATAGATGGCCTGGACGTAGGTCTGGAACTGAGGCCAACCTGTATCGATAACCTCCGTCGGCGTGCCGCGCAGCAGCAAGCGATCGTTGGCCGTTTCGGTCAGGAACTGGTGGAAGCCGGGGCCTTTCAGCAAATCCCGCAAGGCAATACGCAGAGCTGCCTCGTCGCCCTTGGCGACATAAAGCTGCTCACTGCTGGTCGGCGCTCGGCCGGCAAGCATGATCGCCGCCCGGCGCAGGCTGGCAACCCGAGGCTCCAGGCTGACTCCGTCGAAGAAGTCATTGGCAGGGGCCTTGATGACACCACCGCTCATGCCGCCCAGCAAGCGGGAGAGGGCATCATAGTCACTGCTGCCTGCCACCAGTTGCACGAGGCCACCGTGGTTGTTGCCACCGCTGGCCTTGGCCAATACGTGATTGGCGCCCTTGCCGTCGACGAGTGCCTTGAGAGTGGCAAAGTTATTTTGTACGGAGGTGCTGCTGCTGCGCTCCAGGATCAGGGCACTGCCCTTGGCAACACCGCCGCCGACATGGCAGGCAATGCAGCGGGTCTGCATGATCTCGTTCTCGACCCGGTCGCCGTAGTAGGAGAGCGGACTGAAGCTGATCTCGGCCTGCGTGACGGCCAGGCTGGCCGGCTCGGGGGTATACAACAGCGCGCTGCGGCCCGCGGGCAGGTAGCCCACGAAAAAACTGTGCTGCGCGGGGTCGACGTAACTGCCCTGATAAATATCCAGTGTGTAGGAGGTGCCTAGATTGACGGCCTCACGAGCCGGCTTGAGGTCGGAGAGGTTGCCGCTCCAGACTGTCCAGCGTCCTACCGTGTCACGCATGTACCAGGTGTCACCCACGAGATCGACGGCAAACACGTCGGCGAGTTTGTTGGCATGCTGCGGATCCGGACGGATGAGTGCCTTCACCGTCACCGCCGTGTTGTACACGACGGACGAAAGTTCCGTAGGGGTATTGCCGCTGGTGATCGTGATGCTGAAGCGGGCGGCGGAGGGGGCGCCGTCGGTGCTGGCGGTGGTGAGGTCGATGGCGAATGTGCGTGGAGAGACCAGCACGAGCGCGATACCTGCCAGCAGTCCGGGTAATAGCCCCCTGAAAAAACTCTTTGCGAAGTGCGTGAAGAACGTCGAGTACAGACCCTTACACTTCATGTAGTCCTTCTCTCTGTGCATTGGCAAACCTCACCGTGTCAGACAGAACCCCGCCAACTGGCGGGGTTCTGCGCTGCCTGTGGTCGCCAGTCTTGCCGTTACAACGACATGCGGAAACCCAGACTGTAGATACGACCCAGCGTGTCATAGTTACTGGGGAACGTGTTGCCACTGTTGGAACTCGTATCACCCACTTCGTTGCCAAGTACCGGCGGATCTTTGTCCGTCAGGTTTTGCACGCCCCCGGTGAGGGTAATGCGATCTCCCCACAGTTTGTAACTGGCAGTCAGATCCAGGTAGTTGTAGGAGTCGATGCTTCTGAACTGGGCAAAAGTTGAATCCTGCTCTGGCAACTCCTTGTCGACGGAGTCGATATGGCGCCACTGCAGGTTGAGCGACAGGTCGTTCCAGCTCCAGGTCGTACCTTGTATCCAGCGCAGATCCGAAATTGGATCACAGCTGGTTCCGTAGAAGCCTTTGCAGTCGATCACCGGCACGGTAGAGCTACTCTGGGACTCCTGGGTCAGGTATTTGTTGATATTCGTATAGAACTGGATGTCACCCAGATTGCCCATGTCGAAACCGAAGTTCACGCTGACTTCCACACCTTCAGCCTGCTGGTACGCGAGGTTGGTGGTGAACAACTGAACACCAGAGGTGTCGTCCTGCAGATCACCGTTGACACGCCTGATCTGCTTGCAGGACGCCAGATCACCGAGCACGTAGCAGGCATCAAGCACTTCCTGCGCCGAGAATGACCCGATCACGTCGTTGATCGTGATGTCATAGTAGTCAGCAGACAGGGAGAAATTGCTGAGTGGTGCAATATCCGGTGTCCAGACAAAGCCGATTGTTCTGGTATCCGCTTGCTCTGCGCCAGGCTGACTGGTGGGGTTACTGCCGTCGAAAGTCTGGATCTGGCCGGCAATGATATCGGCAACCACCCCCACTTGCTGTGGCAGCATTCCCGAAGCCACGCAGCGATCCCGGAGGGTGGCATTGATTTTGGAAGCGTTGGCCACCGAGCACGGGTCTTGGGTGGCGTTATCCAGACCACGCGTCACGGGAGCAAACAGCTCGCCGACGTTGGGTGCCCGGGTAGCCTGCTGCTCCATGGCCCTGATGAGCAGGGAATCGCTCAGACGCCAGTTCAGACCTGCTTTCCACGTGTCGACCCTACCTACCGTATTGTAGTCCGAGGTACGTGCACCTACCTCGAGGTTCAACGACTGCACATAGTCGCGCTCCTCGATCAGCGGCAGTACGCCTTCGAAGAAGAACTCATTGACGTCAAAACCACCCACGACGGGCAGCAAGTTACCGCCGGCGCCACCCTGGCAGCTGGCCGGTGCCAGCTTCAGGCATTCATCGGGATTCGTGCTGCCTTCCTCATCACGTCGTTCAAATCCGAGGCTCAACGCCAGGGGGCTGGATGCTGTCGGCAGTTGGATGGCTTCAACTGGACCATCCGCTACGGCCTGGATGATGCTTTGCTCATATTCAAGCTGTAGCAGAGCAATCGCCTGTGCGTAGGCAGCCATCGCAGGCGTAATCGTGCCAAATCCACCGAACAGGTTGATCGGGACGCAAGACGTATCACCGTTTTCACAGGTCTTGCCGTCCTTGGTCATCAGGGCATTCTGGATATTGGTGAGGTTGGTATAGCCGGCACGAGTGGAGGTTCGGTTAGTCTCTCCGTACTGGTAGGACAGATCGTAATTCCAGTCTGCCACCAGCGCACCACGGACGCCTCCCACGAGGGTGAACATATCGGTGTCCCACGCTTCGCTGCGCGGTCCGAGCTCAGTCGTGCGGCGCCGCAAGCGCATGCGCAGGATGTCGGCGCCATCGACGATGTTGTTTGCATTGATGTCCTGCCAGTTGGTGCCCTTGGTCAGGACACCGGTACCGAGGCGTTCGTTGGCAACGGCCAATACTTCAGCCTTGGCTGCCGCCGGCCAGAGCGGGTTGTACATGGGCACGTTGAAGGATGTGCCAAATGTGCCCGACGGAGCTACCTGCTGGACAACCGTGGTATTGGTAAAACTTACCTGCGCGTAGGCCTCCACGTGGTCATTGTATTTGTAATTGCTGATCAGGAAGGCGTTGTAGCGCTCGGCCGGCGTCTGGTAGTAGTTGTAGGGGTTGAAGTTGAACACCGAGCAGCCACCACGGGCACCGAGCCCTGTACCGGCATTTCCGGTGTATAGCGAACCATTATTGAGAAACTGCCCGACGCTGCCGCCGGCAGACAACTCGACCCGCGTAGGAATACTCGTGGTCGAACCACCCGAAGCCACAGAGTCTGGACCATCGCAGCCCGTGACCGAGGGCGGTGTTGGCGCCTTCCCGCCGAGGAAGTTGCTGTAATTGGCACCGTCGGCGGTTGCTATGCCAAGGGTGCCGAGAAAGCGCTGCCCGAGCAGAACGGCATCGCGCTGGGTATAGGTCAGGTTGACCGCGACATTGCCGCGGCCTTCGGCGAGACCCGAGCCGATGGTGAGCGAAAAGTTATCCGTGTTGCCGTCGTTCTCACCGGTCTGCGACGTAGACAACTGGAGGTCGATGCCTTCGAAATTGTTCTTCAGCACCACGTTCATGGCGCCGGTGATGGCATCCGAGCCGTACACGGCAGAAGCTCCACCAGTGATGATGTCCACCCGTTCCACCAGAGCGAGCGGTATCGAGGAGGTATCGACGAGTACGCCCCCCGTCGATGTAATAAAGGGCGTCACGCGACGACCGTTGATCAGCGACAGGTTGCGTTGTTCCCCGAGACCTCGCAAGTTGATCGTGGCTGCGCCGCTGGTCCCGTTGTTCACGTTCTCGCCATCCCCCGGGATGGAGAAGGGCATGGTACGAATCACTTTTTCGAGTGCTACTTCCTGCTGCAGTTCGATGAGTTCAACGCCCAGGGTATTTATAGGGCTGGTAGATTCCAGTCCGGGACGGCGAATGCGGGACCCGGTCACCAGTACTTCTTCCACCGCCGCCGCGGTTTGCCCCAGGGCTGGTGCAACAGTCACGACAGAACCCCATCCTGCAGCTACGCTGGCGAAAGCGAGCTTCCAGGCAGCACTTCTTCGACTAAGTTTGAACATCAAGCTTCTCCTTAGATTTGAGAGTAGATAATCAGCGCACATGTCTATGCCCCGCTTGTCCCGGCCTCCACGTTGCTGGTACCCGAGACGGGAGCATCATGTTTGCGCTCTCCTCAGACCTACTGCGCCCTTGGCCTGCCTCGAGACTTTATAGCGCTATTGACGGTTAATCACGCAATCTTTATGAAAAAGTGAGCACCAAAACGGCTAATCGTCGGATCGCTACCATCATGTTCATGAAAATGCCCGAAAATTTTCCAGCCGCATCCAAACTGGTGCATGAGAGACAAGAGATGGCGTCAGCAAGCTGATACACTTTCGGCGCGCGCGGGCCATGGGCTGGTTCGCCCGGGTGGTGAAATTGGTAGACACAAGGGACTTAAAATCCCTCGACCCCACAGGTCGTACCGGTTCGATTCCGGTCCCGGGCACCACTGCGCTCTTCTGCCGCCACCGCTGCAGGGCACGGAGTTGCTATGACTGAATTGCACACGGAGGGTACCGGCCAGATTCTGTCCGTTCCTGATGATTTCAAACCTGACCTGCATCCGCTTGGTAGCGCAGTCAACAGCCTCAACGATGTCCTGAATCGTCAGATGGTTACCGTACCGGGTTTCAGCCCTCCCACCGTGCGCGAAGACAACCTGTGTCCGCTGCCACCGAGTTGCAGCCAGCAAGCCATGAACGAATACCGCAGTGCCGGCGTTTTGCTGGAGGCACTGGCGGCCGAGGCGCGGGGCTGGCACGAAAAACTACCGCCGCGTTATCGACCTGCGATTGCCGCCCTGCTGCATGGCGGGCTGCAGATCGAGGTGCGTACCTTGGCACAGATCAGCTTTGATGGCATTCGCATCGAGGGACTCATGGGAGGCAATCCCTGTAGTCTGCTGGCGCACCAAAGCACCGTCCAGTTGATCTGCTATGCCGTTGACACCGAAGGGGAGGAGACGTCACCTCGTCCGATCGGCTTCATCTGGCCCGATCGTGACGAACAGATCTGAGAGCAACTTTGCCATGACTGCCCTGAGTGTAAACGTCAACAAACTGGCGCTGCTTCGCAATTCGCGGGGTCGCAATTTCCCCGACCTGCAGGCATTTGCGCAGCGCTTTCTCGATCTCGGTGTACACGGTATCACCGTGCATCCCCGTCCGGACCAGCGCCATGTGCGATTCGCGGACGTACCGCTACTGGCTGAAATTGTGCGGAAGCGGGCAGGCGCCGAGTTCAACGTGGAGGGATTTCCGTCGCTGGATTTCGTCGCCCTCATGGAGCGTGTACGCCCGCACCAGTGCACGCTGGTACCCGATGCCGCCGACCAACTCACGTCTGATCATGGCTGGGATCTCGTCAAGCACGGTGCCTTCCTGACTGATGTCGTGGCTGAGTTGCAGCGACTGGGCATTCGTGTCTCCCTGTTTCTGGACCCGCTGCCTGAGCAGGTGGCGCGTGCTGCTGGCGTGGGGGCCGAGCGCATCGAACTGTACACGGAGGCCTACGCCGCTGCCTTTACGACCGATCGTCGCAGCGTCGTGCTGTCGCAGTATCAGGCCGCCGCGAATGAGGCCCGGCAACTGGGCCTGGCCGTCAATGCCGGGCACGATCTCGACCTGCAAAACCTGCCGCTTTTTCTTGGGATCGGTGGAGTGCGCGAAGTGTCCATTGGTCACGCCCTTACCATCGAGTGCATCGAATACGGGATGCAGACGGTGATCGCGCGCTACCTGGCAATCTGTCGTGATGGCGCCTCCGTACCCGTAAGGTAAGCAGTGCTCACGCAGAGCGCAGCAGAGTGTGTCCGAAAGGCCATCACGCAGGAGAGTCAGACGATGTTCAGTTCAAAACCCACGGGCCTGGTAGGACCCGCTGCGGCCTTGGTGGGCCGTGCTGAGCCCATGCCGGTGAGCATGCGGCACGTCGTCAATGGCAGTCCGCTGCGCGGTCCCTTTCCTGCGGGGTTTGCGCAGGTGCAACTCGGTCTTGGTTGCTTCTGGGGTGCCGAACGCCTGTTTTGGCGACTGCCCGGGGTCCTCAGCACGGCAGTAGGCTACGCCGGTGGCCACACCCCTAATCCGACCTATCAGGAAGTCTGTAGCGGTCGAACAGACCACACCGAGGTGGTACTGGTCACCTATGACCCCAGGCAGTTGGCTCTGCGCGAATTGCTGCAGCAGTTCTGGCAGGCCCATGATCCAACCGCGGGCATGCGCCAGGGCAACGACATCGGCACGCAATACCGTTCGGCTATTTACGTCGGGGAGGCGCACGACCTACTGATCGCCCAGGACTCACGGGACCGTTACCAGCAGGCGCTGAGTGCTGCCGGCTTAGGCCTGATCACCACGGAACTGCGACTGGGTGTGACCTTCTTTTATGCAGAGGACTATCACCAGCAGTACCTCGCCAAGAACCCGGACGGCTACTGCGGGCTGCGGGGAACGGGTGTACCATGTCCAGATGCAGAGTGATGTCAACAAACTGATCGTGGCGATTTCCTCCCGCGCCCTGTTCGACCTCGATGCCAGCAATCAGGTGTTCGAAAGTCAGGGAGTAGAGGCCTACCGGCAGTATCAGATCGCGCACGAAGACGAGCCACTGCAGCCGGGAGACGCGTTCCATCTCGTCAAGAAGCTACTCAATATCAACAGGCTGCTGGGTGCTGCCTGGGTGGAAGTCATACTGCTGTCCCGCAACACTGCTGACACCGGCCTGCGCATTTTCAATTCGATCGAGCATCACGGACTCGACATCAGCAAGGCGGCCTTCTGCGGTGGCTCCAGCCCGTATCGTTACATCACGGCCTTCAACAGCCACCTTTTTCTGTCGACACACGGGCAGGACGTACGGCAGGCGCTCGAGCACGGCGTGGCAGCGGCCACCATCATGCCTTCCAAGACTGCCAATCTCGATGACTACAAACTGCGCTTTGCCTTCGATGGCGACGCCGTTCTGTTTTCAGACGAAGCGGAGCGCGTTTACAAAACGCAGGGTCTGGCCGAGTTCACCCGCAGTGAAAGGGAAGCCGCGAAGTCCCCCTTGAGCGGTGGCCCTTTCAAGGCCTTCCTGTCTGCCCTGCACCTGCTGCAGCGCGAGTTCGGCGAGGGGCAGTCTCCCATCCGCACCTGTCTTGTCACGGCACGTTCGGCACCGGCCCATGAGCGGGTGGTTCGCACCCTGCGCGCTTGGGATATCCGTATCGACGAGTCGCTGTTTCTGGGTGGACTCGACAAAGGAGCGTTTCTCGGTGCCTATGAAGCCGATGTGTTTTTCGATGACCAGGAGCGGCACTGTGAATCGGCGCGCGGGCATGTCGCAACGGGACACGTACCCAACGGCATCGCCAATCAGCCTGCCGGGCCGCGCGCCTGACTTCACACCGGTAAGAATAGCCCATGGAAATTGCCTGCCTCGATCTTGAAGGAGTGTTGATTCCGGAAATCTGGATCGCCTTCGCCGATAAAACCAACATCGCCGAACTGCGTCTCACCACGCGTGACGTGCCGGACTACGATGCCCTGATGCGCAATCGTATCCGTCTGCTGGCAGAGCATGGCCTCGGACTGCCCCAGATCCAGGAGGTGATCGCCACCATGCAACCGCTGCCGGGAGCGGTGGAATTCATGGCTTGGCTGCGGCGCCACTTTCAGGTGGTGATACTGTCGGACACGTTCTATGAATTTGGCATGCCGCTGATGCCGTTGCTGGGCTCTCCAACCCTGCTTTGTCACCGACTGGAGGTGGCGACTGACGGACGCGTGGTGGGTTACCGTCTGCGCCAGCAGGACCCCAAACGTGAGGCCGTGCTGGCTTTCCAGCGCCTGAACTACCGCGTGATCGCGGCTGGTGATTCCTACAATGACACCAGCATGCTCGCCACCGCCGAGCGGGGCATCCTGTTCCACGCACCAGCCAAGGTCGCGGCAGAGTTCCCTCAATTTCCGAGCGTTCACAGCTATGAAGCGTTGCGCGACGAGTTTCGCAGGGCCAGTCAGCGCGAGTTGGGCGACTGAAGCAGAGGTGCCACTCGCTCAGCGAGTGTGAGCAGAATGCGCGCTGTGGCGCCCCAGATGAAGTGTTCCTCGAACTGCAGAAAGCGGAACTGCCGAGTCTCTCCGTCGCGCTCCAGACTGTCCTGCCCATAGCGACTGCAGTCGAGTGCCAGTGACAGCGGCAACTCGATCAGGCGCGCTACTTCGCGCTGGTTGGGCTGCAACGTCGGCCGGCTAGTGCAGTAGCCCACCACGGGCGTGATGGTAAAGCCCGAACTCACAGACGCCGTGGGCAGGCGCCCGAGCAAGCGCACCGCTGCCGCCGGCAGTCCCACTTCTTCATGGGCTTCTCGCAGCGCAGTCAGCTCAAGGCTGGCGTCACTGGCTTCCACGCGCCCGCCGGGCAGACTGATCTGCCCGGGATGCAGCGGCAGCTCCGCACTGCGCTGGGTGAGCAGCGTGAAGGGAGCTCCGCCGTTTTCGCACCAGAGCAGCAGCACTGCGGCCTGGCGCTCGCGCGAGGCGGGCAAGGCCGGCGTCAGAGGCAGCAGCAGGGGCGGCAACTGTTCCGGCAGGGTCTGCCAGTCGATGTGGCTCGGGAGTGGTTTCTGCATCAGATTTTGCGAAGGAACAAGCCGATCTTGTCGAAGGTTTCCTGATATTCCTCGGCGCCGACCGAATCGGCCACGATGCCGCCACCGCCCCAGCAATGCACATGGTTCCCGTCACGCACCAAGGTACGGATGGCTATGTTGCTGTCCATGTCGCCGCCCTGGTCTATCCAGGCAATCACGCCGCAGTAGACGGAGCGTGGCATGGTTTCGAGTTCATCGATGATCTGCATGGCGCGCAACTTGGGGGCCCCAGTAATGGATCCTCCGGGAAAACAGGCCGGCAGCAGCTTGAACAGATCAGCCGGCTCCCGCAGACGGCCACTGATGGTACTCACCAGGTGATGGACATTGGCGAAGCTTTGCAGTTCGAACAGTTTGTCGACGCGCACCGAACCAAAGTCGCAGACGCGCCCGAGATCATTGCGCAACAGGTCAACGATCATCAGATTCTCTGCCCGGTCCTTGACGCTGCTCTCGAGGTCAAGCCGGTTACGTTCATCCTCGCGGACGTCACTGCTGCGTGGACGCGTGCCCTTGATCGGCTGCGTCGTTACGACTCCCTGCTCGACCTTGATGAAGCGTTCGGGGGAGAAGCTCAGGACGTGCTGGTCGCCGTCACAAAGCAGGGCGGCAAAGGGTGCATTGGCCTGTTGCTGCAGGCGCGCAAAGGCATCCCAGCTATCGCCCTGGCAGGCGGCACTGAAGCACTGGGCCAGATTGACCTGGTAGCAGTCGCCGGCCTCGATGTAGTCGATGATGCGTCGAAAACGGTCGAGGTACTGCTCCCGAGTGAAATGGGGCTGGAAGCCACCCGGCTGCAGAGAAAAGGGTGCAATGCTTGGCAGCGGTGCCTGCAAGGCCTGCTGAAGATGACGGCGGAGAAAGTCGCGGCGGGTGGGATCCTGACAGCGCAGCACCAGCGAGGCGCGGCACAGCCGGTGATCGATCACCAACGACCAATCGAACAGACCGGCGAACATGTCCGGTAGCTGCAGTGTTGCAACCGAGCGAAGCGGCAGCCGACAGGACCCATGCAGTAATTCATAGGAAAACCAGGCAATCACACCCCCCGTGAAAGGCAGGTCCGGATCGGCTGGCCGCGGCTGCAACGGACAGTGCCGTGCAAGCAGAGCAAAGGGTGGTTCCGTGGAAACCTCGACCTCAGAAGAATCGCGGTGGTGCAGCGTCGTACGTCCCGACCTGCTGCGCAGCACCAGACCCGGATCGGCGGTCAGGATATCGAAGCGCGCTGCCGGGTGCGTGGACTGCCCGCTCGACAGCAGCATGGGATGAGGCAGATCGCGGATGCAGGCATACCAACGGGCAAGATCGGCATGGTAGGGCAGCAACTCGACGACAATGTCACTGTCGTCGGCGGAGGGTAGAGGAGAGGGCGAAGCAGACAAGGAGACATCCATGGGAGCTGGGATTCAGAGGCAATTCACTGGGCGGGGCAACCCGGCGATTCGAGCAGCGACACGCGCCGGGCTTTCCGGGAACAGGCCCAGCAGGTAGAGGCTGTTGCCTTTTGCCGGCCCGAGCTCACGCTCGACAAGTTTCACCAGGATTCGCATCACAGGTGTTACACCCCGTGTACGGTAGAAGTCGCGCAGCAGATGGAGAATTTCCCAGTGCGCGGCAGTCAACTGCAGGCCGCTCTGCTGCGCGAGCGCGTCGGCGACCTCTTCGGACCAGGCATCGAGGTTGCGAAGATAGCCATCCGCATCCAGCGCCAACACTCTCTGCCCTGCGACCAGTTGCGAAGTCATGGCACTCAGCTCCAACTGACCACGCGGGGATGCTCGAGCGCCAGTGCGACGAACCCGGCTGCCGTTATCGGTTGGAAGCCAACCGTAAGGCCCAGCAAGCCGCGCAAGACAAGATCCTCCTGCAGGACATAACACGGTGTTTCAGCTGGCAGTGGAGCGGGCAGGGCTCCGGGCAGGGCGAGATACACCGCCTCTTCCAGCAGAAGCACTGCGTCGCCTGCAGCCAGCGCGAGCAGACAGTCCCGCCACACCTGCGGATCCGTATGGTTGACTGTGTGCAGACTCATCAGAACACCAGCACGTTGTGCTGCCGGGCCAGCAGGTCGGCCAGCTCAGCGGGTGGTAGCGCGTGGATCGAAACCTCGCAGCTTTCGACCGCGATGGCGTAGCGAGCCAAGGCCTCGGCATCGGCAAGAATCTCGCCGACACCACACAGTTCCAAAACGGGCAGTTGCCTGGCCACGGACTTCAACTGCAGCGGCATACCCTGCTGATTCGGCAGCAACTGCAGCACCGCCTCACCGAGTAGCAGCAGGGAGACGGGGACCTCGAATACGCCGGCGGTCATGGCCAGTTCCAGAGCCGCCGCCGAAGACGCCTGCCACGCGCTTTTGCGGCAGATGACCAGCAAGCCTCTGCTTGATTGCTGACCGCTCATGGCGCGAAGGTCACAAGGCGATCGGCTTGTTGGTGGGCGTCGACCAGTTGGCCGAGACCCCCGAGCACGAATCCTGGCAAGAGGTTGCTGGCGTTGAGCTCATAGCGCCTGGCTTCCTGCGCGTCGACGATACCGCGACGCAGCGCAGAAGCCACACACACCACGGCATCGATGCCATGGGCCGAGATGAGTTGCTGCCAGGCCCGGGGAAGGTTGCGTTCATCCTGGGGAGGCGTACAGAGCGCGGAAGCGTTGTGCACGCCGTCTTGCCAGAAGAACAGCCGCTGCAGACCGTGGCCCGAAGCCAGCACTGCCTCGCAGAACAGCAGGGCGCTGTGGGCGGCCTGGCTGCTGTAGGGAGCACCTTGAATGACGACGGCAAAAGTGGCCATGAACCTCGGTACCTCGGAACCTGAGCGGGGCAGGGAGTAGCGATCAGGTTGACTGGTGTGGGTGATAAGGTAAGAATTCGCGCTCTTCGGAGGGGTGGCAGAGCGGTTGAATGCACCGGTCTTGAAAACCGGCGTAGGTTAATAGCCTATCGTGAGTTCGAATCTCACCTCCTCCGCCAATTCCCTGCTCGACCGAGCGCTCGACTTAAAGCGCTTTTTGGCCCGGGCTACCGGCTGGCGTGCCAGCCACCCGACTGCCGCCGCTGCCCTGCAGACTGATCAAATCGAGCAGGATCTTGCCGCTTTCGACCAGATAAGGATCGGGCTCCTTGGCCTCCTCACTCTCGTCGGCAGCCTCCGGTGCAGTTGCCGTACTCGCCTCGAGAGCGGCATCGCCCGCTTCGGCTTCGGCTGCGCTCGCCTCCGCCATCGCTTCCAGTTCGTCGAAGCTTTGCAGCGGTGGCTTGCCCTTGGCTACACGTCGCTTGTTTTCCTGTTCCAGGCGCCAGGTCTCCTGCTCATCGCGCTCGGACTGCAGCTTTACTTGGTTGAGCGTCAGCAAGTTGTTCTGCTGCTGCTGCCGGGCGCGGGCTATTTCGGCCTGGATGAAGGCAAAGTCGGGGTCGGTCTTCAGACGCTCTTCATGCCGGCTATTGAGCGTCGGTAGGACCAGGCGCAGATCCGCATACGGCCTGTAGAAATTCGGTTCTATGGTGTCCCAGGGGAGGGCAGTGGGCAGTGCGCTTTCTCCGATGTCCGGTGACGCCTCGTACAGATCCGGCATGGTGATGCTGGGCATGACGCCCTTGTGCTGCGTGCTCTCACCTGAAATGCGATAGAACTTGGAGCGGGTGATCTTCATTTGGCCATCACCCATGGGGATGAGTTCCTGCACGGTTCCCTTGCCGAAGGTCTGGCTGCCCACCACCAGCCCGCGCTGGTAGTCCTGGATGGCGCCGGCGAAGATCTCCGAGGCCGAGGCGCTGAGGCGATTGACGAGCACCACCAAGGGCCCGTCGTAGGCCACGTCGGAATCCTGATTGCCGAGCAGGGTGACTTCGCCGTCGGCATCCTTCACCTGCACGGTGGGACCCCGGCGCACGAACAGACCCACCAGATCGCTGGCTTCGCTCAGCGAACCGCCGCCGTTGTCGCGCAGATCCACCACCAGCCCTTCGATTCCCTGTGCCTTCAATTCTCCAATGAGCGCCTCGACATCCCGGACGCTGCTGCGGTAGTTCGGATCGCGGCGCTGCAATGCCTCGAAATCGATGTAGAAGGCGGGAAGGTCGATGACTCCGATCTTGTGGGTCGTGCCGTTCTGCTCCACCTCGACGATCTCGCTCTTGGCAGAGGAATCTTCCAGTTTGACCGTATCGCGGGTGATGCGAATCTCGTGCATCTCGATCTTGCTACCCTCCGGCAACACGTTGAGCCGCACCACCGAGCCTTTTTCGCCGCGCACCAGTTCGACCACGTCATCCACGCGCCAGCCGATCACGTCCACGAAGGACGCATCACCCTGTGCAACACCGACGATGCGGTCGCCCGGCTGCAATTCACCCTGCTTGTCGGCGGGACCGCCGGTGACGACACTGACCACCTTCGTGTACTCGTCATCCGTCTGCAGCACGGCGCCGATACCTTCCAGCGACAGTCGCATGCTCATGTTGAAGTTTTCAGCCGCACGCGGAGCGTAGTACTGCGTGTGCGGGTCGAAGGTCATGGTCATCGCATCCATGTAGCGCTGGTAGACATCGAGCGTGTTCGTTCTCAGCACCTGACTCAGCTGCGAACGAAAACGCTTTGCCAGCAGTTCACGTACTTCAGGCATTGGTTTGTCGGTCAGTTGCAGGCTGAGCACGGCACTTTTGACCTGCCGACG
Source organism: Gammaproteobacteria bacterium (assembly GCA_036796405.1). Taxonomy (GTDB): domain Bacteria; phylum Pseudomonadota; class Gammaproteobacteria; order Pseudomonadales; family Pseudohongiellaceae; genus CAILUG01. The sequence goes on along the minus strand of DAIRDB010000030.1, from coordinate 14,118 downwards.
CCACAGATCTTCCAGCGCGGCGTGGTCGGCAGGCCACGGCACATCGGCCCGATCGATTTCCAGATTTTCGTCGACCGTGAAGTCGAAATCGGTTTGATCGACCTCTACGCGACTGATCGAGTAGACGAGTCGCTCGATCACCCGGCGGTGATACAGGTTGTAGATCGCGTAGCCTGCCTCGACATCGCCGTCCTGAAGGAGGTTGTCGAGGCGGGTGCGGTACTGCTCGAAACCATCGATGTCGGCCTGGGTGAAATACATGCGACCACCGTCCAGTGCCTCCAGATAGCTGTCAAGAATCTTGGCGGAGATGGTGTCGTCGAAGGCGATGTGCGAGTAGTGGTTGCGGACCATCTGATCGATGATGTCCTCGGTGGTAGAGGCATAGTCCCGGGCAGGTTCGAATTCGCGGTAGATGGCGGCAACATCGAGCGGGATCTCCGCCGGCAGCACCGAGGCGGGGACCTGCGCGAGCGCAGGGGCAACTCCAACAGCCGGGAGCCCGGACAGGGAAAGCAGGGTCGCCAGGGCCAGGTGACGGAAAGGCGCAGGTCCTTTCATGGCCATTGGATGCTTGAACATTGAACGCTTACCTCGATTCTGGGGCTGCGGTGATCGTACGCAAACCGGGGCGAACCGGGCCTTAACACCGCCTTGATTTCTGACGGTAACCTAACCGATTTGGGTCCCGGCTGCCTACGCTTCAGGCCGTGGGGTCGATGATTTTTTTGCGGGCAGAGGCGTGCCGCTCACGAAGCTCCACATCGATGTAGCGATCGGTGATCGCGCTGGAACCGTGGCCGGCGTCATCCCGCACGTGTTCGCGAGGCCGGAATTTGACATCCTCCGAGATGCCGGTATGCCGCAGCCAGTGCACGGTGGCTGCCGCCAGTTGGTCGGCCTCTTCGAGGAACTGTTCCTGCCGAAGCTTGTCCGCAGCCTGATCGAAGCAGTGCTGCACGATGCCGCGAATCTGCCGCGTACTGGTGATACCGCCTTGACCTTTGGTGCGATGGATGAGGGGGGCGGGGTCACCCGGAGCGGGCAAGGGACTGAGACCGCGCGAACCCCGGTAGCGCTTGAGGGCCGCCAGCATACTGTCGCTGACCGAGATCAGCCGCTCCTTGTTGCCTTTTCCTACGGTACGAAACCACCAGTTGCCCTCGAGATCCCGTTCGAAGTCGCCCATGCGGGGCTGCCAGCGCGGCGTCTCCACGAGTTCCGATATGCGCAGGTAAAGGCCAAACAGTGCCTGCAGGATGAACAAGGTACGCTCGTGGGCCGCCGGGTCAGCGGCGGCCAATTGCTTGGCGGTCTCCATGACGGCGTTCCACTGCAATTCCGAGAGTCGCCGGATGGGCTTCTGGCCCTGAGTCTTGCGCACCAGTTTGCTCTTTTGGCGGATCTGCGCCACCGGATTGCTCTGGATATGGCTTTCCTGGATCAGGAAGTTGAAGAAGCTGCCGAGCACCGCCAGCAGCGACTGCGCCGCGCTCTGCGAGAGAACGTAGGGTTGCCCCTCGGTCACCACATAGGGTCGCCAGTCGGGATTGGGCTGGCGCAGGCCCTGGACCTCGAGGAAGCGGGCGACGTTCTTGGTACCGATCCAGGCCTTCGGCGGCTTGCGGGCAAATTCCACGTAGGCCTCGATGTGCTCACGTCGCACGGTCGACAGGGCCAACTGCGCGACCAACCAGCACCAGTGCAGGAAGTGTTCGATTTCACGTCGGTAGGTCGAGAACGTATCGGGACTGCCGCGGTAACTGTAGAGAAACTCGCTGGCGAACTGGTAGTCGGTGATGGCGTGTTCCGGCTCCGCGGGCAATTGCAGATGCGCCACGCTTTGCAGGCGCTGCCGGTAGGGGTTGGGCATCGCGTCCAGCGTGTCGAAAAAGGGGATCGGAGCCTTCATTATTTACTTTATAAACATATAGCAAGATATTGATTTTAAATGGTTAGCGTAGGGACTAACGCTTCCAGATCGAATACTTCCGGTAATCTTTATTACCGGAAGTATTGTGGCATCAGCGGCTGCGGGTCCGCAAGGTCACGAATTCCTCTGCTGCCGTTGGATGAATCCCGATGGTCGCATCGAGCTGGGTCTTGGTGAGCCCACAGACCAGTGCCGTGGCAAAACCCTGCAGGATTTCCCCGGCATCGGCGCCCATCATGTGCATGCCGAGCACGCGATCGCTGGCCAAGTCCACCAGCACTTTCATGTAGGTACGCTCATCGCGCCCCGACAAGGTATGCCGCAGATGGCGGAAATCGGTTTCGAAAACGGCTACATCGGCACAGGCCAGGCGCGCAGCTTCTTCGGTGAGACCGACGGTGGCCAGGTTGGGCTGCGAAAACACCGCCGTGGGAATGAAGCGGTAATCGAGTCGCCGCTGCCGCTGACCAAACAACTGATCCACGACCACCATCGCCTCTGCCAGTGCAACCGGTGTCAGGGGTAAATGGCCAACCACATCACCCACCGCATGAATGCCGGGGTCCGTCGTGCAAAAGTGCTCGTCGACCCTCACTGTGCCGTCTGGACGCAGGCTGACCGCCGTGTTCTCCAGCCCAAGGCCTTCCAGCAGCGGACGACGACCCAGCGCCGCAAGCACCAAGTCGGTTTCGAGGACGCGACCGTCGTTGAACAGTACCTGCAGGCTGCCATCAGCCTGCCGTTCGATGCGCTCGCACCGGGACCCGGGCAGCAGCTGGCAATGCTTGCTCGCCTCGCGGCAAAAACGCTGGCGCAGGTCCTGGTCGAAACCCCGCAGCGGCAGGTCGCCGCGCCAACTCAAGCTGGTCTGGACACCGAGACCAGCAAAGATACCCGCGAATTCCACTCCGATATAACCGGCGCCGAGTATGAGCAGCCGACGCGGCAAGGTTGGCAGATCGAAAATCTGGTCGGATGTGACCGTGTACTCGGCCCCGGCAAAGTCGGGAGACTGCGGCCTACCCCCGGTGGCGAGCAGAATGTGCTGCCCTTGCAACACCTGAGTGCCCACCTCCACACGTCCGCCGCCAAGCAGCCGTCCAAAGCCCCTGACGATGTGAACCCCCGCCTTTTCCAGCAGGGACTGGTAAACCCCGTTGAGCCGGGCAATCTCCGCGCTCTTGCGATTGCGCAAGGTGGGCCAGTCGAAGCGGACGCCCTCGAGCTGCCAACCGAATCCGGCACTGTCGGCAAAGTCTGCGCTGTAGTGGGCGGCATAGCTGTAGAGCTTCTTCGGCACACAGCCCACATTCACGCAGGTGCCACCCAATCGGGAGGCTTCTACCAGTGCCACACGAGCGCCCTGGTTCGCCGCCATGCGTGCAGCCCTCACTCCACCAGAGCCTCCCCCCACCACGATCAGATCGAACTCAGTCATCCACTGCCTCTACTGGGGCTTTTTTGTGCCACTGCGGGCGGTTTATCATGTGCCCCGGACTCCAGCAAGCCATTCTCCTCACCGAGGGCCCGCCATGACGACCGAAAACGATCTTACGCCGCTCGGCGATGTTGCCACGTCCACCGCTGACGCGGGCAAAGCCGCAACAGCGCAGCTGCAGCGTGGACCCAAGGTGGTGGAGCGTTTCGTCGTCCGGCTGCCGCCGGGTCTGCGCGAGCAGATCCGCCTGCTCTCCGACCGCCATCGTCGCAGCATGAACTGCGAGATCGTGGCAGTGCTCGAGGGCCACATCCGCAAGCAACTCGAGCAGCAGCTTGCCGACGCACATGGTGAAGCCCTGCCGTCCATGAAACGACGCAAGACCGACGCCGAGCTGCGGCGCCGCCTCGAGTCCCTGACCGACGAAATAAAGGCAGCCCTGCTGGAAACGCGGGGTTGATGCAGCACGACTGGCTTACGCGCCTGCCGGCTTCGGCAGCGCAGGCAAGCGGTGACCGCATGGTGTTGCCCGATGCCGAGATGACCTACTTCCCCAGCTTCTACCCCTCTGCCCAAAGTGATTGCTGGCGCAGCACGCTGCAGCAGGGGGTCGCATGGCAGCAGGACTCGCTCAACTTCGGTGGCAAGCGCGTGCCGGTGCCCCGGCTGCAGGCCTGGTACGGTGATGCCGGTACTGACTACGGTTACTCCGGGCTGAAACTCGTACCGCAGAACTGGACGCCCCTGCTGTTGCAACTGCGCGACGATGTGCAGGCCAGGCTGGACCTCCCCTTCAACTCCGTGCTGCTGAACTGGTACCGACAGGGCAACGACAGCATGGACTGGCACGCCGACGACGAACCCGAGCTCGGCAGTGACCCGCTGATTGCCTCGCTGAGCTTCGGGGTCAGCCGCCGCTTCGAATTGAGACACCGTCAGCGCCGCGAGCTTGGCAAATACTCGCTCGAACTGGCCAACGGGTCCCTGCTGCTGATGGGACGCGGCATGCAGCGCAGCTGGCAGCACCGCATACCGAAGCAACCGAACGTGAGCGGCGACCGTATCAATCTCACTTTCCGTTTGGTGCAGGCGCGGTCATGATGCTGTCGAGTGTCGCTGTCCTCACCCTGCCCTCGCCCCGGTGAACTCCATGAAATTGCGTTTTCTGCTGACTCTTTCCCTGATTGCTGCCGCACTAGCCGGAGCATTGACATCCCTTGCCGAAACGCTGCGCGGCGAGGGTGGCATGGTGGCCTCACGCTCTGATCTCGCCTCCGAAGTCGGCAGGCAGATCCTGCAACAGGGCGGTAATGCCGTCGATGCCGCCGTGGCAACCGCCTTTGCGCTGGCGGTGGTGTATCCGTCTGCCGGCAATCTTGGCGGCGGCGGCTTCATGCTCATCGCGCTCGAAGACGGCCGGGTGCTGGCCCAGGACAACCGCGAAAAGGCGCCGGGTGCCGCGCACCGCGACATGTTTCTCGACGCCAAGGGTGATGTTGATCGCAACCTCGCCGTCAACAGCCTGCAGTCATCGGGTGTGCCAGGCACGGTGGCAGGCCTGCTCGATGCCCTGGAGCGGCACGGCACCCTGACCCGGCAGGCGGTGATCGGGCCAGCGCTGCGACTGGCGCGCGAAGGATTCGTCCTCAATGACGATTTGGCGGGACAGTTTGCCGACAACCTCGAGGGCTTCAGCCGGCATGAAGCCTCACTGGCCGTGTTCACACGTGATGGTGAGCCTTACAAGGCCGGTGATATGTGGATACAGAACGACCTTGCCGACACCTTGCAGCGCATCAGTGACGAGGGCCGGGATGGTTTCTACAAGGGACCGGTAGCAACAGCGATTGCGGCAGAAATGCAGCGCAACAACGGCATCATGACCACTGAAGACCTTGCAGCCTACCAGCCGGTCTGGCGGGAGCCGGTACACGGCACCTACCGTGGCCACGATGTGTATTCCATGCCGCCACCCTCCTCCGGCGGCGTGCTGCTGCTGCAAATGCTGAACATGCTCGAACCCTACGATTTAGGCAGTCTCGGCTTCGGTAGCGCGGCCACCGTGCATCTCATGATCGAGGCCCAGCGGCGCGCCTATGCGGACCGTGCCGAGTACCTCGGCGATCCGGATTTTGTTGACGTTCCGGCGCAGCAGTTGATGTCCAAGGAGTATGCCCGCCAGCGTTTCGCCGACTTCGATCCGGCACGCGCCACCGACAGCGCCAGCATCGGTGCCGGCACTTGGCCTGAGGAAAGTCCGCAAACCACGCATTTTTCCGTGGTCGACGGCCAAGGCATGGCGGTGGCCATGACCACCACGCTGAATCGATCCTTCGGTAATCGCATCGTGATCCCGGGCACCGGCGTTCTCATGAACAATGAAATGGACGACTTCAGCAGCAAACCCAACACGCCCAATTCCTACGGACTGATCGGTCGCGACGCCAACGAAATTGCACCGGGCAAACGCATGCTGAGTTCCATGACGCCCACCATCGTATTAAAGGACGGAGAACTGCTGCTGGTCACCGGTTCGCCTGGCGGGTCGACCATCATCAATACCGTCCTGCAGGTGGTGCTGAATGTGCTCGACCATGGCATGGGTGCCGAGCAGGCGGTCGCCAGTCCGCGCATTCACCATCAGTGGCTGCCCGATAACGTGCGCTTCGAAACCGGCGCACTCAGTGATGAGGTGGCGGCCGCGCTACGCGCCATGGGCCATAAGGGCCTCAACGGCGCTGGCTTCGGCATCGGCGACGCCAACACCATCGTCAAGGATGGGCCAGTGCTCGAAGGCGTCAGTGACCCAAGGTCGGTGGGTGGCGTTGCCGGCTTCTAGCGCGGCTGCCTCGATGCCTGCAGGGAGAGGTGCTGCCAGCAGCCACGCAGCCCGGTGTCTCGAGCCGATACCAGCGCGAGTGGAATGCGGCTGCAATAGGGTTGGTAGTTGTCCTTGTCGTCGAAACAGTGCCGAAAACGCGAAAGATCGAGACTAGGTCGCAGCTTCGCCATCATGTCACCCACGATGTACACGCCATCGACCGCCCCTAGCATGATGGCCACGTCGCTGGCATAGGCCGCCAAAATGTCGAAGAAATCCTGGAGCACAGCGCGGGCAAACGGGTCGCCGGATTGGGCGGCGGCGGAGATCGCCGGTGCGGTACTGGAGGCGTCCCTGCCCTGCAGGCGGGCAGCTGCCCAATAGAGCCGCTCGAGACCCGGGCCGGAAATCAGCTTCTCGACCTCGACGCGCGGCAATTTTTCCCACAGCACGCCGAGCAGAGCGGCCTGATGGGCGTTTTGTGGCGCAAAGCCGACATGGCCACCTTCGGACGGAATCGCTTCGTGAGCGGCGGTCATGCCACCCACCCCCAGCCCGGTACCGGGACCCACCACGGCAAATACGCGTTTACCCCGGGGACGCGCCGTCCCGAGCCAGCTCAGCTCGGCTGCCTGAAGCGTGGCGATACTGTGGACCTGCGCCGTGAAGTCGTTGATGAAGGCAAGTGGCCGTCCCAACGCCTGCTGCACTGCCGCCTGGCTGAACGTCCAACCGCGGTTCGGCATGTAGATCTCGTCCTGTTCCACAGCACCGGCAATACAGATGCAGAATTCCCTGACCGATGCGGCACGGGGCAGCCGCGCCAGATAGGCCGTGAGCAGAGCGGTGAGGTCCGGGTAATCCGCGCAGCGCAGTTTGTCGACGTCCTGCAGACCGGCCAGCGAAGGCGTCTCCGTGAGATCGACGGTAGCAAAGCGTGCGTTGGTACCGCCGATGTCGGCCACGATGGCGTGTCGGTTCATGCGCTGATCCTCGGCAAAAGCAGGGATGGCCTGGGGTTCATCGGGATGGCAAGGCAGCGGCGAGTCGCGCCAACCTTTCGATTTCCGACCAGCGCCTGCCTTCGATGAGGGCCTTGCTCACCATCCATGATCCACCGATGCAGACCACGTTGGCGAGCGCCAGGTAGTTGCTGGCATTGTCGAGTGTCAGACCTCCCGTCGGACAAAAGCGTACCTGTGGAATCGGCGCTGCAATCGAGCGCAGCATATCCACGCCGCCAGCGGCCTCGGCGGGGAAGAATTTCTGTTCGGTGAAGCCGCGCTCGAGCAAAAGCATCACCTCGGTCGGCGTCGCGGCACCGGGCAGCAGCGGGACGCCGGTTTCGGCACAGGCCTCGAGCACCCGCGGCGTGCTGCCGGGACTCACCAGAAACGGCGCCCCGGCCTGCGCCGCCGCGCGCGCCTGCGATGGATCGAGGATGGTGCCGGCGCCGACGATGGCATCCGGTACTTCTTGGCGCAGTTGTCTTATCACATCGAGTGCCACGCTGGTCCGCAGCGTGAGCTCCAGTACCCGCAGCCCCCCCTGCACCAGCGCTTTTGCGAGAGGCAGCGCGTCGGCTTGCCTGTCGATGGTCATCACCGGAATGACCGGTCCCTGCTGCATGACACTTAGTGCTGTCATCATGAATCTCTGCTCCAGTACTGACTGCAATGCGCGCCGCTGGACGGACGCGCGAATACTACCCACTCAGACTGCGAGTCCAAGTGACGAGGCGCCCTCCTCCGCAGTGCCGACCAGCGCGCGGAAGTTGCCGAATAATTCCCGACCACAGCCCTCGGCATGCGACGTTCCCGAGGTCCGGCTGGCAATGCGACGCGCCAGCACGGCGGGCTCCACCAACAAATCCAGCGTCCCTGCCTGACTGTCGACACGGATGCGATCGCCGTTTTGCACCAGGGCCAATGCCCCGCCCTGACTGGCCTCCGGACACAGATGCAGCACGGCGGCGACCTTGCCGGACGCACCTGACATGCGTCCGTCGGTGACCAACGCGACCTTGAATCCGCGATCCAGCAGCACCCCCAGCGTGGGTGTGAGCTGATGCAGTTCGGGCATGCCATTGGCACGCGGCCCCTGGTAACGCAGCACGGCCACGAAATCCTGGTTCAGTTCGCCCGCCTTGAAGGCATCCAGTAACTGCTGCTGCTCGTCGAATACCAGGGCCGGCGCTTCCACCACGCGGTGCTCCGGCTTCACCGCCGACACCTTGATGATGCCGCGACCGAGATTGCCGGACATGACTTCGATGCCCCCGGTGGGCGCGAATGGCGCGTCGTGGCCACGCAGCACCTGGGTGTCACGGCTTGGTCCCACAGGTACCCAGGTGGGCAGTAACGTTCCCTCGCGCCGCTCAGGCGCCTCCGTATACTGACGCAGACCTCGCTCGTGTGCCGATGTCAGGATGTCCTCGTGCAGATAGCCACCTGCCAGCAGTTCCTTGATCAGCACGGCCATGCCGCCGGCCTGCTGGAAATGATTCACATCGGCCTCGCCATTCGGGTAAAGACGCGTCAGCAGCGGTGTGGCGTGCGAGAGCTTGGAAAAATCGTCCCAATTGATGAGGATTCCGGCGGCACGCGCCACGGCCACCAGATGGATGGTGTGGTTGGTGGATCCTCCGGTGGCCAGCAGGCCAACCATGGCATTGACGATGGCCTTTTCGTCGATCACTTCGCCGAAGGGGCGTGGTGCAGCCTGTTCGCGCACGAGCGCCACAATCTGATGAGCCGCCGCCTCGGTGAGTGCATCACGCAGCGGTGTTTGCGGATTGATGAACGAACTGCCCGGCAACTGCACTCCCATCATTTCCAGCAGCAATTGGTTGCTGTTGGCCGTACCGTAGAACGTACAGGTACCGGCGCTGTGGTACGAGGCCAACTCTGACTCCAGCAACGCTTCCCTGCCCACCTTGCCCTCGGCATAGAGCTGACGAACCCGCTGTTTTTCCTTGTTGCTGATGCCGGAGGGCATGGGGCCGGCCGGCACGAACAGCATCGGCAGATGGCCGAAACTCAGCGCCCCGATCAGCAGACCCGGCACGATCTTGTCGCAGACACCGAGCAGCAGCACACCGTCGAACATGGCATGGCTGAGCGCCACGGCTGTACTGAGCGCGATAACGTCCCGACTGAACAGCGAGAGCTCCATGCCATCCTGCCCCTGGGTGATGCCATCGCACATCGCCGGTACGCCACCGGCCACTTGACCCACCGCCCCCGCCCTGGCCAATGCCTGCTTGAGCGCATCCGGGTAACCGGCATAGGGCTGGTGCGCCGACAGCATGTCGTTGTAGGCGGTCACGATGCCGATGTTGATGCCGGTCTCGCCCTTGAGGGCGTTCTTGTCGGCGAGGCTGCAGGCGGCAAGACCATGGGCGATGTTGCCGCAATGCAGTTGGTGACGCGCGCGGCCCTGCTGTCGCGCCCGCTGGATCCTTGCAAGATAGGCTGCGCGTGTGGCGCGGCTGCGCGCGATGACGGCAGCAGTGACGGCGGAGATGGCAGAATGCATGGCTGTACTCCTCAAGGACACCAGAAAACATCGATGGGACAGGGCAGTCCCAGCAGCAGGCTGACCGGCAGCGCAGGATCCTCGGACTGCCTCGCACGCCGGTAGAGTACCCACTTATCCTCGCCGCTGATCAGAAGCGCCAGGCGGCTGCTCTGGGCGAGCGCCCACAGAGTGAGCGAAAGGCGCTCGGTGCAGGGCCCAGTCACAGCGGAGGGCTGCGCCTGGATGGCCGTGCAGAAACTGCGGGCAGTCAATGCCTCCTGCAGCCCTCCAGCTGCCGGGAACAGCGAAGCCGTATGCCCATCCAACCCCATGCCGAGCACGGTGAGTACCGGTGGCCAGCAGAGTTCCCGGTAGCGCTGATTGCAGGCCACCGCCCCGGCTGTGGCCGAAACGGCGGCATTTTTCATGCCGGTGAGGCGCTGCGCTGCCGCAGGATTGACTGCCAGTGCCGCGCGAATGGCCGCCTCGTTGCTGAGGACCGAGGACGGTTCCACCCAGCGCTCATCCACCAGCGCCAGATCGATCTGCGGCCAGGGCAGCGGCGCCCGCGCGAGCAGGCGGTAAAAGGCCAGCGGCGTATTGCCACCCGACAACAGCAGGCTGAGCCGCGCCTCGGTACACAGTCGCTGCTGCAGCAGCGGCAGCGACCAGTCGAGCACCGCCTGCGCGAGGGCGTCAGGCGTTGCCAGGCGATGCTCGGTCAACGCCATAGGTTACGGATGTTGCTGTTGAAGCCATTGTTGTGCCAAGCACGATTGTCGCGGTGCAGCAGGGCCGCCGACGCATCCGGTCCCCAGCTACCGGCTTCGTAAGTCTGCATGGGTGGCTCGTTGCGCCGCCAGGCCGCCATGATGGGATCCACCCAGGACCAGGCCGCCAGCGACTCCTGCACATGCGCGAAGAGACTGAGATCGTTCTGGATGACGTTGATCAGCAGCCGCTGGTACGCATCGGAACTGAAGTTGGCAAAGGTGTCGTGGAAATTGAGATTGAGCGCCACCTGCTGCAGCTGCATGTCCACCTGGTTCATCTTCTTGGCCATCATCACCATCTGGATGCCCTCGTCGGGCTGCAGACGGATCACCAGCTTGTTGGCGTGCAGCTGGCCGACCGTGGCATCAAATACGTTGTGGGTGAGCGCGCGGAACTGGATGACCACTTCAGCGCAGCGCTGCCGCATGCGCTTGCCCGTGCGCAGATAGAACGGCACGCCACTCCAGCGCCAATTGTCGATATGGGCCTTGATGGCCACGAAGGTCTCGGTGTCGCTGTCCTTGCCAAGGTCTTCGGCATAAGACGGCACTTCCTGTCCGGCCATGACGCCGCGGACGTACTGACCGCGCACCACGTGACGCGCAATGTCATGATCCACCAGTGGACGCAGGGCCTGCAGTACCTTGAGTTTCTCGGTACGGATCTGCTCGGCCAGCATTTTGTTGGGGGGTTCCATCGCCACCAGGCACAGCAGTTGCAGCAAATGGTTCTGCACCATGTCGCGCATGGCTCCGGTGCGATCGTAGAACTGCTTGCGGCCCTCGAGCCCGACCTGTTCCGAGATGCTGATCTGGATGTGGTCGATGTGCTGGCGGTTCCACAGCGGTTCGAACAACTCGTTGGCAAAGCGTAGCGCCAGCAGATTCTGGACGGTTTCCTTGCCGAGATAGTGGTCGATACGGTAGATGCGGTCCTCGGAGAAGTACCGGGCTACCACTGAATTGATCTCGAGTGCACTGGCCTTGTCGTGCCCGAGTGGCTTTTCCAGAACCACCCGCGATGTGGCCGTGATCAGCTGGTGGGCCGACAGCGTGACACAGGTTTCGTCGAATACATCCGGCGGCATGGCGAGGAAGAAAATCCGCTCATGCAATGGACGCTGGTTCAGCACCTCCGACAGATGTATCCAGCGCTCGTCGTCCACCGTGACATCCACGGCGAGGGCCTGCAGGCGCGCCGAAAAAGCCGGCCAGTGCGAGTCGGCGTTTTCGTTGGCCGTGAGCATCTTGCCGAGCCAGTCGCGTACGGCAGCCAGATCCTTGCCGGCGGTGCCAGCAGAGCCCGAGGCGAGGAGAATCCGTGACGCACCGGGCAGCAAGCCCGCGACCTCCATGCGGTAGAGTGCGGGTAGCAGTTTGCGCAGGGCAAGGTCGCCGAACCCGCCGAAGATGACGATGTCGATGGGCTTACTCATGCGTGCTGCCTCCGTAGAGCCTTTCCATGTAGTGGCGCACGGTGCGATCCCAGGTAAAGCGCGTGGCCGCCGCATTGCGGCACAGACGCTGCCAATCGGACTGGCGTGCCTTGTGGGTGTGGACCAGTTCGGCAAACGTGGCCAGCAGCCGCTGGCCCTGCTCGTCGGCCGTTGCGCCTTCGAAACTGAAACCGTTGAAGCCCGGTTGCACCGTATCAGCGAGCCCGCCGGTGGCGTGTACCAGCACCGGCTTGCCGGCACGCATGGCGACCAACTGGCTAATGCCACAGGGCTCGAAGCTGCTGGGCATGAGAAAGGCATCACAGTAATCGTAGAGCGCCTCGCCCAGGGCATCACTGTAGCCGCACAGGAACAGCAGATTGGCATGACGCTGCATGGCGGCCGTCATGAAGCGCTCACACTCCGCCTCACCACTGCCGAGCATGATCAGGCAGCCATCTCCCGCCTGCTGCAGGTGGTCCAGCAGGTGATCGAGCACACTGCGCCCGTCGGGGCAGCGCACCTGCAAGAGGCTGACTTTCTGCGAGGTGAGACGGCCGATGGAAGCCAACACCAGCGATTCGCGCTGGCGCTGCTGCCGCCACTGCTGTACCCGCAGCGCGGCCTGCAGCCAGCTGGCGGGGACCTGCTGGCGTGGCGCGGCCCAGTTCTGCAAGGTTTCCAGCACCCGATCGAAGAAGCCACGACGGGACAGCGGTCGGCCAGCGCCTGCAGCGGCCGGCGGGGACTCGCAACCGTTGAGAATGCCATGCAGAAGACCCGCCGTTGCCAACCGGCCGAGATCTGCCTCCAGGCCTTCGCCTCTCACCAGGCCGAGTTCGGGATGGCTGGGCAGCAGGATTTCCGCCGCGTAGCGTGGCGACACTACATGCACCTGGTCCGCAAAGTTGATGCCGAGTCGCATGAGATTGATGCACTCGGGATAGCGGGGATCCAGCACCGCCGCGCGCGGAAACTGCAGCTGGGGAAACCAGTGCGCCGGCGAGGAGCTGCTGCCGACAAAGGGTCGTATGCCCTGCAGGCTGAGATTGTGGATAGTGAACACCGTCTTGCGGGACTGCAGGCTCTGATAGCTGCGGTGATATCGGCATAGCAGCAGCACCAGCGCTGCATGCCAGTCGTGCAGATGCAGTACATCCACGGCACCGGCCGCGCCGGTCAGTGCCACATGGCAGACCGCCAGCGAAAATAGCGCGAACTTGCTGGCGTCGGTAGCAAAGGGCTCGAAGGCGTCGTGGCAATAGATGCTGCCGACACCACAGGCGGCAAACAGCGGATGTTCCAGTACCAGATGCCGCACCCCTGCCACGGCGTTGGGTCGGCGAATCTCGAACAGCGCCAGCGCTTCGAGGGCGCCGGCAAACTCCACCGTGAGCGTGTGCAGCAGGACGGCACCCGCCACCTGCGACAGCGATTGGTAGCCCGGCGTGAGCACAGTGACTTGCTGGCCGAGTGCCGCCAGCGCCGGCGGTACCTCGCGAATGACATCGGCAATGCCCCCGACTTTGCCGCCCGGCAGCGCTCCGTTCTCCGCTGCCACCATCAGGATGTGCACTGCTAACCCCCGCCGACACTCTGACCCAACATGGATCGGATGACGAGCGTAACGCCACCGGGTGTGACACGAAAGCCGCGTGCACGATCGGCAGCGGCATCGAGGCCTATCTCGGTACCTGCCGGAATCTTGCAGCCACGGTCGATGATGGTCTTGCGCAACTTGACGTGGCGACCGACGTCGACCTCAGGCAGCAGCACGGATTCCTCGATGTTGGACCAGCTGTTGGTACGTACATTCGAGTAAAGCACGGACTGCACGACCTTGGACCCCGAAATGATGCAGCCGCCCGACACCAGGGAATCGACGGCATAGCCACGACGCTCGTCGTCGTTGAACACGAATTTTGCCGGTGGCAGCTGCTCCTGGAACGTCCAGATCGGCCAGCGCGGGTCGTACAGGTTCAGGGGAGGCGTCGGCGTAGTGAGCTCGATGTTGGCGAGCCAATAGGAGTCGAGTGTACCCACGTCCTTCCAGTAGGCCTTCTGATCCTTGGCCGGGTCGGCAAAGCGGTAAGCGTAGACCTTGTTGTCCTTGATGATCGACGGAATGATGTTCTTGCCGAAATCGTGGTCCGACTGCAGGTTCTTGCTGTCGGCCCGCAACTGGTCGAACAGGAAAT
>DAIRDB010000029.1:34848-42865 GCA_036796405.1 Gammaproteobacteria bacterium | reverse complement strand
GTACGGCTTGATCTTCGTCGAGGTGAACGAGACCACGGCGAAGCCGGTGGTGGTCTCGCCCGCTTCGTCGAGCAGCAGGCCGTAGATGTAGTGCGTCTCGATGAGCTCGTTGCCGTTGTCCAGCGTGAGCTTGCCGATGCGCGATCCGCCGTTGGCAGCGATGGCCTTCTTGACCACCTCGCCATTCGGGTCATGGAGGCCCACGAAGCCGCCACCGCTGTCGCGCGGCACCCACTCGACGTAGGCGGTTTCCTTGTGGACCGGCAGGAACGGCTGACCCGCGCCCTGCTTGGCAACGTCAGCGTCGATGATGTCGCCGGTCACCGTGTTGACCAGCATCCCCGGCTTGTAGCGGTCGCTGTCTTCTTCGACCTGGGGCGAATTGGACTGCAGGATGCTGATGAACGGGATGCTGAGGTCGGCACCGCTGGTGCCCTCGAAGCCCGCACCCGCGTCGGCTCCGTAGTCGTATGCAGCTACCGCACCGCCCTTGGGGGTGGTGGCGACTGCCTTGCTCTGTCCGGCCATGATGGCCCTCCTTTCAAAAGCGGGGGTCACTTTTAGGGCCACCCGCGCATCGGCCCTTTCCCCTGCCGGGGCGCTCACCACTAACCAGGTGACGGTATCTCGTTATTCGGGGTCCTTGAAGTCGATCTTGCTCGACCGCTGGCGGTACACGCCAAAGGTGTCGAGCGGGATGTCCACCCCTTCCTGCAGCTGCTCGGTCACGAATGAGGCCAGCGTCGAGGGGTGCACCCCGCGCTTCACCTCGTACTTGAGCTTCTTCTTGCGCTTGTCGAGGTCCTGCTGGAACTTCTTGGCCCAGGCCTCGTCGCCCTTGCCAAATTCGATCTTGAACTCGCGCTTGACGAGCTTGCCGTGGCCGTGCTCTTCCAGCCAGCCGAAGGCGCGGTCGGCATTGTCCTTGGGGATGGAGCCCCTGATCTTCTCGACGATCTTGACCTTGATGCCGTCCTTGGTCACGCACTCCTTGACCTCGGCTTCGTCCATGAGCGCGGGCAGCTGGTGCTCGCTGATGTCGCGCAGCCGCTCCTGGGCCTTCTTGAGCGCCTCTTCGCACCGGGCGACCTCTGCTTCGGCCTCCTTCTGGTCGAGGGCTAGGCCGCTGATGCGGGCCAGAACGTTGTCGCCTGGGCCGTCCTTGAAGTCGCTGTAGTCGTGCATTGGTGCTCCCTTTCTGTGATGGGGTGGGGCCCGCTCTTCGTTACTCGGAACGGGCCCCGGATCGGCTACCCACCTGGGTAGCGATGTTGTCTACGCCGCTTCGTCCTGGCAATCAGCAAACACCCCGTTGGCCTTTACTGGGATGTAGGTGCGCTTGGCACCGCTCCACTGCAACATGTTGATCGAGCCGTCATTGAAGTCGGCGGCAATGGCGGTTGCGAGGCCCAGGAGCACGGGGTTGCCGACCAGCAGCAGGTAGTCGTCATCGCCGAAGTCCTTGAGCCGCTCCTGGAGCTCGCTCAGCACCGGGGGCAGGTTGAAGGGGCTGGCATTCGAGCCCAGGAGAAACACGAGCTCGCCAAACTCTGCTGCCGGGGAGAAGTCGAACTTGGGCTTGAGCGTCCCGTCCTTCGGGTCCACCCACTTGGTGTCTTGGACGACAAAGACCTTGCTCATAGCCATTCCCTCAACGTGTCGCCCGTGATCTGGGCAGCGATATCGAACTTGCGGCGCAACGCCTTGATGATGTGGCGCGCGACCGTCTGGGCACCGCTGGGTAGCCGTCCCTCGAAGTCGATATAGTTGACCGGGTGCTCCTGGCCAATGCGATGTGCGCGGTCTTCGCTCTGGAGCCGCTCGATCAGCTTGAAGCTGTTGGTGGCGTACATCACAGTGCGCGCCTGGATGAGGGTCAGGCCGCTGCCGCCCTTTTGCGGGTTGCCTACGAAGAACTGAGCGTCCCCGGCCTGGAACGCCATCTTGGCGCGCTCGCAGGCGTCATCGTCCATCGTACCATCATACCGGACGGCGCGCTTGCCGAGCCGCTCCATGATCTGGTCGATGTCCTTGCGGAACCGGCCCCAGATGATGGCCGGGTGGCTGAGCCCTTCGGCCGCCTCTTCGACCTGGTCCATCAGCGGGTTGCGGCCGCCGATGAGCCGCACCGGCTCTTCATCGTCATCGGTGTAGGCGTAGCCGCTGATGATCTGCTGGAGCCTGAGCAGCCGGACGATCGCCAGGTTGCCGTCGATCACTGCCCCGTCTTCGAGCTCGGCCTCGTACTCGTCCCGGAGCTTCTCGTAGAGGTCGGCCTGCTCCGGGCTGAGGTCGAAGTACCGGGTGCTGTAGAGCTTGGGCGGCAGGTCCAGCACCTCGTCCTTGGTCACCCGGCTGCTGATCGACTGCAGGATGGCCGTGAGCTCGTCAATGTTCTTGTACTCGATCAGCTTGTCATAGCCGGGGTCGTAGCCGAGCTCTTTCTCGCATTCAGCGCGGGTGAACCAGTCGCCGAAGTGAAACTTGAAAGTCCGGAAGCTATCAAGCTCGTGCCGCTTCCAGATGTCTTCGTCAAGGAACTTCAGCTGGCTGTAGAGGTCGAACGGGCCCTGGGCCACCGGGGTGCCGGTCAGCAGGCGGCGGTAGGGAGCGTACTTGCCGCTGGCCACCAGCGCCTTGGTGCGCTTGGCTCCGGGGGTCTTGATGTTGTGCCCCTCGTCCATCACGTAGAGGCAGCGGCGCTGGCGTAGGAATTTCCACAGGTACTTCTTGGCCAGGTCGGTCACCGCGCCGTCGTAGCTCAGCAGCAGCCAGGCGAGCCCTTTGTGCTTGAGCAGCGCATCGCGGTCCTTGGTCGTGCCGACGTTGCGCGCCTTCTTGGTGTCCCACACGTGCGCCTTGGACTGGCGCGCCACCCGGTCGGGCAGGTGGGCCGGGAGCTCGTCACTCAGCCAGTTGCGGTGCACCCCGCTGGGCGCGACCACAATGACCGCGTCGATCTCGCCTTTCTCGTAGAGGTAGGCGGCTGTGTCGATGGTGGGCTTGGTCTTGCCGCAGCCCTGCTCCCACAGGATGCCGTAGGCGGCTAGGTCGCGCGATGCCTCGAAGGTGTCCCGCTGGTGGTTGAAGGGGGTCGACTTGTACTCGTAGGTCACACGGTGCTCCTTTTCTACGGCGACCATCTGGCGCGGGGAAGGCCGTCAACGCAATCATGACCGGCGCTCGACTGGCTGGACCTAAGCCCAGGAGGGTGGGGCAAGTCGAGCGCGGAAAAGTGCTGGCGGCGCAAGGGGTTAGTCTACTTACTCTACTCCCTCTACTTAAAAGAGGAGGAGTAGAGTAACTAGGGCTCCAGTGCCACCCTGGGCCCGATCCCTAGCGAACCGCAAACCAGTCGAGCAGGTCGGCAGGTCGAGCACGGCCACCCTAAGCCCTTGGGCTTACAGGCAAATACCGTGCTCGACCTTGCTGCTTAACCTGCAGGCGGCTCGACCTGGGAGGGGTGCTGGAGCTTGGCCTGGGGTGCCAGGCGAAGGTAGCTGACCACCATGAAGGCCAGGAAACCAGCGAACGGTGCCAGGATCATGTTCCACGGCTCCGGGAGCTTCCCGATCAGCGTGTGGATGATCTGCCCGTTGTCAGCGATCACGTAGGTGATGGCGAACGACACAGCCAGGTTCAGCTGTTGCGACCAGAGCGCCAGGCTCGCCTTGAGCGGCATGAGCGCCTTCGGACGCAAGTGGAAGTACAAGGCGAGCGCGGCGGCCGCCAGGACGAGAGTGAGAATGATCCAGAACATGGGCAACCTCCTATGCCAGCTGATAGTGCGGGCCGTCGATGAAGGCGGTGCGGCCCAGAGCGCGGCGGCGGTCGACGTAGGCGTTGACGGCTGCCTTCATGGCCGCTTCCGAGCCCCCGTACTCGTCCATGCGAAGGTCCCACACGCCACCCCAGATGAGCTTCACGCCCATGGCCTGGGCCGCGTCGTCCACGGCACGAGCGATCTTGTAGATGGGCGGCCACTCCCAGCGCGGCTGCCCGTTGATCCACGGCACCAGGTCCACCGCGTGGCCGAAGCCATCGGGCTGCTTGAGGTGCTTGCTGTTCATGGTCTTGCTGACGCCCCGGCGCACGTATTCACGCTGAGTTGCAGTCGTACGCAGCCCTTCCTGGACCGTGAAGTCCTGGTCGGTGAGCTCGATCGCGCGCTTCACCACCTTGACCAGGTCGGGGTGAACGCCTTCGAGATTGCGCAGGCTCTTGCTGCCCAGGACGTAGGTCATTGCGGTTCTCCTTAACCTCGCACGATGGCCTTGAAGCCGAGCCACATCGCTGCCAGGATGCCTGACAGGAACACGGCAAGGGTCGTCAGCATCGCCTTGCTCTTGATACTTTCCATGCTCTTCCGCCACTCGCGCAAGTGCTGCATGTCCTTCTGCATTTCCAGCGGGTCCAGCGTCGAGATGCCCAGCTGAATGAGCGTTTGGCGAACGCTCTCAGCCACGATGCGTTCGAGCTCGTCGCGGGTTTCCGGATCGATAGGCATGACTGCTACCTCGGCCAGGAGGTGACCAGCCCTGCGTGGCGGCGCGCGCATTCGGCATAGGCCTGGTACAGCCCCTGGAAGGCGAGCAGCGCCTGAGCGCGGGTCATCGTGCCATCGGGCTCCAGGAGCAGCGAAGGCGGGTCTCCGCATAGCTCAGCGAGCTTCGGGTCCGGGTCCGGGATTGGTGCCGGGGCGGCCGGGGGAGGCGGTGGCAGCGGCCCTGGCCTGTTCGACGAGCCGCACCCCGTCAGCATCGAGGCACACAGTAGCGCCAGCAGGGGTACTCGCATAACGGTCGATCTCCCTCGTGATCTGTTGAACCAGAGGCTTCCGGTCGGCGATGTCCGCCAGGTAGCCTTGCACGGCGGTGTCGCGGTCTTCGAGCTGCTGGCTCAGGCGATCGATCGCTTGCGCCGCTTCTGTGTTCCGGGTCTGCAGCCAGGCCGCGTTGGCCTGCTGTTGACCCGCTGCATAGGCCTCGTTGTAGATGTCTTCGCGCCAGTCCTTCACTGCGTTGATGCCGCGCACGACGAGAAACGCCAGCGCGACGAGCAAGAGACCGGGGCCAATCCACTTCCAGGGGAGGCCTTTGAAGAAAGCGAGTGCAGCAACCATTCGTCACCTCCGACGATGGCGTTGACAGATGCCTTACGAGCTCTGCCGCGACAAGCCTTTAGCCGATGATCTGGGCCGCCCTTCTGGGGATAGTGCCGCCCAGGGTAGGGTCGGTGTTCACCACGAAGCCGATCGAGACGCGGCTGACCGCTATATCGGTCGAGGTCTTCAGGCCCAGCACAGCACCAAGGCTCACGCGGGACGTGACGAGGCCTCCGTTAGTGCCGAGAACCGCGCCAAGCGATACTCTGGAGACTAGGACTTCGGCCGCCATCAGGCGATACTCTTCACACCGAACTCAAGGTTCACGTCCCCGGCTTGAGTGGGGGTCCAGGCGATGCCAGTTGCCGGGTTGGTCGTGTAGTATTCCCGGAAGTTGGTGAAGCCCAGCCCCAGCGAACGGTCGGCCGTCTCGTAGTTGACCCCGGAGATGGTGAGTACCCCGCGTATCTTCTGGGGACCAGTCGTGCCCCGCAGAGCGCGATAGTTGAGCACCACCGCCAACACCGTGTAGGTGCCGAAGCTCCTGGCTGGGGCCTTGAACGTCTCGACCTGCCCAGCAGTCCCCGAAGAGATGTAGTCTGCGTCGCTGAGAATGACCTCGTCGACAGCAGTGTAGTCGTTAGTGAAGGCCGTATTCGTCGAGCTGTTCGCGTTCGGCAAGTCGAGCTTGTATTTGAACCACAGAGTGGACTCATCAGCGATGATGATTTGAGAATACATCGCCGGGTCGCCGTTGTCGAAGCTGTTCAGGCCCACTTGCGCGACATTGGAGCCGAGCGTTCCACTGTAAGTGTGGATGAGTATTCTGTCGACATAGACGTAAATCTTGTTGTTCGGGATATCAATGTTTATGTCGAACTGCTGCCTCCCGTTACTCATCGCCCCGCCTGGGCTCGTTCCAATGACAGCCCAGGAAGACCCGTTGTAATATGAGGCGATGATGGAGATGCCTGACCCGCTATGGAAGCGGAAACGCTCGACGCCGCTGCTGTCGTATACCCTGAGCCAGAGAGCAGTGGTCGTGTTGCCACCCGTGCTGGTGTCGATAATCCCTGGCCGCGCCTCGAAGTGTATCCAGACGTTAGTCTGTGACGCGAAGACAGGGGTTAGGAGTGGCGCGCTGCCGTAATTGATCAGGTTGATGCCGTTGGGCACCCAGGCGCTGTCAAAGCGGCCTGCAGTGGTGGACTCAGCCGCGTTGGCGTTCGGCAGCAAGAAGTCCGACAGCTGGTTGCCTGCAAAGAGGATGGTCATGGGGCTGGCCTCGTTCCCGCGATGCTAATGGTCACCCCGGCCATTGCGCTGTCCTCAGGGGACGGGGGCTCACAGGTAAGCGTGTCGCCCGCGACCAGACTGAGGCCAGCTCCGGTGGTGTTGAAGGTTACAGCACCCCCGGTCGTGATCGCAACAGTGCCTACGCTGGAGCCGTTGACCTTCATGGTGAACGTCTTCGTGCCGTCGGCCGGGTTGGTCCGCACGTCAGCGTTCGAGCCAGCGAAGTTGTCCGCAATGTCGATGTCGAACGTGATCGGGATGTCGATCGGGTAGGTGCCAATCGTCTCGCCGAACGGGAACACGATGCTGAGGCCGTCGAGCGGCGGCACGTAGGGGGACTGGTCGTCAGGTGGGGCAGAGCCGCCAGTGTCCGGGGCAGAGCCGCCACCGCTGGAGCCAGACGAGCCGCCAGCCACGGCCGAGAAGGTCCACTTGTTGTAGCTGTCCACCCCGTCGCGGGTCGAGTAGAGCTCGTAGTCCACCGTATCGGACCCGACCGCGCCAGCGTCGAAGGTGCAGCTCGTGACGCCAGGGTCGAGCGTGACCGTGGTCCAGGCTCCAGCGTTCTTGCGGTAGCGGAAGACGGTGCGCTGGCCTGCCTCGTACTCGCTCGTGCTGTCGGTGATCTTGCGCACCGTGGCGCTCGTTCGGTCCCGGTTGGCCCAGGTGATCGTGTGCGAGCCGCTGGCGTTGGCCGGGCCGGTGAAGGCCGTGCCACCGTCGAACTTGATGTTGGCTGGGCAAGCGGGTCGCCAGACGCGGTTCTTCAGCGTGAGGCTATCGTACGGCACATCGTCCAGGTCCATCGTCTCGTTGATGGTTTGGGTACGCATCTTGACCCGGAGCGCCGCGTCGCCGGGGAAGGTGTCATCCACGAAGTTGTCGCCGCTGAGGATGTAGACCTTGGCTCCGATGGAGTGCGCCACCGGGGCGCTGTCCAGGAGCGCGCGCCACACGTTGCCGAGCCGGAAGGTACCGCCTCCCAGGTCTGTCACCGTCTCGTAGAGGAAGTACTCGGTGCCGATTATGAACAGGCCTCCACCCGCGTTGCGCTCAGCGACCGTGAAGGTCTCCAGGTCGTCAGCGGTGAAGCCGCTCACGTCGACCGTGGCGATGACGCCAGTGCCCAAGGAGGCGGTGGCACTGATCGTGGTCTGGAGGGTGCCGACCGGGGTGAACACGTAGGCTTCCTCGACCACCGAGTAGGTGGCCCCCGCGTCGGTGGATGCGTTCACCTCGGCCGAAGTCGCCCCGCTGGGCTGAGGGGCGGCCACCAGGATGCCGGAGCGGTTGGCAATGAGGTCGCCCTGGACCTCGGCCGCCTGGTAGAAGAAGTAGTGGCCCTCGCGCACGAGCCGGTCAGAGGCTGAGCTCGCAGGCAGACTGGGCACCGGGGTCCACCCCGACCCTCCTGGGCTGCTGATCACCGTGTTGCCGATGGCGAACTGGTCCTGCAGCGCCTCGACCACGAGCTTGCCATTCAGCAGCTCACCCATGTTGAATTTCTGGACGCGCATGACAACCTGGTCGATCTGGTACTCGTCCCAGGCCCAGAGGAAGGCGTCGCCCGGCCGCAAGTCGGCAGGCATGCGGTTGAGCTCCAGCGTCACCTTGAAC
>DAIRDB010000029.1:0-34838 GCA_036796405.1 Gammaproteobacteria bacterium | reverse complement strand
CACGTTCGCCAGCTCAGCATTGGTCACGCCAGGGTAGGAAGCGACCGAAGACTTGAGCCGCCCCTGGGCGTTGATGTTGGCCATGTCCTTGGCCATCGCCATGCCCTGCTCGTAGTTGTTCTCCCGGTTGGTGTAGGAGACCCGGAGCTGATTGATCGTGTTCTCCCAGAGGGTCGACGAGAACGAGCGAACCGCCATGATGTTGCTCTCGTCGAGCACCGGCAGGCTCTCAATGTCGTAGTCGTCCCGGATGAGCTTGAGCACGAGCTTGCCGGTCTCCGGGTCCTGGTACAGCGTCCCGTCGATTTGGCGCAGCACCTCTCCGATCACCTGCTTGCCCTGAGTGGCGCTGGTGATGAGCAGTGACATGCCGTTGCCCTCGGTGTAGAGGGTGGCCCCGGCCGCGATGAAGCTGTCCAGGTCGAGCTCGGAGGCACTCACGTCCATGCCGCCCCATTGGAGGGTCAGCAGCTGGTACAGGAGCTCGGCCGGGTTGAGGTCGTCACCGATGTAGGGGTTGGCCAGGCCAGCCCCGTTGGTGAGGTTCTGCAGCTCGACCGAAAGGGCCCGGAGCTGGGGGCTCTCGCCGATGCAGACCTTCTCGAACACGATGCGGACCCAGCCGTTGTAGGCCGGTACGCCCAGGGGGTCGCCAATGGCTCCTTCCAGGTAGGTGTTCACGCTCTGGGCGAAGGTGCCCATGTAGCACCGCAAGGTACCCCAGAAGCCACCGCCCTTCTCCTTGCCGCCGAAGAGGTTCGGGAGGTTGATGTTGATCGCGGTGCCGGACGCGGTGACCGAGCCCTCCCAGATCACGTCCTTGTCCCACCAGAGCTTCCTGATCTTGGTCGCTGGGCCCAGGGCGAGCGCCATGTCGAAGCCGAGGTAGTACTCGTGTCCCACGATCACCTTCTTCGACGAAAATAGGCCAGTCTTGACCTTCTTCTTGATCGGCACTGCCTCGAAGTCGCCGTACCAGATGGTGTTCGGCCCTCGGACCCGGACGGTGCCCAGGGCGAGCGCGCCAGGCATGCCTTCCTTCGCCTGAGGGAAGCGCAGGTCGTCCAGGGACGAGGCGCGCGCGTTCTCGAACTTGGGCGTGGGCATGAGGAACAGCATGGCCACGGTCAGTGCAGCGATGGCTACGAAGACAAACCACATCAGCCGAAACTCCCCTCGTAGGGGTTGTCCCCCGGCATGAATGGATGGCCCCCGAACCGCGCCCCATTGGAGAAGACGTTGACGCAGGTGGAGAAGGCCAGGTCGCAGCCCTTGGCCAGCTGAACCTCATCGCCCACCTGGCAGTCGACGAAGGGGAAGTTGATGTTGATCGTGTTCGCCACGTTCGACATGATCAGCCGCCGTTCGCCGGTTCGCTGGTTGATCACCTCCCCGGCCGCCAGGGCGTTGTCCGCCACCCCGTCATTGTCCACTTCAATGGCGAGCGAAGCGACCTCGACTACCACAGCTTCGGTGGTGTTGGCTGCTCGGCTGACGCCACAGCGGCCATCGTATAGCGTGTGGTTGCACGGGGTCTGGTAATAGGCCGAAGGCACATCGCCCCGGAGCACCCGGTCGAAGATCGCGGGAACCGTGATCTTGGCCTCTCGGCCGGTGACGGTGAACGAGGTGACGAAGCCAGACCAGAGCATCCTCCAGTCGGTGGCGAAGTCGGAGCCGTAGTGAACGCGGCGCACCTCGACCCTCAGGCTGGGAGGGGTGTTCGAGTAGGCGTAGTCGATCACCATCCCCAGGTCGAAGGGGATGGTGATCTCCAGGACGAGCGAGCTGTCCTCTTGGGTGCCGACCTTGACCGCGCTTCGCTTGAGCGGCACCGGGACGTAGGTTTCCCCGCCGACCACCACCTGCTCGTGGTACGAGGTATAGCGGTAGGTCTCGAAGCTGCCGATGAACTTGTACACCTCAATCGGCGCTGCGTCGTGGACCGACTGCTCGAAGGTGTCGTAGCTCACTGGTCGATCGCCTTAATCTTGATTTCCACCGTCGAGGTGAGGTGGTCGTGCTGCCATTCTACCGTATCACTGGCCAGCCTGGCAAGGCTCAGGAAAGAAATGCGGACAATATCGGTCGCCACCCCGAAGGGCTCCAGCAGGGTGAGGGTCGCCGACCCATCTTCCTCCAGCAGAGCGTCGGTGACAGCCGTGCGCAGCAGGGAGCCATCACTCAGCTCGATCTCCAGCCGCTTGTAGGGCTCGTAGGGGAACAGGTCATCCACGTAGTAGCCTTCGGCCACCATGAGCTCCGAACCGCCAGGGAGGGGCTCGGAGATGGCCGTAAGGTCCTCTCGGAAGGTAGACAGCAGGAATGGGTTCTGCTGCCCCTTGCAGCCCTCCAGGAAGAGCCGCCACCAGTCCATCTCGTCGGGCTCCAGGACCCGCTGCACGAGGTAGTTGCGGGTGCCAGCGAAGAGCGGGTGCTCCCAGGCGCTCTTGCGCTCCTGGGCCCCGGTGTCGTAGTCGATGTCCTGGAAGCCGCCGTCGAACAGCTCGCCAACGTCGCCTTCGGCCAGTGGGCGGCGGTCGAGCAGCGGAATGGACTGGTAGGTGTCCACCGTCACCGTGGCGCTGGGCCGCACCAAGGTAGCTCGATCGTCGAACACCTGGGCATTCAGGTCCACGTTGCCGGTGACCGAGCGCATCTTGACCCCGGTGTTGTTGTTGACCCGCCCCCGGTGCGCCGGGGAAAGTATCATACCAGCAGGCACGTCGAAGGTCAGCGGAGCCTGCAGTGTCACCGTGCCTGGGCCGACCGTATCCACGATCACCAGCTCACCTTGCTCGTTGCCGGGGTGGACGAGCACGGCCGGTTCGCCGTCGCGGATGTCCACGCTGGAAAGGTCCAGGGTGAGGGTCGACGAGCCCAGGGGAGCGGTCTGGGTGACGGTCCCCGCGTACTGGAACAGTGGCATCATCACGTCGATGTTGATCGACTTGTGCCAGCGCCGGTACTGCTCGCGCCGGTCGGCTTCGTTCTCCACGGCCAGCTGGTAGTCGATGAAGCGGCGCGGGTAGTTGCGCAGGGCCACTCGCTGCTCCTTGCCGCCCCAGGAGCGCAGCACATCGGTCAGCCACTCCCACTTCTCACCAATCGGTGGGTCGGGGCGCATGAAGATGAACTCCAACACCGTCGCCAGGAAGTTGAACTCGGCCGAGCCGAGCTCGAAGGTGAAAAGGAATTCCGCATCGATCTCGTTCACGTCGGTATTGTTGATCGTGACCGTGACCTCGCGCATCTCCACCGCAGCGAAGGTGGGCGGCGCGCTCACGCTAAGGGTGATGGTCTCGTCGCCCGAAGCGGTGATCGTCGTCAGGTCGTTGGTGTACGGGTCCGGGAAGGCGTTCCAGATGAAGAACGGAATGGGGGTGCCAACGCGGGGATTTTGGGCCCTCAGGGTCAGCGGGATGGCCCACACGCGGTAGTAGAAGTCCCCGGTAAACGAGCGCACGGCGACCACCACCTCTGAGGGCAGGGTGGTCGGGGAAGGCGAGACTAGGGAGCCGCTCGTCGACGGGAAGGCAGGTTCGACTACGCCAACAGCCGTCACCGGGTCAGCGGTGAAAAAGTCCATGTCAGCGTCGCCATAGGTGGTCCCGCCAATCAGGCCTCGGATGCTGGCCTCGACAATCATCACACCACCTTCTTGAAGGCGAAGCCATACTCGATCGAATTGCAGCGCGGTTCGGGGTTGGCCCCATAGTTGGTGGCCGCTCGCTCCCCCTTCTGCTTCATCGGGAACACCATCCAGGTGTCCGAGCCATAGACAATCTCCTGGGCGGGAGACAGGCTGCCCATGTTCACCAGGCGCAGGTCCGGAAGGCTGCCAAGAAACACGTAGTTGGAGCCATTGCTGTAGATCAGGGGCAGGGTCGTTAGCGGCACACCCCCGGTCGTGACGTCGTTGTTCACCCCCAGGAAGAAGTCGGCCCAGCGGCTGCTCGAATTCTGCCAGGACTCACTGGCGGTCCACCCTCGGTTGTGGGTGCCCCAGATGCTCCTGGTCATCACGTCGCCGTCTGCAAAGCCCAGGGAGGGGTCGAGCAGGCCGTCCGGGATGAAGACGTTCTGGTTGCCTTCCATGAAGTAGCCGATGTTGTGTGCCGAGCTCCCCGGCCAGTTGAAGTCGCAGCTGTTGTTCGAGGTGAAGTCAGAGTTGTCCGGCCACCACACATAGTTGTTGCCAGCCACATAGGCCACGTCCGGCTGGCTCAGGCCGTGCTCGTCGACGATGCCGAAGCTAAGATGGCTATAGCGGTTCGAGGCGCTTTGCACCACGACATGGACATGGGTCTCAGCCGCGTTGCTGAACAGCCACACGTTAGCGAACGGGCCATACAGGTCGATCGTCTCGACCGTGTCCACGTCCCCGTCTCCGGTGCAGAGGGAGCCAGTGTGGCCCCAGTAGGTCGTCACACCCCCAGCAAAGGCCGTGCACAGGGCCATGCGAATGCGGCTGTCGTTAAGGGTGCCGCCATTGACCTCGTCGGTTCGGGTGAGGTTGGCGCTCTGGAAGGAGACCTTGCAATTCCCCTTGGACAGCCCCAGGCGGCCGTTGGAGGCCACATCATCGTAAGCAGCCGTCCAGCCGTCGGTGACGGCGAAGTCCCTGATCTTTCCGAGCAGGTCCTTCACGTCGGTGGCCGTCGTGGTCGTGTAGGTCATTAGGCGATCTCCTCAATGGCCATGAAGTCGCGCGGCCTCGACCGGAAGACATTCGGGAACAAGCGGAAGGTGCGGGAGCCCAGGGTGACGGTCTGCTCCGGCACTCGGTTGAAGCCCCCGGTGATGTACGTGCCGTCGAGAGCCCCCGCCATCAGTCGCCGCTGGGTGTCAATGACATGAGGCGTGAACATGGGCAGCTCGCCGCTCAGGTTCGGGCGCATGTTCTGCAGCCAGATGTTCTCCCAGTACCCCAGGTCGTCCCGGCCGTCTGCACGGCCGCAGCGGTGAGGCCACATGTGGATGCTCTCTTCGGAGAACACGTTGTCGAGCTCGATGCCGGTGCCGTGGTTGCGCAGCGCGCCCCAGGTACCGTCCAGGCGGCGGCGGTAATAGGCCGAGTTGATGCCGGGGTCCACGAAGAAGCGATTGTGGGCCTGGCCGTAGTTGTACACCTGCAGCTCGCTCATGTTTCCAGCCACGTAGAGCGGGAAGGGGTACTCGGCCGGGGTGGCGAAGGGCAGGAAGAAGCCAGCGTACATCGGGATGTACACGATGCCGATCTTGGCGATCACGATGAAGCGGCGGTCGTTCACGTAGAACCAGTAGTCGATGCTGTTCGGCCACAGGTTGTAGAAGACCTGAGGGCTCTCGCCAGGCTGGGTGCCCCAGTCCGCCCCCGGCTCGTAGCCGATCGCCCCGCGTAGCTGCCAGGCGTACGAGTTGTCCGAGCCACGGTAAGTGGTCTGGATGTTGATGAACACCTGCTTGTCAGCCCCAGCGCCGGGGCCGCGCACCTGGAGAGTAGCCGTGTCGGTCAGCCCAGCGGGGGCGTCCCAGTTGAGCTCGGTCCAGCCCTGGGCCACGAGGTACAGCCGGAGCTTGTCCAGCAGGTCGTGGTAGTCGGTGGCGGTTCCAGAGGTGAAGGCCATTAGGTTGCTCCCAGGATGCGGCGGTAGGTGCTGGCGTTGCGCTCGATGATGTTGGTCACCAGCTGCTCGCCGTCAGCGGTATCGAATGCGGCCAGAGCCTCCCTTGGGTCAATCACGTTCACCACCCGGACGCGCGCAGGCTGCTGGCCCCCGCCACCGCCCTCGCCAGCGAAGGCCCCGGAGCCCTTGCGCACCTGGGCAGGGGTCTTGACGCTGATCTGCTCGCCGGGGGTGGCCCGGAAGGCGACCATCTGGCTGTCAGGGCCACCCGTGCCGCCAACGCGCATCGTACCACCCGTCATGAAGCCGGTCGGGGTGGACAGGATTTGTGCGATGTTCGAGGCGGTCATGGCCGCCGTTGCAGCGGCGATGGCGTAGGAGAACGGGGGCCCAGGAGGACCGCGCAGGGCGGCCTGGACCGCAGCAATGCCGTCGATGGTGGCCTGAGCCACCGCCGCTGCCTTGCCGATCGCAGCGACCTCCTTCACCTTCGACCGCTGCAGCCCGGACAGGGCCCCCAGGGTCTTGGTGGCGTTGGTCATGCGCAGCTCCCACATCTTGCTGTCCAGCGCACCAAGGGCCTGATTGTAGCTCTCAGCGTCGATCAGGTCCGCATCCCGGAGCGCCTGGATTTGCATGAACTGGTTGTTGTACATCTCCATCTGGGCGTCCATCTGGGCCTTGGTGCCCTCGAAGTACGTCCCCAGCTCACCGTTGCCGACCAGCTGGCTAAATGCGTCACCCTGGGTGAAGCCGCTGGTCGGGTCCTGCACCAGGGTCTTGGCGTCACCGATCTTGTCGAACATCTCCTGGCGCGCACCGACCGTGGCGTTCAGCAGCTCGTTCTGGCCCCGGAGGGCAGCGTTCTGCTGCAGGAGAACGGTCAGCCATTCACGCTCGACCGGAGTGAGCGAGCGGCCCAGGTCACGCTCGATGGAGAGCAGCTCCGAGCGCAGCTCGTGCTCCCGGCCGGTCAGCCGCAGCAGGCTGTTCTCGTCTTCAAGGTCCTGGCGATAGTCGGACAGGTACTTATTGTCCCGCGCCGCCTGGAGGCTGTCGAGGCGCGCGTTGGCCAGCTCGCGCTCGCTGGCAGTGAGCTGCCGCTTCATGGCGTCTTCCAGCCGGTAGAGCTCCTCAGCGCGCTCGCGCTCACGGTTCGACATGCCCAGGAGCAGGACCTCCCGGTCGATGTCCTTGAGCCAGTCCTGGAGCGCCCTCTGGGCTGCCTTCTCAGCATCCTCCAGGTCCTTGGTCTTCTTCGCCGCGTCTTCCAGCGTAGCCGGAAGGTTCCGGGGGCCACCAGGAGCGAGGGGGCTCTCTTCACCCTGGTCGGCCAGAGCGTTCTGGCGCGCGCGGGCCATAACCGCGTCGACGGCATTGCCCACGAAGTCGGTGGTGAAGCTCTCGTTCGCGGCTGCGCTCAGGTCCTGACCGAACTGCTTGCCAGCCGCGCTCACCTGGGCACGGGGGATGGTCACGTTGAAATTGTCCAGGAAGCCGCTGAGCGCCGCTCCTGCCTCATCGTCGATGATGCTCAGGCCCTGAGCGATCAGGCGAAGGGGCACCTGCCAGGCGTTGAGCAGCTTCTCGGCCGCCGCCGCGCCCAGGTTGACCACCTGCACGAAGAGGGCGTCCATGAAGCCGGGGAAGTTGTTCCAGATCAGGTTGACCGCTCGGAAGGCGAAGACCCACACCCCGATGTAGGCGTTGATGAGCGCCTTGGCGAGCTGGAGGATTGCCGAGAAGACCGCGCTGACCGTCGTACCGAAGGCCTGGAACAGAGCGTTCACCGCCTTGATCGCAGCGTCCCAGGCGACCTGGAAGGCAGCCACCACCCCGGAGATGCTCTCCCAGATCAGCTGGAAGGCAGCGATGACCACGTCCTTGAGCGAGACCACCCCGTCCTCAGTCACCTTGATCTCGTCGCCGAAGGCCACGAAGAGGGCGATGGCCGCCGTGACGGCTACCAGGATAGCTCCAAGCGGGTTGGCAGCGATCGCGGCGGTCAAGCCGTTCACGGCACCCTGCAGGCCCTTCATGCTCAGGGAGGCGAGCGCAGCAGCGATCGAGGTTGCGCCCAGGGCGCGCTCCAGCGCGATCATCGGCCCCAGGATGCCCATGATGGTGGCCGTGACCTGCCACGCGGCGAAGGCTCCACCGACCGCCAGAACGAGCGGGATGATCTTGTCAAGGTTGTTCGCCAGGATGAGGATGGCCTGACTCAGCCCCTGGGCAATGCCGCTGGTCGTGACGAATTCGCCCCAGAGCTCGATCACGTTGTTCTTGAGAACGGTGATGCTCTGGCCGATCGTCGGGATGGTCTTGGCGAAGTTGTCCGCCAGCTCACCGCGCGCATTGCGGAAGGCTTCAAGCACGATGTCTGCCGTGATCTTGCCATCTTCACCCATCTTGCGCAGCTCGCCGCGCGTGACCCCCAGCTGGTTGGCGATGACGTCCGCCACGTAGGGCAGCTGCTCCATCACCGACCGGAGCTCATCGCCCCGGAGCGCGCCAGAGGCCAGGCCCTGGGACAGCTGTATCATGGCGTTCTCGGCTTCGACCGCCGATGCGCCCGACATGATCACCGCCTGGTTGAGGCTTTCGGTAAAGTTGAGCAGCTCCTGCTGGGAGATGCCCAGGTCCTTGGCTGCCAGTGCCACGCGCGAATACATGGTCGCGGTGGCCTCGTAGCTGCTTCGGGTTCGGTTCGAGATTGCGAACAGCTCATCGGTCACCCGCGCCAGGTTCTGGGTGTCGGTGGTGACCAGCTTGAGCCGGTTCTGCAGGTTGGTGTAGACATCCGCTAGACGGGCCAGCTCGCGCACAGCGAGCGCCCCACCTATGAGGCCGAGGGCGCGGTTGAGGAGCGAGACCGCACCCTCGGCCCTCGTCGCGCCGCTCCCGATGTCCTCGATATTCCGGCGGACGGTACGGGTGCCTCGCTCCGAGACGATGATCTCAATGCGTTCAGTCGCCATCGAAGACCCTTTCGCTTCGTACCGCCTTCACTGCCCTGGTGATCGCCGCTTGGACGAAGCCAGCCGGGGCCTGAGCTGACGTGCCGTCATTCAGGGGTCCGATATAGTCGACATTGTTGGTGATGTATACGGTTTCTCCAGTGCGCCGCTTCCCGATGCGCTCCTGGGCTTGTGCCAGGGCCCCGGCCGCGTTCTGCCCCTCAGCCTTGCCCAGGCCCTCACCGGGGGCGTAGGGCTCGCGCTGGGACGTGATCGGGGAGCCCAGGGAGACCTGCCAGTTGGAGCGCGCGCGGCCGGTGTCGACCGGGGTCTCCAGCACGAGCTCCCGGTCGGCTATGAGCGCCACCTTGCGCACAATGCGGTTCACCCCTTCCTCGACCTGGCGGCCTCGGCGGCGGATGCGATGCGCGAAGTCTCCTAGGCCTGCCATCAGGACCCTCCTTTGTTCATCTTGGAGGCGCGGTGCTGGAGGTAGGCGTTGTCCAGCTGACGAATGTGGAAGTGCAGCATCTCACGCTGGTCCCCCACGATGTCGTTCAGCTGAGCGTACTGCTCGATGGCAATCCACGGTATCGGTCCCTCCCCCATGCCCAGAGGCCTGCAGCTGTCAAGGTCCCAGAAGGCCCCGTAGTAGAGCTCAAGGCCGAGCTCCAGCTCCGGGGCGTTCTGTATCCGGTCAGGCAGCGGCAGCCTTCGCTGCATGCAATCCCGGATGATCTTCTGTTCGAGCGGACCTTGCTCCAGGGAGTAGAGAAGGACCGCTGTTAGTTTTTTGCCTCGGCTTCCTGGACCGCCTGCCGGAACAGAGCGACCTTCTGGGCCTGTTCCTGGACGTCAGCGAACAGGTCCGGGAGCGCCTTGAAGGTGGCCGCGATGTTCGCCGGGGAGGCTTCCATCACGTCGCCATTCGGACCTTCGATGCCCTCGACGAAGACGGTGTTGCCGTCGGTCTCGGTCGCCAGCTGCAGCGGGGTGAGCGGCTTGCCCTTGTCGTCAGCCAGGACGCGCACTGCCCACTTGAGCACCACAGCCTCGGCATACACGTCCCGGAGGATGGCCTTGCCGCGTTCGGGGTCGAGCGTTTCGGTCTGGATGGCGCGCTTGACCGACTTGGTCTTCGCTTCCAGGGTCTTCTCGAACTTGCGGTTCGAGCCGCCAGCGCGCGCCACGGTGATGATGAAGTCACCGTAGTCGAGGTCGATGCCGGTCTTCTCCAGGTTACTGTCGGTCTGGAACTGCTTGTACATGGACATGGTGAGAGCTCCTCTTTCTCACGGGTTGTTGGGGGCTATCCCGGCCCCCACGGGTTAGCCGTCGGCCAGGTCGGGCAGGTAGTCGAAGAACACCATGGCCAGGGTGTAGTCCATGTTGGTGTCGATCGAGGCCGCCGTCGCCGCGTCCATGGAGACCGGCAGGGTGATCGCCTGGTCCTGCTCCACGTTCGCCCGCCCATCGCCCAGAGAGATGAGCGGCAGGTCGATGACCCAGCCAGCGTTGTTCTTCACCGCTGCGAAGTCGATGGTCACGTCCGAGTTGGCGCGCACCGCTTCCACAGCCGAGACGTTCGAGAAGTAGGCGGTGATGTTGCCGCTCACCTCGAAGGTGCCCACGATGGTGTCGAAGCCGCCCAGGACCCCGACCGCCTTGGCGGCCGAAGCGTTGTTGTTCACGGACAGCGTGGCCTCGGTCACGAAGGCGAAGAGCGGGGTGGGCGCTTCGTCGGTGTTCGAGACCAGCGCCATGCGCAGGCGGGTGACGTCCGAGCTGGTGTTGAAGGCGTCAGCCTCGGTGATCGAGGGGCGGGTGCCGCTCTTCACCCCGACCGCGCCGCTCCGGGTCTCGTAGTCGAGCGCCACGAAGGTGAGGTCGGCATTGACCTTGTCGGCAGTCGGGATGTTCATGGTCAGCTGGTTAGGCACCGCGCCGACCAGGTACTCCGACTGGATTTGCGAGGGCGAAGCATCATCCGGGGCACCCAGGGTGCGCTCCAGCTGGTAGGTGCGGCGCTTGATGAGCGAGCCGAGCTCGTTCTTGAGCATACGGCCGGTGAAGACCCGGATGGTCTTGCCGGAGCCGTCATCGGTCGTCATGGCCGCATCGCTCTTGTCGAACTCGATGCGGTTGGCGGCGATCGTGCGGACCCGCTTGAAGCCGTTGTTCTCTTCGTTGGCGAACTGCTCACCGGCCTCGTCACCGCCGATGAACACCCACTCGCCGACCACCAGGCCGAGCTGGGTGAGGTCCTTGGTGGTGCTGATCAGCGCCGGGAGGGTGCCAGTGGCGTCGATTTCCAGGTCGCCAGTCGTGCCCTCAAAGCCGACCACCACGAGCTTGCTGGTCGCCGGGGGCGAAGCCTCGGCTACCAGGTCTTCAGCGACCGCGATGGAAGTGCTGGCGGTCACGGTGTCGACCAGCTTGAGGCCGTTGTTCGCCGTGTTGGTGAAGCCGGTGGCGTACACCAGGCTGCCGACGTAGAAGTCCGAGGTGTCGGTGATCTCGTACTCGTCGTTGGTACCATCGACGGCCGGGATGTCCGAGCTCTCGCCCTTGCGGCGGAAGTCGGCGAAGAAGAAGCCCTGCAGCAGGTCCTGCAGGTTGGTCTGGGTCAGGTCGGAGTTGAAGCCGCCCGAAGCCTCCAGGTCGGTGACCACGCCCTTCTTGCGCTGGCGAGAGGGGTTGATCGGATTGCGGGCCATCTTGGTGAGCTGGCCGCCGAAGTCATTGTAGCTGTTCGGCTCCAGCGGGTACCAGACCGGGCTGCCGGGCAGGGTCTTCAGCGAGGCCTCTTCCGCATAGCGGAGCCCCGTGATGTTGCTGTCGATCTTGTTCACCTGGGCCATTGCCTACCTCCTGAGCGCCTATTTGATCTCGTCGTACTCGAAGTCCACGAGAACATTGACCTGATACCAGTCGCCGTCTGGACCGATCTCCCTGCAGCGGACGTCGCGAAACCACGCGCCGCCAGCCGTCGATTGACCTTCATAGGCGTCCATGGCGATCTTAGTCAGAGGGTCCATCGTGGACAAGCCATCTCCCACCGGGGTGAAGAGCTGGATGAAGATCGTCCCCTGGCGGCGGAACTTGCGGCGGCTGATCGAGGCCGCGCCGCCCTCGAAGTGACGAATGGTGAACCGGGCCCAGGGAGTGCGGCCGGAAGGCGGCTCGCCAGGAAGGCCGTCCCAGATGACCGCGCGGTTGCCCCAGGCGGCCTTGAAGAGGGCACTCATCTCGTCGCGGGCCTGCTCAACGGTCAAGCTCATCGGGCCACTCCCACGAAGTAGAGCAGGGTCACGTCAGCCGGGCGCAGCTTCTCCACCGCGACAATGCGGTAGGGCTCGGAGCCGTCCACCAGCTCGGTCATGGTCGAGTAGTCGAGCGTCTCCCCAGCGACCGGGGTCAGGATGAAGATTTGCTCCGACCGCTTCACCAGGTCAGTGTCCTTGGTGGACATGCCCAGAGCGACCGCGCTGGAAGGTGGCACAGCGACCCCGTAGGGGGTGGCCTGGGCCGCAGGAGCACCTGCCGGGTTTGCAGCGCCCCTCCAGGGCTTGTTGGCGTCGGCCGGGGTGGTCGCCAGCTTGCGCAGCGTCACCTGGCGGCCGTTGGCCTCCACAAGGCCCCTAGCCGTGGCGGCCAGAGCATTGTAGTCGACCCCCGCCATCAGCGGATGGCTCGCGCCTGGCTGCCGCGCACATACTCGCTCAGGAGCCGGTCGGCGGCCGGGTAGGGCTTGAGGACAGTGGAGCCCTGGCTGGAGGCAGCGTAGGTCACCTCGGTCTCGATAGGGCCGACCTTCTGGCGGTTGCCGATGACCATCGCCCCGCTCGTATCGGTGACCGGGTCGGGCATGAGCTCGCCGCTGAGAGCACGCAAGGCGTACTCAGCGGTGGCCTTCTTGAGCTTCTCCGGGATGCCTTCGACCAGCTGCCCAGCACGGTCGTACAGGTCCAGGCGCGGGAAGCTCAGGGGCTGACGCGGGTCGAGGAACTCCGGGGAGCCCAGGAAGCGATCGCCCCAGCGGGTCTCGATGAAGTCGGTGGCCTTGATGATGGCCTGCTCCTTCACCGTGTTCGAGCCGGTCCAGGCGGTGATGCCCCGGTCGGCGAAGTAGCTGTCGGCGAAGGCCACGGCGATGTAGGCGTTGGCGTTCGCTACCCCGGTGCCGTCCTCAACAGTGAATGCCATGGGGCCCTCCTATGCGGCGGCCACCGGGCCCACAGCCGCGCTGGTGGCGCTCTTCGAGCCCCAGCGGTTCTGGGCCGTCACGGTGACGGTGATGTTCTTGCCCTGGTCAGCCAGCACGGGGGTGTAGGTCGAGCCGGTGCCGACCTGGTCGGTCCCCGCGCGCCAGGTGTAGGTGAAAGCCGGGTCGCCGTCCCAGGTGCCAGCATCGGCCGTCAGCTGCACACCGACTTGCGGGGTGCCGCTGATCGTGGGCGGGTCGAGGGCGTCCAGCGCAGGCCGCCCCGCATTGCGCACGGCGCGGCGCTTCGACCGCGCGTGGTAGAGCGAAGCCTGGAGACGGCCAGCCAGCGCGCCGCCAAAGGTGGCGAGCCGGGTCACCGGCTTACTCGCCAGTCTTCAGCGGCAGCTGCGGACGCGGCCGGTGACCAAAGCCCTGCTTGCGAGCCATCGAGCGATCGAGCGGGGAGCGCGGGTCCAGCTTGGTGAGGTCCAGCCCCTTGAGCAGCTCGGCCGAAGCCCCCGCGCGCTGAGCGCGCATCTGCTGCTGGCGGCGGATGAAGGCCAGCCGGTCTTCCATGTCCTGGTGCGGCCGCTTGTTGGCGTCACGCAGCTCCACAATGCGGTCGTGCTCGGCCTGGGCCACCACCACCGCCTTCTGGGCTTCGTTCGCCACAGCCTGGGCTTCTTCCAGCTTGGCCTTGGCCTCCAGGAGGGCAAGCTCAGCTTCGTCCAGGTCGCCAGCTTCGGCTTCCTGCTCGGCTTCGTCCTGCTCGTCCTGGTTGCCCTGGGCAGCGCCGTCATCGCCGTTCTGCTCGCCTTCGTCGCCAGCGCCTTCGTCGGCGGCCGGAGGCGTCGGGTCAGCGTCAGCACCCTGGCCGCTCGTGCTTTCACCACCCTGGGCAGCCGGAGCTTCCAGGGTCGGGTTGTCCTTGGTGAACTGCGGAGCGGCGGCCGTCACGTCTTCACGCTTGATGCCGCTCACGCCCTTGATGGCGTCGAGCCGGGGCAGGCCGTCACCGGTCCAGTGGTCGGGGTTAGCCGGGTCCAGCTGGGCCAGAGCCTTGATGATCGCTGCAGTCTTGTCGCTCATGCGAATGCTCCTCGCGCGGTTGCTTAGTCGTCACCCAGAACCGCGTAGAGCAGGATGAGCTCGCCGTCGGCGGTGAAGGCTACATCGTCGGCGCTGATGTTGGCGTCGTCGATGAGCAGGTTCAGGTTGAGCTCCAGCGAGCCGTCGGTGTTGTCCAGGATGGCCCCGTTCAGCGAGGTCGTAGACACACCACGTGCACGGGGGCTGACCTTGGCGGTGGCCGCGCCCAGGGCGGTCGAGGGGACAATGTCCACCTCAGAGCCGGACAGCGAAGCGTCAGCGGTCGGAGCCGTGCCGATCGAGTAGTCGCCGTCGAAGGCTGCCTGGACCGAAGCCGAGGCCGTGGTGAAGCTCAGGTAGCTGACCGCGCCCAGCAGCAGGATGTTGCCAGCCGGGAGGTCGCCCAGGACAGCGGTGCCCCAGCCGACGCCAGTCGCACCATCGACGGTGATCGCCAGGTCTTCGGCAGTGAACACCTGCCGCATCACTTCCTGCTTGAGCGGATTGCCCCGGCTCATCGAACGGGGAAGGCCCTTACCCATAATCGTTACCTCCTGCCAGGGTCTCTGTCAAGAGAGGCGGCAGCACCGCCGCTCATGACAGAGGGGGCGGCCGAAGCCGCCCCGCTCCATTACGCTTCGCGGGTGATCAGGCGCGCAATCTTGATCTGCTTGCGCTCCGGGAACACACGCTGCCAGCTGCCAGCGTGGGCCAGGTTGTTGCTGGTCGCCGCGTTCGAGGGGCCGCCGTTCGGGGCGGTACCCGCATACTTGTGGCCGACCGGGTGCAGCGACCATTCGACGCGGTTGTACAGCGTCTCAGCGCCGCCGCCGTTACCGGCACCGGCATGGCGCTCGATCTCGGTCGGGACCTTCGGCGAGCCCATGCCCAGGCGGACGGCACCGGGGCCGAACAGCCAGCTGTGGTACACGCCACCGGCAGCGGGAACACCGTCATCGACGATCACTTCGCGACCCAGGAAGGTCGGGATCATCACCTCGCCACGGGCGTCGGGGATGAAGTCGATCAGGTTGTTCTTCTGCATCCGGTTGTAGACCACCGAGTGCACCATGATCATGGTGAGGCCGTCCTGGCTGTCGCCCATGGTCAGGGCCGCGTCCAGGAAGGCTTCGGCCGAGAAGTCGGTCACGCCAGCCACGTAGCCGCCACCGCTGATGTCGTTGGTGAGGTCGTACTGGACGTGCTCGGTCCCTGCCGGGGCCGCGTCGTTGTCGGCGAAGATGCCCTTCATCGTGGCGACGAAGGCGGCCTGCAGACGGCGGGTCCAGTAGTAGGCCACGCGGGCGGCGATCGCACCGGCCGGGGCAGCACCGGCCAGGGTGGCGGCGAGGTCGGCGGTGGCCCAGCTGTTGTTGCGGCTGAGGCGCACAGCGATCTCGGTGTCGCTTTCGATCTTCTTCGGGTCGGGGTCAGCGGTGCCGCCAGTGTAGGCAGCGGGGACGCTGTCGGTCGACGTCCGCTCTTCGTCATCGTCGAGGTCGCGCCACGACGGGACGTTGAAAGTCAGGCCCCCGCCAGCGAGCAGCGCATCGATCGCAGCGTCACGGACCATCGCACCCGACTGGATGAGACGGGCCTTCTGCTCGGTCAGCTGCTGAACGTAGGGAGTGAAGACACTCGGGACGACAACGTCGGCGATCTGGGTAACGGGTCCAGCGGCCATGTTAGGCTCCTTTGGTTTGGCTTCGATTGGCTAGATCGGAGCCGTACCCCATGGCGGCCTCCTGGCGATGGCAGCATCGGACCCCATGGCCGATGGACCCATCTTTAGTGCGCAGTCATAATCTCGGTTTTTGGGTCGCGCAATACCCTACTTCTTGGGTGCCGGACGCAGGCCGCCGACCGTGGTACCGGCCGCCTTCGCCATGGCGTCGGCCTTGGCGCGGTCGGTGTTCACGATGCGACCCTGTTCGGTCATGTTCCAGTGCTCGCTCGACCACGGGTTGTTGGCGAAGCTGCCGCCGCCCTGGCCGCCCTTCGCGCCGCCGCCTTCGCTGGCAGGCCACCAGTGAGGGCGCTTCGACTGCATTTCCTGCAGCCAGGCTTCCGGGCTGAGGCCGGGGGTCACCCCGACGTTGTCCTTGGTCGTGACGGTGCCGTCTTCGCCCACCTCGAACACGCGGTCGGCCAGCATCAGCACGTCTTCCAGGGCGGTCTCGATGACCTTGCCCTTGAGGGCGGCGGCCATCACGTTGTCCTTGATGTCGCGGCTGCGGATGACGTTCTCCAGCTCACCAACGCGGCCTTCGGTCTGCTCCAGCTTCGCCTTGAGCTGGTCGCGCTCGCGTTCGACCGGGGCCAGCTTGGTGCGGACGCGGCTCTCGGCCAGCTCATTGATCTTGGTCTCGTCGAGCTTGCCTTCGGCCGCCGCTTCGAGCTCCGGGAACTTGTCGAGCTTGGCCAGGATTTCAGCGGGGTCCAGGTCGCCAAGGGCTGCGTAGCGGTCCTTGACAGCCTTGTGGTCGTTGCGCTCCTTGGTGAGCGCGCCCTGCAGTCGGTCGATGTCTGCCTGGGTCTTGATGCCTTCCACCCCGGTGAGGTGGAATTTGCCGTCGCGTTCCTGGTAGAGGGGGCGGTAGGCTTCGTCGATCTCGTCGACGGTGTCGTGCACAATCTTGAGAGCCATCTCTCAGTCCTTTCGTTTCTCCGGCCCATGCCGTAGTCCCCTGGGCCATCCCAGGGGAGCCCCGAACATGGTGGAGAAGCCCAGGGAGCGCAAGCGTGAAGAAAGGGCCCCAGGTTGCCCTGGAGCCCTACCGACCCGTGCCAACGGGAAACTCGTGGGGCGTTCTGTTCCTAGGTGCCCCGTCCCCGTGCATGGTGCCTATTAGGCGGCCAGGCGAAGTGCCGTTACCGGCTGGTTGTCGTTGGCATTTCTGCTAACTGTCCCGTCACGGTGGGCCATTCCGAGCCGCGTCTCGCCTCTATCCGAGCAGTCGAACCTAATTCGGCCCCATCAACAACACAGGCTGGAGCAGGTCACCGGGTCGTGACCCTGCTGCTTGCCAGGTTGTTACCTGGCTTTCGTCCTCACCCCGCATTCGCTCAGCCTTGTGGCCAAGCTACTGGCGGTGCCTGTGTTGATGGTGGAGCCGACGGGAATTGCACCCGTGTCCTGCTTCATCCATCAGCAAGCCGAATTACGGCTGTGACTTTTTAGTGGCGGAAGCTGCTGCCAGCGGCAATCGGTTTATGTAGCCAGGAAGGCCGCCTCGAAGGCGAGCTTGGAATGGCGCTCCTGGTCGGTGTACCGTCCGTTGCGGCGGGTGAGTAGGGCGTAGTCGCACAGGAGCATGTCGGCGCGGCGGACCTTGGCCGGGCAACGCATGAAGGGCCTCAGTTTGCCCAGGAGCTCGATCGCGGCCGCGTTCTTGACGCGGTACTCGTAGCCCTGCTTCCAGTGCGCCTGGGCTGCTCGCCTCTTGACCTGTATCCACCCGGCCCCGGCTATGGACAGGGCTGCCTCGACGAGCTCCCGGTCGGTGCTGGAGATACTCACCAAGGGAGCTCGGAAGGCGCGCGGATTGGACGAGCGTTCGAGGGTGATCGTGCCTTCCCCATCGAGAAGGCCAGCCAGGTAGGCGAGGTCAGTGGTCATAGGAGCGGGATCGAGCAGACCCCGCTCCGAGACAATCGACTATGCAGCCTCCTGCTGGAGGGCGTAGCCACCCCACTGCTCAGCCATGGCCGCTGCCACACCGGGGAAGAACCGGCTCCGCTCGTGGCTCCGGTCAGCGGACGGGGGCAGGCGGAACACGCGGTCCTCAGGTTCAGCGTCGGCCGGGAGGCCGAGCCCCTGGCGCGCCTCGTCGATGGTGCGGTAGGTCGGCACGAGCGGAGGCAGGCCCCGGAGCCAGAGGCAGGTCCGCTTCTTCTCCCAGGTGCCGAACTGCCAAGGCTGAACGCTCTGGGCAAACTCTTCGTAGCCGGTGATCCGCTCCTTGGCATGCTGGTGCATGACCGGGTTTTCGATGGCGACCCGCTCGATCGGCGCATTCCAGCAGTCGCTGAACAGGGCTGCACCCTCGTCGAGCTTCTGCCACATGAACTCCAGGCGCTGGTCACGATCCATGCGCTCGTACGCAGCGATCTCGGCCAAGGTGTGGTGGGCAGGGTTGAGCTTGGTCGGCGGCTCCCGGAGCCAGCGCACCCCGCTGTTGCAAAGGCGGGTGCAGGGCGGGTGAGCGACCATGAGCAGGTCCCAGCCCCAGTGGAGCATGTCGCGCACGTCGCCGACGATGTGGCGATTGGAACGATCATCAGCCGGGAGCAGGTCACAGGACCAGACGTCATGGCCGAGAGCGTCGAAGGCGCGGCGCACGGTGCCGCTGTATTCGCAGGCGACCAGGACGCGAAGCGGTTCGGTGGGACGGGTGAGCAAGAAGTTTCTCCTTTTCTAAACTGAGAACCTACCTCTGCCCTGGCCTCCAGCAGAAGACAAGCCCCTTTCCTCAGAAGAAGCCCTCAGGGTCAAGCCCAGCGGCTCGGAAGGCGTCGGCGTGGCTCTTGGCCAGCTGGCTCAGCGGTATCTCGTCGCCAGCGCGGTTCACGAAGCGGTCCAGGGTCAGGCCGCCCTTGCGGAACAAGCGCGCCCTGGTGGGCCCCAGCACATCGTCCTGGAAGCTCGTGCTCTGGCGGGTCAGCCATTCCTGGTAGGTGGTCTTGCCGGGCACCCGGCCGGTCAGCTCCCGGATGCGGCTCCTGGCGAACTGGTCGTACTGGGTCTTGGTGCCATGGGGCAGGTCGGCGCGCTTCTTCGGCGCGGGGAAGCCGTTCTTCTGGCTGAACTCCCGGAGCAGCTGCTTCTCGGTCACCGCCTTGGCTGGGCGCATGCCCAGGGCGTCACCGTCGATCACCGGCACCCGGAGCGAGCGGCAGTTGAAGTGGAGGGGCGGCCTGGGCCCCTTGCCCACGGGGAACCGCTTGCCGTCATTGCTCCGGCAGACCGGGGTCGTGCGGCTGTCTAGGGTCGCCACGTACTGCTCTTCCTCGAACAGGTCAGCATTGGCGTGGATGAATTCGCGGCGCGCCTCGTTCGAGATGTGGTTGACCGCCGTGCGGGTGATGGCCTCAGCGGCACGGCGGGTGATCTGCGTCGTACCGTCTACACCCCGGAGCTGGGCGCTGCCGACCACGCGGCGCGCAATCTCGGCCGAGCTCTCGCCCTGGACCATGCCTACCCGGACGCTGTTTTCGATGCGGCGAAGGTCCTCAGCTGCGATCGAGCTCGCCCACTCCTTGAGGGTGCGCCCCTCGAAGGGGCTGCTGGTGGCGATCGCCTTGAGCAGGCGCGCTGAGGGCAGCACCAGGTCCAGCACCACCGGGCTCACCGTCTTCACCACCCCGGCCACGAGCACAGCCTCATTGGTGGCCAGGTCCTGAAGCTGCTGCAGCCACTCTTCGGTCACCTGCTCCCAGGCCTTGAGCCGGATGGAACGGATGGAGGCGAGCAGGGCCTCCAGGCGGCGCACATCGGCCGGGGTCTCCAGGCCGGTGCTGTTGAGCAGGCGGGACCTGATCTTGTCGGCAATGTCCTGTTCGGTGGCGTCCAGCACCCGATGCACCCGGTTGCGGACGTTCCCGCTCAGCCGGAGCAGGTAAATCTGGTGGCGCACCAGGGCGTCGAACAGCTCTTCATTGACCGTGGCCATCAGTGCACCGTTCCAGTGAAGGCGGACAGCATAGCCGCCGCCCACTGGCCGTCAGGGGTGGGGGTGGTGACGAAGACCGCATCGGCCGGGTCATCGACCTCGTCACCGTCCTCGTCGTGCAACGTCAGGGCACTCGTCGACCCGTCGGTCCACAAGCCCAGGCGAAGGCCGATGTTCAGGGCCACTAGGTCGAGAGGTGCGGGGGAGGTAGTGGTGGGTGTCGCGCGATCGCTCATGCCTCACCGTCCCGCGCTCCCTCCAGCGCCTCCACCTTGGCCACCGCCGCCTGGCTGCTGCCCTCCTGGGCTTCCATCTCCTTCGTCATCGTCGGGCTCCTGCTGGCTCTGCTGCTGGTCCAGCTCGAACTGGCGGTCGGCATTGGCCTGGGT
Source organism: Gammaproteobacteria bacterium (assembly GCA_036796405.1). Lineage (GTDB taxonomy): Bacteria > Pseudomonadota > Gammaproteobacteria > Pseudomonadales > Pseudohongiellaceae > CAILUG01. The sequence goes on along the minus strand of DAIRDB010000029.1, from coordinate 14,915 downwards.
CGAGCCGGTCAGCGGCTCTTCGGCCTCGATCTCATCCAGCTCGGTCTCCAGGTCCATCTGGGTGAGGCCCCGGTCCTGCATCAGCTCGTGGATGGACTTGCGGCTGATCGGCGCGCCCATGGTCTTCGCCGTCATCAGCTCGACCAGGTTCTTGGTGTCGAAGGCGCTGTCAGCGAACTCCAGGTTCGGAGTGACCTTGACCTCGTCCGGGTTAGCCCCGACCCACTCGGCCGCCGCCTTGAGCAGGCGCTCAAGGGCCATGGCGCTGGTGAGGGCAATGGAGGTGAGGCTGGCCACGGCCGCCGCCACACGGGTCTGGAGGGCGTCACCGCTCTCCACCGCGTTCGACTTGGCAGTGGCGAGCCGCCCTGCCACCTGGGCCGCTTCGCCCTTGTCGTTCTCCAGGGCCTTGCCCTGTTCGGTCAGGCCGTTGGCGCTCACCCCGATGTACTTGGCGTCGCCACCCATGGGCACGTCGATGATCGCCCCCGCGCCAGTGCGGGTCTCCTTGTCGTCGTCCATGTAGCCGATGCGCACCAGGGTGTCCTGGCCCTGCATGAAGAGGTTCTGGCGGTAGTCGGCCTCACCCCGGTAGATGGCGAGGCAGAGCCGTGCGAGGCCCAGGAGGGGCGGGTCGTCCGGGGAGCTGACCGTGTCCTTCGTGTTGACAAACTCGAAGGGGATGCGGTTGAGCTTCCGGCCGCGCACCGAGGGCTCCATCAGCCGGTCTTCGCTGAACGTGAGGGTGCTGTTGTCCTGGCTGTAGAGCCCCTGGCGGTACACCCCGGCCGTCTCGTTGTTGGTCGGGTCGCCAATGACCAGGACGCGGTACTGCTCGACGTTGGTCCACTCGAAGTCGGCCCCGCGCTTGAACTCGCTCTCGTCCAGCACCACCAGGTTGAGCACCGGCCGGTCGAGCTCTTCCTTCGAGCCGTCGTCCCAGTTGATGATCGCCTCAGCGCGGTACAGCGCGATGTAGGGCAGCGGGTTGGCAGGGTCCGGGTTGCGGGGCAGGTCGAGCATGATGCCAGCGCGGCCGGTCACGAGCTGCTGCTCGTTGATGCGGCGAAGCAGGTGCTCCATCGGGTTGCCGGTGGCGTCAGCGGACAGGAGCATGGGCTCCAGCGCCTTCGGGAGCTCGATCGCCGGGGGACGGCTGTGCATCATGCCGATGAAGTGCTCGACCGCCAGCTTGACGAAGTCAGGGAACACAGCGCGGGTGACGTAGGCCTGATAGGCCTTGTAGCCGACCTGGTTGGCGTTGTCCATGCCGTCGGCCACCATGCCGGACGTGGCCGGAAGGTAGACCTGACCCCGGCCCTTGACCACACGCTCACCGCGATAGCAGTCGCGGCAGGTCTGCCAGTCCTCCAGGTAGTCCGCATAGAGCGGGTGCTTGCTGTTCAGCGCCATGGGCCTGTCCTTTCGTGTCCCTCATGCCCCGGCCGAGACCGGGTGTAAATCGTGTATCAATAGTGACCGGCCGAGACCCGGCTGCCGCCGCTCCTGACCGACATGTTGCGGACCCGGTACCGGGTCTCGTCCCCGATGTGATCTTCAGCGTCGGTGTCGATGTCGTCCATGTCCTTCTCGTCGCGGGGCAGGGGCGGCACCGTCCGGATGAACTGCTGGCAGCTGTCGAAGACGAAGAGCCCAGGGCGCTCGCGCGGCCCATCCTTCGGCTTCACCGCGTTCTGGAAGGCGATGCGCATCTGCTCCCAGCCGTTCTTCCGGGAGCCTGGGCGCTTGTCCGCCTTCACCCACTGAACGCCCTTGTACTCCTGGCCGTCAGCCAAGCGGACGCGGCGCGCCATGTCGACGGCGATGCAGTTGCCGTTCTCGGTGTCGAAGATCGAGCTGTCCGCAGGTCCGGCCAGGACCCTGGAGCTCGTCGGGGTGCGCCAGCCCCACCGGACCTCGCGCTCGACGATGCCCTTGGCGATGTCCGAGGCCAGCATCTTGAGGCCCTCGTTCGGCTTGCCGGTCCAGCCGTACCACTCGGCACAGCGGAACAGGTCGCCCCGGACGGTGGAGCGCCAGGTGCCGTCTGCCATCTTGACGTCGGAGCCGTCGCTCTCAGCCCACCAGCCAACGCTGAACGGCCGGGACGAGCCCCAGTCGAAGCTCCGGTCGATGCGCCAGGTGTTGGGGATGACGAAGCGGGGCACGATGTGGATGCGAGGCCGCCACACGTCCCCGAACATGCCCCCGGCCACGATGTCCCAGGAGCCTTCGAGCCAGGCAGCGGCCATGGCCGGGTTGGCGGCCGAGGCGATGACCGTGGACTTGTAGTGGGGGTCGGCTGCCAGCAGCAGCTTGTTCTCGTCGATGTGGCCGTGGATGGCCGTGCGGGTCGGCTCCACGTTCCCGTTGATGTCGGTCGGGCTCAGCTGGCGGACGGTGAATTTCCAGCGGTAGGCCAGCTGGAACCGCTCCTTCACCCAGGTGTGGCCGACCCCGTAGGGGTTGGTGGTGGCCCGGACCATGCGCGGCACCCCAGGGGTGGAGCACCGGCAGCAGGCGAACATCGACTTGTAGCACTCGTCGGTGGCCCAGTTGGTCAGCTCTTCCCAGCCGATGAAGGGGTACTCGTGGCCGTGGTAATTCCAGTAGTCCTCCGGCCGCCCCATGTGCCGAAGCAGCAGCACCTCCCCAGTCGGCCACTCCCACATCATCTTGGTGCGGTTGAACTTGGCTCCAGGGAACATCTGCCTGAACCATTTCTCGCTCTTCGCCTGGACGTCAGCGAGCTGAGGGTAGGTCTGCCGGAAGATCACCCCGCGCCAGGCCGCCCCGTGCCCCTGGCCGACGTGCTTGGCGAAGCTCATCAGCAAAGTGTCGGTCTTGCCGGGGCCGCGTGTGCCGTGGTACAGGGTCTCGAAGTCGGGGCACATGAGGAAGAGCCGCTGGGAGCCTGGCTGGGCTTCCCAGATGATCTCCCGGCCGTCCACGGTTCGCCGCGCGGGGACCTTCGCCTCCTGCAGGGCCGCCTCGGCATAGCGGCGGTCGTACTCTTCCTGCTCCTCAGGGGTCGGTACGTAGGTGCTCACTGCGCAGCCTCAGGCGGGTCGGGCTGCACCGTCTGGGCGTTCTGGCCCTCGACGATCTTCGCCCACTCGTCCGGGTCGGCCGTGGCCGGGACCACCAGCACACCGCCGCCGCCCTTGAGGTCGATCTCGCTGCGCTCCTTGAAGCCAGGCTCAACGCGGCGCGCCTCCATGGCGATCAGGTTGATCGGGTACACCTTCTTGGTGGCGATGACCTCGTCTCGGTCTTTGCCGCCGATGATCGGCTCGTCCATGCCCTCGTACACCAGGGTGTCCCAGTGCTCCATGAAGCGAGCATGGTACTGGTCCAGCGCGCCCTGCATAGCTTCGGCGAAGTCGGGGTCGTTCTCAGCATGGGTGGCCACCGTCTGGCAGCTGACCCCGGCAGCCAAAGCGGCGCGGGTCTTGAAGCCGGTCTGGGCGAGCACCAGCAGGTACCGCTCCTTGGCTGCATCGTCGAACTTGAGACGAGCGGCTTGGAGCTTCGTCCGCCAGTTGGTCTGGTCGGCTCGTGCCGCGTGTCGGGCGGCCGTCTTCGGCCGGTGCTTACTCGGTGGTGCAGCCATCTGCCTCTGTCCTTTCGCCTCGGCCGAGCCATCTCGGCCCTCGCACCCATGCGCGAAGAGGCGGTTCAGATATGCCATGGCTACAGCTGACAGGCAAGCTGCCTCAACACAGCCGCTCGACTGCGCTCGACGTTGGCTCAGAAGCCCAGGGAGGTCGAGCGGGGAATTCCGTTGGCAGCGCCAGGGCTTAGTCTACTTACTCTACTTACTCTACTAGAGAGAAGAGAGAGTAGAGTACTACAATCCCAGCACCTCCTGCCGGAATTCCCTAGCGAACCGGAAGCCAGTCGAGCAGGTCGAAAAGTCGAGTAGCCACGCGCTAACCCCTGGGCTTCCCAGGCTAAATCACCGCTCGACTTCGCTGCTCGACTTTCGTGCGCTCGACCTCTTGGGCTTGTTGACTGCCGCCCTGCGCCGGTCGTAGGCACTCAGTGAGCCCTTGAGCTCTGCCCAGGCTGCCTCCACCTCAGCTGGTGGAACGTCACCCCTGGGGCTCAGCCTCTGCTCGTCGCTGGAGCTCGTGTAAGCACGTACCAAGGCCCAGGCGGCTTGCGCCAGCCGGTCGTTGACGAGGCGGCTCACGGCTCCACCCTCTTCTCATTGTAGCTGTAGTACCTGATCTTCAGCCCATCGGCTTCGATCCAGACCCCAGGCGGCATGCCCAAGGGCCTCGGCTCCTGTTCGATCGCCTGCAGCAAGCCCAGGAGGGAAGCGAGGTCCATGGCGTGAGGTGCATGGATGGTGAGGTGGTGGGTCCAGACCTGGCTCACCGCCCCAGCTCCTGGTGCACGTCATCCCAGTACGGGTCCTCCAGGGGCGGCAGGTCGGTCACCGAGGCTCCACAGTCCACGCACACGAGGGCCTTGTAGCCGTCACCCAGGTCCTGCTCCTGGACAGCCTGGGGCGCTTCGCCCTTGGCCTTCTCCGGATAGTGAGGGCTGCAGATCGGGTGGTGCTTGATGTCAGCTGCTTGCACCTTCGGTCTCCTTTTCTGGATAGTGTTCCTTGATGAACGCGGCGAACCGCTTGTTGCGCTTGCACAAGGCAGGCCAGTTGTGGCGGTGCCGCGCCTCGGCAATAGCCGAACGGAAGCGAGCCCCACAGGCGTGGCACTCCAGGTTCATGGGCGCTTCTCCATGTACACGTGCCACATGTAGGCTCCGACCTTTACAGAGCCGACATAGGTCTTGAAGTCGGGCACGTCGCCCCCGGTCCCGTGTGCAGCGAACTGCACCTTCTCCCGTGGAGCGTTCGGGTCGACCTCAGCCCAGACCGCCAGAGCTTCTTCACGGGTATCCCGATCGACGTGAACAAAGCGGGCCCCGACTGGGATGTCGTGCCACAGGTCCTCCCGGAGGGAGACGAGGTACTTGTATACGGTCTTCATGTCGTTCTCCTTTTCTCAAATCATGCTGAGGATGAAGGCGGGGCCTGCCACCCACAGCGCCAGGTTGGCGACCGCCGCCGCTGCCGCGTGACCCCACCGCTTCCGCTGCAGTGCCCAGCAGAGCCAGGCGAACAGCGGGCCTACGGCGAGGCCCAGGGCCCAGGCGTGGTCGGTGGTCCTCACCGCTGCACCAGGGCAATCCGCTCGGCCGAGGCCTCCAGGGAGGTCTTCACCGTGGCGGCCAGGCCCACAGCCCCGATCAGCACCAGGGTGCCGAGGGTCAGGGTCAGCAGGGCATACTCGAAGGTGCGCATCACTCGAACTCCTCCCATTCGTCGGCGAGCAGCCAGGCGCGGCCGTCGCTCGACCTCAGGACCGCATCATAGCCACAAGGCCAGCGGTCTTCACCAATCCCTTCCACCACGCCCTCGAAGAACAGGAAGGCCTGTTCCAGGGTGAGGCGCTCGTTGCTGCAGAACTCGATCGGCTCGCAGGCTTCGCGTTCGGCGGTCAGCTTGAACATGGTCATCGTCTGTCTCCCGGTGGGGCCGGGGGCCGAAGCCCCCGGCCCTGGTTAGAGGTCGATCACTTCGATGGTGAGGTTGCGGCGGGCCACCTCGGCTTCGGCCTGGTAGGCGTTGTAGGCTTCCTTCCAGCTGGAGAAGCCCATCTCGCGGGCCAGCTTGCCGAAGTAGGCGCAGCGGCTGGCCCAGCGGTCGGGGCGGTCGCTGATGCCGTTCAGGCTGCGACCCAGGGCTTCCGAGAGGTGGTAGCGGGTGTTGCCGTTGGCGGTCTTCTCGGCCTTCACGCGGTCCAGCGAGTGGCCAGAGCTCAGCACCTTGCCATCCGACTTGCGGACGATCATCCAAGCGGCGCGCACGTCGCGGTTGCCCTTGTAGGTGTCGGTGTGGCCGTTCGAGAAGATTGCGGTCTTGGTCATCAGTCGTACTCCTTTTCTGTAGCCTCCCTATCGGCGAAGCTAGAGCAGAAGACAAGCCCCTTCATGCACTTTTCTCGCAGAAAAGTGCGCTCAGCCCTGCCAGTCCAGCGGCGGCTCGATGCCAGCGTAGGCGAAGCACTCGGCCGGGATGCGCTTGGCTGTCCGACTCACCGTCCTCCGGGTCCTGGTGACCTGGGTGATGGCCAGGAAGCCCAGGGTGGCTACCGCCTCGATCAGGCGCACCGCGTTCGGGTTGCCCCGGCCGCTGGAGCCCCAGATCGCCTCGGTGGCGTCGGTCATCGAGCACGAGGCGCGGCCCTGCTCCCGAAGGAACTGCTCGACGTAGGCCGCGTGGACGGCGGCCTTGTTCTCGGCTGTCTTTGCCATGGTCATAGTCGTTCTCCCTTTCTCGTTCAGCCAGCGGCCCGGAGCTTGCCAATCTGGCAGCGGCGGGTCGCGCCCAGGAATTCGGCCGCCTTGATCGCGTCGGCCTTGGCGTAGTGCCACTCGGCCTCACCCACCTGGTCGCCGCTGGCGAGGTGGTAGGCCACGCCCCAGGCGCGCCAAGTCCGGTCGTACCAGTACAGGGCGTAGGCGGTTCCGAGGCTGTCGAGCTCGACGGTGGTGTAGTCCTTGGTGGTCATGGTGGCTTCTCCTTACAGGGTGACGACGCGGGCGACGCTGCCCAGCTTGAACTCAGGGGCACCCGGCTTGCGGCTGCTGTTCCACCGGAAGCCCTGGGCCCGGACCATCCGGAAGCCGAGGGCCTCGACGGTGCTCTCCAGGTCGCCCAGGTTGCTGACGCCCTTCCAGCCGCGCTCCCGGAGCTCCTGGCTGAGGGTGCTGATGCTCTGGCCCTGGACCTGGCTGCCGTCGGCGAGCTGGTAGGTGCAGGTGAGCAGGCCGAGGATGGTGTCGGTCAGGCGGTCGCGGGTGGTCTTGTCCATGTCAGTGCTCCTTTTCTACGCTCTCTATCGGCGAACACGCAGCAGAAGACAAGCCCCCTTCGTCACTTTCTCAGCAGATTTCTGCAGCCACCCTCCTGAGCCAGGTCCGGGTGGCGCTCACCTCGGCCTTCTCGGTCCTGGGTGAGCTGCTGATCTGCTTGTGGCGCTCACCCTTCGGGCCCCTGGCGATGAGTACCTTCTTCGGCCCATTGCCATGTTCCAGGTGCACGGTGACCCCCAGCTCCTGGGCTACCGGGCCCAGGTCTTCCATCACCGCGCGCTCGTGCTTCTGCAGGCGCATCTTCCCGCTCATGACAGGCCCTCCTGCAGGAGCGTGTGCTGAGCGCAGGTGAGGGTGCCCAGGAGCGAGCCGAACGGGGTGGGCAGGTCTTCGTGGTGGGCCCAGCGCCACCAGTAGGAAGGCTCGCCACCCTCTTCCCGCTCGACGGTGCAAAGCACCACCCCGGTGATCTTGCCAGCCTTCACGTCGGCGATCGCGGCCTCCAGGGTCTCGATCATGTCCTTGCCCCCGTGCACCAGGGTCAGCTTCGGGGGCTCAGCCATGTTCGACCTCCACGGTGAGCCGGGGTGGGGAGTGGTTAGTGAGCAGCACGTTCTTGACCGGCTTGAACAGGTCCCGGCAGTCCACCCAGCATGGCTGCTGAGCCATGAAGGGGAAGCGGGTGCGGATGTCGGTCAGCGCCTCGATCACCTCGTCCAGGCTCATCACCTGGTAGCCGAAGCTGTTAATCGACATGGTCGGCCCCCAGCGCGCCGCGCGGCTTGAACAAGGTCGCCAGCCGCCAGCTGCGTACGATGTCCTTGCGGAGTGCGGCGATCGTCTCCGGGGACAAGCCGTCCCGAATAGCGAAGGTCGGGGTGATCTCCGAGCCACCCAGGGTGTGCAGCCGCACGATGACGGCGCTGCCGGTGAGGCAGTCACCGGCCTTGTCCAGCTGAACATCGGCGAAGTGGAGGATGCCAGCCTGCTGAGCTTCGAGCTCTTCGATCTTGCGCAGCAGGTCGGCGCGGGTCGGGGCGCGCTTGGCCATTAGTAGTCCCTCCTGGCAGTGCGCAGGGTGAGCATCACCTCCAGCGCGGGGTACACCTGCTCGCTGCCGTTGGTAGGCCAGCAGCCGCCGCTCTGGAGGTTGGTGATCCACACCTCGCCATTCTCCTTGGCCTCAGCGATCAGGTGAGCAGGCGGCTCGACCACGATGCAAGGCGCGCCCTGCCGAATGCACACGTCCCCCTTGCCCAGGGTCTTGAGCTCGACCGGGGTGCGCAGGCTGAGCTCCTGGTGGGCCAGCCGGTGCGGTGACTTTTCCTTCGTCTTCATGTCAGTACCTCATCGCTTCGAGGGCCTTGCGAACGAGCGACCAGACAGGCTCGGCCAGCCGCCTGTGGTCGTTCACCGCGCCTTCGCGGTGTGGCTTCCTGCTCATGAGCAGGCGACGGGGGTCCAGGCTGCCCTTCGGCCATGCCCTGACGCGGTAGTTGCCCCCGACGTTGTCGATGATCGCGGTGCCGAGCGTTTCCACCCGGCCGTCGATCGCGCTGTGGAGCTCCGCCTTGACCACGATCACCGCTTCGCTCCCCGCATCACGTGCCAGAGGTCGGCCATGTAGGTGGTCCACGGGTAGTCCCCGCTGATCTTCACGTCCATCGCCTTGCGCACCCCGGCGCGCACCATGGCTTCGGTCGGTTCGCCGTTCTCCCAGAAGTCCAGCTTCTCCCGGAGCTCTTCGAGCTCACAGGCCATGGCGATCAGCATCTTGGAGCCTGGCACCACCGCGTCGGCCTTGTCCGAGCCGTAGCCCAGCCAGGCCTCACCGTACCGGAGCACAGTCAGCCGCCCCTGGGCGTCCTGGACGATCGTGTACTTGCCGTCATCGACGGGCACCCTGAGCAGGTCGGTCATGCGCTTTCTCCTGCCAGCACCTTCCGGTCCCGTTCAGCTTCCCCGGCAGAGCCATAGGTGCTGATCACGTCCTTGAGCGGTGCGCTCTTGATGATGGTCTTGCCGGTGAAATACACCGTGTCGTCCGAGCTCCGCTGGACCAGCGCAATGCGCGGGGTGCCCCTGGGGCCGCCCTGCCGAAACAGAGCCCAGGAGCCGGGGCGTGGCTTGCTCATACGCCCCTCCCGATTGGCGACTGCCGCCGCTCCAGGCCCAGCCGGTTGGCCTTGCCGATCACGGCATTCTTGGTGACGCTGCCACCGAGCTTCTTGGCGATGGTGGAGGCCGACGCACCGGCCTCCCACATCTTGCGCAGCCTGGCCACGCGGTCATCGCTCCAGTAGCTCGGCTCCTTGAGGCCAGGAATACGCTCAGCCATGGGCCGCGCGCCGCCGCTCGATCTTGGCTGCAGGCCAGATCGACTTGTGCCAGTTGTTGCGCACCCAGCTGGCCCAGCGAGCCACCCGCTTCGCGCGGTCGCTCTTGAGGTACCGCTCGTGCTCGGCCTGGCGGCGGACCCGCTTGTTGTGCATCTTGGTACGATGCGCCTGCAGCCGTTCGGCCTTGGTCGCTGTGTTCGAGAGCTTCATTGTCTTCTCCTAGTTAGGGGTGGTCGGTGATGTTGAAGTGGCGGTGTGCGTCGACCTTGTAGATCGGCACACCCATGAGCTTCCAACGGCGGCCCTCCAGGGCCCCCTTGTCGGTGGTGAGATTGCCGTCGAGCAGGCTAGCCTGCTTCAACAGCGCGCGAAGGTCTTCGCGGCCCAGATAGGCCACCGGCTTCTCGCCACGGCCGGGGCGCTGCACCCAGGCGTCGATCGCCAGCCGGAAGTCCTGGAGGGTGGGGAGCGGCTGGTCCATCAGCCTTCTCCCTCACCAGGCCCAGGAAGGGACACGGGTGCTTCGCCGCTGTGCGCTTCGAGCCGCTGGGCCATGGCCTGCCCCTTGGCGTTGATCGTGGCAGAGGCCTCGACCACCATCTTCTCGACCACCTCAGCGAACTGGCTGACGATGAACGGCAGGTGGTCGTCAGTGGCGGACGCGCCAGCCCGAAGCTCACCCAGGATGTCCCGGAGCATGGTCTTGGACACGTTGCCGCCGCTGTTCACCAGGTTGTCCAGCCGCGCGATTGCAGCCCGAAGGGTCTCGGTCGACCGCTTGGCGTCCTTGCGCACCTCGTCCAGCACCTGTTCGCCCTTGTGGACGAAGGGGCAGGGCTCCATGCGCTTGAAGCCTTCGGTGGCCGCGTGAGTGATGGTGACCGGCACCCCAGAGCCGATGTTCATGGTGGTGATGAGCTCAGCGAACTGAGCTTCGGTCATCTGCACCTCGAACACCATCTTGTCAGCAAAGTGCCAGTCATAGTTCAGGCGACGCACCTGCTTCGCCGTGCGGAGCGTCATGGTGATGCCCCGGTCGTGCTTGAGCGTGGAGCCGAAGAACGAGTGCTTGCCGCCGCTCGTCCACCGGCTCAGCCCCAACAGGCCGAAGCTCTCGTGGGTGGTTTCCCTTTCGTCGATGCTCATGCGAATGCCTCCTGCAGGATGAACCGGGCCTCGTCGACTTCCGGCTCTTCCTCGAATACCTCTTCGGTGTTGTCCACCAGCCAGTCGTTCAGCACCTGTTCGATGCGGACGAGCTCAGCGCGGCGGTCGGCCTCCCGGCCGGGGTCGGTGTCCTGTGCGACCTTGAGCAGGTCCTGCAGCGGGGTCCAGAGCTCGCTCCCGGTGGGGAAGGCCTCGCTCTGGACGCGGGGCTCCAGAGCGTTGAAGGCTTCACGAGCGGCGGCGGTGAGGGTGGTCATGGCCGGTGCTCCCCGTTAGGCCCAGGAGGGCTCGTTGGCGGCCTGGGCCTGGTACTCGGCCTCGTAGGCGGCCTGACCTTCGGCCCGAAGGTCGCCAAGCCAAGTCACCTTGAACACCGAGCGCAGGGTCTGCAGGTCCAGCTGAGTGAGCTCGGCTTCTTCGCGGTCGGTGAGGTAGGCCCAAGCAGCCAGGGTGGCGCGGGCTTCGTCTTCGGTCTGCTGGACGGTGGTGGTCTTGCCGAAGCCAGTGCCCTGCATGTGGAAGCGGCGGGTGATGGTGGCACCCTGCTGATCCCAGTCAATGAACAGGGCTTGACGGATGTTCGAGCCTTCGTGGCGGACGGAAGCGATCTGGATGGTCATCGGTAATCTCCTTTTCTGTCCTGCCTACATCTTCCATACCGCGGCAGAAGACAAGCCCCTTCGTCAAATTTCTTGAGAGCTATCCATAGCCGCGTCGTGCTGCCGCTCGACCCGCTCCTGGGCTTCCTCCACCAGCCGCCTCAGGTCGGCCTCGTTCAGTGGTCCAATGGACCCGACCGCCGACCGCCCAGGAAAGCCCAGGCGCACCAGCTGCTCGAAGCAATGGGGCGGGACGTTGCTGTAGGGCGACCAGTCCAGGGTCACGCGGCGGCCGTCTTCGTGGACCGCCTCGTGCCAAATCTTGACCACGTCGTCATCGCGGTCGTCATCCTGCTCGTGATGCCAGCCGTCCACCACCTGCTCGTGGCGGACGTACCCCTGAGGCGGCCAGACCATCAGGCGATCCGCCGGAAGCGGGGAACGGTCTTCCCGTCGATCCGCACGTCTTCGTAGAACTCGGACGCAGGCCGCCGCCAGAGCTCGCGCTCGTGCGGGTAGCAGTGCTCGTAGATCAGGTAGGCCGACCCGTCAGGGGCCTTGACCTCTTCGCCGGTTTCGCTGTCGCGGTGCGGGCCCAGCAGCCGGTAGAGGCCACCCTTGTAATGCTGGTGGGTGGCGTCCCCGGCATGCATCCGGAGCTCCCGGTCGGTGAGGCCCAGGAGGGCGCTGTGGTCAGGTCCGCTCATCAGAATTCGTCTCCATGCTTGGTGTCGAGCAGCGTGTCTTCGATCTTCGACCGAAGCACGGTGAGGCCGTTGGCCTCCAGGTCGGCGCGCATGTCGCGCACCATGCTGACCATCTGGCGCTGGCTGGTGGCCCGGCTGGTGATGAACCACTTGCCGACAATCTGGTCAACGTCGTCTTCGGCGAAGGCGCTGACCCGCCAGCTGTCGCTCTGGTACTGCTCCCGGAAGCCGTCGAAGCTCAGGCCAGCGCCAGGCTCGACGGTCAGGTGCGCCTCGTAGTAGAGGCGAGAGGCGTCGAACTTGTCCTGGTGCTCGTGGAACAGGCGTTCGACCACCTCGTCCTTGACCGAGAAGCAGGGCGGTGGCCCCATGGTGTGGAATGCGGCGCGCACCCCGGCCTCGAAGGCGCGGTAGTCGCGGGAAGGTTCTGGATCGTAGCTCATGTGCTCCCTTTCTGCTGGCAGGATGGCCGTTGTGGCGAAGACAACGCAATCACCAAAAGCCCCGGCCTCCGGAAGTGGAGACCGGGGCCTGTTCTCCCCCGCTTCACGGTTCGCTTATGCAGCGAGCTTGAAGCGGTGGTCGCCGATATTCTCGATCTTGGTGCCCTTGGCACGCAGGCGGTCGATGACGCCACGCGCGGCCTTGGTGCTGCTGAGCTCCAGCCGTTCGGCCAGCTGCTCGACGGTTGCGCCGCTCTTGCGCTTGAGCATCTGGAGAGCGGTCTCCTGCTTGGTCTTGGTCTGCATGTTTCTCACTCCATTTCTGCTATGAGGGTTGTCTTCCACCCTCGGAGCACAAACGAGCGCCAGCGGGCAGGGTTTCCAGACCCTGCATAAACTGAACTTTCGCTCATTCAGCGTCCCCGTCGATGATGCAGACCTGAGCCCGCTCGAAGGCACACTGCAGGCGCTCGCTCTGCTTGTGGAGGGCGGTGCTGATGGCGCTCAACGCCCCGACCAGCGCCAGGGCGACCAGAGCGGTGAGCAGGGCGCGCTCAACCATGGACCAGCGCCAGGCGAGCCCGGCCCCCGGTGCGGCGCTCGCGCTGTGCGAGCTCGACCGACTTGCGCGCGGTCTTGCGGATGCGCTCCAGGCGCTGGTGCTCCTGGTAGTCCGCGATGTGCTGGACGTGAGCACCGTCGAAGTAGGCAGCTTCAGAATACAACATGGTGGTCTCCTTTTCTCAGGAGGCCACCATGCTGCACATTCGTTAAGAAAGCGTTGCCTTCTATGGTTAAAATGACTGGTCGTCAACCCCATGCCGCTTCACGTTGCCGACCGCTTCGACCCCGTCAACAGCCAGCGTCACCAGCCGGTCGATCAGGTAATTCTGGAAGTCGCGGGTGCAATCGTCGAAGCCGTATTCGAGGTGCAAGAGCTCTTCCATGAGCGTTCCGGCCACGGTTTTCACGCCCATGTCGAAGCACCGCCTGCTCAGTACGATCGACTTGTTGAGCACCGTGCCCAGGCGGCCGACGCCAAGGTGTTCGACCACGATGATGGGGTGCTTGTTGATGTCGTAGCTCATGCAGTGGACGATGGCCTTGGCTTCCTCCAGCTGCTTCTCCTGGGCTGCAGTGAGCATCACCGCGCTCACGCCGGGGTCCTCACGGTAGCGCACCAGGAGCCCGCGCACAGCCAGGTTGCAGGGGAGCTCGACCTGCCGGGCAACCTCTTCGGCCGCGTCCAGGAACGCCTTGGACGGCCGCTCCGGGATCACGCCCAGGTCGAGCCGGTGCTCGAAGCTGTCGCGCGGCGACGCCAGCCATTCCTTGATGAACTGCTTGTCCTCGCAGGTCACGATCGAGCGGGCGATGGCCTGATGAGCCAGGTGCGGGAACTTGATCGTGCGGTCTTCGGTCAGCACCAGCGGGTGGAGCACGTTGTAGCAGTAGGCCGCCCCGTGCTGGAGCTCAGCTGCCAGGATGCCCCGGTAGTAGAGGTGATTGCTCTCGCCGGGGTGCACGTCGACGCCCTCCAGCCGCCAGCCCGGCTCACGAGTGAGCACGATGCCGCCCCGGTTGGTGTAGGCGTTCTCGATGTCGACCACGCCCTTCACGTGGATGGTGGTCACGCCCTCCCTGGGCTTGTGCCCGACCCGGTCCATGACGGTCTCACCGGCCTCGTCCAGGGTGTTGCAGTAGAGCTCCCGGAAGGCCTGCCAGCCCTCCCAGTTGACGCCCAGGCGGGTGGTGAAGCCGAGCTCGCGCGGCTCACGAGGCACTTCACAGCCTGGCCCGTACTCGGTCATGGTGATGACCTCGAAGTCCTGGCCGCGCACCTGCACCGGAGCCTTGGCAAACACGTAGCGGCTGAGGCCCGACCAGACGGTGATGGAGCCGCCGCTACGCAGGATCACGCTGATGGCGTACTTGAGCCCAGAGCCGAAGTAGCCGATGGGGCTGTCCCCTTCCTTGGCGCTGATGCCGATCGTGGTGACGGCGCGCATATCAATCTCGCCGTCGTTCTGGAAACTGATGATCATCACAGCGGGTCCTTCTGTTCTTCGCCGTTGAGGTAGGTCCGCCATGGCACCTTCATGCGCCACCGGCCGCCCAGCCCGTCGAGCTCGGTCATTGTCGTGCAGGGGTTGCTCTGGACGTACCAGCCGATGCGGTCCAGCACGGGGTTGTTGCCCTTCACCCAGAAGCCCCAGACCCGGCCGTTGTAGGGCTTGCGCCAGACCAGGGTGTGAAGCGGCCAACAGGCCTGGGCCGACCGCGCGCTCTCGATCACGCTGAGCACTGAGCCGATGTAGAAGCCGTGGCTGGCGTACTCAGGGTAGAGCACCCGGTGCGTGTAGCTCCACGAGCGGAATTGCCAGGTCCAGCGCCGCACACGGTTCATGCGCATCGTACCATCGTGCTGCATGACCTCTTCCCAGTAGCCCTGAAACAGGGGCATGGTCCAGAAGTCCCACGGGTGGTCGTGCGGGTCGGGGTCTTCGTCGCCCCGGTAGAACACGTGCCAGAGCAGCTGCCCCCAGGGTGTCATCGGGGTGAGCGGCAGGCGCGCCAGGTAAAGGGTGCGCTCACCGTGACGGCCGCTGCCGTAGATGAGCTCTGCCCAGCCGAGACGGCCAAGCAGCGTCAGGATGCGCTTGAGCATGGAGCCCTCCATGGGACGGCCGGGGTCTCCCCCGGCCGCGTGCAGCTTCACACTATCGGAGTTCCAGACATGGCAAAGTACTACTCCAACGAGCAGCAGTATCT
>DAIRDB010000028.1:0-43692 GCA_036796405.1 Gammaproteobacteria bacterium | reverse complement strand
CAGGAGCGGATCGCCCGGGCACGTTTTGCGGTGTACGGCGATTCCGTCTACCCCGATGCCACGTTCACCTTGCGCCTGACCTATGGGTCGGTAGTGGGCTGGACCGAGCCCTCTGGCCGCGTGGTGGCGCCTTTCACGGATTTTCGTGGGTTGTTCGCACGTGCCACGGGCGCCGCGCCCTACGCACTGGCGCCCAAGTGGCAAGGGGCAGATGGCCGCCCGGATCTCGATACGATTTTCAATGTGACCGCCAACACCGACATCATCGGTGGTAACTCGGGATCACCCCTGCTCGACCAGAACGGCCAGGTGGTGGGTGCCGTCTTCGACGGCAACATCCATTCGCTGGGTGGTGACTATGTGTTCGATGCCACCTTGAACCGCACCATTGCGGTGGCGGCGACTGCAATAGAGGAAGGCTTGGCGAAGGTCTACAGCATGCAGCGGCTCATCGAAGAACTCGGCATGCCGTAGCCTTGTGGTCGCGCGCCGGATCAGTCGGCGGCGGTGACGCGACCCACCTCGGTGCCATCCGGTCCGCGCACGGCGGTGACATAGCCGCCGTCCGCCCCATTGCGCATCGGTGCGATGCGGATGGTGATGGTGTCACCGACCTTGAACAGATTCGGCGTCAGCCCCTGGCGCGACATGTTGTTGCGGCTGTGGCCTTCGAAGGTGATCTCGCGCGCGCCTTTGGCGTCGGAGACCGCCAGCACCAGGTGCATGTGCGGGTTGGCGAAGCGGACCTGGACAACCTTGCCTTCGACCAGCACGGTGTTTTGGAAATCGAACTGTACGGCGGAGTGATGGGCAAGCGCCGGTGCGCTGGCCAGCACGGCCAGCATCAGCATGGCAATCAGGTTGGAAATTTTCATGGGGTGTCCTCTTGGCAAATTCCTGTGGGGTTATTCCTGCACCATCGTGAGGCCCTTGGCCTCATACAGCGCGATCAGTTCGTCGAGCCATTTCGGCTCGGCACATTCGTACGACTTCACATGATAGTCAGCCATGGCCTGCCAGCGCTTGGTGATGGTGAACGGCTCTTCCAGCCATAGTGGATCGGTCAGCGTGAGATCGGCAGCCAGCACCGGCGTGCCGTCGGGCTGAGGCGTGTCGAAGTAGTACTCCTCGCGGATGGTGGCCTGCGACGAGTGCGGATAGCGCGTGTCGACCTGAGTCTTGAGGTTGACGGTCTCGACGATCAGTCGCTGCCCTTCCCAGTGGGCGCGGGAGTAGCCGTTGCGCTCGGGAAAGAACTGGCTGGGATCCTGCGCCTCGTCGTCGATGAACATGCGGCGCATTTCGCTGTGGGCTTCGTAGATCACAAACAGCTGCTCCGGACGCTGGATGATTTCCATCGGATAGCCGCCAGAGCCCAGCATCGAGGACGGCATGCCGCCACCCACACAGGCGTTGCCGGGCGAGTAGTCCGTGCCCTGCGTCACCGACTGGTAATCCGCGACGGCAGCCTGCGCAGCTGCCGTGAGCTTCGGACCGCCTGCCGGCGCCGTGAAGGCCCCGGCGGCAGCGGCATTGCGGTAAGTGGTCCAGGCACCGCTGAAATCGGGTACTGCAGCCGTAGCGGCAGCCGGCGCCGCGTCTGCCACCGTCGTGGGCGCATCGGTGGCCGGCTGACAGGCCGAGAGCAAGGCCAGAGCCGCCAGCGTTGCACTTATTTTTTTCATATTTTCCATGCGCTTCCCCCCGGGAACAGTGTGTGCGTGCGCAAAATAACGGGCTGCGCGCGGCATTGCCATACCCCCGACGGAATTTGGTTTCACCGTGCCTCAGCCAGCAGGCTTCAGCCTGCCGGCCATGCCTTGGCGATAGGCCGCTACGGCCGGGATCAGCGCCAGCAGGACGGCAGAGGCCAGCACCACGGCGAGCAGCACGAGGCTGTTGACGGACACGGGCCAGCTCGACAGGAAGAGACCGAAGCGCTCCTGCAACAGCGTCTGGCCCCACGCCAGTCCCGCCCAGACTCCAAGCACCCCGAGCACCGAGGCACCCAGCGTAATCAAAACAGCCTCCAGCTCGATCAGCGCCAGGATGAACCAGGGACGCGCGCCGATGGCACGGTAGAGAGCGATTTCCCTTGCTCGCTCCCGCATCGACGCCAGCAACATCGTGGCCATGCCGAGCAGCGTCGCCAACATGACCAGCAGCGTGACGGCTCCGAGCAGACGCTCCCCCGCCCCCAGCAGAGTCCACAATTCAGCGAGTGCCACGCCCGGCAGAATGGCCGTGAGTGCCTCCGCCTTGTAATCGTTGATGCTGCGCTGCACGCCGAATACGGCACTGCGCGACGAAAGACCCAGCAACACGGCCGTGACGCTGTCCGGCTGCAGTTGCAGCAATGCCGCGTCACTGTAGTCCACGGCACGACCCGGCAGCGGCACGCCATTGGCCCAGCCGAGATGGATCGCTTCCATGCCCTGCAGTGTGACGTGCACACCCTGGTCCACCGGTGTGCCAGTCGGCGCGAGGATGCCGCTCACCACGAAGTGCGCATCCTCGTGACTGACGAAACTGGTGTTGGCGACCCCGTGCGAAAGCTCGAAGGTGTCGCCAATGTCGTGACCGAGTTGGCGGGCGACTTCAGCCCCCAGAACAGCAGAAAAAGGCGACTCGAAACCTGTGCCGCTGGCAAATACGAGGGGTTCGGCGCTGCCGTAGTGAAAGTGCTCGAAGAAAGCGGCGGTGGTGCCCACCACGCGGTAGCCCTCGTACGAATCACCGAGCGCCAGCGGAATCAACCAGGCCACCTGTCGCTGCTGCTGCAGGGCTTGCACGCTCTCCCAGCTGACGTCATTGCTGGCCGCGCCAATGCGGAATATCGCGTAGAGCAGCAGATTGAGCGGACTGGTCCGGGCGCCGACGATGAGATCCACACCGGAGACCGTGCGCCCGAAACTGTCGCGGGCCTCGCGGCGGACATGCTCGACGCTGACCAGCAGCATCACGCTCAGCGTCAGTGCCAGCAGCGTCAACCCCACGCTGACCGCGCGATTGCAGAGACTACGCCACGCCAGAGTCAGCAACATGGACACCTCCCGCGGGCAACTGCCCGTTGAGTTCGCGCATATCGATAACGCGGGTAAAACGACGGGCCAGATTGCGCTCATGGCTGACGAACAGCAGGGTCATACGACATTCCCGCTGCAAGTCGAACAGCAGGTCCATGAAACCGTCACGCGCATCGGCATCCAGCGCCGAGGTCGGCTCGTCGGCGATGAGCAATTCCGGCGTATTGACCACCGCACGAGCGATGGCCACGCGCTGCTGCTGGCCGACGCTGAGCGCGTCGGCACGCCTCGCCAGCAGTGAGGCAGGCAACTGCAGGCGGTCGAGCAACGCCGGCACCGAGCGCACTGCACCCGGCTGCTTGCCGGCAAAGTGAGCGGCCAGCAGGATGTTGGCCTCTACGGTGAGAAACGGCACGAGGTTGAACTGCTGGAACACCAGCCCGATGTGGCGGGCACGAAACTGGTCACGCTCGCGACCGCTCAGAGCCGACAGTTCCTGACCCAGGACCGTAATGGTGCCGGCCTCGGGTTCGAGCAGGCCCGATAGCAGTCCCAGCAGCGTCGATTTGCCGGACCCCGAGGCCCCCTGAAGGAAAACGGAGCTGCCCGCCTCCACGTCGAGATGGTCTAACTTGAGCGCAAAGTCGCCGGCGCCCGGGTAGCGGTAACGCAGGTTGCGGATGTTGATGGCCATCGGGGGGCTCGGTGGATGCGGGTGACCATCATAGCAAAGGGCCCACAAAACGCCGGGGGCTGGCTGCGCCGCTGCGAGCGCGGTCTGCTGCCGAAAAGCGGAAGAGACTGTGGCGACCGATGGCCACCGCGCCGGCGCCCCGGTCTTTGCTAACGCCGCAAATACGGCTATTCTTCGCGGCCTGTCACTGGGGTGTCGCCAAGCGGTAAGGCCACGGATTCTGATTCCGTCATGCGTTGGTTCGAATCCAGCCACCCCAGCCATTTTCCCCCTCGCTTCGCCGGTGCACTCTGCCTGCCCGGCGCCTTGGCAGTCGGCCCATGCGTGTTCTCGTCATCAACGCCGGCAGTGCCAGCCTGAAGTTCGGTCTCGTCGACCCTGCCCTGCCTGACAGCGAACTCCTCGTTGGCGAATTTTTTGCCTTCACTCCCCGCGGCTGCTCTCTGCGCTGCGGCCGGTCCTCCCGGCAATCCGCGGCCGGCGCGCTGCTGGAGCACGCCGCCACGACGCTCGATGAGGCGCTCCGCGCGCTGCCGGCCCTGCTGGACCAGCAGGGCTGCCCTGAGTTTGCTGCTATCGGTCACCGTGTCGTGCACGGCGGCTCACGTTTTCAGCATGCCACCTTGGTCGATGCCGACGTCGAGCAGGCCATCGCCGACTGCGTGCCGCTGGCGCCGCTGCACAACCCCTTGGCGCTCGCCGCGATCGCGCTCTGCCGGCGGCTCTGGCCCCAGCGACCGCAGGTTGCCGTCTTCGACACCGCCTTCCACCACACGCTGCCAGACCACGCCTATACCTATGCGGTGCCCCGGGTGTGGCGCGAGCGCGGTCTGCGGCGCTATGGCTTCCATGGCAGCTCCCACCAGTACGTGGCAGGGCAGGCTGCCGCCGCGCTCGGCAAGCCTCTCGATGCACTGCGCCTGCTGAGCTGCCACCTCGGCAACGGGGCGAGTATTTGCGCGATCGGGCATGGCCAATCGCTGGACACTTCGATGGGCCTGACACCGCTCGAGGGTCTGGTGATGGGCACGCGCAGCGGGGACGTGGACCCCGGCTTGTTTGCCTGGCTCGGACGCGAGCTGCAACTGGGGTCTGCCGATATCGAGCGTTCGCTCGGCGAGCAAAGCGGTCTGCTGGCTCTGGCCGGTACAGCGGACTTTGCGGCGCTGGAACGCCGTGCTGAGCAGGGCGATGCCGAGGCCCAGCTGGCGATTCGCGTGTTCGCCTATCGGGTATGCAAGTATCTGGGTGCCTACGCCGCGGTACTCGGCGGCGTGGATGCAGTGGTCTTCACCGGCGGCATCGGTGAAAACTCGGCGCTGCTGCGGCAACGCTGCTGCGAGCGGCTGCACTTCCTGGGTCTGCTGCTGGATGCCGATCGCAATGCCGGCGTGGCGCTCGACGGCTTCGAGGTGTGCCCCATCCACGCCACCGACTCCCGGGTGCAGGTGCTGGTCATGCGCAGCAACGAGCAGTGGATGATCGCGCAGGAGGTGCAGCAACTGCTGCGGCCGCCTGCTGCCGGACCCACCCCGGGAGTGCGCATTCCGATCGCGGTATCGGCCCGGCATGTGCACCTGTCCGAGGCCGCGGTGGAGGCGCTGTTCGGACCCGGCCATGTCTTGCAAGTCGAGCAGCGGCTTTCCCAGCCCGAGGGCTGGGCAGCGGTTGAAACGGTGCAGGTCTGCGGACCGAAGGGCTGCCTCGACAAGGTCCGCGTGCTCGGACCGACGCGCAGCGCCACGCAGATCGAGGTGGCGCGCACCGATACCTTCACGCTGGGTGTGGAGGCCCCGCTGCGGGCCTCGGGGCAGCTGCAGGGCACGCCGCGCGTCACCTTGATCGGGCCCGCCGGCCGGCTCGACACCGACGGTCTCATCGTCGCGGCGCGCCACATCCACATGAGTCCGCACGATGCCGGGCAGCTCGGTCTGCAGGACGGGCAGTACGTGGAAGTGCACGTCGACAGCGGCGAGCGGGCCCTGACCTTCGACCATACCCTGGTACGCATCAAGGACAGCTACGTCACCGAAATGCACATCGACACCGATGAGGCCAATGCCGCGGGCATCCCCTACCGAGCGGCCGGCGAACTGGTGATCCGCACCGACATAGCCCCGGGGCGCGTGGTACGGCGGCCGAGATCCTGAATGCTACTCATCCTCCGCTGGTGTTCGCCGCGCAGCGTCAGCAACGACTGCACCCGGATCGCTAAAGGGAGGACGATCGTCCGCATGTCCCGAGGTTTTGGCGCGAGCACCCCAAGCCGCGTTCAGCTGCGCTACTTCAGGTAATACGGCGTAGCATCCTTGACGCGGGCGAAGACCTTTTGCCCGCCGTCGTCGAGCAGTTCCAGCCGACCCTGCAGGTCGAAACCGATCGGATAGTCGGTGGAACTCGTCACCAAGGCCTCCTCACCCCGCCAGCGGACTTCCAGCACACTGAAAGCAGTGGCGTCGCTGCGCTGCTTCCACAGGTAGGGATTGCGCGTCTTGAGCCCCGGCGTCACCAGCAGCACCAGACGCCGGTCGAGCGGATCCTCGCTCTGCCAGGCATATTTGATCGTGTAACCCGTGGCCTCCCGGGTGAACACGTAGCCCTGCGTCGCTTGCCGCTGCAGCAGTTGCGTGAGCGGTTCGGCATTCTTGTCGCTCTCGAACTGACGGTAGGCATCGACCACCGCCCGCCCCTCCTCGGCGGGACTCAGGCCGAGCACCGATATCCTCACCTCGGCCTCGCTCGGCAAGCGGGTATCCAGTGTCTCACCCTTGAGGGTGAAGAGCGGGTTGGCAGCGAAGGCGCTGTGGCAGGCCGCCAGCAGGGTTCCCAGCAGCAGCACGCGCCGGGCAGACGAAAAGACGGTGAATGCAGTCATCTCGGACCTCCTCGTGTGGTTGTGTGAGAGAGGGAGCGACGACGACGCCCCCTGCGGGGGCAGATAGGTGCGGGTCGGAAAAAATCAAGCGCGCCGACAGTGGCTAGGTAAGAGACCCTGCGGACCGCTCCGGGTCACCGGCGCCGTACAGGTAGTCACGTACCACCGGCACCGGCCCATGGCACTTGGCCACTTGCACCTGATAAACCACCAGATTGGACCAGCGGAACGAGGCTTCGCAGGCCGCGAGATAGAACTCCCACATGCGGCAGAACTCTTCCTGCATGGAGGCGGCGATTTCGCTGCGGTGCTGCTGGAAGCGATCGAACCAGTGGCGCAGCGTGTGGGCGTAATGCAGGCGCCAGACCTCGATATCGGTGCAGCGCAGCGAGGTGGACTCCACCGCAGTGGCCAACTCCGACAGCGCGGGCGTGCTGCCGCCGGGGAAGATGTAGCGTTGTATCCACGGATTGGTGACGCCCGGGGGGCCGGTACGACCGATGGTGTGGATCAGCGCCACGCCGTCGGGCGCCAGCAGGTGGTCCACGCAGGCAAAGTAGCGCTTGTGGAAAGGCCGGCCGACGTGCTCGAACATGCCCACGCTGACGATGCGGTCGTAGCGACCCTGATGCTCACGGTAATCGGCGAGCAGGAAGTCCACGTTGCTGAGCCCGCGTTGCTGCTTTTCCCGCTGGCAGACGGCAAGCTGCTCGCGCGACAGGGTGATGCCGGTCACCTGCACGTCGTGATGCTTGGCCAAGTGAAAGGCCAGACTGCCCCAACCACAGCCGATGTCGAGGACGCGGTCGCCGGGGCGCAGTCGCAGCTTGGCGGCAATGTGGCGGGCCTTGGCCTGCTGGGCCTGCTCGAGGGTAAAGGTGGCGTCGGCGAAATAGGCGCAGGAGTAGAACATCTCGCTGTCGAGAAAACGGCGGAATACGGGCTCGGGCACATCGTAGTGGTGAGCGACATTGCGGTAGCTGCTGGTGACGCGGTTCCACTGCTGCAGCAGCCGCTGCAGCGCACGCAGTCCCCGCGAGGGTTCCCGAACGGCGAAGTTGCTGCGCAGGACTTCCAGCAGCGCGTGCAGTCCGGTGCTGCCGGCGTGCCAGAGGCCCTGCATGTAGGTCTCGCCCAACTGGAGTTCGTAGTCACCGGCGATGCGGCGGATCACCGACTCGTCGGCCAGGTGCCAGTGGGCCTCGGTACCGCTCGTCCCGAAGCGCAGGTCACGATCAGACAGATGCAGGTGAAGCACGCCGTTTTTTATGTGTTTTTCCAGTAAGGTGAGATACATGCACTCCTCCCTTGTCGTCGGCTGCGCACGAGTATAAGCCAAGCCGGCGCCGAGGGTTCCCTTGCCTGCTGTTCTTGCGTAGAGTCGCGGCCAATTTACCGCAGAGCAGCCCCGATGACCGACCTCGGTGACCTCCCGCCAGGCGACGAAATCCCGCAAGCCGCGCTGCCCCTGCTGCCCCACGCGCCGCACCGCGTGGCGGGCGACCGGGGGGCTGGCTGGATCGTCGAGGGTTGGGACTGTTTCAAGGCAGCCACTGTGCCCTGGCTGCTGCTCAGCGTGCTGTGGCTGGCGCTGCTGCTGGTCGTGGAGTACTCCATCCTGCTCGGTGCCGTCCACAGCCTGCTGAAGCCGGTGTGGACCGCCGGCTTCATGATGGCCTGCCATGCGCAGCACCGCGGCGAGCGCATCGATCCGCGCGCACTGTTTGCCGGTTTCACGCGGCGCTTCGGCAGTCTGGTGCTGGTGGGGGTGCTGCAGTTCTGCCTCTATGTGGCTGTGCTGGCACTGTTCCTCGGTCCCGTGTTCATCGATGTCGTCTCCGCCCTGTTTCCTGATCGCACGCTGCTCGAGCTCGATCTGCAGGAGGAACTGCCAGCTGCGCTGCAGGGCCTCAGCCCGCAGGAACTGCTGTTGCTGATCGACCCTTCCGCGCTGGCGCTGCGGGTGCTGTTGCTGCTGCTCGTTCTGCTGCCCACCCTGGCGGCCTTCTGGTTTGCTCCGGCCCTGCTCCTGCTGGGCGACTGCTCGCTGGCGGATGCCTTGCGCCTGTCGCTGCGAGGCACCCTGCGTAATGTCTGGCCCTTTCTGATCTACGGCTTCTGCGGGGCCTTGCTGGCGCTGCTGGTGCCCATCACGCTCGGGGCTGCGTTGCTTGTGCTGGGGCCGGTCTATTACCTTTCTCTCTATCTCAGTTTTCGCGACATCTTCATCGACTGAACGCCAGCGAGGTTCCACCATGACAACACCACGCGGCTTCGATGCCGGGCGCCTGCAGGTACTGCGCGAGACCATCGAGCGGGACATTGCCGCCGATCGTTACTTCGGCGCCGTCTGCCTGCTGGCGCGTGACGGGGAAATCGCCCTGCAAGAGGCGTTTGGCTGGTCCGGGGCGGACCGCAGCCGGCGCTTGCAGCTCGACTCGGTGTTTTCGCTGTTCTCGCTCACCAAGGCCTTTACCACCGTGCTCACGCTGCGAGCCATAGAGCTTGGCCAGTTCTCGCTCACCACGCGTGTGGCCGAAGTGATCCCGGAGTTCGGCGGCGGCATGCGCGAGAAGATCAACTTCTTCCACCTGCTGACCCACACCTCGGGGCTGCCGGCCCTGTGGATTCCGCGGCCGGGTATGTACATCGACCGGCTCGACGAAATCATTGCCGCCATTTGTCAGAACATCCGCTCCATCGACCCGCCGGGTGTGAAGTGCCACTACTCGCCGCTGTTCAACCATGCGCTGATGGGCGAAGCCGTGCGCCGCACTGACCCGGGCAAACGCAGCTATCGGCAGCTGCTGCAGGATGAACTGCTGACACCGCTCGGCATGCGCGACACCGCCATCGGCCAGCGCCGCGATCTGGCCGATCGGCATATCTTCCCGGACTTCCGCGGCAAGCCGCCCCAGGAACATCTGAGTCGCCACAACGACGACCCGCAAGGCGCCTTCAAGGACGAGCACGCCGAGATGCCCTGGGTCGGAGGCATCTCGACCGTACCGGATCTCTTCCGGTTCGCGGAGATGCTGCGTCTCGGTGGCCGCTATGAGGGTGCCCGCGTGTTGTCGCCGGCCAGCATCCATCTTGCCACCCGCAACCACACGGGGCTGCTGCCCAACGAACTCTACAAGGCGGTGGCCATCAACCATGGCTGGGAGCCCTACCCCGCCTACATCGGACTCGGCTTCTGCCTGCGCGGCGATACGGTCTGCCCTAACCTGTTCGGTTCGCTGCCCAGCCCGCGCACGTTCGGCAATTACGGTTCCGGCAGCACGCTGTTCTGGGTGGACCCGCAGACACAGGTGACCTTCGTGTACCTGTCCGCGGGCATCATGCAGCAGGCACCGAACATCGAGCGCTTCCATCGGCTGGCCGACATTGCCGCGGCAGCCGCGCTCTGAGCACCCTGACCACCGGCGCAGCGAGGAGCTATCCATGAGCACCGAAGCAGGCCACGACTTCGTCATCATCGGTGCCGGCACCAGTGGCTGTGTGCTCGCCAACCGGCTGAGCGCCGATCCGCGCAACAGTGTCTGCCTGATCGAAGCGGGACCACCTGATGACACCCTGCTGACGCGTATTCCTTCCTTCGTCGGCACACTGCTCTTCCACCCGCGCTACAGCTGGGGCTACCGCTCCACACCGCAGCCCCAGCTCGGAGGCCGCCAGATCCTGCTGCCACGCGGCCGCGTTCTGGGTGGCTGCTCCTCCACCAATGGCATGGTGTATTTCCGTGGGCACCCGCGCGACTTCGACGAGTGGTGCGCCCTTGGCAACCCGGGCTGGAGCTTTCGCGAGGTGCTGCCGTATTTCCTGCGCTCGGAAAACAATCAGGACTACCGCGACTCGCCGTGGCACGGCACGGATGGGGAGATGCAGGTGTCCCATGTGCGCAGCTATAACCCGATGGTCGAGCCCTTCCTGGCCGCCACCTCGGCGCTGGGCTTCGGTCGCTGTGCCGACTTCAACGGTACCCACGACCCGCTGGGTTTCGATGTGCGGCAAAACGCCATCCATGACGGGCGGCGTGTCTCGGGCGTCTCGGCGTTTCTGGCGCCGGTTCGCCGGCGTGCCAACTTGCAGATCCTCACCGAGGCTCTCGTGCAGCGCATCGAGTGCCAGGAGGGGCGCGCCGTTGCCGTGCACCTGCGGCAAGGGGGGCAAACCCAGCGCATTGCAGCCCGGCGGGAGGTGCTGCTCTGTGCGGGTGCCTACGGCTCCCCGGCCGTACTGCAGCACAGCGGCATCGGCGATGCTACGTGGCTGCACCGACTGGGTATCGATGTCACGCGCCACCTGCCGGCTGTCGGGCGCAACCTGCACGATCACCCGTCGGTGGTGGTGCAGATGACCACCAGCAACCGCGAGCCCTACGGGCTGTCGCTGGCCGCACTGCCACGCAATGCCCTCAGCGTACTGCAGTACCTGCTGTCGCGTCGGGGTCAGCTGGCCGGCAATCTGTTCGAGGTGACGGGCTTTCTGCGCACCACGGAAGGGCTGGATCGGCCCGACGTGCAGTTCGTGTTCATGCCGGCCAACCGGCCGGCGCCCGGCCAGGCCTTTCCCCGCGGGCATGGCTTTGGCATCAATTCGATTTTGCTGAGGCCCGAGAGCCGCGGCAGCGTGACCGTGCAGAGCAGGGACCCGCAGCAGGCACCGGCCATCGACAATGCCTTTCTGCGCGACCCGGCCGACGTGGAGCCGCTGCTACGTGGCCTGCGCCTCGCGCGCCGCATTCTCGCCATGCCCGAGCTCGCCCGTTACCAGGCCCACGAAATCCTGCCGGGACCAGCCCTGCAGCAAGATGACGAATTGCGCGACTACATACGCCGCCAGTGCAGTGCCGTGCACCATCCCGGAGGTTCCTGCCGCATGGGCAGCGACGACGCCGCGGTGGTGGATCCTTCACTGCGCGTACGCGGTATCGAGGGCCTGCGCGTCGTGGATGCCTCGGTATTCCCGCGCATGGTCAGCGGCAATTCCAACGCGGCCGCGGTGATGGTGGCGGAAAAGGCCAGCGACCTCATCCTCGGCAAGCCAGCGCCGGCCCCGCTCGACCTTTGACCATCCTTCACCCACCGCACACGAACGAGAGGACACAGCCATGCAGGAAACCTACGACATCGTTGCCATCGGCTCCGGCCACAACGGCCTGGTGGCCGCCGCCTATCTCGCCTGCGCCGGTCGCAAAGTGCTGGTGGTGGAAAAGCAGCCGTGGTTCGGGGGCGGCGTCATCACCCGCGAGCTGACCCTGCCCGGTTTCAAGCACGATCAGCACAGCATGGCGCACATCTTCATCCAGGCAAACCCGCTCATCAAAGACGACGAACTCGGGCTCAAGGCGAAATACGGTCTCACGTATCTGTACCCGGAGATCCCATTGATGTCGGTATTCAAGGATGGTTCCACGCTGGCGCTGTACACCGACCGCCAGCGCACCTACCAGGAGATCGCCCGCTTCTCGCCGCGCGACGCCGAATCCTACCTGCGTCTCAGCGAACTTGGGGCGACGTACCTGCCTGCCATCGTCGGTGGCATGTTCAGCACGCCGGCCCCGACCGGTGCCATGTACGCCTTCATGGACCAGAGCCGCGAGGGTCGCCTGATGATGAGCATCATGCAGAAGAGTGCCTACGACATCGTGCGGGAATACTTCACCGACGACCGCGTGCTGCTGCACTTCACGCGCATGGTCAGCGAAAACCTTACCGGACCCGAGGAGAAGGGCACGGGCATCGGGCTGTTCGTGTTCCTGGCCTTCCTCGAAAAATACGGCATCGGCGTGGCGGTAGGCGGCAGCGGCCAGTTGTCGCAGGCGCTGATCCGCTGCATCGAGGACCATGGCGGTACCGTGCTTGGCAACTGTGGCGTCGAAAAGGTCATCACCGAGAAGGGTCGCGCCGTCGGTATCCGCTGCAGCGACGGCCGCGTGTTCAAGGCCCGTGACGGCGTCATCGGTTCCATCCACCCGCACGACATCGGCAAGTTCCTCGACGGCGTGGCACCGGAAATCGTCGAGGATGCTGCCAAAACGGCGCTCACCGAAAACGTGGTGTTCACCATCCATGCGGCGCTCGACGAGCCGCTGCGCTTCAAGTGTGGTGACAAGGCACGCAGTGCCATGATGATCGAACTGCTGCCCGACCACATCGATACGCTGCGTGGCCACTTCGACGACCTGCGCTACGGCCGCCTGCCGAAGGATTCACTGATCGGACTCGGCACGGTCACCAACATCGACCCCAGTCGCGCACCGGCCGGCAAGGCCACCATGCACGTCTGGGATTATGTGCCCTACGAGCATCCGCAGGGCGGCGCCCGCCACTGGGACGTCTGCAAGGAAGAGTTCGCCTGGGGCCTGATCGACCGCATGCAGCCCTACATCGACAACCTCAACCCGAGCACCATCCTAAAGTGGCACTGTGACAGTCCTCTCGACATGGAGCGTCACAGCGCCAGCTTCCGCAAGGGTGACATTCACGGCGTGGCCTTCAATCTCGTGCAGAACGGGGCACACCGACCCACGCCGGATCTCGGCCAGAACACCGTGCCCGGCATCGAACGTTTCTATCTGGTGGGGCCCTTCCAGCATCCGGGCGGCGGCGTGTTCGGCGCCGGCCGCGCCACCGCCATGAAGATGTTCGACGATCTGGGCTTGTCGGTGGACAGGCTGAGTTGAACGAGGGGCCCATGGGCGACGTGCTTCCGTTCCAGCGCAAGGCGGCACCCCGGCGGAGCCAGCTTTGTGCCAACGGGCATCATCGCTGGGCCATCTGGCAGCAGAAGCCCTTCGACACCCGGCAGGGCAAGCTGGTTACCGTCTATCGCTGTGCGCGCTGTGGCGCGGAGAAGGTGGAGGCCAAGTAGGCCTGCACCGCGAGCAGCAGCCTCTGCAGCCAGTGGCCGACGCACTGGCCGCGGGGCGCTGCGGCAACGTCTAAACCACCTTCATGACGTAGTGGCTGTCCATGTATTCACGGATTTTCCAGACCAGGCCGTCCTTCACTTCGATGACCCAGCAGTACTGGTTGTTGTAGACGTTGCCATTGCGCAGTTTGCCCTGGCCGCGGCTTTCCACACACACCTGATTGCCCTTGGCAAACAGGTTGTCGATGGTGGTCTTGGGGTCACCGTCTTCGAAGATACCTCGCACGGGCGCCAGGAACTGGTCGACGATCACATCGCGCGGCGCGTGCACGCCGGCTCCGGGCACATCCTTGACCATGGGCGTCCAGCTGGCGTCGGCGTGCAGTGTCTTGCGGATGTTCTCCAGATGGCCGGTGCTCAGCACCTCGAAGAAATGGCGGACGATCTGTTCGTTCTGCTCGGGCGTGGTCATGCAAGGACTCCTTCGTTCATGGAAGAAAAACGCCGCGCGGCGTGGCCGGCGGCCGGGATTGGCGGATCATCTCAGGCTGCACGTGCCACGCTGACCTTGCCCGGTGCCGTTTCGACCAGCAACAGGCTGAGCAGCCCGCCGACGAAAGCGCACACCATCATGACCACCATGTGGGCTACCAGCGATGTCTGGTCGGCGATCCAGCCGGAAATCGTCGGTGACAACACGCCGCCGACCAACTCGCCGGCACCGACCACCAGGCCCATCGACGAGGCGGCCAAGGCCTTCGGCACCGTCTCGGAGGGAATCACGCCCATGAATACCGCGAAAGAGCCGGAGGCAGTCCAGCCAATCAGCAGCAGCAGACTCAGCAACGGCAGCGGCCCGGTGAAGTGCACGGCGGCGATGGGCGTGATGAGCCCGATGAAGGTGAAGATGATCATGGCCGGCCTGCGACCGATGCGGTCGGAGATCGCCGGGACGACGAAGCCGCAGATCATGGTTGCGATGCCCATCGGCGCCACCACCTGCCCGGCGACCTCCGGCGTCATGCCGCGCATGACGGTGAAGTAGACGGGCAGGAAGATGATGCCCACCAGATACCAGGAAATCATGAAGATGGCGATGCCGCAGCAGACGAGGATGTTGCGCTGCCTCAGCATCGCCAGCAGACCAGGCTTCTCCGCGAGCGTCTCGACGACATTCGCCGGAGGCGCCACCGGCTCGCGTACGAAACGCCATACCAGCAGCGCGCAGACCAGTCCCGGGATGGCGCTGAGAAAAAAAGCCATGCGCCAGCCGAAGGCCTCGGCCAGCTGCGGCAGCAGCAGCGGCGCCAGCGTGGTACCGAGCAGCGAGGCGAAGAAATTCTGCATGAGACCGGCATTGATGCCACGGCGCTGCGGGGAGGACTCGATGTTCATGATCGAGAAGCAGATGGGCAGGAAAGGGCCTTCGGCTGCGCCCATTAGCACGCGCGACAACAGCAGCATCGCAAACGAACCGGCGAGCCCCGACAGCACGGAGCACAGCGAAAACACGATGATGGACACCACAAGGAAGGGCTTGCGCACGCCACTGCGATCGGACCAGGCACCCACCAGGTAGGCCGAGACAGCCCAGGCCAGTGACAGCCCGGAGCCGAGCATGCCGATCTGCGCCTGATTGAGGCCGAGGTCAGGGATGATGTACGCGGCCAGGTTGCCGATGGCATTGCGCTCGAAGAACACGATGCCGAAAGTGAACCCGAGCAACAGCAGCAGACTGTTTTCGTAGCTGGCGACCTTGCCGTTCGATTTACTCATGAGAATCCCCTCGTTGTTGTGTTTTTTTGGCGCTGCTTGAGTGGTGGCTGCCCGGAGTCGACGGCCCGCCTGCGTACTAGTCGATGAAAGATACCGTACGAATCTCCATGCTCTGACGCGGCGGGGCATCTGGCGGGCTGTCGGGATCGGCGAAGGCAGTATGGCCCGTCCACTGCGGCCTGTCCGCATCGGAGTCGAAGAGCTTGAAGGCGAACACCTCGTCGGGCCGCATGCGCGGCACGTAGTACCAGCGGTGCTGCGGGTTGTAACTGAGATTGAAGCCGAACAGCGGCGGCCGGCCGGGATCGTCGAGACCGCCGCGAATCTCGCTGTCGTTGAGATCGTCGGGCGCTACGGTGGAGGCGTCGCAGAGCGCCAGCGGCGTGCGGTACACCGTGGTGATCGGCCGCCAGAAGTTCATGAGCACGAAGCGCTTCTTCAGCCAGTAAGCAGCGGCCTCCGCGCCCAGCGTGCGGCGCACCTGGTCTTCGATGGTGGCGCGTCCGTAATCCACATGGGCACCGAATGCCGGCAGGCGGCCCTGGGCGCTGGCGGGATCATCGCTGCGCGGCACCGGGCCGAAGGCGATGGCGTGCACAGCCTGATTGACCTGCTTTGCCAGCGCGATGACTTCGGGGAAGAACACCCGCTCGATCTCGGCCGGATCGAAGAAATTCTGCACGGCGGTCACGTGGTTGAGCAGTGTGAAGCCGTTACGCTCGACACTGAGCTGCTGCTGCAAGGGTCGCATATCGGTCAGCAGCATGTCGCGGTCGTCGGCCGGCCAGTACGACTTGTCACGGTCAGCCGGGTAGAACAGGGTCTTCTCGCCTTTCACCACGTAGCGGATGACGGCCTTGATCGAATGCGGTGCGGGAGCGGAAGCAGCAGTCATGGAGGGCAGCAGGGGCAGCAAAGGGGCGGCGAGGCGTTATAGCACCCGTCTTCGGGTCCGGAAAAGAGCCGCACTGCTGGTGGCCGGCCCGCTGGTTTGCCCGCCAACCGGGGCCTCAGTACACTGACTCGCCGCCACGCCACCAAGAACAGGGGAAACCGCATGAGTCTGGCCGAGGTCCGTCACGAGATCGACAACACGCCGCTGCGGCCCTACCAACTGCTGGTCATCGCGCTCGGTGTCCTCATCAACCTGCTCGACGGTTACGACATCCTCGCGCTTTCACTGATTTCACCGCTGCTCACCGCCGAATGGCAGCTCAGCCCGGAGGCTCTCGGGCTGTTGTTCAGTGCCAGCCTGTTCGGCATGGCCTGCGGGGCCCTGCTGCTGTCACCGGTGGCGGATCTGTTCGGTCGCCGTAGCGCGATCCTGCTGAATCTCGGGCTCATGAGCCTTGGCATGTTGTTGAGTGCTACTGCCGACTCGGTGCCGTTCCTGATGGCGATGCGCTTTTGCACGGGGCTCGGCGTGGGGGCGATGGCCGCTTGCGTTGGCACGCTGGTGTTCGAGTACTGCTCGCTGAAGACCCGCAATCTAGGCCTAGGACTCGTCACCATTGGCTACACGGTCGGTACGCTGCTTGGTACCTATGCAGCGCCGTGGCTACTGGACGTCCTCGACTGGCGCGGCGTGTTCGTGTTCGGTGGAGTCTGCTCCTGCCTGCTGATGCCGCTTATCTACTTTCTGCTGCCGGAATCGCTGGACGTGTTGGTGGCGCGCCAGACGCCGGCAGCGCTGGCAGACGTCAACCGCATCCTAGGCCGGCTGGGCTTTGCCGTGCTGGGCGCGCTGCCTGCGCCTCAGACCCGGCCGCGGCAGGGGGGCCTGCTGGATCTGTTCAAGGCGCCCATCCTGTCGCGCACGCTGCTGATGGCGGCCAGCTATTTTCTCTACATGTTCACCCAGTATTTCTTCCTCAACTGGAACAACCAGCTCACCACCAACGCCGGCTTCACGCTGGCTGACGGCCTGCTGGTGTCGCGGCTGACCAGCTTCGGCGGCATCGTCGGGGGCATCCTGATCGGCATCGCCAGTTTCCGTTACCCCATTCGCCCCGTGTCCTTTGCCACGCTGCTGGCCATGGGGCTTGCGCTGGTGGTGTTCGGCAGCGCCGCCGACAATCTGCCGCTGGCGCAGGGCAGTGCCTTCCTGATGGGCTTCTGCATATTCGGGGCGGCGGTGGTACTTTATGCCTGCGGAGCCACCACGTTTCCGGCCCGCGTGCGGGCCACCGGCATGGGCATCGTCATGAGTGCAGGCCGCCTTGGTTCCACCTTCGGCCCGGCCACCGCCGGCTTCCTGCTCGGCGCTGACTATTCGCGATTTCTGGTCTGCCTCCTGCTGGCCATGCCCGTGCTGGTATCGATCGTCACCTTGCTGCGCGTGCCGTTGACCGCGGTCGACGGCGAGCCCTGAGGTCGCCCTGAACACCGCACCACCGCCCGTCACCGTTCCAGAGCTGCTTGCTTTCAACGCCAGCGAGCGCCCCGAGCTCTGCCTGCTGGCCTTCGAGAGCGGCGAGCGCTTCACGAGTGTGCAGGTGCTGGAGGCGGCCCGTCAGCGTGCCGCCGGCCTGCAGACACTGGGTGTAAAGCAGGATGACAAGGTACTTTGCTTGCTGCCGAACGGACCCGACGCCGTGCTGCTGTGGCTTGGCGTGAACCTGCTGGGTGCGGTCTTCGTTCCGATCAACACGGCCTACAAGGGTCGGCTGCTGCAGCACGTGATCCACAGCAGTGGCGCGGCGCTGCTGGTGGCCGACGGTCGCCTGCTGGACTGCTTGCTGGACATCGACACCGGACCGCTGTGCGCCATGGTCGTGGTGGGGCCGCAGCGCCTTGCGCAGACGACGCTCGTCCAGCATGACCAGCAGCTGCTGCTCGGGGCGGCCGATGCGCTGCAGCCGCCGCCGCGACCGCTGCAGCCCTGGGACACCGAGTGTGTGATCTTCACGTCGGGCACCACGGGTCCCTCCAAGGGTGTGCTGTGTTCGTATCGGCACACGCACCGGGCCGCCCTCGAATTCCGTCATGTCGGACCAGGCGACACCAACCTGGTCGCGCTGCCGCTGTTCCACATCGGCGGCATCCTCGGCGTGAACTTTGCGCTGATCCACGGTGGTACCGCTGCCATCGTGGAGCGCTTTCGTACCCAGACGTTCTGGTCGACGGTCGCAACGTTCGGGGTCACGGCGGCCGGACTGCTCGGCACCATGGTGCAGTTCCTCATGCAGCAGCCCGTGCAGGGGGACGAGCGCCGGCATTCACTGCAGCGGGTGGTGATCGCCCCCTTCGGCGACGAGGCGCTGGCCTTTGCCCGGCGCTTCGGTGTGGACGTGTTCACGGAATACAACATGACCGAGCTGTCGGTCCCGCTGTGGGCCGGCCCGAACCCCACCGCACGCGGCAGTTGCGGCCAACCGCGCCGCGGCGTCACGCTGCGACTCGTTGACGCTTCCGACCACGAAGTGCCGGTCGGCGCCGTCGGCGAACTCATCCTGCGCTGCGACGAGCCCTGGACGCTTACCCACGGCTACCTCAACGACGCTGCCGCCACCGCCGCCGCCTGGCGCAACGGCTGGTTCCACACTGGCGATCTCTTTACCCGCGACGCAGACGACCACTACTACTTCGTAGACCGGCTGAAGGACATGATCCGGCGCCGCGGCGAAAACATTTCCTCCTTCGAACTGGAGGCGGAACTGCTGGCCTTCCCCGGCGTACAGGCCGCGGCTGCCGTCGCGGTCCCCGGCGACGGTGGCGAGGACGAAGTACTGGCGGTGCTGGCACCCCTGCCTGGCCAGTCGCTCGCCCCGGCGGCCCTGCTCGACTTCCTGCGGCCACGCGTCGCCCGTTACATGCTGCCGCGCTATGTGCGGGTGATGACCGCACTGCCGCTGACGCCCACCCAGAAGGTGGAAAAGCACGTGCTGCGCGCGCAGGGCGTGACGCCCGACACCTGGGACCGCGAGCGTGTCGAGCCTAGTGCATCTGCCCCACGCCTGCCGCCCCCGGCAGTACCGCCAGAGCCGGTGTCCGACTCTCCCGCGGCGGCACCGACATCCGCTGCGCGCGAATCTTCGGCGCCTGCGCAGGCCACACCACCTCCGGCAGCGGCTGCCGTCCTGCCAGCTCCCCAGGGTCCGCTGCGGGGCCTGCGCGTGCTGGAGTTTGCCGGGCTCGGCCCGGCACCGCACTGCGCCATGCTGCTTTCCGACCTCGGTGCCGACGTGCTCTGCATCGAGCGGCCCGGCCGCACGCGTGGCCGGCACGACGTGGAAGCGCGCGGCCGGGCGTGGCTGCAACTCGACCTCAAGCGTGCCGAGGGCCGCGCGGCGGCGCTCGCCTTGCTGGAACGCGCCGACATCCTGCTGGAGGGCTTCCGGCCCGGGGTCATGGAACGACTCGGGCTAGGCCCGGCGCCGGCGCTGCAGCGCAACCCGCGGCTCGTCTACGGCCGCATGACCGGCTGGGGTCAGACCGGCCCGCTGGCCCAGAAGGCGGGCCACGACCTCAACTACCTGGCGCTCACCGGCGCGTTGCACGCCATCGGGCCCGCCGAAAAACCGGCAATTCCCCTCAACCTCATTGCCGACATGGGGGGAGGCGCGCTGTATCTGGCGCTCGGGGTACTGGCGGCGCTGCGCCACGTCCAGCACGGAGGCGGCGGGCAGGTGGTGGATGCCGCCATGACCGACGGCGTGCTGTCGCTGATGACGATGCTCTGGGGCGACCTCGCCGACGGACGCTGGCACGACCGTCGCGCGAGCAAC
Organism: Gammaproteobacteria bacterium; assembly: GCA_036796405.1. GTDB lineage: Bacteria > Pseudomonadota > Gammaproteobacteria > Pseudomonadales > Pseudohongiellaceae > CAILUG01. The sequence goes on along the minus strand of DAIRDB010000028.1, from coordinate 23,718 downwards.
ATCATCGATGGCGGCGTGCCCTACTACGATGTCTACCGCTGCGCCGATGGACGCTGGCTGAGCGTGGCGGCCCTCGAACCGGCGTTCTATGCAGCGCTCTGGCAGGTGCTCGGTGGGGAACTGCAGTGGGATGCCGAGACCATTGCCAGGCAGTGCGCGCAGCAGCAGGACCCCGCGACCTGGCCCGCGCTGCGTGCGACCTTCACCGCGCTGTTCGCCCGCCACCCGCGCGACGTCTGGGAGGCACGGTTTGCCGCAGTCGACGCCGCCGTGGCGCCGGTGCTCACGTTGCAGGAAGCCCGGCAGCATCCGCACAACGTTGCCCGCACCAGCTTTGTCGAGCACGGCGGCGTACTGCAGCCGGCCGTGGCCCCGCGCCTCAGCCTCACTCCCGGCGGCCTGCACGCACCAGCCAACCAGCCCCCGCTCAGCGCAGAGCAGGCATTGCAGCGCTGGCGCTGAGTCCGGGATTGCGGCCTCGCCGACGCGCTGCGTCTGGCTTTACGCAAACCACGGCAAACACTCCTCTCGAACACGCCAACGTTTAACCGCCTGCGGCGGTCGCCTTAACACGTGACTGCGGTCCGACGCCTATAAAGCCGTCACCGTTCCGAGGTCACGCCATCATGCCGAAGCCCCTGCTGCAAACTGCCATCACCCTGTCCCTGCTCGCGCTCTGGCCCCTGGCCGGGCAGGGTTTTCCCGCCACGGTGGAGCGCAGCAGCGACCTGCTGACCATCACCTGGCAGTCCCCCGCTGCCACGCCGGTGGATGTGTGGGTCGAGTACCGCGACGACACCGGGCAGCCGCGTCGCCGGCTGCTTTCACCGCAGGATACCGACGGGCGCCATAGCGTGCCTGCCGAAGCGCAGCGCCCCTACTTCGTGCTGACGACGGCAGAGGGCGGCGAGCAGGTGGTCGCCGAGCGGCTACTGCCCCTGCAGGGTGGCAACAATTTCCGCGACCTCGGCGGTTACGAGACCAGCGATGGCCGCAGCGTGAAGTGGGGCGTGCTGTATCGCTCGGGCACCATGGTGCAGCTCACGCCGGACGACTACCGCTACCTCGGACAGCTCGGCATCCGCACGATCTGCGATTTTCGCAGCAGCGAGGAGCGCAGCAACGAGCCGACCGACTGGCTCGCCGACCCACAACCGGCCCGCCAGCAACGTGACTACGTACTCGACACCTCAACGCTGATGGGCAGCATCGCCCGACCCGATGCGACGCCGGAGCAGGCGAAGGCCGTGTTTGCCGACTTCTACCGGGAGGTTCCCTTCGTCTATGCCGACCACTACCGCTCCCTGTTCGCCGAACTGCTGGCCGGCCGTGTACCGCTGGCCTTCAACTGCTCGGCAGGCAAGGACCGCACCGGCGTGGCAGCGGCCCTGCTGCTCAGTGCCCTCGGCGTCGAGCGCCAGCAGGTGGTGGCCGACTACCTGCTGTCGAACCGCTACTACAAGCCAGCGCAGCCCAAGCCCGGGGCCGACGACAGCACCAGCCGCCTGCTGGCGAGTCTGTCGCCGGCGGTGGTGCAGGTGCTGATGGGTGTAGACGCGAGCTACATCGAGGCAGCCCTCGACGCCGCCACGCAGAAACACGGCTCACTGGACGCCTATTTCGCCAACGAGCTGGGCGTGGATGCCGCAGGCCTGCGCCAGCTGCGCGAGCTGTACACCGACTAGTCATCGCCGGTCGAGAGCTGCCGGCCACCCAGTGGCCGGCGTCATTTTCTGATTTTTTCCTGAGTCACCGAGGATTGTTCATGAGCATTCATCCCTCCCCGTCTTCGCCCCTGTCCACACCGCGTTCGCTGCCAATCGTCGCCCCGCGGCCTCGCCTGCTGCGCAGTGCCATCCTGCGGGGGCTGGCCGGCCTGCTGGCGGGCGGCAGCACTGCCGCTCTCGCCCAGCTAACACCGCCGCCGGCTGTCGAAGAGGTGGTGGTCACCGGCACCAATATCCGCCGCAACGTCAACGACTCGACGGTTCCCGTGTCGGTGATCAGTGAGGAAGCGATGGAGGTACGCGCCGCGCTGCTGCCGGTGGACCTGCTGACGTCGCTGCCTTCGGTGGTGAACCTGCCCGAAAACGAAACCCGACTCGGCTCCTCCGGTGCGCGCGGCGACAACGCCAACATCAACCTGCGCAACATGGGCGCCACCGCCACGCTGGTGCTCGTGAATGGCCGCCGCATGTCGATCAACCCGATGACCGCCGGACTCTCGCAGGCCGTCAACGTCAACCAACTGCCAACCCAGGGCGTCGAGCGCATCGAAGTGCTGCGCGACGGCGCCTCGTCGATCTACGGCTCGGATGCCGTTGGTGGCGTGATCAACTACATCATGAAGCGCGAATTCGACGGCGTGGAGGTCTCCCTGCAACAAGGTGGCACCGAGCATGGTGGCGGTGCCAATACCCTGCTGGCACTCACTTTCGGCTCCACCTCGCTGCTTGACGGACGCGCCCGCTTCATCGGCAGCGTCGACTGGCTGCAGCGCGACAGCGTGCGGCTCAGCCAGCGCGACTTCAGCCGGACCGCATTCAATTCCGACCGGGCACCGGCGCCGTGGAACAGTCCTGGTGGCGCCTTCGATGGCCGCTCCTCGCGCGGCTACTGGCCGACTTTTCGCATCGGCAGCGCCACGGCCAACAACTTCTTCCGACCGGTGAACGGAAGTCCCGTACTCACCACCGTGGCACCCAACCGTGCCAGCGACGCCGATTTCTTCCTCGACCTCAACCAGTTCGGCTTTGCCTCGCCGGAGGTCAAACGGGGCAACCTGTTCCTGGCTGGTGAGTATGATCTCAGCGACAGCGTGACCGCCTTCGCCGAAGTGGGGTACTACCAGGCCGACTCGACCATGCAGCGCCAGCCACTGGCGCTCAACGGCCCGACGTCCGACAAAAATCTGGTGCTGCCGATCGACAGTCCCTACAACCCCTATGGCTCACGCTTTTTTAACGCCAGCGGGCAGCCCAACGCCGATGGTTCGGCGCGCCTGACCGGTGCGCCGCGCACCGTCAGCATCACCCAGATGACCGTGGCCGGACTCGGCCCGGAAGTGATCAGCACCCAGAGTGATGCTTTCCGCTTTGCCAGCGGCCTGAAGGGCACGCTGGGCAGCGACTGGACCTGGGAAGCCACGCTGTTCTACAACGAAGTCAACGGCGACGATCAGGCCTATCCGGATGTGCGCGAGAGCCTGCTGCAGGCAGCCGCCAACCGCAGCGATGCCAGTGCCTACAACCCGTTCGGCTATACCTTCAAGGTGCTGAATGGTGCCGTGGTGGCCGATGCCCCCTACCGCAACCCGCAGTCCGTCGTGGACTCGTTCAGCGCCATCTACGCACGGCTTGCCACCAGCTACATTGCCAGTGCCGATGCCCGCGCCTCCGGCACCCTGCTCAGCTGGTGGGGAGGCGACATCAAGGCCGCGGTCGGTGCCGAACACCGCCGCGAATCGCTGGAGGACACCCGTCCGCCGTTCCACGGGGAAAACCCGGCCAGCTCGGGCCTCGAGACCACCAACAATGACTTCCTGCTGCATCCGCCGCGTCCCGACGTGTTTGGCGCCCGCAACGTCACCAGTGTGTATGCCGAGTTGAGCGTGCCGCTGGTGAGTCCGGCCAACGCCATCCCGCTGGTGAATCGTCTGGAACTCAACGTGTCGGCCCGCAACGAGCGCTACAGCGACTTCGGCAACACCACCAGACCCAAGGTGGGACTCAACTGGAAGCCGGTGGACGCGCTGATGCTGCGCGGCTCCTACAACGAAGGTTTCATGGCACCGAGTCTGGCGGCGCTCTACACCAGCCCGCGCTGGAGCATCACGGCCGGCGCCGGTGACACCGACATCTACCGCAACCCGGCGCTCAACGAAGGCCCCTACGTGATGCGCACCTACTTCGGCGGCAACCCGCAGCTGCGGGCGCAGGAGTCGGAGGGGACCACCTTCGGTTTCGTGCTCGACGTGCCTTTCATCGACGGCCTCAGCGTCAACGCCGACTGGTGGCGCATCGAGCGCAGCAACTTGCTCGGCCAGCGCTCCACGGCGCAGATCAACGACAGCGACGCGGCGCTGCTGCGCGCCTTCACGGCCCAGCAGCTGGCCAGTGGCGTGTCGATCAACCAGATCGATCTCGGCAGCGGGACCCCCAACTACAAGGGCGATCCGGACGTGGTGCGCTTCGAACTGACGGCCGAAGACCGCGCCGCCTTTGCCGCCTACAACGCCGCCAATCCGGGCAGACCCGTGGCCGCGGCCGGTCGCATATTCTCGCGCAACCAGCCGTTCCTGAACCTGTCGAGCAGTGAGCACCGCGGCATCGACCTCGGCTTCCGCTACGAACTCCCGGAACTGCCGATCGGGGATCTGGTGCTGAGCTCGGAAGTGGCCTGGCTCGACAAGGCGCAGTCCACCCTGTCGCCGGCCAACGTAGCGCCCATCGTCAATAATCTTCTGTATGCCGGCGGTGCGGCCGAATGGCGCAGTACCACCAACCTGTTCTGGCGCAAGGGCGCCTGGAACGCTGGACTGGGCATATACCACGTCGGTGAAACCCATGACGCTGGCGCCACCACCACGGCGACCGTGTGGCAGAGCCTTGGCTACCCCGACTACATCGAGCCCTTCCAGACGCAGGGCACCACGCTGTATCGACGCGTGATCGACCGTTTCATCACCTACAACGTCAACATCGGCTACACCTTTACCGAGACCAGCAACGACCTGCTACGCGACACCAAACTGCGCCTTTCCATCGTCAATCTGGGCGACAAGGAACCCCCGCTGGCCGCCGATGCCTTCGGTTATGATCCCTCGGTGAGCCAGTCGCTGCTGTCGGGCCGCAGCTGGATGGTCGAAATCGCGAGGAAATTCTGATGCTGACGCGACGCAAGATACTCACGGGCATGGTGGGCGCGGCCGGGGCTGCTGGCGCTGGCCTTGCCGTGCTGGCCGCCGAAGCCGTGGACACCGAGGCACGGCGCGCTGAATACCGCCGCTGGCTCGACGCACTGCCAAAGGCACCGGCACCGGCTCTGGCCGACCATGGCCTCGTGGCCAGTGAGCGGGGCCGCTGGCGCATCCTCGAAGCCAATCAGGGCGTGTGCGTGGATGCCGAGCACTTCTACGGCATCGGCAACCATGCCCTGGTGAAGCACCGCAAGGATACCGGCGAGCGCGTGGCTCACTGGTTCGGCCCCACCGGTGGCCCCATCATCCACATCAACTCCGGTTGGGTGGATGGCGATCGTCTGGTGCTGTCCCATTCGAATTTCTCGCAGCTGCCGATGGCCAGCTCATTGGAGTTCTACGACAAGCACACGCTGCAGCCGACCGGCAGCTACAGCTTCGGTATCCGGCTCGGCTCGCTGACTTGGGCCGTGCGCCACAACGGCTTCTGGTGGGCCTGCTTTGCCAACTACAACGACAGCGGCACCACACCCGGCTTCGACCAGCGCTGGACCTTCCTGGCGCAGTTCGACGATGACTGGCAGCAGCTGCAGTCCTGGTTGTTCCCCCCGCAGGTGATCGGCACCTGGCACGAAAGCTCCTGCTCGGGCGGCGACTTCGGCGACGACGGGTTCCTCTACGTGACCGGCCACGATGAGGCGCTGCTGCACGTGCTGCGCCTGCCAAAACAGGGCGTCACTCTCGAGTACGTCACCACCGTCAAGGTACCGTTCGAAGGCCAGTCGTGGGCCTGGGACCGCAGCGCCGGTCGCGTCATCTACGGCATCAGCCGCGCCCGTCAGGAGGTGATCGCGGCGAACATTCCGGTGCTGCCACAGGGTTTGTAAGACTCGTCCCTGGATCCGCTCGCCGACCCATAACGGCGCCGCTGCACAGGCGCCTCTTTGCGCCGACGGCCTTCATTGAAATTTGATCGGAGGCTAGCGCAACTCATGCCGTCTGCATGGCGTTCCTTTATTCCAGTGGTGTGCGCGGGCGCGACAATCTTTCCCGCCATTTTTCTCCTGCCCTCGAGGACTCCATGCACACTACCTTCATCGCGCCGTTGCCCCAGCGCGCACTTGCCCTTGCCGTTTGCTTCACCCTGCTGCCTTCACTCGCCAGCGCCCAGCTCGAGGAGATCGTCGTCACAGCCGAACGACGCGCCACCAATCTCCAGCAGACGGCGATCTCCGCCTCGGTGCTGAGCGATCTGGCGCTGTTGGATCGCAAGGCCATTTCTCTCGCCAACCTGGCCGACGGCTCGATTCCCTCACTGCGCGTCTCGCCGTTCGCTACCCGCACGTCGGCCTTGGCCATCGGCATTCGCGGCATCGGCGCGGCGGGTGATCCCAACCAGCCTGCGCGTGATCAAGGGGTTGGTGTTTATGTGGATGGTGTTTTTCTCGGACGCGCGCAGGGACTCGGCACGGCGCTCTACGACGTGGAGCGCATCGAGGTACTGAAGGGGCCGCAGGGCACGCTGTTCGGCCGCAATACCGAAGGGGGCGCCGTCAGCATCATTACCAAGAAGCCGACTGGCGTGTTCAATCTGGATACCACCTTCGGTGTGTCGAACTACGACGGTTACAACAGTTTCCTGCGCATGGACCTGCCGAAAATTGCCGGCGTCTCACTCAAGATCGATGCGCTGCAGACGCGCCGTGACGGCACCACTGACAACCCGATGCGCGGCGAGGAGAATTTCAACTCGTTCAACAAATATGGCGGGCGACTCAGCGCCCTGTGGGAGCCCAATGATGCATTTTCGGCCTTCTATGCCGTAGACAGTTCCTATGACGGCAGCACGCCATACCACACGCAGTTGCTGAAGGCAGGTGCTGCCATGAGTCCACTGCAAAAGGCCGGCGTCTCGCTGAGCCGTCGCGCCTCGTCGATTCTCGGCGGCCCTCTGGAACCGAGCGTGGGGGAAACCAGCGGGCACTTGCTCACGCTGGACTGGCGGCCGCTGGACTCCCTCGAGCTTAAATCAATTACGTCCTATCGCGAGCTTGCCCAGGGCCAATTCGACCAGGGCCTCATTGACGGCATCTCATTCTTCACCGTGCCGAACGGGCCGTTCGCTCGTTACAGCCTGGCGCAATTCGACCAGCACCAGTTCAGCGAGGAAGTGCAGATCCTCGGCAGTACGTCCGAGATTCAGTATGTGCTCGGGCTGTTCTATTACACCGAGTCCGTATCCGACAACGCACAAACCCCGTTCACCAACCTGTGGAACGCCGACGGCACCGGCTACACACTGAACCCTGCCACCAATCCACTGAATCTCAGCCGGGTCACGGTGGACCGGGCCAGCAGCGCCTGGACCGACAGCATGGGCCTGTTCGGTCAGGCCACGTGGACGCCCTCGGCCATGGAAAACCTGCATCTGACGATCGGCGGGCGCCAAACCAGGGACGACAAGCGCGGCCAGCTGCTCACGTTGAATGGTGCACGTTCGAGTCTGGCCTTCGACGCTTCCTGGGATCGCTTCGATCCGATGGTCAACGTCGCCGTCGACGTCAGCGATGACATCATGATCTACGCCAAGTACAGCACCGGCTTCAAGGCCGGCGGTGCCAATTCGCGCTCGCTCACCTATCGCCCCTTCGGCCCCGAAGAAGTCACCGCGACCGAGTTGGGACTCAAGAGCCAGTTCTGGGAGGATCGCGTCCGCCTCAACATCGCGCTGTTTTCATCCGACATCAAAGACAAGCAGATGGACTTCTTCTACCCCTTCACGGTGGGGGGATCGCAGCGAACGGTGTCGGATACCACCAACGCCAGCACCGACGGTCAGTCGAAAGGTGCGGAGCTGGAGGTGAATTTCGCGCCGGTGGAAAACCTGGTGCTGGGGCTGAACTACGCCTACACCGACATCGATTCGCTGGTAGCGCCGAACCCGTATGCCGCCAACCTGGCGCCCAGCCGCGTCCTGCCCCTGTTCGCCCCCGCCAACGCCGGCAGCATCAGCCTCGATTACACCTGGCCCGTGGGCACGGCCGGTCTGCGACTGCATCTGGATGGCAACTGGTCAGACGGCTATTACACCAGCGAGATCGAACAGACGCTGACCGACGACTACGTTGTGGTGAACGGACGTCTGGTGCTCGCCGATGTTCCCATCGGCAGGGAAGGCACGACGGCTGACTTCTCCCTGTGGGTCCGCAACTTGCTCGAAGAAGACTACATCTTCTACAAGAGTGCCAACGCCAGCACCGGCGTGACCTTCGGCGTCTTCAATGACCCTCGCACGCTGGGTCTTGATGTCCGGGTTCGCTTTTGAACCTTGCTGGCGGGGATACGCTGTAGGATCCAGCGAGAGGTTTCGCCACCCAGGCGGCGCGATGGCTTCCTCAGGTATCTCCCGCTGCGCCAGTTGAAGCCATCCCGGCTTCAGGCCGCCGAGTCCGGCGTCAGCCTGAATTGCCTGATTACAAGCAACCTGCCCTGAAATGCACGAAAAAAAGGCCGACATACGGATAAAATCATCGTGTCCTGTCTTTTGCAGAAGGTGCCAAAGACACCTCAGCCAGGGTTTGCCTTTGGGGAACAGCGTCGGAGCTCACTGAACCTATGAGCGTACTCGATCTAAAGATTCCGCCAGTCGTCTTGGTGCTCTCGGCTTTTGCGGCCATGTGGGCACTGTCAACGGCAACGCCCGGGTTTACTTGGCAAGTGCCGTACAAAGGTACCATTGCATTCGCTGTCGCCGTCGCGGGAGGCATCGTCGCTATCCTCGGGGTCCGGTCGTTCCAACATGCGAGAACGACTGTCAATCCAACAAGGCCGCAAGATACATCCTCGCTTGTCACCACAGGCATCTATCACGTCAGCCGCAATCCCATGTACCTCGGTTTCTTATTGTTACTTCTGGCTTTCGCAGTGTTCCTGGCGAATATCCTCGCCGTGCTTCCCGTCGTCGCTTTCGTCGCCTACATGAACCGCTTTCAAATCACCCCTGAGGAACGCGCCCTGGTCGCCAGGTTCGGTCCGGAGTACGACGCTTACAAACAAAGGGTTCGCAGGTGGGTTTGAGATCTAACCCCTGCATCGAGCAGCCGCACCGTGGCGAGCCGACTCACGGCACATCGGCAAGAAGGCTGGCAACGTCGACCTCGACCAACTCGCTCGTGTAATCGCGGGTTGGCGTACGAACTGAAACTAGGGTATACAGCCCGAGCCATTTTCCCGACGAGCACTTCCTTGCATTCATACGGTGCATTTTTCGGCGCGCCAGCCCCTTCACAGGCCCAGCGCTCCTTGCTCTCGAAATGGCGGCATACACAACAACACGAGTACTGAAATCCAAAAAGGGGGAAAAAAATGAAGATGTCTGTTCCAAAAAACTCCAGAACCAAACTGTGCGTGGCAATCACGGCCACCCTCGCTGCGCTCGGCCCGGCCCTTGCAACCGCGCAACAAGCCAGCGCCAGTGGTGTCGAAGAAATCCAGGTTACCGGCACGAGGGTCCGCCTTGCCGATGGCATGAGCGCGCCAACCCCGGTCACCTCGCTCACCACCGATGAACTGCGAAACTTCGACCCAGGCGCCACGGTGGCGTCCCAGCTCGACGATCTGCCGCAGTTCTACGACACCGCCAACGCCCAGCGCGGCGGCAATGCCGTCAGCAGCAACGCCGGCGGCTCCTACCTCAACCTGCGCGGCATGGGCCAGAACCGTACGCTGGTGGTGCTTGACGGCACCCGCGTGGCGCCGGCCGACGCCCAGGGCAGCGTCAACGTGGACCTGTTCCCGAGCGCGCTTGTACAACGCATCGACGTCGTGACGGGCGGAGCGTCGGCAGCGTATGGCGCCGACGCCGTGGCAGGCGTGGTCAACTTCGTCCTCGACCGGGAGTTCGAAGGACTGCGCACCAGCGTGTCCACCGGTATTACCGAGCAGATGAACGGCGAGAACTACAGCATGAACGTGGCCGGTGGCACGGGATTCATGGACGACCGGCTGCACTTCATCGGCTCGATCGAAGCGCGCCAGATCGACCAGATAGGCATGCAGAACAAGGACCGGACCGACAACTGGCAGGACTGGGGTCTGGTGCGCAATCCAGCCTGGATTTCCGCCACCGCAACACCGGGCGTACCGGCGCGCATTACCAAGCCTTACGTGTTCAGTAACCAGTCCGCGCCGCAAGGCAAGATCATTACGGCGGCACCCAACTTCCCCTTCACCAATTACGTCTTCTCTGACGACGGCACCAGCATTCGCCCCTATGCGTTCGGGCAATACTCCTCCAGCAGTGGGTCCGGCAACCTGAACAACCAGAGCGGCGGACAGGAGTACAAGTTCTTCGACGCCGGCGTGTTCCGCGGCCCTGGCGGCAACGAAGTGAAGCAGCGCTCGGGCTTCAGTGCTCTCAAATTCGACGTGAACGATCGGCTTTCGCTTACCGCGCAAGTCGCCGCCGGCCGCAGCGAATCCAACCGCTTTGGCCAGCATGCCAATGCGTCCATCGCAGGTCCGGTCTATGCCTGGAAAGCGTTCCGCAACAATGCCTACCTGCCCGCTCAGCTTGCTGCCGGCATGGACGCCGCCGGCCTCGACATGATCAAGTTCTCCACCATCAGCATGGTCGACGGCCCCGGCCTCATCAACATCTACGACAACCGTATAGATATCAGCATCCAGGCGCAGCAGATGTACACGCTGGGGTTCGACTTCGCCGTCAATGACAACTGGAACCTGACCGGCGCCTACCAGGTAGGCAAAACCAAGATCGACACCGGCGTGCGCAACATTCCGCGTACCGACAAGCTCTTCCTCGCCATGGATGCGGTGCGCGATCCGGCGACCGGCAAGATCGTTTGTAACATCGCGCTGCGCAATCCGAGCCCTGCCGAACTCAAGCAGTTCATGCAGGGCAAGCTGCTGGCGAGCCCGAGCAACGTCAACGGCGTTACCGCCGATTCTCCGATCGGTCCGATGAACCCCCAGGAGTGTGTGCCCTTCAATCCCTTCGGTCTTGGCAACGCCAACCAGGCTGCCAAGGACTGGATCCTCGATGAAGGCAAGAAGCAGGTGCGCACGCTCGATCAGGACTTTGCCGAACTGCTGCTCACCGGCGAGCTCTATGAAGGTTGGGGCGCAGGCCCGATCTCGCTGGCGGCCGGTCTTACGTGGCGCGACGAAGTCTTCGATCAGGTCAATTATCCCGTATGGGGCGAACGCAGCCTGTTGAACGCACCCGCACTGGGCATCCGCTCGATTCCCGACGGCTTCGCCGGTGATGGCAACCGGGAATTGCATCCCTTCTCCGGGATCGGCTCCGGCGGCGGCAGCAAGGACGTGTGGGAGTGGTACAGTGAGATCAACGTACCCATCTGGGAATGGGCGTCCGGGCAGAGAGTAAGCTCGTCGTTCGCCTACCGCAGTTCCGACTACTCCTTGTCGGGCCGCCAGGAAAGCTGGAAAGTCGGCCTCGATGCCCAGGTGTTGTCCTCGCTGCGCTGGCGTGTGACCAAGTCCAGCGACATCCGGGAACCGAACTTTGCCGAGATCTTCTTGAGCGGCACTGGGGGCGGTAACGTCAACGACCCCTTCCGCGGCGGTGAAAACAACAACTCGCTCACCGTGCTGGCGAATGCCAACCCCGATCTGCGCCCCGAGATCGGCGACACCATCACCACAGGCTTGGTATGGCAGCCCACTTTCGCTGACTGGATCGATGGCTTCTCAATGTCGGTCGACTGGTACGAGATCAACCTGAAAGGCGCGATCACGACCTACGGCGCGCAGCGCATCGTGGACGACTGCTCGGCCCGTCTTGCCAGCGCCTGTAACCTGATCGTGCGCGGCGCGCCGAACAACAACTTTGCGCTGGGCCCCATCACGCGCATCCTGAACCTGTACATCAACGCCGACAGGGCACAAACGCGCGGCGTAGACTTCGAGGCGAGCTACCGCATGGAGCCCGACTTCTTTGGCAATCAGGAAGAGTCGCTCTCGGTGCGCGCGCTGGTGGGTTATCTCGGTGAAAACTCCACCACCACCGCAGCCGGCATTACGCAGGACCAGGCCGCCAGCCAGACGCGTCCAGAGTATTCGGCCACTGCCACCGTCAACTACTCCGTCGGTCCGTGGGGCCTCATGCTGCAGTCAACGTACTACGACAGTGTGATGAACAACATCACCTGGGTGGAAGGCCGTGATATCGATGACAACTGGATCGCCTCGCAGACCGCTTACAACACCGCCGTGTCTTACTCCGGTGACATGGATAGCGGTGCCACCTGGCGTGCCTCGTTCAACATCACCAACCTGTTCAACAAGGACCCGTCGATCGTGGCCAACGCCAACGGCCAGTCCTTCATCGCAGGGCATGACACCCTGGGAAGAAGGTATCAGCTGAGCTTGAACATGTCGTTCTAGTCTCGATGCAGTGACTGAAGCAAGCGCCGGGGTGAAAGCCCCGGCGCTTTTTTTTCGACACCACGCCGCACGCGTCAGGCGCCAAGTTCAAAGAGTCGCTCCATCGCCATCCGATGGTTTGCCACGAAGAAAAGCCAGACTGGGTAATCCTTCCTTCGCCAACGTGCATCGCCCACCTCCGCTGACCGCTCAAACAGCCAATGCCCGACGAGTCCCGGGGCAGCATGCACGAGGGGAAACAGCAGCACGGCGAGTTTCCACAGGCCCGGTGCCGAGAGCGTGAGGGGAATCCACACCAGACCGGCCACGGTCCCCCCGATGTGCAAAGCGACGTTCAGCGGATGACGGTGTTCTGGCAGGAAGACCTCGCGGTAGAAGGTCTCGAAAGGCAAACGAGTCGGACTCATAAGGGGATTCTCCGTTAGGTTCAGCGGCAGGATCTGTCCCGTCAGCCGCGGTCAGGATGCAGGGTTTGTATCTGGCTGGACAGGTCTGGCATGATGCGAGTAATAGCTCGCTTTAACTACTCGCGTTACTTTTCCCTGATGCCGCGTCTGCAAATTAGCGCTCGAAAACAGCCAAATCAGCGGCGATCGCAGGCCACGGTCGAGACGATCCTCGCGGCTGCTGCTCGCGTTCTGACGAAGCATTCACTGGCAGGCTTCAATACCAACCGCGTGGCCGAAGTCGCCGGAGTCAGCGTTGGAACGCTGTATCAATACTTTCCGAACAAGGAGTCACTCGTTGCGGCGCTCATCGATCTTGAGCAGGAACGCTTGGCTCTGGCAGTGGAAGCCACGGTCAGGGACTGTGCGGGAAAGAGCCTCAGCGAAGGTCTTTCGGCGTTGGCACGGCTGGCGATCGACCAGCAATACCGTAATCCGACCTTCGCTGCCGCACTGGACCACGAGGAGCGCCGTCTGCCCATCGGTTCGCGTCTACGCGGTTACGAAGAGCGTCTGGGTACCGCCGTGATCGCCTTTCTGACCATGCACCGTTCAGCGCTGCCTGCCGATCGGGTGGCACCGGGGGTGGCCAGAGATCTGCTGCTCATCTCGCGAGCACTGGTGGAGGCCGATGCACAGGAGGCAAAAACACCCGCGGGAGACCTCGAGCATCGGTTGGTTCGGGCACTCACGGGTTACTTGACCACACCGTAGACGGCAAGCATAGGATGGAGTTGTATGGGAGTGGATCATGGTGACGACACCTACGCCAGTGAACCTGCCCCGAGACAAGGCGAACTCGGCGCTCTCGCCCGCCTTTGTCGCGGCGCTGCCGCTGCTGTTCGTGCTATCGCTGCACGCGGCGCCACTGCAGGCCCAGCAGGCCGCCAGTCTACCCGGCTGCGAGCAGCCGCTTCCCCCGGCGCGCGGCGACTACAGTTTTGTGCGTGAGCGAGAACCCTTGCGGCTGCCGGGCGGCCCTTACCGCATCGGTAGCCTCCGCTACACGCGGCTGCCCGTCTTCGACACGAGCGACGCGAACGAGAACACGTGGATTTACCGCCTCGCGAACCGTGTGCACGTGCTCAGCCGGGAAGGCAGCATTGCCCAGCAGCTGTTGTTCGCGTCGGAAGAGAACTTCGATCCACGGGTTCTCGAAGAAACGCAGCGCCTGCTGCGCAATCAGGGCTACCTCTTCGATGCCGACATCCGGCCGTTTCGGGTCTGCGGCGACCGCGTCGATCTCGAAGTCATCACGCGCGACAGCTGGAATCTCACACCCAGCCTCGGCTTCGACCGCTCGGGTGGCGAGAACAGTTTCAGTGTGGGCATCAGCGACACCAACGTGCTCGGCCTCGGCAACGAGATCCGCCTGCGCAGCAGTAACGACATCGATCGTCGCAGCGCAGAATTCCTCTACCTCGACAACAATGTGTGGGGCAGCCGGGTTGGCACCCGCGTCGAACTTCTCGACAGCGATGACGGCTTCACCCGCAGTTTTCAACTCGGCCAGCCCTTTTTCGAACTGGACTCGCGCAAGGCCTGGCGGGTTGCGCTGGAACGCCATGAGCGCATCGACGAGCTGTTCCTGCGCGGCGAGGAAGTTGCCGGTGTCGTGCATGAGCGCGAGGACTATGCCGTCGAGATGGGCACGTCGAATGGTCTGGTGGCTGGCTTCAGCCGGCGCTGGTCCTATGGCTATGGTTTCCGTCGCGATCGCTTTGCGGAGAGTGAACGGCTGCCGCTGCCGCGCCAGCGGCCGACAGCGCGTGTGCTTTCCTTTCCCTACCTGCGCTTCGAGGCGATCGAAGACCGCTATGTCACGGCGCTCAACCTCAACCAGATCTACCTCACCGAGGATCTGCAGGTCGGCAGCCAGCTCAGGCTGAGCCTTGGCCTTGCCGCCGAGGCCTTCGGTTCGGATCAGGACCGCTGGGTCCTCGAGGGCAGTTTCAGCGATACGCTGCTGTATGACGGCCGCCAGCTCTGGCAGCACAGCGTGTCGATGGATGGCTTCTGGAATCACGACCTCGCTGCTCTGGAGGACTTCGTGCTGCATTACGACAACCGCTATTTTCACCGCCAGAACCAGCGCTTTGCATTCTTTGCGGAGCTCTCGGCCACGGCGTCGCGCAATCTCAACAGTAACCGGCAGCTGTTCATGGGCGGTTATGCCGGCGGCCGAGCTTTCAGCAACCGCCTGCAGGCCGGCGATCGCCGCTTCGTATTCAGCCTGGAGGAGCGCTACTACAGCGATCTGCACCTGTTCAATCTGGTGCGCGTGGGGGCGGCCGTGTTCGTCGACGTGGGGCGCGCCTGGCAGCCGGGGGTAGACGACGGTCTCGCCGATGACTATCTCGCCAACGTCGGGGTGGGGCTGCGACTGGGATCGAGCAAGTCCGCGTCGGCGCGCATGGCGCACATCGACTTCGCCTTGCCGCTCACCAACCGTGACGACCCCGCCGTTGACGGCTTTGCCCTCTCCATAGAGTTCAAGAGTGCGTTTTAATGCGCTAAAGGCGCTG
This sequence comes from Gammaproteobacteria bacterium, assembly GCA_036796405.1. Classification (GTDB taxonomy): domain Bacteria; phylum Pseudomonadota; class Gammaproteobacteria; order Pseudomonadales; family Pseudohongiellaceae; genus CAILUG01. Next base: position 8,401 of record DAIRDB010000028.1, on the reverse strand, counting down.
CAGGTCGCGGCCTACCACGACTGTCCCCGGAAAGAAGGGCCGCACGGCGTCGATGTAGCTCTGGTCGGACACCTCGCGTAGCGCTCCGGGAATCAGATGGTTCAACACCAGGAGGCCCACGCCGGCTTCGGCTGCCATGCGGCCGGCATCGGGCACCGGCGTATGGGTACTGAGGATGTGGTGGAGGATGCCGTCCGGATTGTCCTGATACTTACCGCTGGCTCGCATCTCCTGGAACAGCTGGTCCATGATGCCGACCTGAATGGCCTCGCATACCAACACGTCGGCGCCACGCGCCAGCGCCACCACCTGCGCCGAGTACGCCGTGTCGCCCGAGAACACCACGCTGCGCTCGGCGGTGTCAAAGCGCAGGCTGAGCGAGCGGTGCGGCATGGCCGCCAGACCGTCGGCGGGGAAGTGCGTGTTCTGCACGGCGCGCACGCGCACGCGATCGTCTTCCATCACCAGCACGGGCTGGTTCGGATCCAGCACCACATCGTGGCCGGCAAACAACTGGCGCGGCTCCAGCGCCCGCCCTTCGTCCACACGGCGGATCTCGGTGTTGGCCTGATTGAAGGCCAGCGCCGCGTCGACCAGCGCCTGCGTGCCATGCGGACCCCAGATGCGCGTCGGCGTCACCCGACCCTGGGTCCACTGGTGCCCGATCAGCGCCGGCAAGTCGGCGACGTGGTCGTCGTGCAGGTGCGTCAGAAAGATTTCAGGAATGGCGAGATAGGACAGCCCACTTTCCTCGAGCCGGCCGAGTACGCCATAGCCGATGTCGATGAGGTAGGGCCGTCCCTCCACCACCAGCGCAGAGCCTGCTTCGCGCCGCTCGCGGTTGAAATTGGGTCCACCCTGCGTACCGAGCAGCAGCAACTCCGTACCCCTCGCGGCAGCCAGCGTACGCGGTGGCAGCAGCAGGGGCGCCCCGGCCAAAACGCAGGAAAGACCCTGCAGTATGCGACGCCTGCCGTGATTCATGACTCGACTCTCCTGCTGCTGCACTGGTAGCGCGGCAGGATACCAGAGGGTGACGCTGCTACGCCCTGAGGCTAGGCCTGCTGCCAGCCCGCTGCGGAGGCGTGGCGCCACGGTCCAACCGCGGGGCTACGGCGACAGGGCGCGGGCCGGCACCGTATCATGACGCACCTTTTCCTGCCTGGACCTGTCACATGGCCTCTGGCCTTTCTGCCCTGCTGGACGACATCGCCACCATTGCCAAGGTGGCAGCCGCTTCGCTCGACGACATCGGCGCCGCCACCGGCAAGGCGGGGGCCAAGGCCGCCGGTGTAGTGATCGACGACACGGCAGTCACGCCGCGCTACGTGGCTGGTTTCACGCCGGACCGTGAACTGCCCATCATTGCCCGCATTGCGCGCGGCTCGTTCATCAACAAGGTGCTGATCATTCTGCCGGCGGCTCTGCTGCTGAGTTACTTCCTGCCGTGGGTAGTGACGCCGCTGCTGATGCTGGGCGGCTGCTACCTCTGCTTCGAGGGCGGGGAGAAAGTGCTGGAGGCCCTGCGGCCTGCGGCCGAGACCCTCGACAGCGAACTCGCCGTCCTGAGCAGCACCGAGCATGAACAGGCCATGGTGAAAGGTGCGGTCCGCACCGACTTCATCCTCTCGACGGAAATCATGGTGATCGCCCTGCAGGAAGTGAGTGGTCTGCCGATCGGTCTGCAGGCAGGTACGCTGTTCCTCGTGGCCTGCGTGATCACGGTGGCCGTCTACGGCGTGGTGGCACTGATCGTGAAGATGGATGACATCGGGCTGCATCTGGCCCGCCAGCGCGCCGCGCTGCTGCAGCAGGTCGGCCGCCTGCTGGTGCTGGGCATGCCGAAACTGCTCGCCGCCCTCTCCACGCTCGGCATTGCGGCCATGCTGTGGGTCGGTGGCCAGATCATCCTGCACGGCGTCGATCTGCACCCGGCCGCGCTCGTTGGCCTGCACGCCGGTGCCGCGGCGTGGCTGGCGGACGCCGGTCTCTCCGGGCTTTTCGGGTTGCTGCTCGGCGCCCTGCTGGCGTGGCTGCATCACCGCTGGACTGCGCGGGCCCGGCCCTCCGCCTAGTGGCGAATCTGCGACGTGATGTCTTCGAGTTCGTAGACTTCGCAGTTGCCGCGCTCGGGCAGCAGACCGGCATCCGGAGTACCGTTGAGGCGCAGTACGCGCGGCGTCATCACCCACGGTTCCAGCAGCACCTCCGGGTCGTCCACCGTCACTTCGTAGAGGATTTCGTCGCCGTTACGGGTGAGCCGCTCGGTGACGCGCATCTTGTCGGAGTGGAAGAAGCCACCACGGGCCAGCCAGGTGTAGTCATTGAAGGCAATCGACTCCAGCACCAGCGTGTCCTCTTCCCAGCGCCCCACCGTGTAGCCCATGTAGCGAGTGGTGAGGGTCTCGGCAGGATCGTGCGGCCTGCCGTCGATGGGCATGATGCGGTACTCGCCGTAGCCCCCGCCGCCGTCGGCGTACTGCGCATAGAAGAACACGATGTCGTTCTCGCTCTGGATGATGCGACGCGGCGGCCCCTGGCGCGGAATGCCGAGCGGCTGACAGGTCATCACCGGGTCCTCACGGTTGGTCCACATGTCGAGTTGCTGGACGCGATCCCAGTACTGCGGTTTGTAGAGCGGGCGGTTGGGCCCGTAGCGCGAAGGCGCCTCGAACTCGAAGTCGATGGTCTGGTTCCAGGTCGGTGAGCAGTCCACCTGCGACGGACCGCAGCGCCGGAAGCCATAGCGCCAGTTCATGCCGCTGCTGGCCCAGTTTCCGCTGAGATCCGGCTTTTCGTTGCCGAGCCGCGGCGTGGCCGGGGCTGGCCCCTGACGTGCGGGGGGCGGCGGTGGCATGGCAACTGGCGGTGGCGCCACTGTGGCCACCGGGTGCACCGCCTGTACGGCGGCGGGGACCGGCATCACCACATACACACTGCCAGTTTCGGTGACCACCGTGCGCAGGTCGCGCTGCAAGACACCGTCGCGCCACTCGCTGCTGGTGCCGGCGTACAGTACCTCCACCTTGTTGAGCGGATTGTTCCAGTCCTGGTAGTCGGCGTAGCGGAATTCGTAGCGGCTGCTGCCATGCGTGACGACGACACGCTCGGCCATGAAGCGGGCGTCGAGCGTGGCCACCGCACTGGCGCCAGGCACACCCGGGATCGGGAAACTCACCTGCGGATGGTCGGCGACCCACGCCACGGACGTGGCACCGATCGTGGCCTCCCCGTCATCGGGCAGCCGGTGCGGATCGGGTTGGCCAGCGCCTGCCAGTGCTGCCTTGGGTGCGCCCTGTGGACTCGCCCACAGCCGGATCAGTCGCTCGGCCACGGCCTCCGGGCGCGGCGTGACACTGCCCTCGCCGGCCAACAGCCCGGCGCCCACCCGGTCTTCGTCCCAGGCCTGCTGCCAGTTCACCACCTCGACAGCTGTCACCTGGTTGCCGTCCGGGAGACTGCAGCTGTACTGCACCCGCTGGCCCGGCAACTGGTAGTTGGTGCTGACGCGGTACGAGTCGATGGTGCAGGCCTGCCCGCGCACGCTCAGCGTGCCGCTGCCCTGGTATTCCAGCGACGCGATCAGTTCGTGCTCGTCGATGCCGCGCAGCATGCCGAGCTGCCAGGTCCAGTTGAACAGCACCGCCTTGAGGTCGCGTGCTCCGGCCGCCGGCACATAGGGCGGTGGATCACTGCTGAACTGCGCAGTCGCAGCGCTGCACACGCCAACCAGCGAGATGAGCAGGCAATACCGCATGCGGCGGACGAGACACAGGGAGCTGGCCATGGTCAGAGTGCCTCGAATTCGACGGTGTTGGCGTTCGGCAGCGTGATGGTGCGAATGAAGCCAAGCGGTTTGCCGTTGCGGGCGGGGAAATAGGAAATGGTGACGGTATCGCCGGGCTTCACATAGTTGGCGCCGCCCTCGCCAAATCCGAGGTTGGCCAGCGCATTGGCGGAACCGGTGGTCATGGTCCAGTCGATGGTGCTGCCGTCGGCCGCCTGCACCTGCAGGTACATGGCCCCGTGCGGATTGGTGAAGGCGATCTTGGTCAGTACGCCGGTCACGGTTTCCTGCTTGCGGACTTCGTAGACCCCGGCGAGGGAGTGATGCGCCTGCAGCGGCGTACTGGCCAGCAAGCAGCTGCCGACTACCAGAAGACCTGCGATGATTCTGCTCATGGTCAACCCTCAGAGTGACGCGTGGACGGTGGCCCGAGCCTACTCCCGTAGCGGCCGGCACGGAAGCCGTCGTGCGCGTCGGCCACGCCGAGGCCGGCCTGGCAGGGCCGCGGCACCGGCGGTACCGCGGTCATGCCTGAACCATGGTGCTGGCTTGCTGCTAGCATAGGGCCTCTACCACCCACGAGGAGCACGGCCATGGGCATCGCACTACGGGACAGCCTCACACGTTCAACGCGCGCGGCACTGGCCCTGCTGCCGCTGCTGGCCGGGCCGCTGCAGGCGCACCATGGCTTCGGCAACTTCGCCATGAACGAAGACATCGAACTGACGGGGGTGATCACCCGACTCGACTTCGTCAACCCGCACAGTTGGGTCCACTTCGACGTGACCCATGCCGACGGTACCAGGACCCCGCACCGCTGCGAACTGCGCTCGGCGACCACGCTACGGCGTTCAGGCTGGACGCCGGCGATGTTTCCAGCCGGCATGCGCATCACCATCCAGGGCTCGCCGGACCGTAACGAAAAAACCGCTTGCTACACCAGCACCATCACTTTTGGTGACGGCAGTCGATTGGACCGCTATGGGCAGCGCATCGAGGCGGAAGTGAGCGTCAGTCGCCCCGCGCGACGGCCGGGCGGCGAACCGAATCTGGCCGGTGACTGGGCGCAGGAACAGCTGGTGATGACGGATCCACAGGGCCGCGACGGTGTGCTGGTGGCCCTCAGCCAGTCCACGCAATTTGGCGTCGGCGGCGTGCCGGAAGGCCAGCGCGAGATTCCCGGCGCGCGCGGTACCGCCGAAGCCGAGGCAGCTGGCCCGGCCAACCGACCACAAACAGCCGTGGTGCCGCTCACGCCCGCCGGCCAAAGCGCCTTGCAGGCGCTGGCGGCCATCCCGCGCGCAGAGCGGGCCTGCAGCACCGGCAGCATCCTGTCCGACTGGAGCGGCGAGCCGGTCAACCGCATCGAACAGACGGCCGAGCTGCTGCTGCTGCGCTACGGCTTTCTCGGACTCGAGCGCCGCGTGGACCTCACACTCGCCGCACATCCGGCCACGCTGACTGCCACGCGCGCCGGCCACTCGATCGGACACTGGGAAGGCGATGTCCTGGTGGTCGACACCGTGGGCTTCCTGCCGGGCACCCTGCGGGGCGTCACGCCCCACAGCGAGCAATTGCACGTGGTGGAACGCTTCTCACTCGACAGCAGCACGCTGCAACTGCGTCGCGACTACACGGCCGAGGATCCGCTGTACTTCTCTGCGCCCTACACCGGCAGCGATACGCTGAAACTATCTCCCGTGCCCTTCAGCCCGGAACCCTGCCAGGACCTGACACCAGTGGTGCAGTAGGGCTTAGTCGTCGACACGCTCGACCTGGATGAAGCCTCCAAGTCGTTCGGAATACAGTCGATAGGAGTTGCCCCAGCCCGAGGGGGGCAAGCGACTGCGTCCCTGAACCGGCAAGTCGGCAGCCCACCAAGCCAACGGCCCTACACGAGTCTGTCGGGCCCGTGCTCCAGACGGGGAAAGCAGGCGTTGAAGCCAGGAACCTCGAGCGGCACTGACCAGCTGCGACCGGCGCGGTAATCGGCGCAAGCCTGGACCTTGTAGTGCACCCGCGTCAGCCGCCACTGCCCGGTCGTCGCCTTGGCGAGTGCAAGCGCCAGGACGCCACCTTCCCACCAGAGACGCAGGCCTTCACCGTGCAGGCGCGCCATGGCAATGAGCGAGTTACCGGATTCCAGTGCGCGTCCTGACTGGATGGAATACGGCACTTCCAGGGTGGCGCTATGTGCATCTTTTGCGACGATCAGTTGCTGGACCGCCGCCTGTCCGAACTCCAGACCAGGAGGAGGCGCCATGTGAGCACCAATCCCGTGCGCAGAGAAGTAGCCGCGATACAGGCGACTGACACCCTCGCTGCGACCCCTGAAGATGCCACCGTTGTAGTGAACTTCGGCGTCCTCTGCGAACAGCGCAAGCACGGCATCCATGTCGCGCGCATCCAGCGCTTGCTGGTATCGGCGCTGCAGTGCCAGCGCATCGCGTTCAGCCTGCAAGTGCTGCAGCTCATCACGAGTCGACGTATCGTCGACCATGCCGGCGTGTACCGTCGCTGAGCCCATGGCCATCGAGGCTCCGAGCCCGAGGGTCCGCAGAAACGTCCTGCGAGCCGATGGGATTTCCCTGACGTTGCTGACCATGTTCACACCCCCCGCCGTCTGGGCCCGTAATACCCCAGCGTGTCGAACTTGCCTATGTGGCGCCCGATGGCACCGACCACGCGCAGATTCACACCGCGCGGGCCTCCGGTGAAACTGAACCCGCAGTCGTGCGAAATCTTGGTATTGATCAGCTCGATCATCTGCGCGCCGTTGCAGGCTTCCTCGTTCTGACAGAACAGGTAGACACCGGGTCGGACCTTCACGTACAGGCAGGGTGAGCACCACTGCGATCCGAAGGTCTGGTTGGCGGTGAAGATGGTCCACGACATCGAGTGCGGTGACGTGTACAGATGCATGGACGTGACCTGATCGGAGTAGGACCAGGACCAGGCTTGGCCCACCAACTCGTCGGTAAGCGCGTGCCGCACATACAGCGGCGCCTCGAGCCCTGGCATGTCGACGACGCCGAACAAGGCTCGGTAGGTGGTTTCGTTACCATAGTAGGCGGTGCCCATACGGGACTCGATGCTGGTGACAAGACCATTGCTGAAGTCGATGGCCACCTGCACGCTGGCGCGCGGCTTGCTGCCCGGAATGATGTGACTGAACCAGGCGAGGTTGTCATCGCCCTCATAGGCGCGGTAGTCCGCCTTGTGCCAGACCCCGTCGCGCTGATCACGGAATTCCAGGCTGAACTTATCGCTCACGCGGTAATCACGCACCGGACCGTCGTTGTCGAGCCGCACGGTGAAATTCTTGCCCACCAGAATGTCGGAGAACGGCAGATTGTTGCCGGTACCGGAAATATCGGTGTTGGCGCCTTCGCCCACGGCAAAGGTGGCCGTGTTGCGCTCGGCTGCCGCATGCATCTCCTCGTCGGTCATGTGCACGAAGGTGCGGACCGGCCGGTAGGCCGTGCGCGCGCCCTTGGCCGGGGGCGTGGCAGCCGCGGCGAACAAGGGCCTGCGGCCGTGTTCGTCGAAGGGCTCGAGATAGGCGAGCTGGCCGGTCACCCTGCCTTCACCACGAAAGAGGTAGTACTCCAGTTCATCCTTTTCGTTGAAGCCGAAACGCACACCGACCTGTCGCAGAGTGTAGAGGTCCATCACGAAACAGGTGTGGATACCCGAGAATTCGCACTCGGTGCGGTCGTAGATGAAAGTACGGTCATCGGCCAACACATAGTCGGAGGGAGCAACGTAGCTGAGGTTGTCGACATGCCGGGTCAACTCCACGAAATTGGTGTTAGCCACCGACGCATAGTGCTCCAGCGTCTCGATGCCGTTGTCCTGTCTCCAGTACAGTCCCTTGCCGGCCAACCGATTGGTGTAGTGGTGCAAGGCAGACGGCGCGGGCTGCCCCTTGTCGACGTATCCAAAGTAGATCTGCCGCTGCACTTCGCGATCGTCCAGCGTGTATTCGGCAGCCGGCGCGCCCGGGGCGCCGCCACTCGCCTTGATGCCGCTGCTAAGCCAAATCTCGAAGACGGTAACGAGGTCGGTACCAAGATCCACCACCACGTTGAAACCTCGCTGCTGGCCCGGCAACAGGTGCGAGAAAAACACCATGTTGTTGAGTGTCAGTTCCCCATAGCGGGCACTGAGCGTGGCGCCCGTCGCCTCGCGCAGCGTCAGCGCGCCATCGCTGCCAAAACGATACTCGAGCACGGGACCGTCCTGCAGGACGAGCCGCAGCGTCTTGCCTGCCAGTGCCGTGGTAAAGGGCGAGGCACTGATCGGCCCTTGGCTGGCAGCCTGCAGTTTTTCGTCGATCTGCTCGCGAGTCAGCTTGGTGTACTGAAAGCGATGCATGGGGATTCTCATGGCTTATCTCCTGCCTGCTCTGCCGGGGTATGCAACCGGCAACCCGCGGTGTCACGCACCACGTAGCCACCGGTCGGCTCGCTGAAGTGGCTGCCGATCACCAGGATGGGCTGGTTGGCCACGCGATCCACGAAGGCCTGCCGCGTCGCTGCCGCCTGCTGTCGGTCCATGTCGAAGCGGGCGAGATCACCGGGGCGCTCGAACTGGATGGGATGGTGCATCATG
>DAIRDB010000027.1:40602-43947 GCA_036796405.1 Gammaproteobacteria bacterium | reverse complement strand
CTGACTCCCCGCTCAAATCCGACTCATTGCTTAAGGAGCCAAATGGCATGCAACTGATCACCACCGACACGACCCCCGAAATGGCCGCCATGCTCGATGGCTACGAGCACCCCGCCATCCTGGTCACGGCCGACTACCGCATCCTGGCCGCTAACCAGCGTTATCGGGACAATTTCGGTGACCTGCCTCTCGATGGCAGCGCCCACTGCCACCGCGTTTCGCATGGCTTCGACCGCCCCTGCGATCAGGCTGGTGAAGCGTGCCCGCTGCAAGCGGCTCTGCAGTCTGGCAAGCGGGAACGCGTACTGCACATTCACCAGACGCCGCGCGGCCCCGAGCATGTCGATGTCGAACTGCTGCCCATCCATGATGCGGCTGGCATGCTGCGCTTCTTCGTCGAGCTGTTGAAACCGGTCACGCTGGCCAGCCCGCAACCAGACCGCAGCGACCTGGTTGGCAACAGTCCTGCCTTCAATGCGCTGGTCGAAAAAGTCACGCGCGTGGCGCCCACCGACGCTGCCGTGCTGCTGCTCGGCGAATCCGGCACCGGCAAGGAACTCGTGGCACAGGCCATCCACCGCGCCAGCCCGCGTCAGCAACGTGCCATCGTCACGCTGGAATGTGCCGGCCTCACCGAGACACTGTTTGAAAGCGCGCTGTTCGGACATGTGAAGGGTGCCTTCACCGGGGCCCACGGCAACAAGACCGGCCTTGCCGAAGCGGCCGATGGCGGCACGTTGTTCCTCGACGAGATCGGTGACGTGCCGTTGGATCTGCAGGTAAAACTACTGCGCCTGCTGGAAACCGGCACTTACCGCCCGGTGGGCAGCCATGAGCAGCGCCGCACCGATTTTCGCCTCATCTGCGCCACCCACAAGAACCTGCCACGGCTGGTAAGGGAACAGCGCTTTCGACAGGACCTGTTTTTTCGTGTCAATGTGTTTCCCATCCGGTTGCCGGCGCTGCGAGAGCGGACCAGCGACATTCCGGTACTGGCCAATGCCATCCTGCGCCGTCTCGACCGCGGCCAGGACTTCACGTTCACCGAGTCGGCGATGCAACTGCTGATCGCCCATACATTCCCCGGCAACGTGCGCGAGCTGCGCAACCTGCTCACGCGCGCCACCGTACTGGCGAACACCAACGTCATCGACCGGGCCATCATCCGCCAGTGCCTCGACTTCGACAGCGATGCCGGCGCTGATACTGCAGAAGCCTCCGCCGATATCGACCTGCACACCAATGAGAAGCGCTACCTGCAGAGCCTGCTGCGGCGCTGTGCTGGCGACAAGGCCAGGGCCGCGGCGATAGCCGGCATCAGCGTACGCTCGCTGTACCGCAAGCTCGGCAGCGCGTAAGAAACGCCGGGCGAGGCAGCAGTCCGCGACTGACCTGTGTGGTCATGGCAGCGCGGCCAACAGACCACCATCGACCGTGAAGCAACCCCCTGTCGAATAGCTGGCGGCATTGGAGAGCAGGAAGGCCAGCAGGCGTGCGACCTCTTCGGGCTGGGCATAACGCTGCATGGGCACACTTGCCGCGATCTGCGCCTCGAACAGCTCGGGTGCCTCGGGGCGTACCGCCCGATGAATGGCGTCCATCATGGGCGTGGCGACATAACCGGGATGCACGGTATTCACGCGGACCCGATACGGTGCCAGCTCCAGCGCTGCGCCCTTCATCATCCCGACCAGCGCGTGCTTGCTGGTCGTGTACGCTGTGGTACCGGGCAACGCCGACAGTCCCTGAATCGACGACACCAGCACGATGCTGCCCTGGCGTCGCGCCTTCATGGCCGGCACGATCGCACGCAAGCCCAACCAGACTGCCTTGAGGTTGATCGTCAGCACGTCATCGAACACGGCCTCGGGGTACTGCTCCAGCGGCAGGTTGACGCCACAGATGCCGGCATTGAACACTGCACCATCGATGCGACCAAAGCTGTCGAGCGCGAACCGGGAATAGTCGGCGATCTGCTCGGGAACCCGCAGGTCAGCCACGTAGGTCCGCAGGCGCTCCGACGCCAGCTCATCCACCTGCCGCTGCAGCAACAGCGGGTCTCGGTCCACGCTCAATACGCGCGCACCCCCTTCCAGCAGGCAGGCCACGGTCGCGCGCCCGATGCCACTGGCACCTCCGGTGACGATCATGCATTTCGCTGAATCCTGGAGCATGGGTAACCTCTTTTGTGTGAACGATGCAAGCACTGTCATGGCTGGCGCCGTCTGTCGTCAATCACCCGATACTGGACGGAGGTCAATATTCCTGTCCCGCTGCAGGCATTACACTGTGGGTATGAACTTACGAACTGTCCGAGGAGCCCGACCCCATGCAAATCGCTGAATTCTCTGTGGCCACCGGCCTTGGCGGTGGACTCTTGATCGGGCTGGCCGCCGCCCTGTTGATCGTTGCCAACGGCAATATCGCCGGTATCAGTGGCATTGCCGGCACACTGCTGCGCAAATGGGATGGCAGCACCGTATGGCGACTGCTGTTCGTCATCGGCTTGCTGGCTGGTGGTGTGCTCGTGCCATGGGTGAGCGGCACGCCGTTGACGATGACTGTCGACGTGCCAACACCGCTCCTGATGCTGGCTGGGCTGCTGGTGGGCTTCGGTACACGCCTGGGCAGCGGCTGCACCAGTGGCCACGGCGTGTGCGGGCTGGCGCGGTTGTCCCCGCGTTCACTGGTGGCAACCGCCACCTTCATGCTCTGCGCCGCCGTCACTGTGTACGTGGTTCGGCACGTGGCAGGAGCATGACATGATGCAGACAATTGCAAAGACCCGTATCGCAGCCTTGGTGAGCGGCCTGCTGTTCGGCGCCGGCCTAGTGATCTCCGGCATGGTCGACCCGCTGCGCGTACTGGGCTTCCTCGACGTGACCGGCACCTGGGACCCGACATTGGCCTTCGTGATGGGCGGTGCGCTGCTGGTGACACTACCTACCTTTCAAGCACTGGGCAGGCTGACCAAGCCGCTGTTCGCCGAGAAGTTCGCCTTACCCACGCGGCGCGACATCGATGCGAGGCTGGTCGGCGGCGCTGCGCTGTTCGGTGTGGGTTGGGGACTGGTCGGCCTCTGCCCGGGGCCCGCGTTGGTGGTGCTCAGCACGCTACAGGCGCCCGCCTTCCTTTTCGTTGGCTGCATGGTGGCTGGCATGCTGCTCTACCAGTTCACGATGGAGTAAGGCACGCGCGGCGCTCGAAGCCCCCCGCCCCCGATTTGCGCACCCTGGCTGTTCGAAGCAGTTGCCGCCGTCCTCAATCAAGTGCAGCTGGAACACTGACGCGCCTGCGGCGCTCGAAGCCCCCGCCCCCGATTTGCGCACCCTCACTGTTCGAAGC
>DAIRDB010000027.1:0-40502 GCA_036796405.1 Gammaproteobacteria bacterium | reverse complement strand
GCCTGCGGCGCTCGAAGCCCCCGCCCCCGATTTGCGCACCCTCACTGTTCGAAGCAGTTGCCGCCATCCTCAATCAAGTGCAGCTGGAACACTGACGCGCCTGCGGCGCTCGAAGCCCCCGCCCCCGATTTGCGCACCCTCACTGTTCGAAGCCGTCGATGCCGTTCATGAAAAGAAAAGGGGCCACCAAGGCCCCTTTCCGTGATCGGCAGTTCCAGTAGGAACCATCAACCAACCCAGCTAGCACACTGCCTGCACATCATCGGCATTTGCGCGCCGCGCTGTGCCCACAGGGCCAGACTGATCAGGTGTGACAGAGATTATCGTTTCACGAGGCCGTTACTGCTCCCGCTTCCACAAAACCCACATCCATCTGGAACGAACACATACCACTAGACATTGGATCACCTCCTTACCTGCGTTGTTGAACATGGCCTGAAGGCTAACGATGCCCTCCAGGAGTGTCAACGCTGTCTTCATCAAAGATTCATTTGGGCGACGGTGACTGGTTCCGCTACAGTGAGACCGATTCTGCTGCTGGGGACCATCACCGTGTATAACCGTTTTGCCCTGCTGACCATACTGCTGGCGTGCCTGGTCTCTAGCGCCGGCGCGCAGGCTCCGCAGACTCGTGGGTCCGGGCCCACCATGGTGCTTGCCATCGTCGTCGACCAGATGCGCTACGACTATCTGACGCGCTACGGCAGCGAATTCCACGGCGGACTCAAGCGCCTGCTCGATGAAGGAGCCGTGTTCAGCAACGCCAACTATGAAGCCGCCCCCACCGTGACAGCCGTCGGCCATTCCACGATCCTGAGCGGCGCAACACCATCGGTCAGCGGCATTGCCGGCAATACGTGGTACGACCGCGGCGAGGGCAAGAGCGTGCAAAGCATCACCGACGACAATGTGCAGGCACTCGGCGGCGGTAGCGGTGGCGCGTCACCACAGCGTCTGTTGGTCTCGACGATTGGCGACGAACTGAAGATCGCCGGCAAGGGCGGCAAGGTCTACGGCGTTTCGCTGAAGGACCGCAGCGCCATCCTGCCAGCCGGCCGCATGGCAGACGGTGCGTTCTGGTTCAACGCGGAGACGGGAAACTTCGTGTCCAGCACCTGGTACTTCACGGCTCTGCCCGCCTGGGCTGATCGTTTCAATGCGGAACGCCGCGCAGACCGCTTCGCGGGCGTGCAGTGGCTGGACACGCAGCTGCCCACGGAGACCGGCGCGACGTTGTACCGCGAACTCGACGCCACCCCGTTTGCCGATCAGCTGGTCTTGGACTTTGCCCTCACCGTGCTGCAGGAAGAGCAACTCGGCGAGGATGCAAAGACTGATGTGCTGGCCGTGAGCTTCTCCGCGATGGACTACGTGGGGCATGCCAGTGGTCCCGACACGCCAGCGATGCACGACATGGTGCTGACCATCGATGACAAGGTGGGCCAGTTGCTCGACGCCGCCGAACGGCAGGCTGGCCGCGGCAACGTGGTGGTCGTATTCACGGCTGATCACGGCGTGTCTCCCGTGCCGGAAGAAAACGTCGAGAAGCAGTTGCCGGGCGGGCGCTACAGCGCGCAGGCCGAGCGCACTGCCGTCGAAAACGCGCTGAGTGCCACTTTCGGGGAAGGCAAGTACGTGGAGGCCAATGGCGAAATGGGCCTGTACCTCAGCGCAGACCCGGTACCGGGCAAGGCCATTCCGCGTGCCGAGCTGGAGCGGATAGCCGCCGATGCCCTGCGCCAGCTGCCGCAGGTGGCGCGCGTCTACACGCGTACGCAGCTCACGACGACGCCGCAGAGCGGTGATCGACTCGACCAGCGGGTACGCAATGGTTTCCATGCCGGCCGCAGTGGCGACGTGCTGGTGGTACACGAACCCTACTGGCTGACGGGCGGGCCCGGGGGCACTACGCACGGTTCGCCCTACAGCTACGACACGCACGTGCCCCTGATCTTCTTTGGCCCCGCTACGTTGGTGAAGGCTGGCCAGTACCACGGCGAGGCCGCCATCCATGACATCGCGCCCACGTTGGCGAACATACTCAACATTGCCGCGCCGAGCGGCAGCCTGGGCCGCGTTCTCGCCGAAATCCTGCCGTAATTCGTCTGGGCAACAAAAAGCCCGCCATCGGCGGGCTTTTTCGCGGCGCGCCGATCCGGCGCTCAGTTCACTAGCCCTTCTTCTCGGTGGCCAATGGCTGATCGAAAATATGCACATTGCCCTCCACGGAATCGCAGTGCATGCCAGCCGCCGGTGGCTTGCGCTCGGGGCACTTGAACAGCCCACCTTCCAGCGTGCCAGCCTTGTCACCATTGCGCAGTGGATGCATGCCCAGGCTGAACACCGTGCCGGGCGGGAACGAGTTCACCGAAATGCCCAGCCGGGCCATCTGGGCAGAACCGCCCATCTCCACGGCATACGACACGGGCTCACCCTTGGCATCACGCTCGACGTTCTTGCGATCGGCGTTCATCGGTGCAAAGAAAATCTGCAGGTGGTTTGGTGCCGGGTCGACACGGATGACGACACCGGTGAATACCTGCGTGGTATTCATGTCATACATGGCGAAGCTGTGATGCGCCATGACGTTTGCGGCCACGCTAGCCAGTACCAGCGAGCCCAGGACGGTGGTCACCACGTTTTTATGTTTGATCATACGTTCACTCCTCAGGGTGTGCGATTTACCCTCGGCGGCAGCGACGCCGTTACTGCATGGCCTTCACTGTACCCGCCTCGGCTTATTCGAAGCTGAATATATCCTGCTGTTTGGGTTTTTCCATGTCTTGTTCGAACTGCTCCCAGATTTTGGCCCAGGGGCGGCCCAACATGTCGGGTACCGTGTATTCGATGACCTGACCGGGTGAAACCGGGGTGGCGCGACCATCGATGGGGAATATCGACTGCGTGCACTCGATGAACACCACCGGATCGACCTCGTCGAATTCACCCTGCTTGGCGAAGTTGCGCACGATGCGCACCGGTTCGACCAGCGACTCGGGGTCGTAGAAAATCGCCTCGTGATTGATGCCGAGGAACTTGCCGTCGGCATCGCGAGTGGACGTGTATATCTCGACAGTCTGCATCTTGTTCGAGAACTCCGGTGCGGCGTGGTTCTTCCACCCCTGGATGTTCGAGGTCCAGGTGATCAGCGCTTCACCGTCCCAAAAGCCGATCGTTTCGCCGTACCAGCGCGGTACATCCTGACCGAGGCGCGGTACGGCGCCCTCCATGTTGAACTCCCGTCCCACGTAGATGTTGGTGACGAAGTTACGGGCCACGCCCGCCGTGATCGACACCATCTTCGGAGACACCAGCACGTTGTGCTCCCACACGGCGGCCTCGTGCCAGCGGCGCATGAAGCCCTCGGGCCAGCAGTACTGCGAGGGCCACTGTGCGGCGTTGGTATTGCCGTGGTGGTAGGCCTCCTGGACCATGCGCGTCTGATACTCCTCAGTGAGCAGGGACAGCACAGTCGGCATCTGCGTATGGCGCATCCGGTACCAGTACTGGTTGCGCGGATTGCGGCCCGGGTGCCCGAACACGCCGTTCCATTCGGCAGGCAGCGTCGCCATCGTGTGCTGCGTGGGACCGCCACGGGCCTTGGTTTCCGCCATGAGCGCTTCGTAATGTTCCTGCGCGGTCTTGAATCCGTACGGGCTGACGATGGCCTCGCGCGGATAATCTCGCGAGCAGTCTCCCCACGCCGCCGATGTGGGCGGATCGAGCCCGATCAGGCCCTGCCTGTTGGCACCCCACATGTCCTCGATGGCTGCTGGCGCATTGCAGCGGAAATAGCGCTTGTCGGTCCACAGCGCGCGATCCTTGTAGAAGTCCTTGGACGTGAAGAGATCGACGGGCAGCGGTTCTACGCCTTTTGGTACCTGACCGGCTTCGGCACCCCCGATGAACGGTGGCGGCACGTTGGGATCCACCGGCGCCCCGGCCGCCCGTCGGCGCGTGGCACCGATAGGCAGATACTCGTTCATGTCGGCCAGCATGGGTGCTCCGCGACCCACGCTCTTGAAATCCAGTTTCACCGTATCCTGCGCCAGCGCCGTGCTGCCGAGCAGGCCACTGAGGGCAAGCCCGGTAAGCAGCGTCAGGCTTCTGCGCAGCATACCGGCAGGCAAGAACGACGATCGAGGCAGAACAAGCGCCACGTGCGCTGTAAAACCGGTGGGACGAGACGGACCTGCAGTAGCGATACGCATTGGCATGGGCTTCCCCTGAATGACAGCCTTTTTATGACGTTATGGTTTTGAGGGCTGAGGGAGGATCACCGCGTGGCGACCACTCCCGGCCGCAGTATACGGCGCTTTTTCCCGGCCGCGAATGTCTGACGGTACTCAGACCAGCCGGATCATGCTGAGATTTACGCTGAGCGACCGAGCATCGCCCGGCGGCTGCCATTGCGGCGCCGCCTGAATCTCGACCCGGTACTCGGCGGCCGGCGGCAGCTCGGCTTCCAGCACGAACATACCGATGCGATCGAGTTTCCAGCTCTGCAGCGCCACCCCATTGACCACCACGCTGACCTCGCCCGGCACGGCTTCTGCCGTGGCGTGGCCACGAATGCGCAGTCGCGACTGGCCGGGTCGCACACGGCGCAGCAGGGCGGCGGCCCGAGCCCCGATCCAGCGGTACTTGTTGCCATGGATACCCTCCAGCTCGTACCAGGGGCCCAGCAATTTCTTCTCGTGGCCTGCGATCGAGAAGTCGATGATATCGTCGCGATCGCCCGGGTAGAGCTCGGCGCGATCGGCAGAGCGGATCAGGTTGTAGACCTCATGCTCGAATGGCGCGTCGAACGAGCAGCGCGCGCAGTGCAGCGCCTGGTCTGCCCCCTTGGTCAGGGGTCCATGGCAGTCCGGGCAGCGCAGCAGCGTTTCCACCGGTACCGGCCAGGCGGCTGCTGGCGGCGTACCGGCCTTGCGGCAGACCGCCGACAAGGTGCCACCCAACCATTGCGCGGCGCGATGCTGGCTGCGCGCCAGCCGCTTCACCACCCGCTCGCCCCAGCCACGATTGGCGATGAACAAATCGTACTCGCGGGCCTCGAACCAACGGGCTGCCAGCGCATCCCAGTCGCGCAGGTACATGGTATGGTTCTGACGGATCCCGAAGCTTTCTTCCTGCTGCGCTCCGATCACGTCGCGCACCAGATACCCCAGCAAGCCCCAGTCGTAGAGCCTGCGCTCCCACGGCTTCATGATGTCGTAGTAGGGGCAGCGGTAGAGCCGCAGCGACAACTGCCGCAGCAGTGGCTCCTCGGCAAACAGGAAAATGCCGCCGGGCTGCAGCACGCGATGCACCTCGCGGAACACGGCTTCGATGTCCATGAACTGGCTGAGCGTTTGGTAGGTACACACGAAACGCAGCGAGGCATCGGCGAACGGCAGATTGACGGCATCTCCTGCCACACGGACCGGCGCGCGCGCCAGATCCCACTCCTGCATGAGCCAGCGCCCATGGCGCAGGGCATCTGCCGAAATATCGAGGGCGAAGCCGTCGGCGGAGTACTCATTGGCCAGCATGTAGCTGGTATGCCCCGCATTGGCGCCGATTTCGAGGAAGGGCGTCATGGGCCCGATGAAAGCGGCATGCTTCTGCAGAATGCCGCCACGCCGGTGATTTTCCTCGCTGTAGCTCGCCAGTACACGCTCCGGCTGCCCCATCGAGGCAAAATTGTGAAATTCGACCTGCGCGCGTTTGACCGAAAACGACTGTGCTTCCATGGGCCCTGCCCTGACTCCCGACTTGATGGCGCGAAGAGTACCGCAATCCACCGGAGCGCACGACAATCCTGCCGCCGTCCTCGCACTCCACGTCAGAAGCGGAAGATGTATTTGAACTTGATGCTGAAGTCGCGCGCTGCAGAGCGGAAGATAGTGTCCTTGTCCTGCCGTTTGTTGTCGCATCGCAACAGGCTCACCCAGAACCACTGCGACGAGAAAGCCGCCTGGGTGGTCAGGCTCGACAGGCTCGTGACGGAGTCGACCTTGGTCAGTCCCGGTGATCCAGCCACGCGGCGCTGGTTGCCAGTACCGAGCGTCAGCGACATCTCGTCGAAGCGATAGTCACCCGGCACGCAGACGCTGTACACGCCCCGCACAAGACGACCGCTGAAGAAGGTGGTGCGTCCGAGATCGCAAGAGTAGCCACGTATATTGGTCCCGCTGACCTCGCCCCTGGCCGGATGGAAGTTCTTCTGCACCTCTTTGAAACCCACGCCGGATCGCCCGCGGTCCGATGTTCCAGCGGCCCGCGGCAGCAGAAGACCCTCGCTTCCCCATCGTCACTGCGACTCTTCGGACAAGACTTGCAAAACGCTCATGCGAGAAGGGCCACCAGTGCCTTGACGTGTTCGACCGCCTGTTGCCCGAGCGGAGTCAGGTAGCCACCGTCGCCTTGTGTGATCAGCCCCTTTGCATACAGGCGTTGACCGGCGGCGATCCTGCCCGGCGCTGCCGTATGGTGAATCTTGATGCCCTGCTGGGTCGTGTCGAGGTTGAAGATGTTGAGCAGGTCGAGTTCTTCCTGCATGGCTGGTGTTATCGGCATGGTCCGCTCCGGGCTGCTTTCAGACGATGTGGCATTCAAGTGATGCAGTGTAACCGGCCCGGGGCTCGGGCTTCAGCGCAATCCCCGTCGCGCCAGCGCCAGCAGGGCCAGCAAAGTCAGCAGGCCGGCCGCACTAAGATACCAGCCGACGGCGGCGATCCCGTGGTTTGCCGCCAGCCAGGTGGCAATGTAGGGCGCGAGCGAACCACCGAGGATGCCGGCCAGATTGAACGCCAGCGAGGCCCCGGTGTAGCGCACGGCTGTAGGGAACGCGGCCGCCAGGGCGGTCCCCAGCGGCCCGTAGGTCAACCCCATGCAGCCGAGCCCCAGCGTCAGCAGCAGCAAGACCTGCAGCGCCCCGGCATTGCTGAACAGCGGCCCGAAGGCCAGGCCGAACAGCATGATGGCGAGCGTGGCAAAGCTGAGCATGCGCAAGCGGCCGATACGATCGGCAAGCAGCGCAGACACCGGTATGAAAACGGCGAAGGCCAACACGGCAATGATCTGCAGGATCAGAAAATCCTGGCGGACGAAGCCCAGCACCGTGGTGCCATAGCTCAGCGTGAACACCGTCATCAGGTAGAACACCACGAAGGTGGTGACGGCGGCCAGCGTGGCGAGCACGAGCACGCCGCCGTGGCTGCGCAGCACCGTCAGCAATGGCACGTGCACGCGCTCCTCGCGTTGTAATGCCTGCTGGAAGGCCGGGGTCTCGGTCAGGCGCAGGCGGACGTAGAGCCCGACCCACACCAGCAGCAGACTGCCGAGGAAGGGAATGCGCCAGCCCCAGGCGAAGAACTGCGCATCGCTCAGCAGCACGCCCAGCAGCACGAACAGTCCATTGGCCAGAATGAAACCGATTGGCGCCCCGAGCTGCGGGAACATGCCGTACCATGCTTCGCGGCCGGCCGGCGCATTTTCGGTCGCCAGCAATACCGCGCCACCCCATTCACCACCGAGCCCTATGCCCTGTCCGAAGCGGCAGAGCGCCAACAGGGCCGGTGCCGCCACCCCTATGGCGGCGTAGGTCGGTAGCAGACCGATCGCCACGGTGCTGAGGCCCATGGTGAGCAGCGCCGCTACCAGGGTGGCCTTGCGGCCCACACGGTCGCCGAAGTGCCCGAACAAGGCCGAGCCCAGCGGGCGGGCGAAGAACGCCAGCGCAAAGGTCGCCAGCGATTGCAGCGTGGCCGTGGTCGGATCGGAACCGGGGAAGAACAGTGCGGGAAACACCAGCACGGCCGCCGTGCCATAGATGTAGAAATCGAAGAATTCGATGGTGGTACCGATGAGACTGGCAAACAGCACGTGCCGGTGACTGACGGGACGGTTCATGCGGGAGGTCTCAGTGGACGAGGGCGGGGGCAGGCGCTGGCAGCTGCCTAGCGGACCACCTTGGCTGCAAGGATCATCGTGGGCTTCACGGTCAGCTCCAGCAAATAGGCCTCACCGTCTTTCCACAGTCGATCCTGATCGAGACCGAGGCCGGGCTCGCCCACCTCCACGAAGCTGTCGACCACGTCCATGCCCTGCACGATGCGGCCGAAGGCGGTGAAATTGTACATGCGCGCGGTCAAGTGGCTGTTGTCGTCGTAATTGATGAAGACCTGAGTGGAATTGCTGTCAGGGCCCGACTTGGCGAAGGCCAGCGTGCCGCGCGTCAGCATGAACAGGGAAGGATCGTCGTCGAAAGGCTTGTCCTCCCACGCCTTGTGGGGCTCGCGCCAGTTGATACCGAACTGGGCAACGAAGCCCGGCACGACCCGCGATATCGGCGTTCCGTCATAAAACCCGCTCTCGACCAGTTCGACGAAACGCTGGACTGCGTTCGGCGCCGCGGCCGGATACACCTCCATCCGCAGGGTACCCGCGCTCGTCGTGAATTCGATGGTGGTGTGGGCGTTGATCGCAGGCGCCAGCGACTCCTGTCCGGGCAGTGGCGTGAGGGGCGCAGCCGCAGGCTGGGCACTGGCCGCCCCGGCCCCGGCCAGGCAGAGCAGGAACGCCAGCAGCAGAGGGCTGGCCTTGACGTGTGCTTGCATGAGGAACTCCGAACCTGAGCCGCTGGACTTGGCGGCCGCAGCATACCAGACTGAAATTCGCCTTCCAGCCCGCGCGAGGGACCCATGCCTGCCCACTCTGTTGCAACTCTGCTCGGCACCGCCCTGCTGTGGCTGCTGACCGCAGCGTCCCTGCGGGCCGACCAGCAGGATCCGGCGCTGGAGGGCTTGTTCGACCGACTGCGTCGGGCAGAGGATGCCGCTGCTGCCGCCCCGCTCGAGGCCGAGATCTGGCAGCGTTGGAGCTCACACAGTGACCCCTCGCTGCAGGGTGCCATGCTGCAAGGCATCAGACTGATGAACGCCGGTGACCTGCCAGCGGCGCTGGCCCTCTACTCGCGCCTGGTCATGGATGCGCCCGATTTTGCGGAGGCCTGGAACAAGCGGGCCACCGTGCAGTACCTGCTCGGCAACTATGCGGCTTCCGAACTGGACATCCGCAGGACGCTGGAGCTGGAACCGTTTCACTTCGGTGCGCTGTCGGGTCGCGGGCTAGTATTCGTGGCGCAAGGCAACTACGAGCAGGCGCGCGAAGCGCTCAATGCTGCTCTGGAAGTCCATCCGACGATGGAAGCCGTGGCGGCCAACCTGCGGGAACTGGAGGCGCTGCTGCGGCAGCGCCGGCCGTGAGGATCTACGGCCGGCAGACCAGCGTTCAGAAGCGGAATGTGTAGTTGAACTTCAGCGACAGGTCAGCCACGGTCGAGTCGAAGCGGTTGTTCTTGTCGGGATCGATCATGCCCCAGTTGAGCACCAGGAAAGCCTGCTGACCGGCACGTGGAATCCAGTGCAGGCGGCTGTTGATGCCGATGTTCTCCGAAATGTTGTCGTACTGGATGAGATTGCTCCATGACAGGGTGGCAGAGAAGGCGTACTGCGTGGTGAAGCCGAACTGGCGCAGGATGAAACTGCCGGCAGGCAGCTCGATGTCATCCACCGTGAATGAGACGTCGGCACTGAAGTGCATGTTCGGTCGCCAGGTGACATTGCCACGCGTCTGCAGGTGGTCGCCGTTGTAGTACTCGCCTCCCTGCAGGAACAGGTTGCCGGACCAGACGCGCTGCGTGCCCATCTGGGAACCGAAGAACAGCTCGGTATAGGAATACTCGCCGCGTGGAATCACGATGGGGCGCGCGCCGTTGGTCGGTCGGTAGATCGTGAACGGCGTTGCCAGCACTTCCTTGTTGTAGATGATGCGACTGAACCAGGTGTCGTTGGTATTGGTGAAGGTCGATACGCGCAAACCGAGGGTTTCCGTCAGCAGCTTGCCGTCTTCCAGCGTTTCGGCGCGGTAACCGTCGAAACCGTAGAGCACCGAGCGGAAATACTGGCCAGGCGCCATGAACCGTCGGTGTCCGAAATTGAGATGATGATCCTCGATACCGGTGCGATTGACGAATCCGACTGCCGGATTGAAGTTGTCCTCGACACGCTTGTAGTAATACAGGCCCTGCCAACCCTCGGCATTCGGAAGCACCACACCGAGGCCGTAGGACGCGTTGTCCTCGTTGGCGATACCCTCGGTCTCACTTTGCTGGAAGAAACCCACGGTCTCCAGGGCCGAGCCGAAAAAGTTGGTGTTGCGGTAGCGCAGATCCGTGCCGACCAGACGATTGTCCTTGTTGGACTGCGGATTGCCATCGGTCATGATGGCACCGACCTGCGTTCGCGAACCGAGGTTGTAGACTGCGCGCCCCACGAAGATGTTCTGGGCGTCGACGCCGGGCTGCTCTCCCTGGTTGATGAGCAGCGAACCGACGTTCCAGCGCCCGACGCGGCCGCTGATCTTGCCACCGGCCACGAGATCCACGGGCTGGCCCGTGGGAGAAAGCCCTATCTTGCGCGAAAAAAACGGCCGGGCGTTCTGCCGCGCCGGGTTGGGGGCAGCCGGTGAACCAGTTCCGGACACGGAGTTGAAACCACCGGCACCAATCTGCCCGAACTCGAAGATGTCGACGTCCCGCAGGAAAAAGTCGCGCTTCTCCGGGAAAAACAGATTGAAACGGGTGAGATTGACCTGCCGATCATCCACCTCGGTCGCCGAAAAATCGGTGTTGACGGTCAGCGAGGCGTTCAGCTGCGGCGTCACCTTGTAGAACATGTCGAGCTGCGGTTCGTAATTCATGTCGCTGGCGGGCGACAACCCGAACTTGCGCCGCTGCATCAGCGCCAGCGAGGGCACGACATCGAGACCAACGCCCTGCCGCAGATTCTTCAGACCGCTGATGGTGCCGGCGACACTGGGATTCACTTCCCGGTTGCGGGACACCCAAGCGATATTTTCATTGGTGCGCCGGCGGATGCGCAGGAAGTTGATACCCCAGGCCTCGGCGTCGGGATTGAACGACAGCGTCTGGAATGGAATGCGCATTTCCACGGACCAACCCTGCTCGTCGATCCGGGCACCCGCCTCCCAGATACCTTCCCAGTTGCCTTCCACGTCATTGATGTTCTGGAACAGTCCCTCCCAACGGATGCCGTGCGGATTCACCTCGAAGCGATAGCCATTGCGACGATCGAGGTAGGGATCGAGGATCAGGGCAAAGACATCGTCAGCGCCGAGGGCCTGTCCCTGCCGCAGCACCCGCGCAGCGACGGCAGCGGGATCCGACTCGTACATACGGGCCGACACGTACAGGGCATCGGCGCTGTAGAAGACCCGTACCTCCGTCTTTTCGCCAGGCTCGGCAAACTCCACCGGAAAGGTCTGATGGAAATTGTCGATGATGGTGGCCTGCGTCCAGTCGGTGTCGTCCAAGCGGCCGTCGATGCGCACGTCACCGGCCAACTGGGGAATGCTCACCTGGTTGCTGGGGTCGAGGGCGATGGCAGCAGCAGCCTGCTGGGCTTCGGCAGTGGCTGCCAGCAGCCAGAGGCAGACGGCCAACGGGACTCTGCTGCTCATGTTCATGGGGCGACGTCTCGATCCTTTGTTCAAAAGCGAAAAGTGTAATTGTATTTGACCGTCAGATCCTTGTTGGTGCTGCTGAAGCTGTTGTCCTTGTCGAGATCCACGAGACCCCAGTTCAGTACCAGATAGGCCTCTCGCCCGGCCTGCGGCACCCAGTGTAGCCGGCTGTTGATGCCGAAGCCTTCACTGACGTTGTCGTACTGCAGGCGATTGGTCCAGGTAAGGTCGGGTGTGAAATTGATAAGCGAAGTGAACGACCACTGCCGCACGAGGAAGTCACCCTGTGGAAGGTCGATATCGTTTTCGCTATAGCCGGCCGACAGGTTGTAGCCAGGGCGCGGCTGCCAGGTCAGGTTATAGCTCGTCTGCAGATTATCGCCGTCGTAGTACTCTCCCTGCGTCAGGTTCACGCGTCCCGACCAGGTGCGTTGGCCACCGCTGCTCAGTCCTATCGTCCGCTGACTGAAGCGGTAATCACCGGCGGGAATGACCACGCGGCGCAGCCCATCGGACTGTCGATAGATGACGAAGGGAGCGGTGAGCACCTCTCGCCGCTGCGACAGTCCGATGTTCAGCACGTCGTTGGTATTGTTGTTGGCATTGGCTCTCAGCAGCAGGGTCTCCGAGATGACAGCACCGGTTACGCTGCTCTGGTTGCGATAGGCGTCGAAACCACCGTAGACCGAGCGGACCTTGCCGCCTGGCTGCAGGAACTTGCGGTAGCCGACGTCGAGCGCATGGTCGTCGATGTCACGCTGATTGACGAAGCCGAGCGCGGGGTTGAAGTTGCCATCGATGTGCTTGAAGGTGTAGCCACCGCGCAGTCCATTGGAATTGGGCGCGGAAATGCCGAAGCCCCACGCGGCGTCGTCCCCGCTCTTCAGCGCACTGTCGCTCTGCTGGTACCACACCTCGCTCTCCACCACGCGCCCACCGGGCAGACGCGAATTGCGATAGCGGAAGTCGGCGCCGATCAGACTGTTGTCGCGATTGGAACGGGCATCGCCGTTGGTGGCGATGACACCCAGTTGCGATTCACGGCCGACGTTCAGCGCGGCCCGTCCGACGAAGACGCTCTTGGCATCGACCCCGGTCGCCACATCCTCGTCCTGGTGGACCAGCAAGGTGCCGACGTTCCACTCGCCCACGCGACCACTGAGCTTGGCCCCCACATTGAGATCGACAGGCCGCCCGTTCGCCGACAGACCGATGTTGCGCGAAAAAAAAGGTCGGCCATTCTGCTGGGCAGCATTGGGAATGGCTTCGTTGCCCTCCTGACCGAATACCGTGCCGCTGCCGATACGTCCAAACTGGAAGATGTCGGTGTCGCGGATGAAGAAATCACGACGCTCCGGGAAAAACAGACTGAAGCGCGTGAGGTTCACCACGCGGTCATCGACATCGGCGGCAGAAAAGTCGGTGTTGAGCGTGAGGGCGGCATTGAGCTGTGGCGTCAATTTGTAGAAGACATCCAGCTGCGGCTCCATCGAGTTGTTGTCGACCGCACCAGTGGGGGCAAAAACCCGCTCCTGACGGGCGACCACATAGGGGACCACATCCAGTCCCAGCCCCTGCTGGAGACCGGTGAGCCCGACGGCATCCCCGGCGATGCTGGGGTTGATGAGGCGGTTGCGGGAAATCCAGCCGATTTCCTCGTTGTTGCGGCGAATGGTCCGCCGGAAATTGATTCCCCACTGAGCGTTAGCCGGATCGAAAGACAGGGTCTGGAAGGGAATGCGTATCTCGGTGGTCCAGCCCTCTGCATCGATGCGCGACTTGGCCTGCCAGATACCGGTCCAGTTGCGGTCCATGCCGGAGACGTTCTGGTAGATGCCTTCCACCCGTACGCCGTTGGCGTTGATCTCGAACAGGTAACCGCTGCGGCGGTCGAAATATGGATCGAGCATCAGATTGAAGGTGTCATCATTCTGCAGCCCCTGCCCCTGCCGCATGACGTTGGCCCGGATGAGCGCCGGGTCGGTCTCGTACATACGCGCGCTGACCAGCAGGGCATTGTCGGTGTAGAACACGCGAACCTCGGTGCGCTGGCTGGGTTCACCGTATTCGACCGGATTCATCTGGTGGAATTCGGTCACGACGGCTGCCTGCTGCCACACCGCATCGCCGAGGTCGGCATCGATGGTGGGCTCGCTGCCGAGGTGTGGCGGTTTTACCTGCTTGGCACCGGTCGCTGCTTCCACAGCGGGATCGCGGGCGGTTGCCGCCTGCACGCCGCCGGTGACAAGGAGCAGCAGGGCAACGAATGATGTCGTAAGCAGAGGTCGTAGGCAGAGGCAGGGGGAGACGGAGAGTCGTTCAGCAAGGCGCATGAGCATGGGCGGGGCAGTGCAGCGAAAAGCGGCAAGCCTAGCCCAAGGCGCTTGGCTGGCTCCACGCGGCCACGGGGAATTGCGTGTGGAGGCGGCCATGTTCCGCTTTGCTTGCACAAAGCGGCAGGTGCCGCGCAGCGGCCCACGACGCGTGGCGGCCCTCACCCGGTGAATGGCGGGCGTGACGCGTCATGCTAGAGTCGCGCCGCCCGGCCAACCCCTGGCCCTTCCCTGACTCAAGTGCCACCTCAGCGCATGACCGACAGCCCACCCGACAAGTACGAGATGTTCTGCAATCGCCTGCGCAAGGTCTGGACGCACCGGCGCAAGCAAGCCCGCACGCAAGGAGTGGACTGCTACCGTCTCTACGATCTCGACCTGCCGGAATTTCCATTCGTGATCGATCTCTACGATCACCATGTCCACGCGGCCGAGTACCGGCGTCGGCACCACCTCACACCCGACCAGCACGCCGAATGGCTCGAGCGCAGTCGCGAATGCATGGCCGAGGTGCTGCAGGTTCCGCTCGAGAACGTGCACCTGAAGAGACGTGAGGTGATCAGTGACCGTCGCGAGCAGTACGGCCACTTCGCACGCAGCAACGTGACGGCAGTGGTGGCAGAGCACGAGGCCCACTTCGAGGTGAATCTTTCCGACTATCTCGACACCGGGCTTTTTCTCGACCATCGGCCAACGCGGCAACGGGTGCGCAGCGAAAGCCGTGACCGGCGGGTACTGAACCTCTTCGCCTACACCGGCTCCTTTTCCGTCTCTGCGGCCCTCGGTGGTGCCCGTCGTGTGGTGACGGTCGATCTGTCCAATACCTATCTGGAGTGGGCCAAGCGGAATTTCCACCTGAACGGGCTCGATGTGAAGGACGCAGACTTCATCGCCGCAGACGTGATGGCGTGGTTACCCACCATCGCCCCCGCCAGTTTCGATCTCGTGGTCTGTGATCCGCCCACGTTCAGCAACAGCAAGAAGATGCGCGGCATTTTTGACGTACAGCGCGACCACCCTGCTCTACTCAATCTCTGTCTTCGCCTGCTGTCCCCCGCGGGTCAGCTGTACTTCAGCACCAATCACCGCCGCTTCCGGCTCTACGACGAGCACATCACCGGCGCCACCATTCGCGACATCACGCGGCAGACGACCGGTTTTGATTTCGAGGGCAAGCTCGAGCGGCAATGCTTCCTGCTGCAGCGGGCCTGATCTGCGCTGGATCAAGTCCCGCCCGCCGGAGCAGCCTAGACTGGCAACAGGAGCGCCATCGGGGTGGCTTCGTTGGGTAGTCTCGGGAGGCTTGTAATGAACAAAGTAGTGACGCTGTTGCTGCTGTCTGCACTCGGTTCGCCGGCAACGGCCCAGAACGACTATGTGATGTTCAGCGGCGGCGTCGGGCAGGAGGAGCGCGCCAGTGCACCAGCGACCGGCACGCGGTTGATCTTCATGGGAGACGCTGGTCATTTCGTTGCCAACGTCAAAGTGACCATCACCGACAGCAGCGGCAAACAGCTAGTGGACACCACCTGCCCCGGTCCTTGGCTGATTCTCGACCTGCCCGCTGGCAGCTACGACCTGCGGGCGGAACTTGCCGGCAAGCGCACCGGAGGCCGCCTCACCGTTGGCACGGCGCCCCAGCAAGTGGCCTACCGCTTCGCCGGGCTGTAAGGCACGGCATCTTCGCGCGGGAGCGTGCGGACGCCCTGCCAAAACAAGGCGACGATCGCCGGCCACCGCTGGCGCTCAGTTGCCCTCGTAACTGATCCGGTAGATCACGCCGTTGTGATCGTCCGACACCAGGAGGGAGCCGTCCGCCGCCTGTTCGACATCGACAGGTCGGCCCCAGTACGTGTTGTCCTCCAGCCATCCGGTGGCGAAGTCCTCGTAACCGACGGCCCGCCCCTTCTCGAAGCGCACCAACCTCAGGCGGTAGCCGTCGATGGGATTGCGATTCCACGAACCGTGGTACGCCGCAAACAGCTGTCCACGATACTCGGCCGGGAACTGGGTACCGGTATAGAACTCGATACCCAATCCGGCGTTGTGAGCCGGCAACTCCAGGACGGCCGGGGTGAAGGCGCTGTCAGCCAACGCGGTTGGAAACTCCGCATCGACCAGGTCCTTGCCGTAGCGGTAAGGGAAACCGAAGTGCAGGCCGGCGACAGGCGCATGATTCAGTTCTTCTGGAGGACGATCGTTGCCCCACAGGTCGCGGCCGTTGTCGGTGAACCAGAATTGGCGCGTGGTTGGCTCCCAGTCGAATCCCACCGTATTGCGTACACCCTTGGCGAATGTTTCCGGATTGCTGCCGTCGAGATCCATGCGGAGGATCAGTCCGTGGCTGCTGTCCGGCTCACAGACGTTGCAGGGAGCACCGACTGGCACGTAAAGCTTGTCGTCGGGACCAACTGCGATGAACTTCCAGCCATGGTGGTAATCCTCGGGCAACTGGTCGGCCAGAATGCTGGGCTCTGGCATGTCGAGTAGCCGACCGGCGATGTCCTCGTACTTCAGGATGCGTCCGAGCTCCGCCACGTAGAGATCCCCGGCGTGGAAGGCGACCCCATTGGGGTAATTGAGACCCTCCAGAATGGTGATGACCTGATCCCCTCGACCATCGCCATCGGCGTCGGGGATGGCATAGACCTTACCGATCGCCGGAGCGCCCTGTGCACCACGCGTGCCGACGTACAGCGTGCCATCGTCCCCCAGCGCAAGGCTGCGAGCCTCCTCCATGCCTTGGGCAAACAACGAGATGGCAAAGCCCCGCGGCAGCTTGATGCGCTGCAGAGCTTCCGCCACATCCACATCCACGGGATTGTTGGCTGCCGTGATGGCGGGCTGGGCACAGGCCATACCGCTGGCGAAGGCCAGCGCGGCGACCGGGCCCCGCTGCAGGCAAGGCAGCAGAAGCGCCGCGTACTCACGTGATTGACCAGGGCGCATGGGCACTCGCTCGACAGAAGGAAAGAAAGAGGGCTGGAAGGATGGTGCGGACGGAGAGACTTGAACTCTCATACCGTGAGGTGCTGGAACCTAAATCCAGTGCGTCTGCCAATTTCGCCACGTCCGCAGGCGGCGCGATTGTACTGCGTTCCACACGGATGGCGCCATGCTGGAGAGGAGCCGGCAGACCGCGCGACTGAGGCTGCCAAGACTGCCGGGGCCAGATTACTGCCCCACGCGCTGTTGCAGCTGGTTGATGCTGTTTTGCAGGGCGTTCAGCGTCTGATTGAGCTGCAGCCGATTGATGTTGATCGATTCGATGTCGTCCTCGGTGGCCTTGAGGCGACCCTCTACGTCTTTCTGTACCTGGTCCATCGCATTCTTGGTCCGGTTCAGATCGGCGTTGAGCTGGGTGAGCTGCTGCCCCAGATTGCCCATGCCGGCAAAGTTTTTGCTGATTTCTTCCAGACGACCCTGCAGGGCCGTCACCGCCGTGCGCTGCTGGGTCACCGTGCCAGCCTGGGCAGACAGAGCCGTTTCCAGGTCTTTGGCTGCCTTTTGCACGGCAGCCATCGACGCCGTGAGGGTCTCTACTTCCTTCTTGACGGCGTTGCGGGCGTCCCAGAGTTTGCGAATCTCCGACATGCTCGTGTCCACTTTCTCGAGCAGGCCCAGCGACGACTCCTTGGTCGCGGCATCCATGTCGTTGAGGGTGGCTTCCAGCGAGGTGATGCGGTTGAGTGCTGTCAGCAGGTCGGCCTGCGATTGTTGCCCCTGCTTGAAAAAGTAGAAGGCGCCGCCGCCGGTTGCCACCAGCCCGAGGGTGAGCAAGGTGAGGAAGAACACCACGACTCCGCTGGTACCGCCGCCCACGTAAGTATCGGCCATCGGAGCTGCCGCTGACCGACCAGCCCGCGCTGCCGAGGTATCTCGCTTCACCTTGCGGTGGGATGCGAGTTCGTCCCGCTCGGGGACAAGACTGGGGATGTCGTCAATGTCGTCTTGATTCTGGCTCATGGCGGCGAATTATACGGAAACTTGGTGTCAGCGGAACAGGTTGTACTTGAGTATGCAATACAGAGCACGAAAGCCGTCCTTCCAGCCGATTTTCTTGCCCTCGGCATAGCTGCGACCGTGGTAGGAAATCCCCACCTCGAAGATGCGCAGGTTGCGCTTGGCCAGTTTGGCGGTGATCTCGGGTTCGAAACCGAAGCGATTCTCTTCGAGCGGTATCGACTGGATGACCTCACGCCGGAACACCTTGTAGCAGGTTTCCATATCGGTGAGGTTGAGGTTGGTGAACATGTTCGAAAGCAGCGTGAGCACACCGTTGCCGACGCGGTGCCAGAAGAACACCACTCGGTGCGGGCCTCCGCCCAGGAAGCGTGAACCGTAGACGACATCGGCCTTGCCCTCCGCGATGGGCTGCACGAGCTGCCCGTATTCGCTGGGGTCATACTCGAGATCGGCATCCTGGATGATGACGACATCCCCCGTCGCATGTCGAAAACCCGTGCGCAGCGCTGCTCCCTTGCCCTGATTCACCTCGTGATAAATCACACGGGCAACCCGGTCCTGCAGCTTGGCCAGCTCTGCGTGGGTACCGTCACGGGAGCAGTCATCGACGATGATGATCTCCTTGTCCGGGTAAGGCGCCGCCACGACGGCCGCCACCAGCGCGGCAATGGTGTGCTGCTCGTTGTAACAGGGAATGACGATACTGAGTTTCATTGGGCGGAATCTGCTGCTGGCCCGCCGAGGACCCGGCGGAAATAGTCGATAACATGCAGCAAGCCCTGCTCGAGCTGCACCTGCGGTTCCCAGTCCAGCAGCGACCTCGCCAGCGTGATATCGGGCTTGCGCTGGCGCGGATCGTCCTGCGGCAGCGGCTGGAACACCATGCGGGAGCGTGACCCCGTGAGTTTCAGCACCAACTCGGCCAACTGCCGGATGGTGAATTCGCCGGGGTTGCCGAGGTTCACCGGACCACAGCTGGTCTCCTGCTGCATGAGGCGGATGAACGCTTCGATCATGTCGTCCACGTAGCAAAATGAGCGAGTCTGCAAGCCATCCCCGTAGAGGGTGATATCGTCGCCACGCAGGGCCTGCACGATGAAGTTGCTGACCACGCGACCGTCGTTCGGGTGCATGCGCGGACCATAGCAGTTAAAAATACGGGCCACCCGGATCTCCACTCCATGTTGGCGGTGATAATCGAAGAACAGAGTCTCCGCACAGCGCTTGCCCTCGTCATAACAACTGCGTGGTCCGATGGTGTTGACGCGACCAAGATAGCTTTCCGGCTGCGGGCTGATCTCGGGATCACCGTACACTTCGGAGGTGGACGCCTGAAAGATACGCGCGCCGGTGCGCTTGGCTAGGCCGAGCATGTTGATACTGCCATGCACCGCCGTCTTCACCGTCTGCACCGGATCGTGCTGGTAGTGCACCGGCGAGGCCGGGCAGGCCAGGTTATAGATCCGGTCCACCTCCAGATACAGCGGAAACGTGATGTCATGACGAATCAGCTCGAAGTGCGGATCACCAAGCAGATGCTGCACGTTCGATTTGCTGCCGGTGAAAAAATTGTCGGCGCAGATGACCTCGTTGCCATCCTTCAGCAGCCGCTCGCAGAGGTGGGAGCCAAGGAAACCGGCACCACCGGTCACGAGGATGCGCTGACCCGTGATGCCGGGGCTGCGGACCTGGGTACGCGAGTAACTCAAGCAGGATTCCTTGCAGGGATAGCGAGTCGTGACTATAACGAGCGACTCCAAGGCGACACAATGCCGCCGCGTCAGTTCACCGCCAGAAAGCTGCGGATTTCCTGCAGCGGCGCCAGTATGCTTCGGAAACGGCGCTGCCGCGCCCGAAATCTGCCCCCTCCATTTCAGTGACTGCCGTTAGCGTTTGCTCTGTCATGACTTCCAGCCCGCCGCTTACTTCACCCCCAGCCTCGGATAATGGCCACGCGCTGCAGTTCTTCGTATTTTCGTTCAATCGCGGCGAGCACCTGCTCAATTGTCTGCGTTCCCTCGAGCGCTGTGCCCCGCAGTGCCCTGTCACGATTGTCGATGACAACAGCACGGATCCCGCAACGATGGCCGTGCTCGCTGGACTGGACGGTCACCACCGCATCGTCAGACCGGGGCACAGCAGGGCCAGCAAGCATGGCGGCCTGTATGCCAACATGCAGAGCGCCTTCGAGGCCTGCCCCGCCGACACCCTGTTCTGCTTCCTGCAGGACGACATGCAACTGGTGCGCCGGCTCGACGCTCAGGATCTGGCCCACTTTGCAGCGGTGCTTGACGGCAGCCCTCTGCCCTGCCTGTTGCAGCCCGCCTTCATGAAGGGCTCCGACCGGCGTAGGCATCAGGGGCTGATTCGCTATCGGAGCGACAGCGATGCCTACTGCATCGACCGACTGCGGCACAGCGCAGGCGCCTGGTACTCGGACATCCTGCTGGGATCTGCCGGCCGCTTGCGTCAAGCCGGTTGGCAGTTCCTTCCCTCCGAAGCTGCCAACGAGCAGCAGGCACGGCGCAACCTCGGGCAATTGCTGTATTTGAAGAATCCCTTCGTCGCCTGGCTGCCCAATGTGCCGGCCTGGCGCGGCAAACAGCAAACACTGGGACTGCGTCTCGCTCACCGTAGCGGGAACTGCGGATTGCATCCCCTGCGCTGCCTCGACGCGCCACAAACGGCCGAGTTCCTGACTCGAGAGCCAGAAAAACTGCCCTATGCAGAGGACTGGCTGGAACTGGTCGGTACCAGCCTGCCAAAACCCTGGGCCTACCACCCACTACAGGGCAGACGCCTGCTGAAATGGCTGAACTCGCTGGAGCTCAAGCTGCGACGCCTGTTGCGTTGATCGCGCAAAAGTCCTGCAATGGCAGCCTCGGCCCTTTGTTGCGGCGTTCGAACTCCAGCATCCGCCCCCATGCAAGCCAGCGTCATTCTGTCCACCTACAACTCGCCCGCCTGGCTAGCCAAGGTGCTGTGGGGCTATGCCTGCCAGTCCTGCAAGGACTTCGAGATCGTACTGGCCGACGATGGCTCCGGGCCGGAGACAGCCGACCTGGTGCGACAACTGCGCACGGAGCTGGGCCTCGCCCTGACGCACGTCTGGCAGGAAGACCGGGGGTTTCGCAAATGCCGCATTCTCAACAAGGCGATACTGCAGGCGCGCGCCCCCTACCTGCTATTCAGCGACGGCGACTGCATACCCCGACGAGATTTCGTGGCGACGCATCTGCGACGGGCCGAGAAAGGCTACTTCCTGTCGGGCAGCTACTACAAACTGCCGATGGCCACGAGTGTGGCCATCGAGACTTCCGACATCGTCAGCGGTCGCTGCTTCGATCCTGCGTGGCTGCGCAGCAAGGGCCTGCCAGTCTGGCGCAACACCTGGAAGGTGGCCTGCAACGAGCGGCTGGCACCGCTGTTGAACCGGCTGACACCGGCCAAATGCAACCTGAAGGGCTCCAACGCCTCTGCCTGGCTGGAGGATGTGCTGCGCGTCAACGGCTTCGACGAGCGCATGCCTTGGGGAGGCGAAGATCGCGAGTTCGGCGTGCGCCTGCAGAATGCTGGCATCAAGGCACGTCACGTCCGCTACGACGCAGCCTGCCTGCACCTCGATCACAACCGATCCTACGTGGATCCCGCCCGCGTGGCGGCCAACAAAGCGCTACGCCAGAACAACGAGCGCCAGCGGATCAGCAGCACCGACTACGGCATCCGGCAACTCGACCCGGCGGCTATCCGCGTTCTTTGAACAGCCTTGCCAGCCGACGAATGCCGCTGCGCCAACGGGAATTGCGGCTGCTTCCGGTATACCGGCCCTTGGTTTCGTGTCGGATCCTGTACACGCCGGGCAAGTCCAGCGGCACGCCGCGCGTGCCGAGCAGCCAGCGGAACGCCCGGTCTTCGTAGGCCTTGCACCAGACAGCCGAAGGCTGCTGATAGTAGGAGAGATCGCGGCAATAGCCTTGCGTACGGGCAACATCGCCGTGGGTGATCTGCAGTGGCCCAGTCGCGCGCGTGCGGCGCAGCGCGACGAAACTGTCATCGTCCACGTCAACCACGGGCAGCGTGGCCTGCAGGGGCCTGAGCAAGGGGTCCTCGTCTGACAGCAGGTTCGTGCAACGCTCCAGTTGCGGAAATACCAGCGCGTCGCGCCGCCCCTGCAGAAGTTCGGCGAGCGTATCGAGACAAGCACGCCGAAACATCAGATCGCAGTCGGTGAACCAGATCCAGTCGGCTTTGGTCGCCAGTGCTGCGTGATTGCGACCGATGGCGCGCCGGAACAAGGCTTGCTTGGGCAGGGGCCGCCAATTCCAAAGCACACCCGGCACCTCGATGGCAGCAAAACGCTCGAGCAGTTCAGCGGTATTGCGGTCCTCGGTGGCAAAATAGACCGTCATGGTCACCGTCGCCCGTGTCGGCGGGAACAGCACCAGAGAACTCAGTTGATACTGCAGCAGATGCGCATACTGCCAACAGTGACTCACCACCTCGAACTTAAGGTGCCCGGTCGCTGCCCTGCGCTGCGACTCGGTCAGCAGGGGCGGCCTGAACCAACGGGCGGGCATCAGCCCGCTAGCCGCCATGCGCAGCCATGCGCCGCAAATCCGCGAGCGCCAACGGTCCGTAGCTCTTCCAAATGCCGTCATTGCAGGTAGCGTGTGTAGTGGGGTCCGGGAGAAATCTTCGTGATTGTGGCGGATCGTGGCGCTAAGTACACTCCCTTCCTGCTTCCGTCATGAGAGGCGTAGCGGCCAGCACTCTCCGCGTTGTTCGACCAACTAGTCTGCAGTTTTCCTGTTTCGCTCGATCTTGAGCGGAGCCATTTTGGCGATAGGCGATCGTGCTCCATAAAAAATTCATCGATAAGAACGCGCGTATCCTTTTCAATGGCGAGTTGCTGCCAAGTGCTCCTGCGGATCTGTTCGAGCGGCTCGGTCTTCTGCAGGCAGCGACGCCTCGACTGCTGCAACGCGGGTCCGTGCTGTTTTTCACGCACAACGACATGCCGATGGTGTTGAAGCACTATCACCGCGGCGGCCTGCTGAGCCGCCTCGTGGCGGACACGTATTGGCGTCCTGCCTTTCCTTCCAACCATCAGCCGCGCATGTGGCAGGAATTCACCCTTTTGGCCAAATTGCGGCAGTGGGGCTTGCCAGTGCCCGAACCCGTGGCCGCGCGTTGCCTCGATACCTCGCCCTTGACGTACCGCGGCGACCTCATCACCCGCGAAATCCGCAACACCCGGACGCTGGCCACACGGCTGAGCCAGACGGCACTCAGCGCCGCGGAATGGCGCAGCATCGGTCAGACGATCGCTCGCTTCCACAATTTGCAGGTGTGTCATGCCGACCTGAACGCGCGCAATGTGCTGCTCGATGATGCCGGCCACAGCCATCTGGTCGATTTCGACAAGAGCGTGATCAAACCAGCCAACCACACGCAGTACTGGATGCAGGATAATCTCGCCCGCCTTCGGCGCTCGCTCAACAAACTCCTGTGCAGTGATGCCAGTACCCACTATCGGGATGCCGATTGGCAGCATTTGCTGCAGGGCTACGAAACGGCAGGCCCCTTGCCAGTCTTGGAACTGGGGGCAAAACGCAAATCCTACTGATTCGTTCCGTTGCAGGAACCCGGGCTTCGGCTGTGACCAGACTCCTCTACGACCTCGCTTTCCACCTGCTGTTGCCCCTGTTGTTCCTGCGCCTGTGGTGGCGCTCGCTGCAAGCCCCGTCCTACCTGCAACGCTGGCGCGAACGTCTCGGCTTCTTTGATGGTGATCAGCCGAATCATCACTGGAGCCAGCGCTTCGGTTTCGTGCGAACAGCTCAGCAGGCATATTCCTATCCAGTTTGGATATGGGTGCATGCCGTCTCCGTCGGTGAATCGAACGCGGCAGCACCACTGATACGCAAGCTCCGTGAGGAGCGTCCAGAGTGGGGTATCGTGGTCACCTCGACGACACCCACGGGATCGGATCGCATTCGCGCACTGTTCGGGGACCAGGTATGTCAGGTCTACGCACCCTACGACTACACCGGGGCCGTCAAGCGCTTCCTCGGCAGCTTTCGCCCGGCGCTGGTGATTCTGGTGGAAACCGAGTTGTGGCCGAACCTCATCCACTACAGCAAGGCCAGCGGGGCAGCCGTGGTCGTGGTCAATGCCCGTCTCTCGGAGAAATCCTGCAAGGGCTACGAGCGGGTTGGCTTGCTCAGCAAACCCATGCTGAGATCGATTGACTGCATTGGGGCGCAGACAGCCAGCGATGCCACCCGCTTCAGGCGCCTCGGCGTGACCACAGAGCGACTGACCGTGACGGGCAACCTCAAGTTCGAAATGCAGCTGCCTGCCGACCATGCCGAGCGCCGGGCAGCGCTTGCAGCACAAATCGAGGGCAAACGGCCGGTCTGGATCGCGGCGAGTACCCGCGAAGGAGAAGACGCCAAGGTGCTGCGGGCGTTCAGGCTCTGCCTGCAACGCATTCCCGATCTGCTGCTGATCCTCGTGCCACGGCACCCTGAGCGCTTTGCAGCCGCGGCCCTGCTCTGCGAGGAGCAGGGTTTGCAGGTGGTCACCCGCAGCAGCGGCAAGCGGGTCAGCCCCGAGACCAAGGTTCTGCTTGGCGACAGCATGGGGGAACTGCTGGCCTACTACAGTATCAGCGATGTCGCCTTCGTGGGGGGCAGCCTGGTGGATACGGGCTGCCAAAACGTGCTCGAGCCTGCTGCGCTCGGACTACCGGTGCTGACCGGGCCTTCCCGTTACAACTTCGCAGAGGCCTGCGAGCTCCTGCAATCCGCCGGTAATCTGCGCAGCGTGGCTGACGAGTCCGCCTTGGCAGCCGAGGTCGCGGAGCTCTTGGGGGACCCGATCGCACGGGCACGCATGGGAAAGGCCGGCATGGACTGTATCCAGGCCAATCGTGGTGCGCTGCAAAGATCCTGGCACTTGATACTGAACTCTCTGTCAGGCGCTGGATCCCGCTCTTGACCTTGGCTTGGCAACTGGATTTGCATCGGTCTCGAGTGTAACGTGCCAGTCCCCTCCCAGCAGCCCCCACCGCGAACCTTGCCATGATTCGTCCAACCCAGCCAAACACGGCGCCAGCCCCGCACGGTCAAGCGCTGCATTCCCCGGCTCGTTCCGGCAACCAACCGCTGACCAGACTGCCACAGGCCACGCTCGCTCTGGGACTGCTGTTCGGGCTGGTGGTCGACCAACTGTGGTTCGGACACGACCCCACTCCGCTGTTGCTCACGCTACTCACCGCGCTTTTTTGCGGCAGCGGTCTGGCGCTGGCGTGGCAGGCGGGCTCCGTGCAACGACACTGGCAAGTGCTCTGGTCTGGCGTGGCCCTGCTGAGCCAGGCGCTACTGCTGTTGCGGAGCAGCACGGACGTCCTGCATCCCCTGCTGCTGCTTTGCTCGCTGGCGGCTCTCGCCCTCTTCGTGCTGCAACGGGGCAACGTATCGCTCGATCAGGTCCAGCCCTCGCAGTGCCTGCAATTACCACGCGTCGTGCTGGGCACCCTGCTGTCCGGGAGCCTGACGCTGCTGCGCGCCGCAGCCGGGCAGACACCGCGTCGGGGCTTACCCGTTCTGGCGATCCTCGCCGGGCTGGCGCTGGCGCTGGGGGCGCTGGCGGTATTCACGCTTCTGTTCACGCTGGCCGATGCTGGTTTCGAGCGCTGGCTCGACCAGCTGTTCTCCGAGGTGCCCGATGTGTCGGGACATTTGCTGCTGGTGCTGGTAGCCACCTGGGCGGCGAGCGGACTGCTCAGCCTCGCCTGGTGCTCGCCAGAACTGGGGTCTCGCGCGGTCCTGATGCAACTGCACCCGTGGACCGTCGGCGTACTGCTCGCCACGCTCTCTCCGCTCTTCCTGATCTTCGCGGGCTTTCAGCTGGCCAATCTGTTGGACACGCCCGCTGATACCGCCGCGCGCGCCGGGCTCAGCCTCGCAGAATTCGCGCGCCGGGGCTTCTTCCAGCTACTGGCTAGTGCCGGCCTGACGCTTGGACTGCTGACGCTGCTGAGCACGAGTGCCTCTCAGGTGTGGTACCGACGCTTTGCCTGTGTGCTGCTGGGCTGTGTGGGCATCATGCTGGCAGCTGCCACCCAGCGCATCGCCTTCTATGTACAGTCCTTCGGCCTCAGCGTGGATCGCGTGGTGGCCTCTGTATTCATCGCGTGGGTAGCGCTCAGCATGGTGGCCTTTGTTGCCACGGTCCTGCGCCAGCGGCCGGGGGCCTTCATCGCCTGTCTCACGGGATCGGGCCTTGTACTCTGTCTGCTGCTGGCAGCGGCCAATCCTGCGGCAGTGGTCGTGGAGAGCAACGCCGCGCGGTCGGGCTCAGGTCAGCTGCCTCTTGATACCGACTACCTGCTAAGTCTGGGGGAAGACGCCGTACCCGCGCTGGTAGCAGTCCTGCCCTCGCTGGACCCGACGACGCAGTGCCTGCTCGTGCAGGCCCTGCAGGAGCGCTGGTCCACGCCCCCCGTTTCCAGTACCGACTGGCGGGACTGGACCCTCAGCGCGATGCGGGCGCGGGCCAGCCTGCGCGACACCGACACCTACCTGCGACGCTGTCCCTGACACGCTGTCAGCCC
Organism: Gammaproteobacteria bacterium; assembly: GCA_036796405.1. Classification (GTDB taxonomy): domain Bacteria; phylum Pseudomonadota; class Gammaproteobacteria; order Pseudomonadales; family Pseudohongiellaceae; genus CAILUG01. The sequence continues at coordinate 14,054 of DAIRDB010000027.1, read as the reverse complement.
CTCAGTCGACCGTTGGCTCGGGCCACTCGGATAATTGCCGCAGGCCTGCCACGGGACGCTTGAAGAGATAGACCCAGGCCAGCTGCGCCGCACCCGACGACAGGTGCACGGTCACCAGGCAACGCCGGTATTCGGCCAAACTGTCGCCATCGGCATCCGCGGTTTCCCAGGCATCGAGGGCCGACAACTGCGCAGTCGACACCAGCCAGTACAGTTCCCCGCTGACAGGGTCTGCCGTGTCCGCCAGCACGAGTCCTGGATACTCGCCGACGCGGTACAGGCAGCCGCGCAGGCTGCCGTGGCTGAGCAGGCGAGCGCCAACCATCAACCGTTCTGCTTCCACCGACCTGCAGCCGGCCCGCAGCGTCCCGTAGACGAATAGCGGGTAGCTGAGCGGATCAGGCGTCACCGTGCCGTTCCGGCAACCATACGGCCCCGATCACGGCAGTGAGCAGGGCCACCACGATTGGATACCAGAGGCCGTAGTACATGTCGCCGGTCCAGGCCACCAGCGCGAACGCCACCGTGGGTAGGAAGCCCCCGAACCAGCCATTGCCGATGTGATAGGGCAGCGACATCGACGTGTAGCGAATGCTGGCCGGAAACAGATCCACCAGCCAGGCTGCGATCGGCCCGTACACCATGGTCACATAGATCACCAGAATGGTGAGGATGAGCAGCACCATCAGGTGATTGATGCGGGTCGGGTCCGCCGCTGGCGGGTAGCCGGCGGCCTGCAGCGCCGATTGCAGACGTTGACCGAATTCGGCATTGCGTGTCGCAAACTCGGCCGAGCCGAGGGCGGCTCCTTCAAAGGACTCCAGTTCAACGGTGCCGATACGTATACGGGCCAGCTGACCCGCAGCATCCTCGTTGGTGTAGGGAACACCGAGCCGAGCCAATTGGCCTTTGGCGACGTCGCAGGACGATGTGAACAGCGCCCGGCCGACCGGGTCGAACTGGAACCGGCAGGTCGCGGCATCCGCCACCACCACTACAGGATTCGCTTGCTGCGCCTGCTCGATGGCCGGGTTAGCGTAACTGGTCAGCGCGCTGAACAAGGGAAAATAGGTGAGTGCCGCCAGCACGCAGCCGCCGAGCACCACCGGCTTGCGCCCGACACGGTCCGACAGGGCGCCGAATACCACAAAGAACGGTGTGGCCAGCAGGAGAGCGCCCGCCACCAGCAAGTTGGCGGTGGTGGCTTCCACCCGCAGTACCTGCGTCAGGAAGAACAGGGCATAGAACTGTCCGCAGTACCAGACCACGGCCTCTCCTGCGGTGCCACCGAACAACGATAACAACACGAGCTTGAGATTGGGCCAGCGGCCGAACGACTCGCGCAGTGGCGCTCGGGAGACCTTGCCTTCCGACTGCATGGCCAGGAATACGGGTGATTCGCTGAGTTGCAGTCGAATGTAGACCGAAACCGCCAGCAGCAGGATCGACAGCAGGAACGGCACGCGCCAGCCCCAGGTATCGAAGTCAGCACCCAGCAGGAAACGGCAGGCCAGGATCACCAGCAACGACAGGAACAGCCCCAGCGTCGCCGTGGTCTGGATCCAGCTCGTGTAGAGACCGCGCTGCCCCGGGGGCGCATGTTCAGCGACATAAGTCGCTGCCCCGCCGTACTCTCCGCCCAGTGCCAGTCCCTGCAGCATGCGCAGCAAGACGAGGATGATCGGCGCGGCCACGCCGATGCTGGCATAGCCGGGCAGCAAACCCACCAGGGCAGTCGACAGGCCCATGATGACGATGGTGATGAGGAAGGTGTGCTTGCGACCCACCATGTCACCGAGACGTCCGAACACGATGGCCCCGAAAGGCCGTACGGCGAAACCGGCGGCGAAGGCCATCAGCGCGAAAATGAAGGCAGTGGTGTCATTGACGCCCGCAAAGAACTGGCGACTGATCAAGGCGGCCAGCGAGCCGTAGAGGTAGAAGTCATACCACTCGAACACGGTCCCGAGGGAAGCGGCCAGGATCACTCTGCGGTGGGCTTTGTCGATCATTCGTCGATGGTGACCAGGCCGATCTTGTTGCTGCTGCTCTGGTGGATGAGCAGGTTACCGTCGCGCGTCACCCACATGTTGCGCACGATGCCGACACCGGAGGGAATCGCCCAACTCTGGAACTGTTCGGTGGCAGGATCGAAGCGGACCAGCGTGTCCGGTCGCATGCCGCTTTCGTTGTACCAGACCTTGTCATCGATGACGGCGAGGGCATAGGGCGACGAGCGTGGACCACTCGGTGAATCCCATTCGCGAATCTCGCCGGTGGCCGGGTTCAGGCGACCGATCTTGCCCTGCGTGGAATTGACGAACCAGACCATACCGTCACTGGCGATGCCGAGGCGGCGAATGCGTGAGGCGGCGTTCGGTACTTCGTAGTAACGAACTCCCAGCGTTTCCGGGTCCACCGCGCCGATCTTGTTGGTGCCGTTGTAGGCCACGTAGAGCGTGCCGTTGCGGGCGACCTGAATGCCATAGGGTCTGGGCTCGGTCTGCACTTCCTTCAGATCGCCGGTGCGCGGATCGAGCATGCCCAGCATGTTGGAATTCTGGGCCGTGAAATACAGCTTGCCGTTGGGGTGAAACGTGGCGGAATGCGGATCTCCGGCCTGCGTGGTGTATTGCGTGATCTCGCCCGTCGCGGGATCGAGCCGGCCGATCGTGCCATTGCTGTTGCCCGTGTACCAGATGCTGCCGTCGGCTGCCGGCACGATGCTGTGGGGGCGGGCCGTGATCGGCAGCTTGAACTCTTCCATGGCACCTGTCGCAGGATCGAGGCGACCGACCAGGGAGGCCCACATGCCGGTCCACCAGATCGAGCCATCCACTGCCTCCACCGGGTCGCGCGAGCGCTGACCGAGCGTTGGGGCCTGCCACTCCTGGAAACGGATGCGGGTGTCGCCGGCAACCAGGGTGGGCTTGCGGTCGGGCCGCGCCGGGTAGTGCTCAGCCAGATAGGTGGCAATGGTGTTGGCCTGCGACTCCGGCAGCTTCACCATGGTGCCGAACACCGCTTTCCATTCCGCAGGCGTGTCATAACCGGCAGAACCCGTGATGTTGAATGCCGGATGGCAGGCAAAACAAACCGTCTGCAACAACTCCTTGCCAGGGCCGTCCGGCAACTCACCGATCTGACCGGGCGGCTGCGCGGCTACCTGCGCTGCGGCGACGAGGGCCGCTGCAAATCCGACGATGATGCCACGTGTCATGCAAACCTCCGGGTCAAGGGGCAGGTGGACGCCGTCGTGTTCACGGCGCTTCGGCGATCGCTTTCATGTTCTTGAGGGCGTTTTCGAAACTGGCGCGACGCCGGGCGATGTCGGCATCCTTGGCAGCCTGGTCCGGCTTATCGGAGACGTCGAGCACGAGCGTATAGAGGATTTTCGAGGTGCTGGCGCTCACGGGGCGCGCCTCCATGAAGCCGTGGTAGAGGTTGTAGAACTGTCCAGTCACCGCCGGCTGTGTGTAGCCGTACGAAAGCTCCGTCTGGGCGATCAGGATCTCGGTCACTCGGCCACCGGCCAGTACTCGCACTGTCCCCATGCCACCGTCGCCGGAAGTGATCTGGCAATCCAGTTTCAGCCACTCGGCGATATCGCAGTACTCCCCGACCTTGGACCAGACGTCGGCCGCCGGTTTGTTGACATCGATCTCCATGGCGATGGTGACGTACTCGGGGGCAGCCAGCGCGGGCAGCGCCAGGCCGGAAAGCAGCAGTGAGACAAGCGTATGGCGAAGGGCGGACATGGGATTCTCCGGTGGGTGGGACGTCATTAGCTGGGGCGGCAGTATAGTCCACGACCGTCCAGAAAACCGAGACACTGGCAGCACCTCGCCGCCAGCGCTGCCCCTGACTGCTGCGGCAAGCTGCTGGGGTCGCAATCGCCACATTTTTTTCGTATTCAAACCCGAAGGAAAACCTGAACCAGCACCGTCTCGATCACGGCGCGCGCCTAGAAATAGGCCGCCGCAAAAGGCATACTCCGGGCATCCGCAAAGCCACCCTTGCAAGGGGATCCTGTCCAGATGATCAAGCACCGCCTTCGTTACGCCGTCGCCCTGGCCTGCAGCACTGGCCTCGTGCCGGGCGCCATGGCCGCCGATGCGTCTGCCAGTCAGTGGCAGACCGTGGAAACCTTCTGCGTCAAATGCCACAACACCGATGACTGGGCCGGCAGTCTGGCCTTCGATACCCTCTCGCCGGACAACATCGCCCACGACGCGGAAATCTGGGAAAAAGCCCTGCGCAAGGTGCGCGGAGGCCTGATGCCGCCGGCCGGCAATGACCGGCCCAGCAACGAGCAGGCCAGCCAACTGGTCAGCTGGCTGGAAACCAGCATCGACAGCGCCAGTACCGAAGAGCCCGCGGGTCGCGTGCCCCTGCGCCGCCTCAACCGCCGCGAGTATGCCAACGCGATTCGCGATCTTCTGGGACTCGAGATCGACGCAGCCCGCTACCTTCCGGTAGACAACGTCAAGGGGGGCTACGACAACAACGCCGAGGCCCTGCAGGTATCTCCCACCTTCATCGACCAATACCTGAACGCGGCCCGCTCCATCGCCCACGATGCGATCGGGGACCGGCGCCCCATCCCGATCATGGAGACCTATGGCAACGTCGCCGACATGATCATTTCGCTGCCTCCGCGCGGCATCGACGGAACCGGCTCCCAGCAGCGGCACAATCAAGGTATGCCCTTCGGTACCCGCGGTGGCGTCAGCGTGGACCACAACTTCCTCGCCGATGGCGAGTACGAATTGTCGATCGGCGATCTGGCGCTGGCGAGGGAGGTCCCGAACATGGAGTTCGAGAACACGCTGGTAGCCCTGCTGGATGGCAAAGAGTTTTACCGCACCACCATCGGCGGCGAACAGGACCACAAGTGGATCGACCAGATACTCGACGACGCCGTTGCCCAGATCAACGCCAGGCTCAAGGAGGTCCGCTTTCACGCCACGGCAGGTCAGCACAACGTGACGGTGACCTTCCTGCAACGGACGATGGCGGAGAGCGACGAACGCAACCGCATTCCGGCACTGGAAGGCGGTCAGGACCGCGTGCATGCGGTTCATGCACTGCAGATCCGTGGGCCGCTCAGCGTCACTGGCATGAGCGAATCGGAAAGCCGCAAGCGCATCTTCGTTTGCTATCCGCGCGAGAGTGCGGAAGAAGCGGCCTGCGCGGAGCAGATCATCACGAACCTGGCGGAACGGGCATTCCGCCGACCTCTGACCGAGCAGGATCGCAGCGAACTGCTCGCCTTCTATCAGCGCTCGCGAGCCAGCAGCGCGGACTTCGAGGCGGGAGTGCGCGATGCAGTGAGCGCGATACTGGTCAGCCCACACTTCATCTACCGGGCCGAAACCGGCAACGAGGCCGATACCGCAGTGGCGTTGAACGATTTCGAACTGGCCTCGCGGCTATCGTTCTTCCTGTGGAGCAGCGTGCCCGACGAGGAACTGCTGCAGCTGGCCAACGCTGGCGAGTTGCAAGACGCCACGGTCCTGCGCGCGCAGATCAAGCGCATGCTGGCCGACGAGCGGGCGAAGTCGCTGGTGACTGACTTCGCGGCCCAGTGGCTGCACCTGTCCAAGCTCGACGAGATCACCCCGAACGCCGGCCTATTCCGTTACGCCAGCCGCGGCCTCGATCCGCGCGCCATGTTCAAGGAAGAGTTGAACCTGTTCATCGACAGCGTGCTGCGCAGCGACCAGAGCGTCACCACGCTGATCGATGGCGACTACACCTACCTCAATGAGCGACTGGCGATGCATTACGGCATCGAAGACGTGAAAGGCAGCCAGTTCCGCCGGGTAACGCTGAGTGACCCTAATCGCCGCGGCCTGCTCGGCAAGGGGGCCATTCTGATGCTGACCGCCAACCCGAACCGCACTTCGCCAGTGCTGCGCGGCGTGTGGATCCTCGACAAACTGCTTGGCACACCGGCACCGAACCCGCCGCCGAACGTGGAGTCCCTGCCGGAGAACGGAGTCGGCAAGGCGGCCATGACCGTGCGCCAGCGTCTCGAAATGCACCGGGCCAACCCGACGTGTTTCGCCTGCCATGGTGTGATGGACCCGCTCGGCATGGCGCTCGAGAACTTCAACACGGTAGGCCAATACCGTGCACATGATCCCGACACCCGCTCGTTGATCGACACGACCGGCGTCTTGCCAGACGGCACGCCGATCGTCAGCGCCAGCGACCTGACGGCTGCACTGATGGCGCGTTCCGACATGTTCGTGCAGTCCTTGACCATGAACCTGATGACCTATGCGCTCGGTCGTGAAGTGAACTACCGCGACATGCCGACCGTGCGCCGCATCGTTCGGCAGGCGGCCGAAGAAGGTAACCGGTTCGAGAGCATCCTGTTCCAGATCATCAACAGCAACGCCTTCCAACTGCGCGAGAGCAGCGTCAGCAGCAACGAAGCTGCCGCTCCCCGCCAGCAGGCGGCGCGCTGAATCCCACCACAAGCAACACACGAGGGGGCAACACCATGTTCATCAGCAAGAAGCATCTGTCCCGAAGGGCTGTTCTGCGCGGCGCCGGTGTGTCTATCGCACTGCCGCTGCTCGACGCTATGGTCCCGGCAGCTACGGCACTGGCGCAGACGGCCGCTGCACCGGCGCCACGGCTGGGGTTCGTGTACTTCCCGCACGGTGCGGTGATGCACGACTGGGTGCCGCAGCAGACCGGCAGCAATTTCGAGTACTCGCGCATTCTCAAACCCCTGCAGCCCCTGAACGACTATGTCACGGTGGTGAGCGGACTGCGCAACAAGGGCGGTGAAAGCACCAACCCGCACGGCATCATCGAGGAAACCTGGTTGTCCTGCGTGGCCCCCGACAGCCGCGACCGCAGTCCGGGCGGCACCCGGGGCATGACGGTCGACCAGATCGCGGCGCGCCAGATCGGCCAGAGCACGACGCTGCCCTCGCTCGAACTCTGCGGCGAACCCGGTGGCGCGATCAGCTACCGGACCCCGCAGCAGCCGCTGCCTCTGGAAGGCAATCCACGCAAGGTGTTCTACACCATGTTTGGCCAGGGCGACACGTATGAGGAACGCATCGGCATCCTGCAACAGGGCAACAGCTTGCTCGACTACGTCCGCGAAGCCACCAACAGCCTCAACCAAAAACTCGATGCGGCGGATCGTGCGCTGGTCGGCAACTACCTGGATTCCGTACGGGAAGTGGAAGTGCGCATCCAGAAGCTCGAGGCGGGCGCCCGGGAATTGACCGAACTGCCCGATTCACCCATCGGACCACCAGACGACTTCACCGAACTGCTCGATGTCCAGTTCGAGATGATCGCGCTGGCATTTCAGACCAATCAGACCCGCATCGCCTCCATGCGCATGATCCGTGAAGCGTCCATGCGGGTGTTCAGCAACGTCGGCGTCGACGAGGCGTTCCACCCTCTGTCGCACCACCAGAACCTGCCGGACAAGTACGACAAGCTGGTGCTGGTACAAAATTACCAGACTGCACGTTTCGCCAAATTCGCCGAGCGCCTGAAAAACATCCCCGATGGCAATGGCAACGTGCTGGACAACTCCATCATTCTGTTCGGCTCGAACATGAGCAACAGCGATCGTCACAACAACGATCCGCTGCCCTCCGTTCTGGTGGGCCGTGGCGGTGGCATCAAGGGCGGCCAGCACCTGCATTACCCCCAGGACACACCGCATGCGCAGCTGTTGCATACCATGCTCGCGCGGGCGGGCGTGCAGGTGGACCAGTTTGCCGACAGCCCCGGTCCTTTCGCCGAGGTGTAGTTGAAAGCTGCCGGCCTAGTCGTCGGCAGCAGCAAGGCGTCCTGAGTCGCTGCCGGACTCTCCGGCAGCCGCCGACTTACCCCAAGCCGAGGTTTGCGTGCACACACATTCCCTTCCCCATCGCCTGTCTGCCGCCATTGCGGCCGTTGTACCAGCCAGCCTGCTGACACTGGCGCTCGGTCTCACGGACAGCGCGCTGGCCATTGAGCCTCCACCTCCGGAGGCTGGGATCGACTGGCGGGCGCCGGATGGCAGCACGGCGCTGCAGTGGGCGGTGTACGACGGCGCTGTCGAACGGGTCGAGCAGTTGCTCAAGGCAGGAGCCGACCCCATGCAGGCCAACAACTACGGTGCCAATCCCATGCAACTGGCGGCCGAAGTGGCCAACACCGACATCCTGGAACGCTTGCTCAAGGCCGGCGCCAACGCCGACTCGCCCAATCCTGAGGGACAGACCGCACTGATGCTGGTGGCCCGAACGGGTAACGTGGCTGCAGCCCAGTTGCTGATCAAGAGCGGTGCCACGGTGGATGCTCGCGAGGGCTGGGGAGACCAGACCGCCCTGATGTGGGCAACAGCGCGTCGCCATCCGGCCATGATGGAACTGCTGCTGGAGTCAGGTGCGGATCCCAATGCGCAGTCGCGTGACCGCGATTATCGACGACATCTCACCAAGGAGGGCCGAGCCAAAAGTCTGGATGCCGGGGGCATGACTCCCCTGCTGTACGCAGTTCGTGAGAACTGCCTCGCCTGCATCGATGTGCTGGTCAAACGATCTGCAGACCTCAACCAGCCCGATCCAGAAGGCGTTGCACCGCTGCTGCTGGCCACCTTGAACAGCCACTGGGATGCCGCCCTGCGCTTGATCAAGGCGGGTGCCGATGTGCAGCAGTGGGACAACTATGGCCAGACTGCGCTGCACGCAGCGCTGGGACGGCGGTCCAGCAACCCGCAAAATCCGCTCGATGGCCTGAACGAGACCGACGGACTTGCCGTGGTGCGCCTGCTGCTGGAAAGAGGTGCCAACCCGAACATGCAGTTGTTCCTGCGTCCGTCCAAGCAACGCGGCGCCATGTCCCGCGGTACCACGCCATTGATCATCGCCGCCAGCAGCGGCGATGTGGACACGATTCAGCTGCTGCTCGACCACGGTGCCGATGCCACGCTGCTGCAAGCCGATCGCCAGTCCCCGATCATTGCCCTGGCTGGTGCCCGCGGTGCGCCTGACCGTCTGCTGGCAGCGCTCAACCTGCTTATTGCCGCCGGTGCCGACCCCAATGTGGTATCGGTTCATCACCATCTGCAGCGTACGCGCGGAGGTTCCGCCCTGCATGCCGCCGTGCGGGCCAACAATGCGCGTATGGTGGAGGCGTTGGTGGCTGCCGGTGCCGACATCAACATCAAGGACTACGATGGCGTGACGCCACTCGACTATGCCATGGCGCGTGGCCATGTGGGCTTCCTGCAGATGCGCCAGCCGCCCAACACCAAGATGGCCGATCAACTGCGCATGCTGGGAGCGACCGAGGAACTGCCGGGCACGCCCTTCTGGCCAAACGTCGGGCCGCCGTTCTTCTACCCCTGGAGCATATTCCCGCTCGATCCGGCCGCCGAGGCGACCGCTCTGGTGCCCGGCTCCTTCGATCATCAATGAATTTCAAGAGCACACCATGATTTTTTCCTCGCGCCGCAAATTGCTCGGCGATGCAGCACTCGCCCTCGGGGCTGCCACACTGGCCCCACTGCTCGCCCCTGCTCGTGTGGCCGCCGCCGCCAGCGACATCACGCGTGTCGACCTCGGCCATGCCAAGCTGCTGCAAGGGGCCGGCTGCAATGTGGTGGTCATCCCGGGTCTGACCGAAGACGGCCTGCTGATGATTGACAGCGGCTTGGCCAGCTCGGCGGACGCGCTGCTGCAGGCGGCTTTTGAAGCCACAGGCCAGGACAAGGTACACACCTTGTTCAACACCCACTTTCACCCGGAGCAGACGGGCGCCAACGAGCGGATCGGCGCTGCCGGTGGCCGCATTCTCGCGCACGAGAATACGCGGATCTGCCTGCAGAATGCCGTGCGTTCGGCCTCCTATGAGGGTCGGTATGGTCCGCTTGAGGCCGCCGGTATTCCGCAGCAGACGTTCCGCGGTGACGGTCGCATGAAATTTGCTGGTCAGGAAATCGTCTATGGCTGGTTGCCCGCCGCCCACACCAACGGCGACCTGTTCCTGTACTTTCCCATGCTCGACACGCTGGTCACCGGTGGGCCCGTAACCACCGGTGAGTGGCCGCTGCTCGACATCCGCCAAGGTGGCTGGATAGGCGGCTTGGTAGAGGCCTATGAGAAACTCGCAGATATCGTCAGTGCCGATACGGTCGTGGTGCCGGCACATGGCCCGGTCACCGACGGCACCGCCATCATCCGCATGCGCAACATGTACAGCGAGTTCCATCTCACGCTGGCCGAGCAACTGAACATCGGCATGGGCTGGGACGACATGGTCGCCATCAACCCCCTCAAGCAGTTCGAATCGCGCTACGGCGCCGCCGCCCGCTTCGTGGAATTGGCCATGCGCAGCATGACCATGGCCTACGTGCCGGACTGAGCGCCGTTGTTCTACTGAAACCCTGGCGCCAGCGCTTCGTCAGCCGCGCATGCCGCTGCGCTGTGTTGGCCGCAAACGGCAGAGAGCCTCAGGGTTGGCCATAGCGCTCGGGCAACCGCAGACCGGTATGGTGGGCGATGAAAGCCCAGCTGTCGGCCACTTCCTCGATGCGCTTTTCGGTGGGAATGCCGGCCCCGTGCCCCGCTCTGGTTTCGATGCGGATCAGCTTGGGGGCAGGTCCGGTATCCGCGGCCTGCAAGGCCGCCATGTACTTGAAGGAATGGCCGGGAACTACGCGGTCGTCGGTATCCGCCGTGGTGGCAAGAATCGCTGGATAACGGACGCCGCTCTGTACGTTGTGGTACGGGGAATAGGCAAAGTTGTTGGCGAAGTCTGCAGGGTTCTCCGAAGGCTTGCCGTAGTCGTCGGTCCAGTAGCGTCCAGCGGTGAACTTATCGAAGCGCAGCATGTCCATCACACCCACACCCGGTAACGCGGCGGCAAACAGGTCTGGCCTCTGGTTGGTCACCGCCCCCACCAGTAGCCCACCATTGGAGCGACCGTGGATGGCCAGTTTGCCGGCCGTGGTGAGTCCCTCGGCAATGAGAAACTCGGCGGCAGCAATGAAGTCGTCAAACACGTTCTGCTTGTTGAGCAATCTGCCGGCATCGTGCCACTCCTTGCCGTACTCGCCGCCGCCACGAATATTGGCCACCGCGAAGATACCTCCCATGTCCATCCAGGCGAAGTTGGGAATGGAAAAGTCCGCCGTGACGGAAATGTCGAAGCCGCCGTATCCGTAAAGCAGCGTGGGTACACCGCCGCTGGTGTCGAGGTCTGCCCGGTGCGCGATGAACAGTGGCACACGGGTACCGTCCTTCGATGGATAGAACACCTGTCTCACCACGTAATCCGCTGGATCGAAAGGTGTGACCGGTGCCTTGAAGACACTGCTCTCACCGGACGCCGCATCGTAGCTGTAGATGACGTTGGGCACGTTGAAGCTGGAAAAGCTGTAGAAAGTCTCGCCGTCGCTGGATTTGCCATCAAAGCCGGCGGCACTGCCAAGCCCAGGCAATGCCACCTCACCGAGCAAGGTGCCATCGGGCGCATGACGACGCACCACGGTCTTGACGTCCTCCAGATATTCGGTGAGCAGCGTGCCGCCCACCAGGCCCGCATCCATCAGCACACTGCTGCCTTCCGGCACCAGCTCGCGCCAGGACTCGGGAGCGGGTCGATCGAGATCGATGGCGACGATGCGCTTGCGCGGCGCATCGCGGTTGGTCAGCGCGTAAAGCGTGCGTCCGTCTGCAGCGAAGAAGTTGTACTCGTGCTCGAAGCCGGGGATCAGCACGGTGGGCGCCTGTCCCGGCTGCTGCAGATCCTGGATGGCGATCTCGTAGGCGGCATCGGTGCCAACCGACAGATAGATCACCAGGTAACGCTCTCCCGTGACTAGGGCAGACAACATTTGTTCCGGGTGATCCGGGCGTGCATAGACCAGCGCGTCCTGCTCCTGCGACGTGCCCAGTCGGTGCAGGTGCAGCGTCTGGTTGTAGTTGAGTGACTGGAACTCCTCACCCTCACGGGGAGCGGGAAAGCGCGAGTAGTAGAAGCCGCGACTGTCCGGGTGCCAGGCCAGCGAGGAAAACTTGACCCAGGCAATGCTGTCGTCGAGTGTCAGGCCGCTGTCGACATCCAGAACCTTCAGAGTGCGCCAATCGCTGCCGCCGTCCTGGATCGAATACAGCACGTAGCGACCGTCCGGACTGGGCAGATACTCCGCCAGTGCCGTGGCACCGTCGCTGGACCAGCCGTTGGGGTCGATCAACTGGCGTGGCTCCGCCTGCAGGCCTTCCTGGACGTAGAGCACGAACTGGTTCTGCAACCCGTCGTTGCGCCGGAAGAAGTAACGCCCTCCCTCCTTGACGGGCAGATTGAATTTCTCGTAGTTCCACAACTGGGTGAGCCGCGCCTTGATGGCAGCGCGCTCATCGAGGGTGGCGAGGTACTGCTGGGTGACACTGTTTTCCTGCTCCACCCAGTTCGCCACGTCCGGGTTGACCCGCACGTCGTCCTCGAGCCACCGGTAGGGATCAGCCACCGTCGTACCGAAGAACGGGTCGCTCTGCGGCACGGTGGCGGTCTGCGGATAAGTCAGAGGCACCTCAGGCACGCTCGCGACGACAGTACCGGTCATGTCCGCCGTTGGCGCTGCAGAACGCTCGCAGGCGACTAGGGAAAGCAGGAGCACGAGAGCCACAAGGCTGCGCAGCATGAGGGTTTCCTTGGTCACGGGTTGGCACTGGAGTATACCCCAGCAGCTTGCAGCGTCGGATGCACCGCGCGGCGGGCGCTTGCCCGCCGCCGGTCATCCGGCCCTCGTCGTCCGGCTCGGCTGCCTTCTACTGCCCGATGGCCGCCAGCAGGTCTGCCTTGGTCTGCACCACCGCAGCGGCATGTACAGCCAGGTAGCGGTCGAAGTCGAGACCATTGGCCACCACATAGTTGGCCAGATCGACCACGAAGGGATTGGCCTTGGCCCCGGAGACCGGCAAGGTAAAGTCGGCCTGGAACAACAGACGGTCACGCGGCAGCAGCCCGAAAAGGGTACCTTCGCTGTGCAGGTTGGGAAGGTGGTGTAACTCGAGACGCCGCGTTGCATCCTCGATCACGTAAACCCCACTGGCGGCCTCGAAGGTGGGCGCCAGCGTCTCTTCGCCGAGCAGCGTGCGCGGGGTACTGAGGGCCATCCGCAGGAAGTCGACGTTGCTGGCCTCCGTCACGATCGTGGCGCCCTCGCGCACGAAGGGCACCATACCCGCCGTGTGGTCGCTGTGCGGATGCGTGTTGATCAGATAGCGGATCGGCTTGGTGGGAAACAGACGCTTCACCTCGGCCAGGATCTGTTCGCCGCGCTGGCGTGACTGGCCGGCTTCGAACACGGCGATGTAGTCGGCAAATTCGATCGCCAGCGATACATAACCGCCATTGATGGCATACACGCCGGGTGCGACTTGCTCGGACAGCTCGGCGGGCGCCGCCGCAGGAGGCGGGGGCGGCGCTGCAGCAGCAGGCGGTGGGACGGTGAGCAATTCGCCGGCATTGGCCGGATTGACGGTGGCCGTGCTGAGCAGGGCGCCGAAGACCCCGCCGCCACCCCGCTGCTGCTCCACGGTCGAGGGCAGCTGCAAACCTGACACCTCGTGGTAGCCGTCGTACACATTGGCCACCAGCAGGTCACCCATGAAGTCGTCCTCGACGCGGGTTTCGACCCGGGTCAGGAGGTGCTGCTCGTTCAGGTAGCCGGTGACCGTGTACTGCAGACCAGCGGGCGAAACCTGCGTGGCGGGCGTCTGCCAGCTCAAGGTCGCGAGTTCCACTCCGTCCACGGTTGCCGTGCCGGCCGTAGCACCGTTGACCTCGGCCCCTTTCAGAAAGCCCCACGGCGTGAGCCAGAAGTCGAGCTGGGCGGTCCACGCCGGTTGGGCCGGAGTCACGTTCTGGGCGAAGGTACCGGCGACCGGCGGGTCCAAGAACATGCTCGAGGCGAACGTGTCACCCGTAGCCCGCGACAGGACGGCATCGAGGTCGAGGGTGCGCTGGTAGTTGCTGATCTCATCCCGCTCCGGCCAGGGTGGGCTCGCCGAGTGGGTCTG
>DAIRDB010000026.1:0-44796 GCA_036796405.1 Gammaproteobacteria bacterium | reverse complement strand
ACACTGGCGCCAAGATTTTTAACGCCGGCGAAATCGACGTCTTGAAGAACGAAGTCAAGGACAAGGACCTGCAAGCCCTGATGCTGGCGATCTTGACCGACGACGCCGAGCCCATCGACCCAAAGAACTGAGTGCCGAACTTCGGAAAGACAACTGGCTGATGCTCCAGTTCGGCGTCGCCAAAGAACTTGGACTCAGCCTTACCGAAGTCCGCACCACTATGACAGCTGAGGAGTTACTCGGCTGGAGCGCCTATTTCCAGATCCTGAACGAGGATCAGCAAAAGGAAATCGAAAAGGCCAAACGCCGCCGCTAACCCGGCGGCTTTTTTGTCGCGTAAACTGAAGTACCAGAGTGTGACGCAGCGCCGTGGCTTACAGAGCCGATATCGAAATTGCGGTACGTGGCGCGCAAGAACTCAAACGACTGCAGAACGAGGTCTCTGCTACATCTAAACTTATTGAAGGTCTTAATAGCTACATAGAAAACATTGGTTCTGGCAGCGTTGTTAGGAATATAAACAACCTACAAGATGTAGTACAAAAAGCTGCTAATGCTTTTAATCAAGCTGCCCTAAATACCGATGAAGCAACTATCGCCGCTAAAAAGTACATTGATGCCACAAACGATTTAAACGCAGGGCTCAGGGAAAGACAGTTACTGCTTAAAAGCATTAACGATGAAGAACGTAAGAATCGTTTAGCAACTATCGGAAGAGAAGTAGGAGGTAGACCTTCCGCAGGGTATGCCGGACCTATAGGCCCCGGAGCAGTTTCTCCCATTGGAGCACTTGTAGGACAAAAATCCCCTGTTGCAGAGCGTATTCAACAAACACTTAAAGGACGTCAAGACGAGATCAATCTCCAGCAAGCTTTGTTGCGTTTGGAGGAAAAAAGTGCTGCAGAGCTAAACAAAAAAGTACAGAGTCAAGAAGCCCTTGTACAGGGCACACGAGAAGTATTGGCACTTGTAGACCAGCAAAATAGGCGCCAACAATTTCTTGCTGGTAAATCAGGTACAGCTGTACAAGGCCCGTTAGCAGGCCCTGGCGCACTAGGCTTTCCAGTTGCCCTGCCTCTTAGTGCCGCCGAGCAGAAGGGACTTGAAGTTGAAACCAAAAAGCAACAAATCTTGCAGCGTATGGCAAATACGCGCCAGCAGCTTGTCGGTTTAGCCTCTAATCTGCAGCGCCTAGACCAGAATTCTGCTGTAGCTATAGCAGATGCAGAAAGAGCACAAAACAGGCTTAATACTGCAAAAGAAAGAGAACTACAGATTTCAAGACAAAGTGCTGTGCTTGCAGGACGATTTAGTCCGATTGGTGGAGCCGCAAATATCCCCGGTTCTCCAGTCGCTATAGCTGCTGGAGCACGTAGACGGCGTGAAGCGCTTAGCAATGCTGTTATCGGCGGGGCGTTTCCACTACTTTTCGGTCAAGGTATCGGTGCAGCAGCAGGCGGCGGACTTGGCGGTGCTGCTGGGGGTCTTGCTGGCGGTCAGTTCGGTTTTGGTCTATCTCTTGTGGGCACTGCTCTAGGTGCCGCTGTGGACACATTTACACAAGCAGCAATAGAGAGCGGAAAAAGCCTTAATGATCCGATTAAAAATTTCCAAAAACTTGCAGACGCTGGTCTAATTGCTAGTCGTAGTCAGCAAAAATATATCGAACAGCTTATTGAAGCAGGCCGTGTTACCGAAGCTGCTACTTTAATCCAAACAGAAATTATCCAAAAAATTGGAGTACAAGGCGTAAATGACCTCCAAAATGCTGGAGCAGCAAGTGGCAAGTTAAATAAAGCGTTGGCGGAACTTTCGCTGCAAGCGCAAGCAGCTGTTGCCGGACCTCTTGCAGCACTGCTTAGCTGGCTTGCTGGTGTAGTAGCTATCGGAAATACCGTAAGCCGTCAAGCGGCTCAACAAACAGATATTCTGCAAGGACTATCTGCCCAAGATCGCGCATCATTACAACGCCAAGAACAACAAATTTTACAGGGAGCCAATCTTTTTAACGAAGCGCAAAAACGTCAACAAGTGCAGCAGCTGTATCAAAACTACGCATCTCGTTCTACGCTTCAGCGCCCTGGTATGAGCGTGGATAAAACACCGGAAATGCGTGCACAAGCGCAAACACAGGAACTGCAATCTCAAGTAACGCTTGAAGCCAAAAAGTTATCTCTTGTCGGAATGTCACTAGAGAAAAATGGGCAAGCTTACGTTGAAGCGGCAAAAGCTGTTGCACTCCAAGAATACGAAAATAAATTACTTGAGATTAAAAACAGTTGGATAGGTCAAGCCTTCGACTTGGAACGTAACCAAGCGATGATTCGCTTAGCAAATTTGCAGTACGCAGGAAAACTAAAAGCTATTGACGCTGAGAGAGTAAAAACGGGTCGTGACGAACTAGAGATCCGTCGCGCAATTTTAGGTTTACAGTCAGACCTTATTCGGACAACTCTAGAAGCAGGTGACTTAGACGTAGAATACGAAAGAGTATCTAAAGGCCAGGCGGCAGCTATTGGAGAAGAACTTAAGCAGCTGCAGGCACGTCTTGAATTAGAAGGACGCAGTCTCAATCTGCGTATGCAGCAGCAACTACTAACAAAAGATTTGACTGCGCAGGAACGCAGTCTGATTGAAACAATTTACAAAGAGCAGCTAAATAACCTTACGCAACAATACAGAGTTCGCCAACAGACATTAGTGCAAACAGAAGCACAGCTGTTGCTTGATAAAGCTTTAGCAGATGCAGAGGCTATTCGACAAGCTAAGCAGCCTTTTGAAGAACTTCGTCGCCAAAGGGAGCTTGAGCTTCAGTATGGAAAAACGTATCTCCGCTTAGTGACCGAAGGTTTACTACCTGCTGAAGCAGAGCGTATAGCTAACTTTGAGCGCCTTGTTTCCGAACAACTCAATGCCCTGGATAATCAAATTGCAATAACTCAAGCGGCACTTATACAGGCCGAAGCTTACGGCGTAAGCGCAGACAAAATTAAAGAACTGCGAGACGAACTGGAACGCTTAAGAAAAGCTCGTGGCGCTACTGTGGATGAGGCGGCAAAAGGACCTGGCGAAGGCGCCAAACCTGGTGACAGAATTAAAGAAGCTGTTGCAACAGCCCGAGGTGAGTTAAACGAGCTTTTAGATCTAGAAAATCAAGTTATTGCCGCTGCCGCCGCAATCGGCGATGCTTTCCAGCAAGCGTTCAAAGGTTTAGTTTCTGGAGCCATGACTGGCCAAGAAGCACTTGCGGCGTTCTTCAAAGGTGTCGGTGATCACTTTTTAGACATGGCCACCATGATGATCGCCAAACTAATCGAAATTTATATTCTTGAAACCGTTCTTGGTTTTATTACCGGAGCGGCCACAGGTTCTGCTCCTCGGGGTACTCCAGGCGCTAAGGCGCCAAACGGCAAGCCGTACTATGGACCGGCTTTTGCCGAGGGCGGTTTTGTCACCGGGCCTACCCGCGCTCTGATTGGCGAAGGCGGCGAACCGGAGTACGTCATCCCCGCCAGCAAGATGCGCACCGCAATGGGCCGCTACTCAGCTGGTGCCCGTGGCTCCAGTGTTGTATCTGGTACAGGCGGTCAAGTCAGTGGTGAAACAAACGGTTCCGCCGCCACAATGGAGCCGATCGACGTTCGCTACAGCGTCGAGCGAATCAACAACGTGGATTACGTAACCGCCGACCAGTTCCAACGCGGGATGGCACAAGCCGCCCAGCAAGGTGCGATCCAAGGCGAACGCCGTGCCATGCGCACCTTGCAAAACAGTGCCGCTACACGCAGGAGGATCAGCGTCTAATGGAATACGCCTACGGACACCTACTGGAACTAGGCCCTACAGGCCAAGCTGCCCAGTACCGATTTCAAAACTACGCCATCAACCAGAACGTAAACGGATACTTGTTTTTACCGTTCAGCTTTGGTGGGGCGGTAGCCACGCTCCAGGGCGACAACCTGGACGCTACGCTCCAGTTCGCTAATAAGGACATAACCCTTAGTTGGGTTACCCAAGCCCTGAGCGAAGTGTGGGTAGCGAAGGTAACGACCGTACTCTGGGAACCAAGCACGGGCCAAGTACAACGCAACCTGTACCAGTATTGGGGCAGCTGCGCCAGTGGCAGCTGGAACGAGACCACAATTCAAGTAAGCCTTAATTCGATTGTTGATGCTGTTCAGGGAAACATTCCGGCTCGAAGACTGCACCGGTGGCTGGTAGGAAGTATCCCATTTACCGCGCAGATCCGTGTGTGAGCACCTTATTGGTAGGCAGTACAAATACGGGAGCGCTGACTGCATCCATCTTGTTGTTGATGCGTTACACAGTATGGGAGTACCTACCCCATCCGTTAAGGCTCACTGGTACGAGTTTTCGCCAAAAGCCCTGGTGCGCGAGCTTTCGCACTACTGTGATCGAATTGACAGGCCCAGCTACGATGGGGACATCGCTTTAATCGCGGCTCAGCCGCCAACCTTCGGCGTCGCATGGCAGAGCGGGATCCTCTACATCAACCAAACGACCAACTGCGTCGATTGGAAACCGGCGGCCAACCTTTCAATCCGCCGCTGTTACCGTATGAAATCGCGCTAATCGAAGCCCTCGGTTGTAGCGAAGATGAATATCGTGAATTTGTACGTCACGCTCAACTAAAAGCACGAGTAAGACCTGCTGATTACAACGCTATTCCCGAAATTGTAAATGGACCTATAGCACCGATCATTATAAATTTAGTCATCGGACTAGCACTTACAGCAATCAGTACGCTGTTGGCGCCAAAAGCACCGACACTTGAAACACCTGCAAAAATACGTGGTCGCCGTTTAGCAGACCAGATAGGCCCTTCGCGTTTTAATCAGACAACAAGTTTTGACAACGTAAGTAGCCTCGCCGAATACGGCCAGCCCATTCCCATCCCTTTTGGTAAAAGAGGAACTGGAGCTGATGGTGTGCTCACAGGTGGCCTCATCTTGGCTCCCGCCCTTGTCTGGAGCCGCGTCTACTCATACGGCACGTACCAGGCATACGAAGGAATCTATGTAGCCGGCGAATACGGCGTAGCTGCTCCGCAGCTCGGCGGCATCCGCTTTGGAACTACGGCTCTAAATAGCCTTGGTGACAGAGAGTACGCGCTGTATTGGTCCTCGATACTCGGCAACAACCGCCCCACAAGTACAAACCGCATTGCCGGAACAGAAGGCCCTGGTGCAACAGGAACAAACGGACGATTGATTTTTACTGCGCCCACTAACGACGGCGAATTTAGTGAAGGGTTTTCGATGGCGTACAACCCCCAAAGCGGGATATTTTTTGGTACGTCAAACCCAATCCATAACGGATCGGCTTACCGGTTTAACTGGGAAATTGTCAGCGCTCCGTACGACGGGACGATCGGATCGGACAACAAACAAGAGCGTGAAGAAATGCAAGCCCGGCGCCGCAAGATTGCGGGGTCACTTGCCGATGTACTGCATGACGACAACGAAGAACGCGGTATGCCCGGCGTCGGCCGCGCCTACTCCCGCCGCATGGGATTTATCGCCCATACGCCAGCAGGCGGCTCTCGCACGCAATACACAAACCGCACCATCGTTCCTGTTGGCCTAAACGACGTCCTGGAATTTGAAATCAACGGCACAAACTGGCTGGAACTACAGCAACGCGAGTGGGATGACCCGGATGGAGGTGGCTTCAAAGGAACAGAAGTAAACCTCAAGGACCTCAAAAACGCCGCGAATACGTGGCGGGCTCGGGCAGCCGATCTTCTTACTGTTGGCTCTAAATGGGTTATTACAGGTAGTACATGGGTAGTGGAATCTCGTAGTAAAGAAACTTGGAAACCCGGTGAAATCCTCACCGTATTTTTCCGCTGCACCGCAACTATCGGTGTTGCTGAAGTGGGTATCCCGGGGACAAGGACTGTACGTGAACCGTTAGGCGGTTATGAAGGCCAAGAATTCAATCCTAACAAACATTGTGGCGCTGCTTTTTACAATATCTGCCAATTAAATATGGCCAGCATCAGACCTGTGCGTCGTGATGCCGAGGTGATTGAAATAGGTATTCGCAGTCAAGTCTGGAACCGCGCCAATGGCTTGTGCAATTTCAATGCAATACCGACTCCCCGCAAACTTTACCAACTCGACCGAAAAAACATAACGCTTAACACGCCTCGAATGGATAAGTATTTCGAGCGTACATCATGTTTTTCTATTTGGGTAAGACCTGTTCAAGAGTATGGGCAGCCCCAAGAGCAATGGCGCCGCATACCTCAAGTTTTTTGTGTGACTGGCTCATCACCCGTCGATCACTTTAACGCTATCCGCATTCGCCCAAGAGAATCGCGGTATTTTGAGTATCGGTTTATTCCACGCACCGGTAGTGACATTGCAATCAACAGCATAGATACAAACATAGCGATTCGACTGAACTCAAGTTCGAATAATGTATTTGCTACTGATTATGCTACACCTTACGGTAATTTTCGTATCACGGTAAAAGGCGAGCAGGTTGCGATAGCGGACATACGCTTCAACGATGAGCTTCTTACGGATCCAGCCGAATTTAGAGATGAAGTAATCACCCAAACAAATATACCTAGCAGTCTCGCCCAAACTGCTATCAGCTCCAGCAATGGTAGCGATGTCCTTATTCGCCATGCGTGGCTAACTACGCTGCTTGGTTATGCCCGAGATAACAAAGGTAGAACTGTAAGCGCAGATTACCAACACTACAAACCAAACGGCGATAGGTACATCACAATCCGCATTATTGCTGACTCAAACCCTGGTACAGTGGGTGTAACAGTCGGCCCGAAGTACGTCGCTGCCAACCAAGGCGACATTTATTTCTGGGACAATATCCGTTACCAAGTAGTTACCGCAACAGGCGAATGGGCAGTAGGTGATGCCTTTACAATTTTACGCGCAACAAGTAACGATTTTTCTAACTACGAAGGTAGGTATGACAGCGTATCTTATCGCTTCGACGTCACAGCAACGCGACTTGCGACAACCGCTGTAGCAGAAACATATTCAGGCGCAAGCCGTGTTTTTGAAGAGAACTCACAGGTTAGTGACTGCAGCCATTACCTGGAACTCACTAAATCAAACGAAAACAATCCCGAGCACGAAATTGTCTACGTAAACGAGTACATTTCTAACGAAACACCCGCTGAATACTATGCTCTATCCACGATGGCACTGTCTGTTAAATCCAGCGGACAGGTCAACTCTATCGGCCAAATACGAGCGTGGGTCCCCACCGGAATCGCGGTTTATCGCCTTATCGAACAAGACAGAAATCCCAGCAATCTGTTTGCTGATCTGGTGTACTACTTACTCACAAGTAAAAGTCAAGGTGTAGGCAACATTATCCCCATCGAGCTTGTAGACACTGAAGCCTTAACAACAACTGCTCGTTTTCTTCGGGCTAACCGCATCTTCTTTGACACTGTTATTGAAGACAGCCAGAGTTTACGCTCATTTATTTACGATAACGCTGCTCTCCAGCTGTGCAATTTTACCGTAAAAAATGGTCGATTCGGCTTAACCCCCGCTCTTCCATACGACAGCAACTATCAGATTAGCGCACAGCCCATTGCGGTAGAGCAGATTTTTACTGCCGGTAACATCATCGAAGATTCCCTAAATGTGCAGTACATTGATATTTCTTCTCGCACATTTTTCCGTGCCTTAGTCAGCTGGCGCGTAACCGTTGAAAACGATCTCCCTACAACAGCTTCTGCCCTGGTCGACTGGCAAGATGTACCAGAGGGTTTACGCGCTTCAACCCAGCAAACTTTTGATCTCAGTGAGTTCTGTACCAACAGAGCGCAGGCACTGCTTACGGCTCGTTTCCTCCTAAGCATCCGCCGTCGAGTAACACATACCGTTTCGTTCAAGACAGTGCCCGATGCCTTAGGTATCCAGCCGGGCTCCTACATCCGTGTAATCACCACCGCTACTACATACAGTGCTTCTGCGAACGGCGCCATAACCGATGCGGGCACATTGGTTAGTGTCAGCACTGTCGAGGACGGCACCTACACAGCTGTTGTCTACAACCCGAGCACATCTGAAGTGCTGGAGCGCTCAATAACTATTTCTGGCGATACTGTTACAGATCCCGCTTTGTACGGTTGCTTGTTTACTCTTCTATCGACAAATACAAGTAAGGGTATCTATCAGGTAGAGCAACTGACTCTTGACGACGACGGACTTATTAACGTCAGTGCCGTTGAGGTACCCGTTGACAGTACAGGCGTTAGCATGGTGGTCAAGGACGTACTCAATCCAAGCGCTTTCCGAGTTTTGGAGTGATGGCTTTTCCATCGTTACAACCAACCAGTCGTGAGTTTTCTCCCGGAGACTGGCCGGTCAAGCGGTTTAACGCCCAGTCAGGTGCCGAAGTCCGCATCCTGTTTGGAACGCAACGCACAAACGCAAAGCTAAGCCTCGGCTACGAAAATATCAGCGATAGCAACGCGCAGCTTTTTCTCGACGACTATGTGGCACAGTACGGAACTTTGCGTACATTTACGCTTCCGTCTGCGGCACGTACCGGCTGGACCGGATCTTCCAGCAGTATTGACGCACCCACTGGTGCGGCCTGGCGGTATGAAGGCGAGCCACAGGTTCGGTCGGTAAGACCTGGCCGTAGCAGCGTTACAGTGAACTTGGTGGCGGTGATCTAATGGCTAAGGTCTATACCGGACGCGACGGTCGCCTGCTGATTGACGGCACCGAGCAAATAAAAGTCAGCAACTGGACGCTGACGGGTTCACTCGAAGTGCTGGAGACCACCACTTTGGGTGATTCCCAGCGCACTTACACACCAGGCGTACAAGAGTTCAATGGCAGTGCCACGCTGCTGTACTACAAAGACGATACAGGCCGTAACGACGCCGCCACGGCGCTACGAAAAGTATTGCGCGTAGACGGTGTATCCAGCGGAGACACAGTAACTATGCGCCTTCGCTTGGTCGACGGCAACACAAATAGCGACGTACAACTAACGGCATATATCACCAGTGTCAGTTTTGGCGCCAGCGTCGGCGAAGTTAGTCGCGCTGACATCAGTTTCCAGGCCACTGGAGCACTCTCTGCGGTGACCTTGTAATGGGCATCTACCTCGGCACAGTTGGCAACATCGAGCTAACACGCAAATCTTTAGAAGGCACTAAAGAATCCGTCGTAAATCCCTCTGATGTAAACCCCAGTAGGGATCGTTTTAGCTTTGACTTTGATCCCAGCTTTCTGATTACCGGAGATCTAGTCGAGTTCACAACCACGGATGGAACAAATCTTGATTTTGTTGCCGCTAGCGGGTGGACGAACAACACAGTACAGACCAGTGGCAACTGGTACGTATCCATTGACGACTTAGGCGGCGTCCGCCTTTACAGCACATTTGACGCGAGCTTGGAGGGCGGCGCAAACGAACTCGTGCCCCTCACGGCGATTGCACGCGATATCCCAATTAGCGTTCGTGTACGTGACCGTGACGCAAGACTTTTAGCGTCGGTTACCGACTACGAATTGAACACCAGCAGAGAAACCGTAGATATTACTACGCTTAGTGACGAGCACCGTCAACAGTACAGCAGTCTTATCACAGGTAGTGGCCGGCTTACAGCCCAGTGGGACTACACAAACGCTGGCAACACCGAGCCTGTGCATTATTTAATGCAGCTGATCTTACGCACGGAAATCGGTTCGTCTTTTCACGGCAAGTTTTACATCAAATATCCAGAGACCAGTGCACAGGCCGGATCGTTTACAGCCTCACAGCTAAACGATTCGCTGTGGTGGGAATTTGATGCTCTAGTTACGTCCAGTGCTGTCAGCTTTACCACCGACTCCGTTGTCGTTGGCACGATCGACTTTGTGGCCACCGGACCTATCAGGTTAAAGGCGCAAACTTTGCCGCAAAGGTACTTGCTGCAAGAGGACGCAGGCAAGATCGAACTGGAGCAGGACGACAGTGCTTACATCCTGTTGGAAGAACGGGAGTAAGACTTAGACTCGGTGTAACTGTAAACGCCACGCAGGCACTGGGGCATGGCCGACCTTCGGATCAGCGAACTAGCGGCGCTTGCCGGTGCCAACCTTGCCGCCGGCGATCTTTTGCCGATTGCGGACGTAAGCGCCAGCGAGACCAAGAAAATCACAGTCACCGATCTTGTTGGTAACGCCACCACACTGATCGCTGATGCCACCATCCCTGGCGCCAAGATCCTGTTCAGCGCCAACACAGTTGCCGGCTCCGCCTTACAGAACAGCAGCGTTACTGCTACACAGTTAGCGAACGACGCGGTAACCGCCGCCAAACTTGCCGACGAATCCAGCGTCGATCTTGTAACCACCCTGCCCGGCAGTGGTGCATTTGTCGGTCAGATTGCACTGGATACCGATGACAGCAAGATTTACTGCTGGAACGGCAGTAGCTGGGTAAGCATCAAAGCAGCCGGTTCAATCAACAGTGTTGTCGGCAGCAGCAGCGGCGTTGTCAACATCAGCGTCAGTACAGCTGGTGATGAAGTAACCATCAGCACCACGCTTGACAACACTGCAGCAGCAGCCCAATTTTTAGCGGGCCCCACTTCTGCCGCCGGCGCAGTCAGCTACCGCACCATCGCTGGGGCAGACCTTCCTACAGCAACTACAAGCGCTAAGGGCGGCGTCATTATTAATGGCAACGGCTTGGTGATGAGTGGTGACACGCTCACCATTGATAACTCTGTCACTGCCGAAACTACCGATTACCACATTGTTCAGTACGACGCCAACGGGCTTGTAACAGATGGCCGTTTAATTACAGCGTCCGATGTTCCTATCGCAACATCTAGCACCATTGGGGTTGTAAAACCCGGAAGTGGTTTAGGCGTAGACGGCTCCGGGTTTATCAATCACAGCAACAGCATCGCCGGTGGTACGGGCACAAAAGTAACTTTCGACACCGAGGGTCATATCACCGGTAATGCCGCGTTGATCGACACGGATATTCCAAATCTTCCTGCAAGCAAAATTACATCTGGAACATTTCCCACAGCCCGTCTTGAGGCGGGTTCTGTAACTGGCGAAAAACTTGCTGATTACGCTGTTTCGCTATTCGGTGAAACACAGCCAACTGCCGATCACATCGGTCAGTTTTTCTTTAATCCGCTCACCCGAGAACTGTATCTCTGGGATGGAAACGTTTACCAGCCTGTAGGTATCAGCGCTGGCGAGATTATTCTTGCCGGCACCTACGACGCCAGTACCAATCTGCTGGATTCTGTAACTGCTGAAGGTTCTGCAGCTGGCTTTACTACAGGTCAATCTTTACCAGCAGCATCTACCGGAAACAACCGTTACTACGTTGTTGTAAGCCAGACGGGCACTGGAACAGCGCCAGCTCCCACGGTCACACTGGAACCGCCCGACATTTTGCTGTCTAACGGTAGCAGCTATGTCTTAATTGAAACGTCTGAAACTATTACGGCACAAATTGCATCAAACGTCGGCTTTACCCCTTACGGCAGTATTGCTAGCACCAACGTTCAGGGTGCCATTGCTGAACTGGACGACGAAAAGCTGGCCAAAGCCGGTGGCACAATGACCGGTCAACTATTAATCGGCGCTGCCGGTAGCCTGGTGTTTGAGGGTGTTACAAACAACGATTTTGAAACCACCCTCGCCGTGACCGATCCGACAGCTGACCGGACCATCACTTTTAAGGATGCAACCGGAACCGTTGCTTTAACCAGTGACCTTGATGATGGCTCGTTCTGAGGTGTAATCGTTAAGCTAGGAGAGTAATTTCCGGCCTTTGGGCGATCAGGAATGGCTCTCCAGCACCTGCGTAGTAGCACTGCCAATAAGCGTCCTCTGCCTGCTGGCATGAGCGATGGCCAGCTTGCTGTCAATACAAACCTGGGCAGTCCCGGCCTCTTCTTTAAAGACAGTAACGGCGACCTTGTAAAAGTCGGCCCTGTTCACGTTGGTGCAACTGCCCCCAACGCCAGTCCTGCTGCAGGTGGGGCCACCGGCAATACCAAGGGCGAACAGTGGCTCGACACTAGCGGCACAAACCCAGTTCTAAAAGTTTGGGACGGGTCTGCGTGGCAAAGCGAAGCCGGCGAATTTGTTAATGCCAGCGGTGACACCATGACCGGTGCGCTGGTAATGGACAACCAACAACAGGTTCGTTTCCGTGAAACCACTGCTAACGGCACAAATTATGTAGCTATTCAAGCTCCCGCATCTGTTGGCGCAGACCGCACACTGACACTGCCCGATGTAAGCGGAACAATCGTAAGTACAGGTGATACTGGCACTGTCACCTCAACAATGATCGCTGACGGCACCATCGTCAACGGCGACATCAATGCCAGCGCCGCGATTGCCGGCACCAAGATCAGCCCGGACTTTGGCAGCCAGACCGTCACTACAACCGGTGTGATCAGCGCTGCTGCTGGTGCTGAAGGAACACCGAGCATTGCGTTCACTGGCGACACAAACACCGGCCTGTACTCACCCGGCGCAGACCAAGTAGCCATCAGCACTGGTGGGTCTGGCAGGTTGTTTGTAAATGCCGGGGGAGATGTTGGCGTTCGTTCCGCCGCCGTCGGATTTCCCCTTGAAGTCCGCAGCCGTAGCACGACTGACTCCGCACAAGTTGGTCTAACTGCTCTTAATTGGTCCACAAATTACTCTTCAACGTACCTGCAGCTATTTGATACAGCAGCCACTGGTTCGACGTTTGGAATTAGCAATGCAAACTCTGGGCAGCTTGTTTTCCAGAATCACGCCAATGCAATCATTGGCACAAACAACGCAACGCCAATAATCTTTGCTACTCAGAGCAGCGAACGCCTGCGAATCACCTCGGCTGGCCTCGTGGGCGTGGGGACTAGTAGCCCTAGCGAGCTGTTACATGTCAGCAAGGACCAAAACGCGATTACCGCAATAAAAGTAACCAACCCAAACACTGGTGCAAGCGCAGCTAGTTACTTGTCCCTTGAGTCTGGTGCAAAGAATGTTGCCATTAGTGCCTATAACGCCGGCAGTTCATTCCAAATCCAGGGTTTTGGTGGCATCGTCACTCAATACCAAGACTTCGACACGCACATTTGGCGAAATAATGCTGGAACTGAGCGCGCCCGCATCGACAGCTCCGGCAGGCTCCTAGTTGGTACGTCTAGTGCGCTTACCACAATTTCAGATCAACCTAGAGTTCAGGTCTTTGTTGGCGACCAAGGCGCAGCTTCTTACATTCGAGGAAGCGCAAATGAGTTTGGTCCGAATATACATCTTGCTAAAACTAGAAGCACGACACCCGGCGTATACAGTGTTCTGCAGTCAGGTGATGAGCTGGGTTCCATATTCTTTATTGGGGATGACGGTTCAGATTTAAATCAAACTGGTGCTCGTATTAGTGCTGCAGTAGACGGCACCCCTGGCGCTAATGACATGCCAGGCCGCCTAGTGTTCTCCACTACTAAAGATGGCCAGGCAAGTCCAACTGAAGCGCTTCGCATTGATTCGCAGCAGCGTGTTGGGATTGGCAAGACTCCTGATAACTCATCTTCAAATGGTGTTGAATTCTGGAGTTCTGGTGTTGAGATACTGGCGCGATCTTCTGGGACTTGTCTTTATGTAAACCGTAATACAAGCGACGGAACCATCGTTGAGATTCAGCAAGATGCAGTACAAGAAGGCAGCATTTCTGTCTCCGGCACCACCGTCTCCTACAACGGTGCTCACCTAAGCCGCTGGTCGCAACTTCCTTCTGGTGCTGAGCGCACTGAAATTCTGCGTGGCTCTGTGCTGTCTAACATCGACGAGATGTGCGAATGGGGCGAGGAGGACAACGAACAGCTCAACCGGATGAAGGTGAGCGATGTCGAAGGTGACAAGAACGTGTCCGGCGTGTTCCAAGCTTGGGACGATGACGATGACACCTACACCAACGATTTCTACTGCGCGATGACGGGTGACTTCATCATCCGCATTGCTGCTGGCGTAGCCGTTGAGCGTGGTGATCTGCTGATGTCTGCTGGTGATGGCACTGCCAAACCTCAAGACGACGACATCATCCGCAGCAAAACCATCGCCAAGGTCACTAGCACCAACGTGAGCTGCACCTACAACGACGGTAGCTACTGCGTGCCTTGTGTACTAATGGCCTGCTGATTAGTCCCCTTCACTAATGCAGACCCTCGATCAACACAATCAGCAGGCGCTGGCCATGTTTCAGCTAAACACCCAGCCCCATCCCAACGGGATCTCCTGCCCTGAATGCCAGCACGAGCTGATGGATTCCAACCCATCAGTTTGTCTCACAAGTTGGCCGCCGCAGTACAGCGTGCATTGCCCAAGCTGCGGCTACACCGGCAGTCGCTATTAGTCCACGTCACTAGGCGGGCAACCGGCCTACTCAACAGGTTGCAACCCTACTAACCTGCTACTGCACACGGTTCTTACCATGGCCACCACCTTTACGTGGGGTATCAACACCCTGGAACGCGAAACCGACGATGGTTTCGTGTTTACTGCTCACTACACCGTAAACGCCAACGACGGGACTTATTCCAGTGGTGCCTATGGCAGCATTGGTTTCCAACGCCCCGAAAACCTAATCCCGTACAGCGAACTCGACGAGGCGACTGTAATCGGCTGGGTCAAAGAAGCTCTCGGTGGCTACGAAAAAGTTGCCGAGATCGAAGCTGCTCTCCAAGCTCAAATTGATGAGCAGCACGCCCCAACCAAGGCCGCCGGCGTGCCATGGGCTTCCTGATCGCAGGACTGGCACTGCTGCTAGCCATCGCCATTTTTGGAATGATGGTCTGGCAGTGGTGCCACACTTCTGATTGGCAAGATCGCTACTGGTGACATGGCAGTTAAATCAAAGACAGCCCTGGGACGTGTCGAGCACCAGCCCGGCAAACCCAAGAAAACGCGCCAAGGGCAAGGACAAAACAGCCTGCCTAATCACGGGCGTAAAAAGCTAAGGGGTCAAGGGCGCTAACCTATAAAAAAGGTCGGCAGTATGCCTCGCAATGGACAACCACGAAGAGGTTTACACCGCAGCGCCTGAACACCCCAACCCATTTAACCAAGTGGTACCAGCCCTTCTGACCGCCGCCGTGGTCGGTTTGGCTGGCCTTTTTATGCAGGTCGCCAAACTGGATCAGTCCGTCAGCACCGTGGCCGCCGACATCCAAGAACTCAAAAACGACTCGAAAGAACGCCTCAGCGACCTGGAGGTCAGAGTCCGCAACATCGAAATGACTGTTGGCACCAAGAAATGAGCGTCGTCCACACCACTGACTACGGCAACGGCTACGTCTTGGACCAGCTGGAAAACGAACGGGGCGAGCTGTACTACCGCGCCTGCAAAGACAGCATCTGCCGCTACGCCGAAGACCACTACATCGCAATGATGTACTTAGAGGGGATGGGTTGGGACCCTAAAGCAGACCCCCAGTAATCCACTGCACAATCGCATCCTCCCGATGCGGCTCCCAAAAAGACTGATTCCTGTACCACTCGATCCAATCTTCCGCCGACTTCGAGATATTGCATCCAAAACAGCAAGCCACAAGATTCTGCTGGTGCGTATGTCCACCTCGAATCTTGGGATGTACATGATCCAACGTCGCGGAACGCCCCAAATCCGCAGCGCAGTAGGCGCACTTGTTGTGCCAGTGTTTAAGAATTGATTGCCGGAATCGCGCCTTTGCTTCTTTTTTGTTTAAGTATTCGCCATCTTCGATGCGATGGTCCATACCCAGCGGTGGCTGCACAGAATGTAGCGGTAGAAACTATTACGCGCACTGGATCTCTTCTTTAGTACAGCTAAACTTTGGCAAGCATCCTTATTTTCTATGGATCCCACCACTGCAGCTGTAATCGCCATCCTGGTTGCCGCTGGTTCTGAGGTCATCGCCATCCTCCCGATCAAGGAGAACAGCTGGATCCAGCTGATCGTCAAAGCCCTGAAGGTGATCTTCCCAAAGCGCTGAGATCCGACACAGTTTGGCTGGCGCGATTCGGCGACAAGGACTGGCGTGATCACCTCCGCAAAACAGCGCAGGACCACAAATTCCACGCCACACTCCAACCTCGCCTAGATCGCGCCATCGAAGACTGGCACGCGGATCAACCAGAAGAACCAAAACCCGTTGTGGTTCACGAACCACCGAATGACGAACTACAAACCGGCGAAAGCCGCCTTCTGGGTGGCGCCATGAGTATCCACGCCCCCTGGTCCGATGCCCTCAAACAAGATCCGCCTTAACGACCTATTCCGGTTCTACAAGGCATTGCCCCACCAGATGGCCGCCATCACAGAACTGGAGGCAGCCATCAACAAGGCCAATCCCCACATCCTGGGCCGCGACCAGGGCTGGTTCAAAACCTGGAGCGTTGCTGGCAAGCAGACCAACTTTCCTAATAGCTGGGAAGGCATCCTCGAAGCCGCCCGCGTTGCTGGCGCCAAGTTCCCCGAACTCGTCGCTGCCCAGTGGGCACTCGAATCAAACTACGGAAAACTTGTCTCCGGCCGCAATAACTTTTTCGGCTTAAAGGGCGAAGGAAGCGACAAGAAAACGCAAGAATTTATTAACGGTCAGTGGATCACAATTACCGACAGCTTTATCGACTTCCCCGATTTGCTGTCATGCGTAATGTATCTGGTCGACCACTGGTACAAAGACTATAAAAACTACAAAGGTTGTAATAACGCGGCCACCCGCGAAGAAGCCGCCAAGTGGTTACACAAGGAAGGCTACGCAACCGACCCCAACTACCCCGGCAAGCTGATCCAACTGATGGACCAGCACACTGGTACGAAACCACTGGTTCCGGCAAAAGAAAAAATCCTCAAGGTTGCCTACGAGTATCAGCTCGGTAGTGATGACGGCCCCACCGGCTGGCGCCAATGCTTCAGCTCCAGCTGCGCCATGGTGGCCCGCTACTACGGAAAAATCTCCGGGGACTACGAGTACAACAAAATTCGCGCCCGCTTCGGTGACACCACCGACCCTAAAGCGCAAATCGCTGCTCTCAAATCACTGGGACTGAACGCCACATTCGAGATGGATGGCACAGTCGAAGATCTGGAAAACGAAATCACTCACGGCCACCCAGTTCCTGTCGGCTGGCTCCACAAAGGACCCATAAGTAACCCAAGTGGTACGGGCCACTGGAGTGTAGTCATTGGATATACACCGACGCACTTCATCCATAACGATCCGTTCGGCGAGGCAAATCTGGCTACTGGCGGCTACGTCAGTAACAAGGGAGGCGCGGGCATCGCGTACTCCCGCAAGAACTGGCTGCCTCGCTGGCTCATCGAAGGCAACGACACCGGCTGGTTCCTCCGAATCCGCCCGAGGTGATCATGCGCCCCATCGAACACAGCACCGAATCCCGATTCCACAAAGCTGCCCAAGACAAGTGGCTGGTGGAACTATTCAACAAGCAGGACTATCGCGGCCTGCTTGAAGCTGCCCTTATCTTGAATACGCTCCACCAGCTGGAACGAACAAAATCGGCCTGGGCTATCCGCGAAGCCGCCGATAACCTGGCCGATCAATTCGGAATGGACCGTGATTCCGCCTAAGGCAGGATCTTTTTACACAGACAAAGAACTAGGAGACAAATCACCCAGTACGCCGCCGCTAGGTACAGAGCCAACAGGAGGTTTTCCATCGGCTATCCACTGCTGGAACAAACCCGTGTACACGCTATACATCGGGTGATCCTTTTTATCGCGTCCGTACTGGAGATACAGCGAATCAAGAAAATCTTGCCGCTGCTGGTCTTTACAGACTCGCGCCCAGTTCTGGCGATCCAGCTCAGTGATTTGACTGCTCACGTTTAGCCTCCACGAGTTTCAGATTCCGTCGAGCCGTTTCCTTCGGCCCACGGGTCGAGCGCACCAGCCTAGGCTTTTTCGCGGCCTGCTCAGGCACCTCAACCTTGCAGTTGGGGTAACGATTCGTGGCAAACGTAATCGCCTGCTGGAGCGACTCCGCCCGAACAAGATCCCGCATTGCGCCTTGCCCAGGCAGCCAAATCCTCAGCTCAAACAGCTGTGCCTTCTCTGCACTGGTGCGTGAGCGACCTTCACCGAGCCGCAGCTCCGGGTCTTGCTGGTTCTGGAACGGTACTACTTCCATGACCGGGGATAGGCGGGTTCATCAACGCTATGCACAGCAACGTTGCTGTTAGTGCACTCAGCAACAGCTCTCGCCGCAGCGACAGCTCGTTCATATGTGACCCACGAGGATGCGTCCTCCTTGGATTGGGTGAGACCGATTCCTTTACCAGGGCCGTAAACCGCCGTAACCCAGCGATCCTCGACCATGACGACATAGCGCGTCATCTGCCTTTGTGTGACTACTGTGTGAGCCTAAAGCTTCCGCCTAGTCTTCGTCGGTATGTATCGAAACACAACCGAGTCTCATGCGTCAGTTTCTGACACATCTTCTGATTGCTTGGAGCGCATCCTTCCCTGCACCCTCCGCTGCACCGACTCCGCCCAAGCCGCCTTATCAGCAGCCTCCGCAGCCTTGTAATCCGATGCTGGAACGGCCTTTTCTAAAGCGGCGTAAACCATATCCCGCAACATCCCAGTTACCCGCTTGCCCTCACTGGCTGCAAGCTGTTCAGCCAACTTGTAACGGTTACTGTCCAGCAGCAACTGGCAATAAATTTTCGACCCGTGCTTCAGCGGCATTGCTGGTTCTCTAGTCTCCTACACAGTAGCATACTGCGACACATTAGACGCGCCAGCGTACATCCTCATCCAGACCCTTCCGCCACGAGTTCGACTGCGCCAACCTCGCACTGGTGCGCTGCTGCCTGGAACCCTTGCGAATTTGCCGTGCAAACTCCAAAAACGCAGCCATTCTGTGCAGATCGCTCGTTTTGGCCGCACGAATTTCCCGCATCAGCCACTCCATCACCAACTCACGGCCTGTACGAGCGGGACTCACGAGACTAAATCTGAGACTCGCAGGATCGACTGAACGTGCTGATCAGGACAAAGCTCCAGAGCCCTCATCCTCGCGGTGAAAGCATCTGGAGCAGTAACAAACAGGTCGTGTGTGCCACCGTGGCGCGGGTGCATCCGCACTCGGTATTCGTAATCTTCGACGACCTGTTCGGGGCTCACTTCGCCTGATCCCAGCTATCCCCGACCTTAGCTTCGGCAAGCGGCGGAATCTCGCCCAACCACTTCGCCTCACACTCTTCCATCACGGATTGCAACTGGAGCGCCCAGGTGTCTGCGTGTTCTTCAGCGACGAGCAGGATGATTTCGTCGTGCACCACGCCGGCCAAACGCACCACGTCCTCCCCGTCGGCGTGGAGTAGCGGCCACAACTTGCCAAGCGTAAGTTTGAGGACTGCTGCACCGGCTCCCTGGATTGGCGTATTACAGCGGGTAGTGAGTTTGTTGTGCTCGCCCGGTAGAAACCGCCGCAAGCCCGAGAGGCGTATGCGGATAGATGGATTGTCCTTAGCCGCATCAGCAGCGCGAGCATTTTGCTGCTGCCATTTGGAGATGCCTTTATATGCAGCGTGGAACTTTTGCCGCACTTCCGCTGCCTCATCAAGATCCATCTGGATTCCTGTTGCTGCCGCGTAATTTCTGAGTCCTTTTGCGCCACTTCCGTATAACAATCCGAAGTTTGCTGACTTAGCGATTTGTCGCTGCTCTTTCGTAACTTCATCCGGCTCCACGCCATAAATCTGCACAGCCGTCATCGTATGAAGGTCTTCCCCCTGCTGGAACACCTGAGTCATTAAGTCATCCTGTGCTTCCGCAGCAGCAAGCCGTAGCTCCATCTGCCCATAGTCTGCAACAACCAGTTTCCAGCCAGTCGGCGGCTGCACCGCCAACCGAAACCGTGGGTCACGCGGAATCTGCTGGAGATTTGGTGAAATACAACTCATCCGTCCTGTATCGGCCCCAAGTTGCAAATAGCTGGCACGAATAAACCCATCAGCCGAATAATTCTTCAGCAAAGTTTCCGCCATCTGCCTACGCTTCTCTACTCTTTTCCACCGCAAGTAATCTGCCACAACCTTGTGATCACCGACGTATTCCTGGAGCGCAGAACGACTAGCACTAGGCTTCCCGTTCTTCATATCCATCGGTGGTTCACCCAACAAAGCGGTGAACTTTTTGAGCAGCTGTGCAGGACTATTGAGGTTAAAAACATTCGGGTCCGGCTTCTTACCTTTCGGTCCCGGCTTTGTCTGGTACAGCAACTTGCCATCAAGCCCCCGGTGTAGCTTGTGTTCCGGCGGAAGCGCTGCATCAAAGTCCTCGATGAACTTCTCACCGACTTCAACATTTTCGATATCCAAGTCTTCAATCAGCTGCTTCAGCATCTTCTTATTGAACGGCAATCCAGTGCGCCACAGCTGCGCCATTGCCGGAAGCGCCTTACATTCAAGCTCCCATGCTGGCATCAACGCACCAGTCGCCATCCGCTTGGTGATTTGTTCCCACAGCTGGGTTAATACCACCACATCCTTAGCCGCATATTCAATCTGCTCCACGCGCAAATCGCCCGACCAATCACTGCGCTGTTCTTCCTTAGAAATGTCCTGCCCGAGGTAACGGTGAACGACGTGCTGGAGCCCGTGCTTCAAATTCGGCAGCCCGTTCGTCAGGATCCGACTGGCCAGCATCGAGCAGTAGACCTTACCCTCGGGGTAAATCTCGTGCTCCTGCAACCAGCCGAGATCAAAAACCGCGTTATGCGCCAGCCACTGCCGTGGAACGCTGCAGAACTCTTCGAGCGTGATCCAGTCTTCGTCGCTAAAGCTCCAGCAATCGAGGATGACCGGATCTTTTCCAAACGTGGCCAACTGCAAAAGACGAAGACCACCGAACTTCGGCTGGAGCCCAGTGGTCTCAACGTCAAACGCAACAAATGAAGCGTCATCGAGCGTGTGGAGGTGCTCAATGCCTTGGAGGATTGTCATGCCTGGTAGGGCGTTTACCCTACTACTCTAACAGACTGTCAACCTCCCTGGCAGAACAGAGCACCGCCGCCGCGAGTGTCCCACCCTCGGGAAACCCCAGCAAACACCGCGCCTTCCAGTGCAAACAGTGCTTACACGGCCCTCCATCCGACTGGGGCTTATAACTCTGGCGCAACCGATCCATCCGAATCTCTTCCACACCAGCAGCACTGGAGCGATAACACCTCATACACAACACTGGATTAGTTGTGTGCTTTCCGCACTGCTGGCACGGCCTGCTGTTGATTGTGACTGCCATCACGAAAAATGAACACGTAAAAATCCAGGCAGGCGCCGCATAACGTACTGGTTACCGTACTGCGCTGCGCCATCGGGTAGTTCAACTTCGACCGTAAAAACACCATGCCCACAGTTGGGACATTTGCGTCTTCTGAGTATCGACTCTGCTGTATCTTGGCAGGTTCGATCTACATCAATTCTGTGGTAATCGCATTTAGCGCATCTCACCGAAGGCAGCCTCCGAAATCACTGGAAATTTATCAGTAAAGATTTGCTTGCATTGCATAGCAATCAACCTGTGCTCTTCCTGCGTCCCAGGATCTGTACGCACATCTATGTAGTGGAGCCAAGACCGCAAAGTACCGTGCATGTACATCACTGTCGGCGTACACAACGGCAAAATCCTGCGTGCCGTCTCCTTAGCCACGCCTTGCTCCAGTAACTCCCAGTACACCCGATAACCTCTGGCAATCACATCCGCAGCCTGTAGCTCCATCTCACTTTGCTGCTGGGGCGACAAATCATCGTGACTGGCCTGCCTATTTTTCTCGTCTTGCCTCCTAAAGCGTGGAATCTCCGCCGCAGAAGTTCTGGCATAACGTGTTGAAAATTCTTGGAACGAGAACGACCTGTGACGCAAAATTTGTGTCGCAATATCTCGCTCAGTATGAATTTCAACGCACATCGAAGCCATCTCAAAAGGGCTCCAATGCCGATGCTTAATCAGGTACTGAAGCAGCTTTGGCCCCGTATCCCAGTTGTCTTGATTACTGGGATTACTGACCCGCGCCATCTTGACGATGAGCTTCTCAGCATCGGGTGTGCAGTGGATCAACTTGACAGTTTTAGTCATACCAAAAGCGAATTACTTTTTGTACGGTTCAGTAGCAAGAGTGTTGATTAGCCGGTTCAAATACCAGCGGGCCTTGCAAAAGTCCTCGTAAGGATCTTTCTTTAGCCACGCCCGGCTGACGTACTTAATGACCTGCCAATGCAAGCCACCAACCACGGCATTCGGCGCAGCCTTGACCCAATCCTCAATGACGTCGATCACCTCAACGCGCCCAGCGGTGTAATGACGGGGCTGATTTACTGGATCACTCATCCCTTGGAACCCTGAACAGCAGTGTCACCGTGATAGCGGCCTGTAACTGAGTAACTCTTGCCAGGCAGCATCGACATCTTGTGGAACACAATCTGCGCGATACGCATCCCTGGCCACAACGGCACAGCGTGCATGGACCTAGCGTTTTGCAGTTCCAGCGTTAGCCGCCCTTTGTAACCGGGGTCGATATACCCGGCAAGCAGATGCTCAATCCCCTCCCTAGCACGAGACGACTTGAGAGCCAGCTGCCCAGCGACACAATCCGGGAGATCAAACTCCTCCATGGTCTCGGCCAGGATAAATTCGTGGGGCTGGAGCATGAACGGATTTTCCTTCGAGTGCCTAGCAATCGAGTAAGGAACCAAGCTGGTGGTGGTTGGTAACTCCACCAGCAGATTCTCACCGAGTCTCACATCAAGACTGGCGGGATTGATCAGTTCTTGGTGGAACGGCGCAACCAAGCCCCGCCGCGCCAAGTTATGAATCTCGTGATCACAAAGCACACCGCCCATCAGTCAGCCACCACAACAGGTGCGGGCTGCTGGAGCTGAACGGTCTTCCAGGTCTTGCCCCACTTAATACAGTTGATGGTGGTGGAATGAACGCCAAACTCCCGAGCAATCTTGGCCACCGACTTACCGCCAGCAGCCAACTGGCGCTTGATCTCCAGCACCTTGGCTTCAGTCAACACTGCAACCCCACGCTGTCCCTTGCGGCTGGACTTACGAGTCTTACTTTGAGACTTCGGCTTGCGTACGTCAGATGTACGTACAAGTTTTTCGCCAGCGGGCAGCGGGATGGTCTGCTTGGGGCTGGTGAGATCCAGGTCAATGCGCTGGCACGTAAGCAGAGCGAAGTGTGCTGCTTCGACTGCCTTGGTGATCTGGTCGAACTGTGCTTCAGAAAGGATGTACATGTTCATGAGTAGGAACGGGTGCAGTGTAGTAGGGGATGGTCAGTTCTGGAGTTCCAGCTTGATGGCGGCTTGGAAATAACCAGCCACCTTGAGGCGGCGATAGACCGAGCCCGCTTCCTCGCTCTGCTTGTTCTCGACCGCTTCGTAATCGCGGCGAGCTTCCTCCAGTGAGGCCATCGTTTCGATGTTGAGCATGTTTAGCTCGCTATCGGACAATTCCGAGAGCTTGTCCAGGTAGACCATCTTGCCGCCCAACAGGTAGGAGCGGTAGAAGGGCACCATTGAAGTTTCAGTCATTCGTGTTGGATCGAGTTCAGCCGAAGTAGGCGCGACGGCGCTCTTCGACCCAGGCATCGTACTCAGCTGGATCAGCAAACCTGTGCTTGAACACGTCCGGCACCTCCGTCGAGGGCTTGCGTGGAACGCTGCGAAGCTCACGCAGATCGTTGTCGTTGTAGCCCCGCGATTGGCGGTAGTAGTCGGCGTACCAGTCAGTCATGCGAAGTAGTTGGGATCTTGCTGGCGTATCCGGGTGAGATCCGTGAGTCTCAACTTGAGAATCTCGTGGATCGCCAGCTGTGCAAGTCGAGTGGAGCTGATGGTGTCGCTGGTGGCGAACACGTAGATGAGGTGGCGGTAAAGCTGGGTCAAGGTGCGAACCCGGACCCAATGCGTATCCCCCGGAATGGGCTCTAGACCTACTTCCCAGTCGTCGTAGTCGTCCTGGTTACGTAGGTCACGAGCTTCAGACGTCCCAATCAGACGTGTCGAGTGGAGTCCAGTCGTCGACCCGATCTGTGAGCATGGCCCGGAGTTCGGCATCTGTCGCTGGAATCAAGTCTTCATCTGAAAAGTAGAGGGTGCCTCGGCACAGGGCAGGCCCCCACTCCGCTGGCTCAAAGGCGGTCTGCGCATAACGCACCACCATGTCGTCAACAACGGCATCGACAACAAGGTGATCGCCTTCAAATCGCAATTCCTCAATGCTTTGTACCTGGCTCATTGGACCTCCTGTGCAGTTTCGCCGGCAGCCATGGCTTCCATGCGCTCGTCCCAAGTCATTTTGAGGAACTGCTCTAGGTCAAGCAGCCGCTCCAGCTGGGTTTCGTCATAGCTGGTGGAAAATCCCCAGTCCTGGAACTGCTGGATCTTCTGTTCCAGGTGCATACGCGCCCAGCTAACGGAGAAATACCAAGGGCTGAGCTTGGAGCGGTCGAAATTGACTGTGAATGGATCGTGCATTGTGATTCAGTAATAGAGGGCTCGCCGGGGCGGGCTTGCCCTTAGTGTTGCACACAGACAGCCCAAGCGCAAGGCCAGGCTGTTGCACATCTTTACAATCGCGGACGCTAAGCTCTGGGTTCTGTTGATCTTCGGATCTCAGTCGTCCGCTGTGCCCGGCAGCGGCGAGGCTGGCACCTCGTGCGGACCAGCCACCGGGCACCCCAATTAGTGAAGATGACTACTGGGCTTCAAGCTCGTTAGCGAGCAAGAGCAGTTGTGAGCAATCAACTACCTCCACATTGAGGAGCTTGTATTTGAGTTGATCTGCAGCAGCTCGCAGGGCGGCGGCGATGGCCTCACGTTGATGATGCGGCTCTGAACGAGCCTCACAGCAGAAGGCGTCAAACACTGCCTGCGCGGCGGGTGAAAGTTCAGACATAGAAGTGGAAGCGACTACGCGTTGTCGGGAAGTTGATCCAGTGCGCGGCGGATGGGGCTATCGGGTGCAATGTCCATAACGTTCTCCCATTCGGCTAGTTCAGCCAACGCCTGTTCTTTCAAACCCGGCGGCTTGGGGCGGCGGGCGGCGCGAAGTTTGTCTGCTGTTTCAACGTCAGTCCAATCGCGCACAAACCACTCACAGCAAGCCTCCAGCTCCTGATCTGCGCCCCATTGGGCAGCGCGGTTAGCAATGTCTTGCTCGTAATCTTGCCAGCGGGGGTCATGTCCTCCATCAGCTTCATTGATCCACTGCTGCACCAACTCAAGCGGTGGGGTGATGGGATGTTGTTGTGTCATGGGAGATTAGTGGTAATGGTTACTCGGCTTCTGGTTCGTAAGGCTGCGGCACTACGGAGTGCATAGCGTCAAGCAACATCTTTTCGTGCTGCTCGTAACCCCACTGAGCGGCGCGGTTAGCGATTTCAAGGGAAAGTTCTCCGGGGGCAATATCCGCACCATCGCCAAAAAACTCTGTTAGCCACTGGCGCACCAGCTCAGGCGGTGGGGTGATGGAACGGTCAGTCATCGAGCTGCTCCTTCAAGTTCGTCGGCAAGCGCATAAAGGTCGGCAGCATCTACTACCAGCTCATACCAGCCTTCACCGTGAACTTCGTAGGAGTATTTAGCTGCGATCTCACGGATTGCGGCGGGCAAAGCGCCGTGCATCAAAGTGTCGGCTATGTGATCGCCGTGCAACGGGTACTTACCGAAAGCGGTCAGGACAGCCTGCGCGGCACGAGAAAGATCAGTCATTACATAAAAGTTTTTATATTAGGTACGCAAGCTAGTCGTACCAGTGGATTTGGGGTGGGGCCGCCTTCTGGGCTATCTGCCCAACGCGCACCCCAGTGCCCGATGCCAAAGCAGAGCGGGAACCCTTCTATTGTTGCACACCTAGGGCTTCTGGCTCGTACTGCGTAAGCACGCAGACGTCAGCGCCTTGGCGGAGTGCCGTCCCAACGATGTAGGCGAACTGCTTTGGAGCGTCGTCCGACTCCTCGATCTGGTACTCCTCCACCTCGTAAGCAACGCCTTTGCGATACCAGGAAACCCGGACCACGGCGAGCAGCTCGTAGGGAATGTCGCCAACGGTGTACCCCAAGGTGGGCTTCCTGGGGCGCTTCGGCTGGGGCGGTTCCGACTTCACGGGATCTCTCCAAAACACCCACGCGGCAACCCGCATGAGCCCTAAGAAAAAGTTAGGCGGGGTGAAGTGGCCCATCAGTCCCACAGCCGTGCGGCTTCCTGCATCAGCTGCTCCAGCTCAGCCGCAGTTCGCTCATCCCCCTTTGGGGATACATCCAAAACCTGTCCCACTGGGGCAGATTCGTTGGTGTGACTGGGATTAGCAGTGGGACACGGCAAGGGGTTGTCCCACTGTGAGCCCAGTTCTGCCCCAACAGCGTCCGAGCAGTGGGACACGTCAGAAGGCTGTCCCACTGTACTTTCCAGTCCCTGACTGGGTTCTTCCCCAGTGGGACACACATTTATAGACTTTTCACGCGAGGTAATTGCGCGATAAAAAGCA
This sequence comes from Gammaproteobacteria bacterium, assembly GCA_036796405.1. Lineage (GTDB taxonomy): Bacteria > Pseudomonadota > Gammaproteobacteria > Pseudomonadales > Pseudohongiellaceae > CAILUG01. The sequence continues at coordinate 18,253 of DAIRDB010000026.1, read as the reverse complement.
GTAGGAGAACCACCCCCCTTACTGGGGCGATTTTCAGCCACTTCGATCAGACCCCGCGAAATCAGGCGCTGGAGCGCTTTGCGGATGCCGGCGACACTTCCACCGCACAAGGGATCCGCAGCCAGGTCAGAGCGGCTCACAGAGCGCGGGTAAACAGCCCGAACGCGCTGGAGCACCCGATCCACCACCGACGCAGGTCCAGCATTTTCGGTATCAACCTCCATGTAGTCAGCTAGGGAGAAGGTCAGATCGTTCTCCAGCTTCATCAGCAGCTTGGAACCATCCCGCCCCGCCCTGGATTTTTCGACGGTGATGAGGCGAGCGTTGTAGCCGGTCTGCTCGACCTGCTTTTTGTCCGGCCGCCGCAGCCCCCACACCTCATCAACAGCGTCCCGAATGGCAGTGGAGCCCCGAAACCCGCCGGTCTTGTTGGCGTGGTGGATCAGCAGGATCGTGCAAGCGGGGAACATGCGCCCGTTGTTGTTCGCCAGCCAATAGATCGGGCTTGCAAACTCCTTCTTGTTTTCGTCGAACGCCGATCCCCTGCTGCAGCCAGTGATCGAATCGATAATCACGAGCTTCGGCTGGTGCTTCTCGATCAACTTGACGAAGCGGTAGTACCAGTTCAGGTCCCACCCCATCACCACGGTTACCGGATCCGACGGCTGGAACTCAAGGTCCCGCAGCTGCTGCTGAACCTGCACCTCGGATTGGTCACCGTTGAGGATCAACACCGGCCCAGATTCCACTGGAACAAGATCCCCCCGCACCGAGAACGGAATGCCTCGGGCAACGTGCTTGGCAATGGTCCAAGCGGACATGGATTTGCCATCACCACCAGCGCCGTGAATCATCACGGTCCCAGGGCAAGGCAACAGATCCGGGATCAGGTATTCAAAGTTGAGATCCTTATCGAGCAGATGGGACATGGCCATCTCGTCATCTTGCTGCTCGAACTGCATTTGAGCGATCAGCAACCGCTCCAGTGCCCCCGCGTCCCGATAACCAGCTTCCAGCGCCAATACGTTCATGGCGTGCGCCGCCTCAGCGGGGTTCTGAATCTGCTGGATCTCTTTTGCCCGGCGAATCACCTCGGCGTAGGTGATGACGACTTGCCGAATCCGGGTGACGTTATCGGCCTCAACGCTTTCAACAACCTTTCGCAGATCCTCCGAAAGCCACATACGGCCCGGAAGCTGCTGGTCCGCCATCCAGAAAAGGGTGCCAAGGCTGACTGGCCCCTTGCGAAAGGACTTCCAGACCTCCTCACAGGGATTGCCATCAGCCCAATCCTGTGAAAATTCAGGGTCTTCTGCCGACCAAGCGGACCAAAGCGTCAAACCAAGGTCAGTCGGCAACTCCGAGTGGATCGCCATCCCCACCTTGACCCAGTGATCCCGGCTGCCATTGCCCTGCCCGGGGATCACCTTCAACGCCGACTGAATGATCTCAGCCACCTCAGCTGGGTCTCGATCCGAGAAATCCAGCGCTTTCCGGTTCTTGATGAACCCGCCGTCCTGGATCTCCTTACCGGCGTGATCGCGCATCTCCGCCAGCAACCACTCAGGGGCGTCAGGAATCGCCTCCAGGTCGCCTTCAAAGCCGTAGGAGCCCTCCGGTGCCTTTCCATCACTGGAGCCCGGATAAGCCCCGTAGATGACGCCCTGACGGCCCCAGAGCACCTCGTACCCAGCGCCGGTATCCGACAGCCCAAAACCCTTCACCGAGCCCCACAGAGCCTCAGGAACGCGAAACAGGTACTTCGCCGCGTTCGCCTTGGTCGAGGTAACCACTGGAGCACCCTCCAGCGACTCGCCCCACTTCTTTTTGAGACGGCTGAGATTCCGATCCACGTCGAGAATCACGAGTCCCATGCTGCGACCGCCTGTAAAGACGCCCACCGCCTGGAACACATCCGGCTTCCGCTCGATCTGGAGCGCCACATCCGACGGCGCCATCACCTGATGGTGACTGCGCTCTAGCGGCGTCTTGCCCTTCGAGATTTTCCCGGACTGGATCGCCTGATCCTTGGCATAGATCGGGGCGTAAGCAAATCCCACAGGCAGCTGGCGCACAAAAGCCAGCAGATCCTGCGTCTTACTTTGCGACATGTTAGAGTCTCACATGAGAATGGAATCCACGCCCCCGCAGCTCAGCTGTAGGGGCGTTTTTTCATGGTAGCCAGCCGGTCAAGGACGTGTTACTGTGTAAGACGTTGGCACTCCTGCCGACCACACCAAACACCTAAACCATGGCCTTTCTTTCGAAATCCGCATCTGCAAACGTCAACGGCGGCAATAGCGGCGGCGGCTACCTGAGCCTCAGCAAACTCCCCGATGGTGGTTCCGTCCGCTTCGCCCTACTCACTGACGAACCTCTGGAGTTCTACGAAGCCTGGGGTGCCGCCAACGGAGCCAACAAGCCCTTCCGCTTCGACTTCGAGCCCACCTACGAAGACGTGGTTGCCGAAATGGGCGAGTTTGAGCCCCGCGAAGGACGCGGCGGCCCTGGAACAGCAGACGTGAAGTTCGCCATCGCCTGCCCGGTCTACAACTACGAGTCCGGCAAAGTCCAAGTCCTGCAGATCACCCAAAAGTCAATCCTCAAGGAAATCGACCAGATCTCCCAGATGGAGGACTACTCCAACCTGCTGGAGTGGGACTTCACCATTAGCAAGAAGGGCAGCGGCCTCACCACCGAGTACACCGTCCGCCCAGTCCCCCGCAAAAAGGGCAGCCAAGAGCACATCGACGCCGCCTGGATCGAGGCAAAAGCTGAAGGCTTCGACCTCACCCGCCTTCTTAGCGGCGGCAACCCCTTCAAGGTCGCCTGATTACCGCCGAGCGCATCAGCCCCGCGTTATAGCGGGGCTTTTCTTATGAAAACGACACTTATTCAAGGTGATTGTCGGCATGTTTTACCGACATTGCCGGCACAATCTGCACACTGCTGTGTCACTAGCCCTCCGTATTTTGGTCTGCGTGATTATGGCCACGACGGTCAGATAGGCTTAGAAAAAGATCCTGAAACCTTTGTACGTGAATTAGTAGAGGTGTTTAGAGAAGTGCGTCGCGTTTTACGGGATGATGGCACACTATGGTTAAATCTGGGCGATAGTTACGGTAAAGCCAAACAGTTACTTGGTATTCCGTGGCGCGTAGCGTTTGCGTTGCAAACCGATGGCTGGCACTTGCGTCAAGACATTATTTGGCACAAACCCAACCCGATGCCCGAGTCTGTTCGTGATCGCTGTACTAAAGCACACGAGTACATTTTTCTACTCAGCAAGACATCCAACTATTACTTCAATAACGACGCGATAAAAGAACCTGCCGACCCAAAAAATCACCGACAAAGCGCTGGGATACGTCGAACAGCTCCCGGTAGCACAGCCCACGGAGGCCCTGCATCAGGAAGTCGCTGTTACACCACAAAAAACAAACGTAGCGTGTGGTCTGTAACAGTAAAACCGTTCAAGGAAGCGCATTTTGCCACTTTTCCCCCAGATCTGATCGAGCCCTGCATCCTTGCGGGCTGTCCTCCTGGCGGTCACGTCCTAGATCCGTTTAACGGCGCTGGAACAACGGGTGTCGTCTCAGTCAGGCACGAGCGCAACTACACCGGGATCGAACTAAACCCGGAATACCTGGAACTGACGAAAAAACGCCTACCCGATGCCCGCTTGACCTGATGGTGTAGAATCCTTTTGGGAAAGAATAACTAAATGGCCTCCAACACCCAAGACACACTGGCAGGACTGCGTAAGTGGAGGCTGGAGCAAGACAACTCAGGCCCCTTCCGGGTCTACCGGGACATCAATAACAACATTTACCATAGTGTTACACACATCCTAAAGGAAACAAGCGACAAGACCGGATTGGAACGCTGGGAAGCTCGCCTGGGACCCGTTGAGGCAAGTTGCCAGCGGAATGTTGCAGCAACCCGAGGCAACATGGCCCACGGTCAAGCGGAATACCTATTGAAAACGGCAATGCAGCTGGCACGATCCACTGCAAACAAGCGCAACTCCATCCGCTGGGACGAACAGGGATTGGCACGCATCCCGGCCCCCATCACGCAATGGGCATTGAAGAGGGTCCGGCCAAATGTTCCAAGGGTTGGCTGGAGCGCATCAGGCTACGCCCGAGGCTTATCCGACTGGATCGCCGAAAACGTCACCGAAATTTTTGCCAGCGAATTTTCCATTCACCACCCCGCCGGCTTCGCCGGCACTTGTGACGCCTTGATTGGGCTGAAGAATAACGAGCTGGTACTAGCGGACTGGAAAACCAGCGTGGGCCGCAAAACCAAGCTCGACGATGAAGGACTGGAACGCCTCCCGCCGGGCCATTCCTATATCGATCAGTGCGGTGCCTACAGCCTCGGCCTCACCCACCTCACCGGCCTCAAACCAACTGGAGCAGCCATCGTATTGGCACGCCGCTGCGGCAACCCCAACATTCACACGATGACTAGGGCAGAACTAGACGACGCTGAAAAGTCATTCATGGCCAGGGTGGAGCTTTACTTCGACCAGCTGCAAAACGCCATTCATGTCTCGGCCTAACGGCCTCGACGAAAAGCCATTCATAACTGCCATTCATGTATTGTTTCGGCCATTCATAGCCTCAATACCTGGTACGTATTGGTACTTTTGCCGATACCTGTAGGCGCCCGATCCTCCCACGGTGGGAGGTCTGCTGGTGCTCAGCCCTCCGGGCTTCGCACACTGCGTCTCATGAGTCTCACTGAGAAGGGGAATGAGAATCATTCTCAAGCCAAGGGCAAAAGGAAGGGCTCCCATTGTGGGAGCCTGTAGCTCAGCCTGCAGGCTTGGTACGTTGCCTGTAACTGGCACGAGGTTTGCCGGCATCGGCACGAGGTTTGCGCGGGGCTCCTGGTGGTTTCCTAGTGGTAGGAGTTGTGCGCGCTTTTTTTGCACTTAATTTCAAACCGGTGGGCACCAGATCCCTGGGGCATTGCTCGCCACCATTAAGCCGCTGGCACTGATTCCAGTAGGGAATGACGGACTCCCAGAGTTCCCGGATTCCCTCCTTACCGTGCAACTGGTGCAGCCGCAGAAGATCCCGCCACTCAATCTCCGAGAGGGTGGAACGTTCGGCGCAGTAGCGCAGATCCCGCAGCGCCCGTTTCTCCTGGCGCGTCATCTCTCGCTCAGCTTCCCGCTGATCACGGGCAAGCTGTTTGCGATCCTTTTGGGTCACCCATTCGCCGCCGCTCATTCCTGGGGCTCCGCGTAGGCCGACTCGATCCGGGCGTCGCAGCACGAGCAGTAGAGGTCTGGATCCTCCCAGTTAGCCTCGATTGCCACCAGGCCCCAGCCATCGGTGCCGGTTGTGGTTGCAATGCTCTCGCGCTCAGTCTTGGCGCACTTGGGGCAGCAAGCGCAGCCATCATGAAACACGCCGAACAGCGGATACCCACCGGGCCAAGCGTACGGGCTGGCGCTCAGCTGATCAGCAAGCCGCAGACTGCGGGATTGTGTCGTCATGGTGCCCTATGGGTGAGGGATACCCTCTAACACTACCACCTAGCGCAATGCTTGCCAGCTGGGGCGGTCCTCGCTGGCGCTCGGCCCGCAATCCGTGCTACTGTCAAACACAGCTACATCAAAGCACCGTGACCATCCTCAGAACCACAGAACCGCGCGGGACCTTTCGCGTTACCTACGAGACTGTGACGGCAGAATCAGCTGAGCATGGCGACGTTGCCGACAGCGGCTGGCTCAGCTGGAACGGCTGCCCTTGCGATGAATACCACGAAAGCGTGTGGGATCTTCGGGACCTTACCGACCGCCTGGCAGGTTGCTACGCGGAAGGTGGCGGCGGCACAATGCCGCACTGGATCACACTGGATCCTCAATCCGACTTCTGGCTCTTTCCCTTCTGGCGTGATCTCGCCGGTGAGGATGCCCTGGGCGTGACCGCTTCGGTGCATCGGCCGGACTGGATCACCGATGCCAGCTGGCTCAGGGTTTGTCGCTTACTGGGCTGGCGTTCTGGTCGCTGATGCTGTAGTGTATTTCACGAGACCCAACCCATAGGCTCACCCATGACCCGTTACACCTCAGACCAGCTGGCATCGTTCCCTTGGATCGTCAGCACTGACACGCTGCGCACCGATCACCTAGCGGATGCCTACCTTGGCGCTTTTGACCGCTTGGGGCAAGACGTGCCGGAACCGTTCCGTTCCGATCTGCAACAGTGCGCTTCCTACGCTTCGGACCTTACCGGGCCGGAACCATGCGACGCCTGGGAGATTGCGACAGCTTGGGCTTTTGACCGCTTAGGAGAGCTGGCACCGACCGGCTTTTATTTCGGCGCGTCCGAGGGCGATGGCGCGTGCTTCGGCTTCTGGCTTTGTGAGGATTGGGCCGATGCCCTAGAAGAGCGCGGCATTGATTGCGAGGATCCAGCTGGCACGGCTGAGCTGATCCAGGCTTTTGAGGATCACGGCATTGAAGCCGAGCAGCTTTGTGATGCCTACTGCGGAACGGCTGACGGTTACAGCGAGGCTCAGGCTGGCGCAGACTACGCTCAAACGCTGGCGGATGAGATCGGCGCGATCAACCGAGAGCTGGCATGGCCGCACACTTGCATAGATTGGGCGGATGCCTGGCGCGAGCTGGAGATTGGCGACGGTTACAGCCTGATTCCCGAGACTCCCAGCAGCTGGCACGTCATCCGGAGCGTGTGAGCTGGCGCTTCCACCGATCAACGGCCCGGCCATCGTGCCGGGCTTTTTCGCGGCGCTCGCGGCGCTCGCTTCGCTCGCTTGCGAAACGTGAGAGCAGAGCAGCTTATCATTGGTACACAGAGTTAGTGACTCAAACGTGCCCGAATCTGAGGAGCTGGAAGTAACGAAACCTACGACCGTTGCCAATGACGAGTCAAAGCGCTGGCGTGGTGGACGGCCGATCAACGCGGCTCAAATGGAGGAGCGGGTGACTGCTGCCTACAACCTGATGTTGACTGGTGGAAGCCGTCGTAGTAACGCTGGCCACTTAGCCTCTCGCTTCGGTGTCAGTATTCGGCAGGCAGAGAACTACATCTCAGCCGCGCAGCAGCTTCTAAAGACGGACTTTGAAGGCCAGCGAGACGAGATTCTGAACCAAGTCAATGCGCTGCGTATGACAGCGATCAACAAAGCGCTTAAGCGCGGCAACCTACAGGTTGTGGCTCACCTACTCGATAGCGTCGCGCGCAGCTTTGGGGAGGGAAGCCAGGAGAATCAGGTAGCGGCTGCACCCACGCTGAACATCACGGTGGAAGACAAGCGCCAGGCGGAGTAGTACAGCTGAACCACTACCCTCCGGTAGACGTTACGGCTGGCACGGCTCCCGCCTTGCACCATGGCCGATAGTGTGCAACAATGGGAGGCAAGTCACACCAAGACTCTCCATGACCAACATCGAACGCGCCTCCCTCGGCTACCTGGTGGCCTGCGGTGCCGTCGTTGCCGCTCTCGTGGCAATGGGTTTCGACAATGCAAACCAGCTGGCACGCTGCGAGGCTGCCGGCCGTGGCCCGGCTGAGTGCCGGCTGCTCGTGCTCGGCCGCTAGTACAGCTGTCTTACGTTACAGTATGTGACAGTATCAGCCACGGCCCGGCTGTCAGTGTGCTACAGTAGGAGAGTCCTAAGGCACACCACGCCGTGAACATCACCGACCGCTCCAGCAAGCCCGAGATCATCTCCGCCGCACTGGAACTGACCGATCACCAGGCCGCCACCATCGAACGGCTACAGCAACAGCAGCGGATCCTTTGGGCCGCGCTCGCTGCGCTCACCGCTTGGGCGCTACTCTAGCACACCACAGGCCGGGGGGTAGCCTCCGGCTTTTTCGTGGCGGTAACAGCCCCCTGGGAACCTACTGACATATCCTCAATTCCTTCCTCTGTTACACACCGGGGGGCAGGGGTTCAATTCCTGTAATAACCTAGAAAGTACCCTCCTACATAAAAATGCCCGAATCTGCTGGAGCACTCACCCTTCGTCACGCCCAAGGTGAGGTATTTAGCAGCCGAAAACGCTTCAGAGTATTGGTAGCGGGCCGCCGATTCGGCAAAAGTTACCTCTCGTGCATCGAATTATTGCGTGGGGCGATCGAAAGGCCGGGCGAAACTTTCTTTTACGCGGCCCCTACATACCGGATGGCGAAGGACATCGCCTGGAAGGTGATGAAAAAACTAGTGCCAAAAGCCTGGATCAAGAGCAAAAACGAGACCGACCTCAAGATTGAGCTGGTGAACGGCTCAACAATCGAACTGAAGGGCACTGAAAACGCCATGGCATTGCGCGGCAGAAGCCTCGCTGGAGTCGTCCTCGACGAAGCCGCCTTCATGGACGCAGAAGTCTGGTTCGAGGTCATCCGCCCTGCCCTCGCCGACAAACAAGGCTGGGCACTGTTCATCTCCACCCCAGACGGCACAGCTAGCTGGTTCTACGAACTCTGGCAATACGCCGACAGCGGCGATTCCGACTGGAGCCGCTGGCAATTCACCACGATTGACGGCGATAACGTCCCCCCGGAAGAAATCGAAGCTGCTCGCGCCCAACTCGACCCACGCACCTTCCGCCAAGAGTTTGAGGCGAGCTTTGAAAACCTCAGCGGTCTAGTCGCCATCAGCTTCAGCGACGAGAACATCGAAAAGAGCGTCCAGGACCTCCCCGTCCTCCCACTGCTGATCGGCGTCGACTTCAACATCGACCCAATGAGCGCCGTCTGCGCGGTCAAAAAGGGCGACGTCCTCTGGGTCTTCGACGAAATAATCATGACCGGCGGCGCCACCACCTGGGATCTCTGCGAAGAAATCCAATCCCGCTACGGCGTGGAGCGCCGCATCATCGCCTGCCCCGACCCCACGGGCGGCGCCCGCAAAACCAGCGGCGTTGGAGCGACCGACCACAACATCCTGCGCAAGTCTGGTTTCACGGTATCCAGCCCCCGCAGCCCCTGGAAGATCCGCGACAAGATCACCTGCGTCAACACCGCCTTACTGGATGCCTCTGGAACCCGCCGCCTCTTCATCCACCCGAAGTGCAAGGAGTTAATCAAGAGTCTCCGCACCTTGACCTACGCCCCAGGCACCGGCCTCCCCAACAAAAACCTCGGCGTGGACCACGCTTTCGACGCCTTGGGCTACCTCTGCCTACAAACATTCAACCTTGCCAAACCAGAGAACCTCGGCAAGACCAACTATCGTGTGTGGTAACACCCTTGCTGGCACGTTATGGCGGCAAAAAAGCCCACCAAAGGCCAAAAGAAGGTCGAAAAAGTGATGTCTGAGTATAAATCAGGCTCACTCAAGTCCAGCTCGGGCAAAAAAGTAACCAACCGCAAGCAGGCAATCGCTATTGCTATGTCCGAGGCTGGCATGACCCGCAAAAAGAGGAAAAAGTAATGGCAAAACGCGGCCTGTACAGCAACATCAACGCCAAGCGCAAGCGCATCGCTGCCGGCAGCGGCGAAAAGATGCGCAAACCTGGCACTAAGGGTGCCCCCACCGCCGCTGCCTTCAAAGCAGCCGCCAAAACCGCCAAAAAACGGAGGAAATAGTCATGGCTGCCGTCGCTAACACTGCTATCGACCGCTTCACCAACGTGGTCGAGTACACCGGCGGCACCATGACCGCCGTAGACGATTGGATGGAAGTACCTGCCCACTCGGGCAGCTACACCTTTGCCGCGAGCGTGACCGGCGGTGCCAACTTCCAGCTCGCCCTCGAAGCGAGCTTCAACGGCAACGGTAACTGGTTCACCATCGACACCGGCAAAACCATCAACTCCAACGGCCAATACGTCTACTTCTACGACGGAAAAGTAGCCACAAAAATCCGTATGCGTATTGCATCCATATCTTCTGGTACACCCAGCATTAGTCCGCACATTGTTGTCGCATATCACGGCTAATGGCGATCCAAACAGTGAACGGAGGCTGTGTTCACATCGAAATCGACGCTGAAGACGGCCTCACCCACGCAACATTCGTCTTCAAGTCACCCCAAAACCCTGAAATCCTCGGGGGTTTCGTATCAATGCTCGCCCAAGGCATCGAAGTGCTGGTGCCGATCTCCGACCCTGACGACGAGGAAGACGATGACGATTGAGTATCGCGGCGAAAAGTTCTCGGGTTACAACAAGCCCAAACGCACCCCCAGCCACCCCAACAAGTCTCACGCCGTCCTTGCCAAAGAAGGCGACAAGGTGAAACTTATCCGCTTCGGCCAGCAAGGAGTAGCTGGTTCACCAAAAAAGGAAGGTGAATCTGCAGCTGCTAAAGCACGCCGCGAATCCTTCAAAGCCCGCCACGCACAAAACATCGCAAAAGGCAAAATGTCTGCCGCGTACTGGGCAAACAAAACTAAGTGGTGAGGCTCTGCCAAAATAAGTACAAAGTAGGAGTCAAGCCGTGGTCTACAGCGCCAACATCCCACCAACTGGAGCTGTAGTCAGCGAATCCCCCTTCGTCCGCAGCCTAGACGTCATCGCCATGATGACGGACTGGAGCGTGATGGCTGCCGTCACTAAGGGCACGAGTTACCTCCGAGATATGTGCGAGACATATCTCCCGCAAGAACCACGAGAAGATGACGACGCCTACCAAACCCGCGTCGACCGCAGCGTCCTAAGCCCCTACACCAACCGTCTTATCGAAACCGCCGCTGGCGCAATCCTGCGCAAGCCCATCCACATCGAAGGCGACCCCTACTGGCTGGAGCTTGCGCAGAACATCGACGGCATTGGCTCCAACATCAACGAATATGCCCGCCGTGCACTGGTTAGCAGCCTGACCTATGGCCACAGCGCGATTTTGGTGGACTACCCCGCAGCAATGGGAGCACGAAATCTTGCTGAGGAACGCGCCCAAGGCCGCCGCCCCTACTTCGTACACGTCGACGCCCCTCAAATCTGGGGTTGGCGCAAGGAATCGACGACCAACCGCCTGCTGCAAGTCCGCATCCACGACTACGACGTCCGCCCCTTAAACGAGTTTGGCGAAGAACAAGTCGAGGAGATGCGCGTCATCTACCCCGGCCGTTACGACCTCTACACACTGGGACGCAGCACCGAAACCGTCGAACTCACCGAAACCGGAGGCTACAGCCTCGACGAAATCCCCTTAGTCCCAATCTATAGCAACCGTCGTGGTGTTTTGGTCTCCCAGCCCCCACTGCTTGACATTGCCAACCTCAACATCACCCACTACCAACGCCAAGCAGATTTAATTCACGCCCTCCACATCGCCGCCATGCCCACCCTCGTCCTAGAGGGCTGGGACGACACAACAGGCAGCGCAACGATGGGCGTCAACTACGCCATCGCCATGCAACCGGGCAACAAGGCGTACTACGTGCAAGCCGACGCCACGAGTTTTGACGCCCAAATGCAAGAACTCCAGTCACTGGAGGGTCAAATGTCAACACTTGGCGTCACGAAGCTTTTCGGCCAAAAATTCGTCGCCGAATCTGCCGAGGCCAAGCGCATCGACCAAGCCCAGTCCAACAGCGTGCTCTCGATCATCAGCCAAGAACTGGAGAGCGCCCTCAACCAAGCCTTCGCCTTCGCCGCCGAATACGTCGGCATCGAGCCCCCAGAAATCACAATCGACCGCGACTTTGACTACTACCGCCTAATTGGCCAAGACGTCTCTGTCCTGGCCCAACTCAACCAAATGGGCAAGATCAGCGACTCAATGCTGCTGGAAATCCTGCGCCGTGGCGAAGTCCTCCCCGACAACATCAACATCGAAGACGAAATCGAATCTGCCGGTATGGATGCCACGGATATTACTGAGGAGGCGGAATCTCCTGAAGAGGAAAATTCCTCCGAAGAAATGACCCCTGATCGGGTCGACCGCCTGATTGAACTGCTCTCTCGCTGATGGCCACCCCAACTGAGCAGCTCACGCTGGCCCAAGTCACCGCACTGGTGCGCCTAACCCAGCGCGTCGACGCTTTAAATACCATCCATGCGGGCGATACCCCGCCCCGCCCCACTCTCGGCACCGACGGCGACTGGTACATCGCCCTCGATCCCCTCACGATCTACGGCCCCAAGACCAACGGTTCTTGGGAGGAAGGCATCGAACTTGCGACCCGCACGCAAGTCAGCGGCTTAACGGTAGGTGAGAGCCAGCCAGGTCCTCCTGGTCCGCAGGGTGAGCAGGGGCCTCAAGGTGTAGCAGGACCCCCTGGTCCGCAAGGCGATGCAGGCCCTGCCGGTCCCACTGGAGAGACCGGCCCCACTGGTCCCCAAGGTGCTACCGGTGCGCAAGGCCCAGCAGGTCCGCAAGGTGCAACCGGACCTCAAGGACCACCAGGCCCCGAGGGTCCACAAGGTGAGCAAGGTATCCAAGGCGAAACCGGCCCCACTGGCGCCACAGGCCCTGCTGGTCCAACCGGCGACCAAGGCCCCGCCGGTCCGGCTGGCACAGCCGCCACCATCACCATTGGCGCCGTAACTACAGGCAGTGCCGGCACCAGTGTTTCAGTCACTAATAGTGGCACCAGTTCTGCCGCAGTCCTCAATTTCACCATTCCCCGAGGCGATAAAGGCGATCCCGGCGACCCCGCCTCCACTAATGACGGAACCTATTGATTCTTCTCTTGTAAACTAAAAGCGTCCAAGTAGTACATCACCGTGCCCGAAGAACAGCAAGCCCCAGTAACTCCTGTGGAGACTGGTGCGCCTCAGCCTGTGGCTGAAAGCCTGGATCTGGCCGCCCAACTCGAAGCGCTTCGTGCGAAGAACCAAGAGTTAATCGCCGAACGCCGCAAGGACCGCGAAAACCGCGAAACACTTCAAAAGCAACTTGAAGAAGTTCGCATCGCCCAAGAGCAGGCCAAAACAGCAAAACTTGCGGAGTCTGGCGAATACAAAACGCTTTGGGAAGAAGCGCAAAATACTGTCGCCGAACTCAAGCAACAACTCGCCGCAAAAGAAGCCGAAGTCGATCAAATTCGCCAAGGCTTTACACAAGAGCAGATCAAATCTGCGGCGATCGCACAACTCTCGCAAGCTGGTGCACTGGCGCCCGATCAGCTGTATCGTCTATTGCAGGAGAACTTACGCGCTAAAGATGGGCAGCCTGTGGCTCTTGTCGGCGGTGTTGAAGTTCCAGTTGGTGAATACATCGCCAACTTAAAAAACCCCGGCAGCGGTTACGAGCATCATTTTGCAGCTACGAACCGCGCCGGTATGGGTGTCACGGGTAGTGCCCGCGCCACCGCTCTACCCGGCCAAAGCAACCCTTGGTCTAAGGACAGCTGGAATCTCACCGAGCAAATGGTGATGCTTACCACTGACCCCGACAAGGCCCGACTCCTTCGGGCAGAGGCCGGCATCTAGCCCCTGTGGGGCACCTCCCCAACCTTGACTCCACTGGAGCTACCCAATGTCTGCTTCTAACAGCAACTTCGGGGGAACTTTTCTCTCGAACCTTGTAACTCGTCCCGAGTTTCTTCAGTACACCGCTGAGGGCATCTTCGAGCAATCGAAGTGGGTCCAAAGCGGCATCATCCAGCGCAACGCTGCCCTTGACGCCCGTGCTGGCGGCACCCGCGTGCGCGTGCCTTTCTTCGACCCCATCGCCCCCACCGAGACCCAAATCCTGTCCACCTCCAGCTGGAACGGTGGCCTGGGTTATCTGACCGCTCAGAACGTCACTGCCGACGAGCAGATCATGACGATTCTGCACCGTGGCTTCGCCTACGCCGCAGACGATCTGAGCAAGCTCGGCTCCGGTGCTGACCCCCTCAGCCACGTCCGCAACCAGCTGACCGCCGCCATCAACAAGCTGAAGACCGCCACCCTGTCTGCCCAACTGCTGGGTCTGTTCGGCGGCATCTCCGGCGCTGGTGTGCTGGGTGCCAACCAGACGAACAAGTCGTTCGCTGGTGTGCCTGGTTCAATGACCGAGGCCAACTTCCTGAACGTGGCCAACGTGGTGGCTGCCAAGGCCAAGCTGGGCGAAAAAGGCGACGAGCTTGACGCCATCGCCATGCACTCCAACGTGGCGTACTACCTTCAACAGGTGGGGATGCTGACCTTCAGCACCTCCGCGCTGTCTGCCTCCGGCGCCATTGTGTGGGGCGGCGGCGGTGTGGGTGTTACCCAAACCGAAGTGGCGACCTTTGCTGGTCTCCGCGTGGTTATCGACGACCAGCTGACCTACCTGACCGGCGGTACCTCCACCCACGCGGTGAAGTATCCGGTCTACCTGTTCAAGTCGGGCGTTGTTTCCGAAGGTATTCAGCAGGATCTTCGCCTTGCTGCAGACCGCAACATCCTGTCCATGCAGGACATCCTGGCCGTGGATTACCACTACGGTTACCACGTGACCGGCACCAAGTGGAACGTTGCTGGCGACAACCCGACCAACGCTGCCACCACCGGCAACCTGGCCGACACCGCCTCCTGGAGCCTGGTGTTCAGTGCTGCCAAGCAAGTGCCCCTGTGCCGCCTGCTGGTCAACACTCCTTTCGATACCACTGCATACTGATCTTCAGTACGCAACAAAGAGGCCCCCAAACTGGGGGCCTTTTCTTTTGGCTACTCAGCCTTCAATCTCACCAACCCGAATCCTTTCCTGGTAGTCAAAAATCTCTGGAGCCCGTCCCACCATCTTGTACGAGTGAGTCAACAGCTCACGAAACACATGCGGACTAACCGCCAGCTCCTGCTGGATAGCCTCAGCATCTTCACCAGCAGCAACCTTGGCGCGAATCGCCTCAGCAACCACTCCAAGGGAACGCACTTCAGCACTTGGAGTAGCTGACGCCACCGATGTTTCTACACTGGTTTCAGTGGTTGTAGTTTTGCGAGCAGGCATGGGAACCGTCCGTCTTTTCGTACTACATGATAAAACCCGTTCGTATGTTGACGTTCCTTATGGCAAACACTTAGAGACACAAGCCGAAATTGAAATGCAGGGAGGCGAGGTGTACCACGCAACTGTGCTCAGCCCGCCGGTCAAACAAAGGAAATCCCGCACTGGCGCTAGACTCAAACAAAGGATGTACTAAGCCGTGCCCGCCACGATTGACGCCACATTGAGCGGGGCTTCGGCCAACTCATACGTGACGTTGGCCGGTGCCAACACATATTTCGAGACCGTCCCTGATAGCAGCACTTGGACGAGCAAGACCGACGACCAAAAGAACCGCGCTCTGATCTCTGCCACCCGCTGGATCGACGCGCTGAGCTTCTACGGCGACCGTTGCACCGATACCCAAGCCCTCAAGTGGCCCCGCGAGGACTACACGATTGACGGCATCGACCTCGCCTGCACTCTGATTCCAGAGCCAATCAAAGTTGCCACCTACGAGCTGGCACGCGCCCTCGCCAACGACACCGACGCCATCACCGGAACCACCGGTACCACGGGCATCTACGACGAAGTGGAACTGGGCGAACTCAAAGTCAAGTACAACAAAACCAGCCAAACCAGCGGCGTCATCAACAACGTTTTCGACGTCTACCCCTGGCTCCAGTCCTACCTAGGCCCTTACTGCATGGGTGGCGCGGCCAACTACGCCGTCCGTCTCTTCCGAGGTTGATATGGGCCTCATCGACGACGTATTTGCCCCCGTACCCACCTCCGTCTTAGCGGACTGGGGCCAAAACATCACGTACATCAAAACCACTACACCTCGCACCTATAACCCCACCACTGGCGCAGTGACTGGCGCGGACACCAACGTCACCGTCAAAGCCGTCATCACCCGCCTAAACCCACGCGAATCCGAAGGTCTCTACCAAACAACTGACCTTAAAGTCATCATCGGCACCAGCGAGCTTGGAACGTACTACCCCACCGAAGCTGACCGAATCCAGTACACCCAAGACGGCGTAACCCGCGAAGCCAAGATCATCAACATCACCTCTTATCGCGGCGACAATCCCGTCATGCACACGTTGATTGCGAGGCCCCAGTAATGGCAAAAAAAGGTTTCTGGCAAGGCGGTAAAGAACTGGCCGAAGAGCTGGATCGTTTAGGTGGATCCATCGCACTCATCGGCCCTACGTTGGCAGCCGAGCGCATTGTCCGAGAAGTACAGCAAGCCGGCCCAAGCTGGACCGGAAAATTCTCAAACTCTTGGCAAATTGAAGGCCCGCAGGGGCAACTCGTCAAAGGAGACGGCCAACCCGGCGAACCCCGCCCTGTCGAATTCACATCCACCCCCTTTACCGGCCGCCAAGCCGCAGCAACACTATTTAGAACAACAGTCTTAAAAGACAAAATCGTCTACCGCATCTCTAATTTTTCTCCATACGCCGCTGAAGCCACTGACGAAAGCATGGGCGCCTTTATACGTCCAACAAGGTTGCCACAAACAGAACTAGGTAAACGAAAGTTTGACGAAACAGACACCGGACGTGTAAATCCTTCCAAACGCTGGGACATCGGAGGTGGTACGGCCGATTCATCTTCGTCAAGAACAGCAGACCAAGACTGGCTTGCAAACTACGCTGGGGGAGGTCACCTAACCCGTGCAGTACAGATTTCCATGGATGCTGCATTACGAGGTACGCCATGAACTACCAAGCAATCCGCGCCGCAGTTGAAAATCCCCTACTAACTGCCTTCAATGCACTTGTACCTTCGGTACCGGTTTACTTTGACAACATCACAGCTGTACCCCCTAATACCACCACCGAATACGTTCGCGTCAATGTTACTTTCGGCATTACCAACGAACCCACCCTCACTTCAAGCGTTGACAACGCTCGTGGCGCTATTGTCATCCGCATTTTCACCGAAAAAGGACGTGGCCCTGCCCGCAACCAAACCCTGCTAACTACTGCGGTAAACGTACTCGAAACACTTAACAACAGCACTAAGGGCACAACAGGCGTCTACTTCAAAGTTGGCGAAATCAACGGCCCTACATTTTCTGCTACTGAAGAGTCACCGCATTTTGTCGGACGGATTGAAACCTCTTACGTGGCAACTGTGTTGTCGTAGGAAGTGTTTGTAATGGGCGCTAACCTGTATTAAGCCGGGCAGTGCCCGCCCACAAACGTCATCTTTGGTACGCCAATGGCCACCACTGTCCTGTCCGGCACGTCCGGCGCCCTCTACTACAAACCCGCCGGCACCACCGGCACCTTCGGCGAAGCCGGTGTCAACACCACCACCGACACCATTACTGTCGCGCCCTACCTCAACTTTAAGGTCGGGGATCCCGTCAAGTTCAGCCTGGTGAACAGCCAAACCGGCGGCGCTGGCACGGGCACTCTGCCTGCAGGTATTAGCGCTGGCACCACCTACTACGTAATCAGCTACACCGCTGCCACCGGTGCGCTCCAGGTGTCCGCCACTTTGGGCGGTGCTGCAGTGGATATTACCGACGACGGTACAGCCGCTGCTCCGAACGAGTTTCAAGTCGCTTATGCCGATTTTGCGGTTGTTGGCCAAGTCCGCGACTGGAGTTTTGAGATCAGCCGCGCTGAGATCGACGTCACCACCATCGGCCAAACCCCTGGTCAGTACGTTCCTTTCCGTAGC
The DNA here is from genome assembly GCA_036796405.1 of Gammaproteobacteria bacterium. Lineage (GTDB taxonomy): Bacteria > Pseudomonadota > Gammaproteobacteria > Pseudomonadales > Pseudohongiellaceae > CAILUG01. The sequence continues at coordinate 722 of DAIRDB010000026.1, read as the reverse complement.
TACATCTCCGGCTTCGGCGACGGCACAGGCACCGCAACGGTGTACACCACCGACGAGGACGCAGCACTGTCCAACCGCATGATCGAAGATGTGCTGCAGCGCCAACAAAACGGCGCTGCCTTCAAGCTGTACACCGACCGTGTATTCAGCGGGGGCACCCTGAGCGAAACCCTCAGCCGCTCAATCAGCTTTGATGCTGTGCTGACTTCGGCCAGCCTCAACGTCAATCCTGACGACGCCCAAGCTGTGACGGTCAACTTCCGCCCCGCCGGCACTCCCACCTTCGACTTCTCCAAGTCCTGATAACCTGCTAGAGCAGTAGGTTCAGTAACCCCGGCCTCACCGCCGGGGTTTTTCGTGTCTAGTCCGCTACAGTAGTCCGAGAAAGCACAGGATTTCATGCCTGCCTCACTTCCAGTCCGCGCGATTGATCGCCTGCGCAAAGCAGCGAATCTAGAGCCGGTCAAAAAGCAAGTCGAACTCTCTGACGGCAGCACGTTCGAGATGTGGGTGGCACCGTTGACGATGGCTGAGCGCGAACGCGCCCAAAAACAAGCTAAGTCCGACGACGCCAACGCTTTCGCACTTCAACTGCTGATTGCCAAGGCCCTCGACGAAAGCGGTGCCAAGCTGTTCAACTTGGGTGAAATCGACGTCCTCAAGAACGAAGTCAAGGACAAAGACCTACAAGCTCTGATGCTGGCGATCTTGACCGACGACGC
>DAIRDB010000025.1:0-44954 GCA_036796405.1 Gammaproteobacteria bacterium | reverse complement strand
GCCCCATCTGGCTCGATGGCCGCGCGCATCCGCCGGCCACCGAGACTTTCGCCCAGGGTCACTCGATCGGGCACTTCGAGGGCACTTCGCTGCTGGTGGATTCGAGCAACTTTGCCGCCAATCCGATCGGTCTTACCACGGCACTGCCGAGCAGCACGGCCAAGCACCTCAGCGAGCGCTTCGAACTCAGCGCGGACGGCAAACAGCTCACCTATTCCGGCACGCTGGAGGACAGCGAGTACCTGAATGGCGCGGTGACCTGGAGCGGCAGCTGGCAGTACCGGCCCGGCATGCAACGCTCCAACGAGGCCTGTGATCTGGAGACCGCGCGCAAGTTTCTCGACGACTGAACCTGACGGCCGCCGCTGCACAGGGCAGCGGCGCACACGATGTTGTTGCCGGGTCGCTCGGGCGCCCCGGCAGTCCACCCCACGAGAGAGGCACACATGAACACCAGAGGCAGCATTGCAGCGGTTCTGCTGGCGCTTGGCGCCGGCCTGACGCTCGCTCAGGTTCCGGCGGCACCGACGCCGGCAGCGCCTGCCGCCGCTCCGGCGGCTACGGCTCCCCCATCAGCGGCCGTGGCACCGGCCGCCTCGGTGGCGAGGCCGGTGCCCATGCCGGCCTGGCCGCTGTACCAGCACACCGGCGAGCAGTACCGCGCCTATGAATTCCCGGGCACCGGCGAGTCGATCCCCTACCGGCTGTATGTGCCGGAGGATTGGCAGCCGGGCGAGCGCCTGCCGCTGCTGATCACGCTGCGTGCCGGCAACAGCATCAACAACAATCACCGCGACGATAACGCGCTCGTCACCGAGGCGCGTCGCCACCGCTACATCGTGATCTCGCCGCTCGGCTACCGCGGCTTGCGGCAGCCTTACTACGGCAGTCCGTATCCCATCGAGCGACCGGACGGGCCGTCGAAGCCTGGCGATGGCTGGAGCGCCGAAGAAAGCGCCCGCGCCGAACAGGACGTGCTGAACGTGCTGGCGCTGGTGGCAGCGGAGTACGGCGCCGACACCAGCCGTGTCTTCCTGCATGGCCAGAACCCGTCGGCATCGGGAGCGCTGTATCTCGCCAGCCGCTACCCGACGCTTTTCAAGGCGGTGGTGGTGAGTTCCGGCCCCATCGTCACCCGTGACTTCCCGTTCGCGGCGCTGCGCGGCAAGGTATCGGTGCTGGTGCTGCACGGCGACAAGGACAGCTCCAACCCCATCGCGGCGTCGGAGCGACTCGCGCGCGAACTGACGGCAGCGGGGGTCAGCACCGAGTACCACGTGGTGCCGGGCGGCGAGCACCTCAACGCCTATCTGCTGTTCGCCCCGCAGATCTACGACTTTCTCGACCGCCAGTAGGCGGGAGTGCAGCCGCCGGACCGCCGTCTCAGGGGGCCCCGCTGTCGTAGGTGTGCCAGGTGTCGTAGTTCGGCGGCTTGATGCGGCCTTCCCACAGCCCCTTGTTGTTCTCCTCGCAGGAGTACTCGATGATCTCGAAGTCCTTCTGCAGCGTGAACACGCGCTGGTTGCTCCAGGGCTGCGTGTAATAGACCGGGTCGTTGATGACGACTTCGTAGTCGAGCGTATCGGCATCGCGCCGGGTCAGCCGCTCGGTGACCACCAGCTGGTCGCTGTGGGGGTGGCCGACCGTGTCGAGCCGCGTCTTGCCGTTGAACTCCGAGGTCGTCAGCACGAGGGTGTCACCCTCCCAACGCGCCACCGTGTGACCGAACCAGGCGGGCACGCCGGTGCTGTGGCTGGCGCCGTCCATATTGATCACCTTGAACCAGCTGTTCTGTTCGTACAGGAAAGCGAAGTGGGTTTCGGTCTGCATGAACTGGATCGGGTCGGGTGAATTCATGGCGCGCAGCAGGCCGAAGGGCATGCACACGCCGGTGTAGTCACCGGTCGACGGGTTGTACTGGTCGAAATTGCGGCGGCCGGCGTCGCTGAAGGGCAGCTCACCCGGCCCGATCTGGGTGCGACCGTTGCCCTTGGCACCCATGTCGGCCACGTAGGGTCGCGCCCAGATGCCATTGAGGTCGGGCCTGCCATTGGGCAGCCGCGGGATGTCCTGCGCGATCGCGCCGCTGGCCAGCAGCAGGCCGATCGCAAGACGAGAAAAGGGGATCAGCATCGTGAGGCTCCGTGGCGGCGGGTATGCCGCCTGCTTGTTTGTTTTGCGAGGGGGAGCGTCTATGATCCGGCCACCGTTCGCAAGCCGCAGCGGCGGTGCACCACAATTCATTCACAATAATCCTGACTAGCTGTTCACGATCGGAGGGGATCATGTCGTCATTGCTTCGTCTCACGGGTCTGCTGTTGCTGACCCTGCACACCACCACCACGTTCGCCGCCGCGCAGGAAGGACCACCGCCCGGTCCGCCGCCGCCGCGCGCAGGGCTGTTTTTCGAAGAGACCTGGCAGCAGTTGCCGAAAGGTGGCGAGAATCCGCTGGTGCAGGAGCACGTGGCCAATGCCGACCTCGAACTGAAGCTCTACGGACCGAAGTCCGAAGAACTGCAGGTCACCGGGTTTGACGGCAACGACGCCAACCCCACGCACACCTGGTCCGGACTGTGTGGCGCCGGCTGCACCTTTGCCTTCCGCCACAGGAACTCCTACGCCGACCTGACCGGCAGCGCCCGTGTGATGGTGCAGAGCAAGACGTCGGGGTTCCACAAGATTCACCCCTTCATCAAGCTGGCCGACGGCAAGACCTACATCGGCAACGTCGAACTCGGCAACACCACCGACTTTCTGTTCGAGGAATTCCGCATACAGGACGTCAGGTGGATCGCCTTCAACACCGAACTCGGTGTCACCCGTGGCAACCTCGTGACCGACATCGACCTCAGCAAGGTGGACGAGATCGGCTTCACCGATCTGCAGCCCGGTGCTGATCACGGTCCCGGCGGCTGGTCCGACGTTGCCGTGGTACGGGTCTATGCCAAGGCGGTCGCGCGCTGACCGGCGCGCGGGTGACAGGAGACGATCCATGCAGCTCAAGCGACTTCGTCAGCATGCCCCGGCCGCCGTGCTGCTGGGTTTCCTCGGCCTCAGCGGCGGCGCTGTCAGCGTCGCGCTCGCGCAGGACGCCGAGGCCTTGTTCAACGACAAGTGCGGCGCCTGTCACCTCAACCCCGACCCGCGCGACAACGCGCATGCCCCGAGCAAGGACGACATGGCGAAGTTCACGCCCAATGTCGTTTACGCCGCCCTCACCGATGGGCTGATGCGCTTGCAGGGAGCCGAACTGACCGACCCGCAGCGCCGCAATCTGGCGGCGTATCTCACCGGCAAGCAGGTTACCGACATCGCGCTGGTGCAGACCAGCAATCTCTGCACGAGCAATCCGCCGCTGGCGGCGCCCGACGCCGCGCGCAGCTGGAATGGCTGGGGTCCGGATCTCGGCAACACACGCTTTGCCGCCACCGGACGACTCGCTGCCACGGACCTGCCGAAGCTGCGGTTGAAATGGGCCTACGGCCTGCCTGGCGAAAGCCAGACCCGCGGACAGCCCGCCGTGGTGGGCGGACGGCTGTACGTCGGCAACCGCGCTGGCGCGCTCTACTCGGTCGACGCCAGGAGCGGCTGCACCTACTGGACCTTCCTGCCCCGCGCCGGCATCCGCAGTGCGACCTCGGTGGCGCCGGTGACCCTGCCGGACGGCTCGAGCGGCTACGCGGTCTACTTCGTCGACATGCTCGCCAATGCCTATGCGGTGAACGCCCAGGACGGCACGCTGCTCTGGCAGACCCAGGTCGAAACGCATCCATCCGTGCGCGGCACGGGTGCCGTGACCGTCCATGACGGCCGCGTGTACGTGCCGGTCACCGGCGTCAACGAGGAAAACACCGCAGCGAACCCCGATTACTCCTGCTGCACCTTCCGCGGCAGCGTGTCGTCGCTCGATGCTGCGACCGGTGAGGTGCTGTGGAAGTTCTACACGGTGGACGAGCCGCAGCCGCGCGGAGTCAGTGCCAACGGCAAGCCGCTGTTCGGACCGGCCGGCGTGGGTATCTGGAGCGCGCCCACGGTGGATGCGGCGCGCGGGCTGCTCTACGTGTCGACCGGCAATGCCTACGCCGATCCGGCACCGCCGACTGCCGACGCCATTCTCGCCATCAGCCTCGAGCAGGGGCAGTTGGTGTGGAGCCGGCAGCTGACCACGCCAGCCGATGCGTGGATTGGCGGCTGCAATCCCGCGTCGACCAACGCCAACTGCCCCGATGAGGTCGGTCCGGACTTCGATTTTTCGGCATCGCCGGTGCTGACGCGCGGCCGCAGTGGTCGTGAGCTGCTGGTGATTCCCCAGAAGTCCGGCATGGTCTATGCCCTGGATCCGGCCCAGGCCGGCGCGCTCGTGTGGGAGTACCGAGCCGGTTCCGGCAGCGCCGTCGGAGGCGTGTGGGGTGCTGCTGCCGCGGCCGGGACGGCCTTCGTGGCCGTGGGCGGTTATCGCGCCGCCGAGACCGGCGGCGTGCACGGCATCGACATCGACACCGGTACCCGCCTCTGGTTCACCCCGCCGCAGCCGCTGCTGTGCGCGGCCGGGCAGGGCTGTGGCGCGACGCAGAGCGCCGCCGTGACGGCCGTGCCCGGCGCGGTGTTTTCCGGCTCGCAGGACGGGGGCATGCGTGCCTACGCGGCTGGCAGCGGCGACGTGCTGTGGACCTTCGATGCCAACCGGGAGTTCGAGACCATCAACGGCGTCAAGGCCAATGGCGCCTCCTTCGACGGGCCCGGCCCGGTGGTGGCCGATGGCATGCTCTATCTGCTGTCCGGCAATTCCGGCTTCGTGGGCCGACCCGGCAACGTGCTGCTGGCCTTCGAGATCACCCCCTGAGGCGGCGCCGCACCGCGGCTGGTCGGCGCGCGCGAGCGCGCCTCAGGCCAGCCGGCTGCGGAACATGAAGTACGCCGCGCCCAGCAGGCACAGCCCCGCCCACAGGTAGTCGAGCTTGAGGGGCTCCTTGAGGTAAAGCACCGAAAACGGCACGAACACGCTGAGCGTGATCACTTCCTGCAGGATCTTCAGTTGACCCACCGTGAGACTGCCGTAGCCGATACGGTTGGCCGGCACCTGTAGCAGGTATTCGAAGAGGGCGATGCCCCAGCTTGCCAGCGCGGCCAGCAGCCAGGGCCGGTGGTTCAACTCCTTGAGGTGGGCGTACCACGCGAAGGTCATGAACACGTTGCTGCCGAGCAGCAGCACGATGGAAACGACGACGGGCGGCAGACCGAAGGGCATCACACACGGGCCTCAGCAGCAGCGCGGAGCAGGGACCCCGCAGCCATTCATGGCACGAAAACCTGCAGACGACGCAGCAACTGCAGGGCCAGCTCCCTACGCATTTCCGCGCGGATCAGCTCAGCCTCTTCCTGTTTGGCGATGGCGTTTTCCGGGTCGGCCAGATAGACCTTGCCCAGACTGAGCGTCTCGGGACCGAGCACAACGGTGGTGCCGCGCCGCAGTTGCCAGGGAACACTTATCGTCAGCTCGTATTCACCGGCGCGGGCATTGGCGTTGACGCTGAGCGCACGCTCGGCGAAGGCCTCGCCGCCGACCTCCAGCTGGTAGCTGGCACTGCCGGCCTCCGTGGCCAGATCGACGTCATTGCTGGCCAGCGCGCGCAGCAGTTCTTGGCCGAGCGGCGTAGCGTTGTCCACGTTCGACAGTGCCAGCGGCTGCAGGGCTGCCGGCAACGCTGCCGAGCCACGCAGCGCAAAACCGCAGCCGCCCACGATCACCGTGGCAACGAGCAGCGCGCAGAGTGTCCACAGGGATGGCGTGTGCCGCATGGCGCTCAGCCCACCACGAGGTTGACGAGTTTGCCGGGCACCACGATGACCTTTTTCACCGTCTGGTCGGCGATGAACTTGCGCACCGTCTCGTCGGCCAAGGCCGCCTGCTCGATGGCGCTCCGATCGGCCGAGGCGGGCAGTTCCAGGACGGCCCGCAGCTTGCCGTTGACCTGCGCCGCGATACTGACCTTGCTCGCGACCAGGGCAGACTCGTCATGCTCAGGCCAGGCGGCGTCGATGATGGCGCCGGGCTTGCCGAGGTGCTGCCACAGGGCATGCGCGAGGTGGGGCACGATGGGAGCCAGCAGCAACAGCATGGCTTCCAGTGCCTCCTGCACCACGGCCTGTGACTGGCCGTTGTCGTCGGTGTGGCCGGCTGCCACGAACTTGCTGACGTCGTTGTAGAGCTCCATCACGGCGGCGATGGCCGTGTTGAACACCTGCCGGCGGTCGTAGTCGTCGGTGACCTTGCGGATGGTGGCGTGGGTCTTGTGGCGAATCTCGCGCTGCGCCTCGTCGAGGCGGGCGACATCCACCCGCACGGCGACCGGCGTGAAACCCCCGATCAGCTTCCACAGGCGGCGCAGGAAGCGGAACGCGCCTTCCACGCCGCTGTCGCTCCATTCGAGGCTCTGGTCCGGCGGCGAGGTGAACATGATGTAGAGACGCACGGTGTCGGCGCCGAAGCGCGCGATCATGTTTTCCGGATCGACGCCATTGTTCTTGGACTTGGACATCTTTTCGCTGCCGCCGATGACCACGGGCTGGCCGTCGGCTTTCAGCGTGGCGGAAACCATGCGGCCCTTGTCATCGCGCACGATGTCCACCTCGCTGAGGTTGATCCACTCCGTGCTGCCATCGGCGGCACTGCGGTAGAAGGTATCGGCCACGACCATGCCCTGCGTCAGCAGGCGACGGAAAGGCTCGTCGGTCTTCACCAGACCGAGGTCGCGCAGCAGCTTGTGGAAGAAGCGGGCATACAGCAGGTGCAGGATCGCGTGCTCGATGCCCCCGATGTACTGGTCCACATCCAGCCAGTAATCGACTTCCTGCGGATTGAGCATGCCGCCTTCGAAGCGGGCGCAGGCAAACCGCGCGTAGTACCAGGATGACTCCATGAAGGTGTCGAAGGTGTCGGTTTCGCGCTCGGCGGGGGCGCCGCAGCGCGGGCACTGGCAGTCGATGAAGCTGCGCAGCTTCTTGATGGGCGACGTGGCGCCATCGACCTCTACTTCGGTGGGCAGCACCACCGGCAGGTCGCTGTCGGGCACCGGTACGGCGCCGCAGTGGCTGCAGTTGATGATGGGAATGGGAGCGCCCCAGTAGCGCTGGCGACTGACGCCCCAGTCGCGCAGGCGGAAGTTCACCTGCTTCCTGCCGGTGCCTTGCGCGCTGAAGTGGTCGACCAGTCTGGCGAAGGCCTGCTCGAAGGTGAGGCCGTCGTAGGCGCCGGAATTGACGAGGATGCCGTGTTCGGTCCACGCAGCCTGCTGCACATCGACAGGCTGTCCTGCCTGCAGCGGACGGATGACCTGCCGGATCGGCAGCTGGTATTTGCAGGCGAATTCATGGTCGCGTTCATCGTGGGCCGGGACCGACATCACCGCACCCGATCCGTAGGACATCAGGACGAAGCTGGCGGCCCAGATGGGCAGGCGTTCGCCGGTGATGGGGTGGATGGCGCGAAAGCCGGTATCGAAGCCCTCTTTCTCCAGCGTGGCGAGTTCGGCCTCGGCCACCTTGAGCGACCCTTGCCGGCGAATGAAGTCGGCGAGCGCCGGATTGTTTTCGGCCGCACGCAGTGCCAGTGGATGCTGGGCAGCCACGGCGCAGTAGGTGACGCCCATCAGCGTGTCGGGGCGCGTGGTGTAGACCGTCAGACGCTCTGCCGTTCCCTCGACTGCAAAGGAAAATTCGAGGCCCTCGGAGCGACCGATCCAGTTCTGCTGCATCACGCGCACGCGCTCCGGCCAGCCGTCCAGCTTGTCGAGATCGGCGAGCAGCTCCTCGGCGTAGGCGGTGATGCGGATGAACCACTGCGGAATCTTGCGGCGCTCCACCACGGCGCCGGAGCGCCAGCCCCGGCCGTCGATGACCTGCTCGTTGGCGAGAACCGTCTGGTCGACCGGGTCCCAGTTGACCTCGGCCTCCTTCTTGTACACGAGGCCCTTTTCGAACAATCGGCAGAAGAACCACTGCTCCCAGCGGTAATAGTCGGGGTGGCAGGTGGCGAGCTCGCGGTCCCAGTCATAGGCATAGCCGAGCTGCTGCAGCTGGCCGCGCATGTAGTCGATGTTGCTGTAGGTCCAGCGAGCCGGCGGGACCTTGTGCTTGAGTGCGGCATTCTCGGCCGGCAGACCGAAGGCGTCGAAGCCCATCGGCTGCAGCACGTTCTTGCCGCGCATGCGCTGAAAGCGCGAAATCACGTCACCGATGGTGTAGTTGCGGACGTGGCCCATGTGCAGGCGACCACTGGGATACGGGAACATCGACAGGCAGTAGAACTTGGGCTTCGATGGGTCGACGGCGACCTTGAAACTCTGCTGCTGCTGCCAGTACTGCTGCGCGTCCTGCTCGACTGCCTGGGGGGCGTACTCTTCAGTGAAATTGAGGGGCATGAGGGAACATCAACCGGATCCGACGAAGGCCGGCATTCTACCCGGTCTGGCGTGGCCGGGGCATACCTGCAAGGCGGCGCGGCCGCCTCACAGCGGCTTCTGCATGCGCAGGGCGTCGCGCCCGTCCTGATAGTAGCCGGGCTTGCGGCCGAAGACGCGGTAGCCCTGCTTGCTGTACATCGCTATGGCAGCCGCATTGTTCACGGCGACTTCCAGTCGCAGGGCGCTGAAACCGTCTGCACGCAAGCGGCGCTCCATAGTCTTCAGCAGGCGGGTGCCCAGACCCTGCCCACGGGCCGCTCTCGCGATGGCGATCGAGTACAGGCGGGCCGCCGTGCTGTCGCTGCGCTGCACGGCGAGTGCACAGCCCAGCAACTGGCCGGCGCTGACGGCGACCAGGAACAGGCCGTTGGCGGCCCGCAGCCAATGGCGCAGTGCGCGGTGACTCAGACGGTCGCTGCGAAAGCTGGCCCGCTCGAGTGCCTCGATGGCCGCCAGATCCTGCAGCGTGGCACGGCGCAGGGTGACGGCGGCGGGAACGGGCGCTTGCGGATGCGGTCGCGGCATGGGCGTGGCAGCAGAAAATCGACGCGGAATTCTCGCAACTCCCTGTGTCGGATTGCCAGCAGTTTAGGCATACTCGCCGCCTGTCGAGGCCCGCCCAGGAGATCCGGTTACCCAATGTCCAACGTCCTCATCGTGGTGGATAAACTCGAAGACTGGGAACCGTATTACCCGAGCGATCTCGTCATCTCCTTCGATCACTACCTGTCGCTGAAGACGCCGCCGGGCCAGCGTGTGCGGGTGATCAATCTCTGCAGCGACTACAGCTACCTGAGCCAGGGTTACTACTGCTCGTTGCTCGCCGAAGCCAAGGGCCACCACGTCATTCCCACCAGTCGCGTGCTGAACGACATCTGGTCGCCGCTGCTCTACCAGCTGAACGTCGAGGAGGTGTTCGAAACGCTCGACAAGATGTTCAAGAAGGGCGAGCGGCCGGAGCAGCTGGAGTTCAAGACCTACTTCGGCCAGGTGTCGGAGCCGTCGCTCAAGCCGCTGGCCAAGGCGGTGTTCGAACGCTTTCCCTCGCCCATCGTGGCGGTGACACTGAAGTACCTCGATGGCCACTGGGTGATCGCCGATCTCGGCATCATCGACCACAAGAGCCTCACCGACGCGGAGGAGACCGAGTTCGGCGAAGCGCTCGACCGCTTCAGCCGCCAGGTCTGGCATCCCAAGAAGGCGCGCAAGCACGCGCGCTACGACCTTGCCATCCTGCTCAACGAGCAGGAAAAGACGCCGCCCAGCAACATGCCCGCCATCAAGAAATTCATTCAGGCCGGCAAGAACCTCGGCGTCGATGTGGAGATCATCTCTCCCGACGACTTCATGCGGCTGCCCGAGTTCGATGCGCTGTTCATCCGCGAGACCACCAGCATCGAGCATCACACCTATCGCTTTGCCAAGAAGGCAGAAAGCATGGGTCTGATCGTCATCGACGACCCGACATCCATCCTCCGCTGCACCAACAAGATCTATCTGGCCGACTTGTTTGCTGCCAACGGCGTGCCGGCCCCGCGGACGCTCATCGTCAGCCGCGACCGACCGGAGCAGTTGGAGCAGGCCGCCGCCACGCTGGGTTTCCCGATCGTGGTGAAAATACCCGATGGCTCGTTTTCGCGGGGGGTCGTGAAGGTGGAGGATGCGGAAGACCTGCGCGCCAAGACCGCCGAACTGTTCCGGGAATCGAGCCTGCTGCTGGCGCAGGAATTCCTCTACACCGATTTCGACTGGCGCATCGGCATCCTCAACAACAAGGCGCTGTATGCCTGTCGCTATTACATGGTCAAGGATCACTGGCAGATCTACCATCACGAAAAAGACGAGGAGGCCAATCTCGTCGACAAGAACGACAAGACCAAGAGTGGTGGCTTCGACACGCTGCCGACCTTCGAGGTGCCAAGGGCGGTGCTGCAGGCGGCGCTCAAGGCAGCCAAGCAGATCGGCGACGGGTTCTACGGCGTGGACGTCAAGCAGTGGGGTGACAAGGCCTACGTCATCGAGGTCAACGACAATCCCAGCATCGACGCCGGTGTGGAAGATGAGTACCTCGGCAACGAGCTGTACTCGCTGATCATGCAGGAATTCGTGCGGCGCATGGAGGAGTAGTACCCGAGCTTGCTTGCTGCCGCGGCTTGGAATGGCGGTACCGGGCGAGGCCGTTTGGCGGTACGACGCAGCAGGGACACCCTCGTGGTTGTGGCGCCCGCCACTGCCGCATAGACTGCGGGTCCGTTTCACTTCCCGAGGATGCAGTCATGGCTATCGCCATCGGTCAGAAACTTCCCGCCTGTTCCACACTGCGCGTGATGGGTGAAAAAGGCCCGCAGCCGGTCACCGTCGACGAGCTGTTCGCCGGCAAGAAAGTGGTGCTGTTCGCCGTACCCGGTGCGTTCACCCCCGGTTGCTCCAACACCCACCTGCCCGGTTTCGTGGTGCATGCCGACAAGATCAAGGCCCGCGGCGTCGCCAGCATCATCTGCGTGTCGGTGAACGATGCCTTCGTCATGGGCGCCTGGGGCAAGGCTCAGAACGCCGAGCACCTGGTGATGCTCGCCGATGGCAGCGCCGACTGGGCCAAGGCGCTGGGTCTGCAGCTCGATCTCACCGACAAGGGCATGGGCGTGCGCTGGCAGCGGCTGGCCATGATCGTGGAGGATGGCACGGTCACCCATCTGGCCATCGAGCCCCCCGGCGGCATCGTCGAAAGCTCGGCCGAGGCCATCCTCAAGCGGCTTTGAGCGTCGCGTGACAACGCGGCACGGCACAGAACGAAAGCGCTGTCGTGCCGCTCGCTACCGAGATCGCAGGACCTGAGCCTGCGAGGCAGAGGTCACCGAGGCAGCGACCCGCAAGCGTCAGCCTTTCAGCAGGGCCAGCAGGCCCTCGGTGGAAAGCCGCAGATTGTCTGCCCAGCGATGGCCCACGATGTCGCGACCGGTTTCGGCGTCCTTGAAGGGCAGCACTTCGTCGTCATTGATGAGAAAACGGTAATCGGCGGTCACCTCTTCCCCGATGGCGAGGTCGCGCGTGGCAAAAATGAAACCCAGGTGCCAGAGTCCGGTGGGGGCGAAGGAGTGGTTCACGTAGCAATCGTCCGGCCAGTCGCTGCTGACGGTATGGAAGGATTCGAACCAGCGCACGCAGGCCTCGTCCTCGGCTGACCCTGGCGTGAGCGCTGCCCGCTCCGCGCCGTTGTAGACCTTGTTGATGGCGTCGGGTGCCACCAGCACCTGCCCGCGCCGCACGGGTTCGAGCAGGAACACCCCTTTGCCTTCGGCAAAGCGGGCAGGGCGGATTTCGTAACGTGGCACGATCATGGGCAGCCTCCGGCGGGGAGGGCGCAGGATAGGAACAGCCACGACGCTTGTCCATGACGCCAGCCAGCGCGTACAGTCCGCCACCGTTTCCGGTGCCTCCGCTCATGTCTCTCGTCAACGCGCTGTTTCCCGTCATCTGCATTGCCGCGCTCGGCTACCTTGCCCGGCACCGGCACTGGCTGAGTGAGTCGGAAGCGAGTGTGCTGGAGCGCCTGAGCTTTTCGGTGCTCGTGCCCTGCCTGCTGTTTCGCGGGGCCGCCACCGCCGTGTTCCCTGCGCGCCTGCCCTGGGATTATCTCGGTGCTTTCTACCTCGTGGTGGCCGTCGGTTACCTGGGCACGATGCTGCTGGGACACTGGCGTTACCGGTATTCGCTGCGTGAGCTCAGTATCTTCGGCATGGCCGCCGGCTATGCCAACGCCACGGTACTCGGCATTCCGATCACGCTGGCCGTACTGGGCGAGACAGCGCTGGTGCCCATGCTGGTGATCATCTGCGTGCACAACCTGGTGATCTTTTCTTTCGGGACCGTGCTGGCCGAGTGGTCGAGCCCGCCCCTGGCCGCGCCGGCCCCGCTCGCAGCATCCAGCAACCTGCCTTCGCGCTTGCTGACGAAGCTGTGGCGCGTCGCCACCGAGCTGGTGCTGAACCCCATCAGCGGCAGTCTGCTGGCCGGGGCCCTGCTCAACAGCAGCGGCGTGCCGTTGCCGACGCTCGTCGAGCGCACGCTCGGCCTGCTCGCAGGGGCTGCCATTCCCGGCGCGGTGTTCGGGCTCGGCACGTCGCTGGTGCGCTATCGGCTGAGTGGTGAGCTGGGTCGCACGCTGCTGGTGGTCGCGCTCAAGTTGCTGCTGCTGCCAGCGCTGATGTGGGTGGTGATGGTGCATTGGCTGGCGATCGAAGCGCTGTGGGCGTCGGCGGCGGTGATGATCGCCGCGATGCCCACGGGCATCAGCGTGTACGTATTCGCCCGCCGCTACGGCTGCTGCGAGGCCGTGGCGGCCAACGCCATCGTGCTGTCCACGCTGCTGGCGGTGTTCACGCTCAGTGGCTGGGCCTGGTGGCTGCAAAGCGGTCTGTCCTGAGCGGCACCGGCCGTTTTGCCGTGCGCGCTGCCGCAGGATCGGCGCGGCACCTCAAGCCGCGAGGGCGGCCCTGCTGCGGTGCTGCCAGAGGGCCAGCAGACTCACGAAGCCCAGGCTCAGCCACCACAGCGGTCGCTCGCCCCAGCGTGCAAACGGCGTCAGCCCCTCGTATACCTGCACCTCGGCCTCGAGGACCGCCGCCGCGAACTGGGGCAATGCGGCGCTGCTGCGGCCCTGCGGATCGATCACGGCGGTGATGCCGTTGTTGGTGGCGCGCAGCATGCTGCGACCCAGCTCCCGGGCCCGCATGGCGGCGATTTGCAGGTGCTGGTGAGGGCCGATGGAGTCGCCGAACCAGGTGTCGTTACTCACCGTCAGCAGCAGACCCGCCTCCGCTGCATGGGTACGGACGAACTCCGGATACACCACCTCGTAGCAGATGAAGGGCGCCACGCCGATGCCCTGGACCTGCAGCGGCTGCTGCAGATCGCTGCCGGGCGCCAGCGAAGACAGCGGCAGCTCGAACAGCGCCAGCAGGTCACTGACGACCTCGCGCAGCGGCACGTATTCGCCGAAAGGCACCAGCCGCTGCTTATGCCACACGCCGCTGCCTGCGCCGAGGGCGACCACGCTGTTGTGCAGGCCCTGGTCACTGCGGAAGAACACGCCCGTCACGAGGGCCGTCCCGCTCGCTGCCGCGCGCTCGTCCAGCGACTGCAGCAGCGCCGGCTCATTCTGGTACACGAGTGGAATGGCGGTTTCGGGCCACACCACGAGGTCCAGCGGCCACACTGGCTCGGTGAGCGCGGCGTAGCGGTCGAGGCCCGCCTGGATGGCGGCCGGGTCGAACTTGAGTTCCTGCGGGATGTTGCCTTGCACGAGGGCCACCCGCAGCGGCAGACGCTGCGCCGGCTGGGTCCACGCCGTGCCGTGCAGCGCTACGGTGACCAGCAGCAGGGCCAGCAGCGGCGCCAGCGCAGACAGCAGGGCGCGACGGCCTGCGCCGGCACGCCAGTCCAGCAGCGCCTGTACCGGCACCGCGGCCAGCAGTGCCACCAGCAAGCCCAGCCCCTGCACCCCCACCAGCGGTGCCAGACCGGACAGCGGGGAACTGACGTGGGCGTAGCCGAGATAGAGCCAGGGGAAGCCGGTCAGAAACCAGCCGCGCCAGCTTTCGACCAGCAGCCAGCTGGCCGCAAAGGTCCAGGCGGGCAAGCGGTCGGCGCACCAGCGTCGCCACAGGTAGCACTGCAGCGCCTGGTAGGAGGCCAGCAGCAGCACGAAGCCGAAGGTGATCAGGGCGGCCAGTGGCGGCGGTGCCGCGCCGTAGTCGTGGATGCTGACGTAGATCCAGGACACGCCGACCCCGAACAGTCCAACCCCGAAGACGAAGCCGAGCCAGCCCGCTTCGCGCGGGCGACTGCCGACCAGGCTGAGGTAGTGCAGGGCCACGCCGAGCACGCCGAGCGGCCACCAGTCGAAGGGGGCAAAACCCAGCGGGACGAGCGCGCCCCCCAGCATGCCAAGGGCGAGACGCCAGCCGAGGCTACTCGTCATCCGCAGCATCGTCAGCGGCCGGGGCTGCGCTGACGTGCAGCAGCCGGATCTGGCGATTGTCGGCACTCAGCACCTTGAACAGCAGGCTGCCGATGCGGATGCTGTCGTCGCGCTGCGGGATGCGGCCGAACTGGCTCAGCACAACGCCGCCGATCGTGTCGAAGTCGTCCGTGGCAAAGTCACTGCCGAAGTGGCTGTTGAATTCGTCGAGCGGGGTCAGGGCTTTCACCACGTGGTTGCCGCCCTCGACCGGCCGTATGAAGACTTCGTCCTCGACATCGTGCTCGTCGGCAATGTCACCGACGATCTGCTCCAGCACGTCTTCGATGGTGCAGACACCGGCGAGATCTCCGTACTCGTCGATGACGATGGCCATGTGGTTGCGGTTTTCCCGGAATTCCTTCAGCAGCACGTTCAGCCGCTTGGATTCCGGCACATAGGTGGCCGGCAGCATCACGTCCTTGATGTCGAAGCGGCGCAGGTCGCGATCCAGCGCCAGCGGCAGCAGGTCCTTGGCGAGCAGGATGCCGAGTACTTCGTCGAGGCTGTCGCCGATCACCGGGAAGCGCGAGTGCTGGGCTTCGATCACGACCGGCAGTATCTCCTGTGGCGTGGCGCTGGCCTTCACGGTCACCACCTGCGAACGCGGCACCATGATGTCGCGGACCTGCATGTCGGCCACCTGCAGGGCGCCTTCGATGATGCTGAGCGCGTCGCTGTCGAGCACCTTGTTGCGCTCGGCCTTGCGCAGCACCCGCACCAGTTCTTCGGTATCGGCAATGCTGTCGGTGAATACATCGCGCAGGCGCTGCAGCAGGGACGGCGCTGCATTCTGCGGGGAGGGGTCGTCGCTCATGAGTGGTAGGGATCTCCAATGCCAAGCCCGGCCAGAATGCGGACTTCCAGTGCCTCCATCACCCGGGCGTCCGGGGTGACTTCGTGGTCGTAGCCCAGCAAGTGCAGCACGCCGTGCACCACGAGGTGGGCCCAATGGTCGGCGGTCGGTTTGCCCTGGGCCGCCGCCTCGCTGGCCACCACACCGGCGCACAGCGCCAGATCGCCGAGGTGGGCCCCGGCGGCAAAACCGGCCGGTACGGGGAAGGACAGTACGTTGGTGGCGTAGTCTTTCTGGCGATACTGGCCGTTCAGGGCCGCCGCCTGCGGTTCGTCGACGATGCGGATGCCGAGCCGCGGACGGCGCTGTGGGTGGCTCGCGCCCACCAGCGCCGCATTGACCCACTGCCGGAACTGCCGCTTGAGCGGCAGCTGGCGGCTGCCGCTGTCATTCACCAGTTCGATTATCGCGTTCACTCGACCGCTCTCTGCTGTCTTTGTCGCCTGCTGGCAGGGCAGCCACGGTCTGCTGGCGGTCGAACTCCTCATAGGCTTCGACGATGCGCTGCACGATCGGGTGCCGCACCACGTCGGCGGACGTGAACCAGGTGAAGCTCACACCCTTGACGCTGCGCAGTACGCCAGTGACCTGCACGAGCCCGGAACGCGTGCCCTTCGGCAGGTCGATCTGCGTGACGTCGCCGGTGATGACCGCCGTGGACCCGAAGCCGATGCGCGTCAGGAACATCTTCATCTGCGAGGTGGTGGTGTTCTGGCTTTCGTCCAGGATGATGAAGGAGTTGTTGAGGGTGCGGCCGCGCATGTAGGCGAGCGGTGCCACTTCGATCACGTTGCGCTCGATCAGGCGGGCTACCCGCTCGAAACCGAGCATCTCGTACAGCGCGTCATAGAGGGGGCGCAGGTAGGGGTCCACCTTCTGGCTGAGGTCGCCAGGCAGAAAGCCGAGTTTCTCGCCCGCTTCCACGGCCGGCCGGACCAGCAGGATGCGCTGCACCCGCTCGGCGACCAGCGCCTCCACCGCACAGGCCACCGCCAGAAAGGTCTTGCCGGTACCGGCCGGGCCGATGCCGAAGTTGATGTCGTGGCGGGCGATGGCGTTGATGTACTGGATCTGGTGCGGCGTGCGGGCCTTGATCGAGGCCTTGGGGGTGCGCAGCAGCGTGATCTGGTCATAGACCGGTCCCTCGCTGCCCGGGGCGAACATTTCCTGCTGCGGACGCGGGCGCAGTTCGGCGAGGGCGAGATGCACGTGTTCAGGCGTCAGCAGCGCAGTCTGCTCGGTCTGGGCATAGAGCTTGTGCAGCACCTGTTCGCCGTACAGCAGCGCGTCGTCGCTGCCCGTCAGCAGGAACTCGTTGCCACGGTTGCTGATGCGCAGGTCGAGGTTTTCTTCCAGTTGTCGGAGGTGTTCGTTGTGCAGGCCGCAGAGATTGGCCAATCTCTGCGGGTTGTCGGGCTGCAGGGACAGGCGCCGCGAGGGAGTGGGGGCGATCATGAAGGGGGCGCTGCGGCTCCGTGTGACCAGGTCGGCCGGGAGTATAGCAGGGGGTATCGCCGGCCGTCGGTTAAATTTTGCCGTCTGGCTGCCCGTCCGTGGAGGCGGCTTGCGCGACGCGATTTTTATGTATAAATAACATTAATTATTTCTATTAAGATATTGATAAATTTGGTTTTATAGAGTTTCTGCGCGCAGCGAGTTCGGGTAGGCGAGGGTGATGCGCAGCGGCACGATCCGCCCAATGAGGTCGCCGTCGCCACGAAAGTTCACGATGCGGTTGTTTTCGGTGCGGCCCGTCAGTTCGCCAGGGTCCTTGCGCGAGCGACCGGTGACCAGCACCGGCTCGACCGTATCCACCATGCGCTGGCTGATGCGAAACGCCTGCTGCGCAATGCGCTCCTGCAGGAGGCCGAGTCGCTGCTTCTTGACCTCCTCCGGCGTCTCGTCCGGCAGTTCGGCAGCCGGGGTGCCCGGGCGGGCGCTGTAGACGAAGCTGTAGGAACTGTCGAAGCCGATGTCGGCGATCAGCTGCATGGTGTCCTGAAAGTCCTTCTCGGTTTCGCCGGGAAAGCCGACGATGAAATCGGAGGAGATGCTGATGTTCGGCCGCACCTGCCGGAGACGGCGGATGATCGACTTGTACTCCAGCACCGTGTGGTTGCGCTTCATGAGGGCGAGCACCCGGTCCGAGCCGCTCTGCACCGGCAGGTGCAGGTGGCTGACCAGTTTGGGCACGCTGGCGTAGCAGTCGATCAGGTTCTGGTTGAACTCGAGGGGGTGGGAGGTCGTGAAGCGCAGGCGCTCGATGCCCTCCAGGGCGCTGAGGTAGGTGATCAGGGTTGCCAGGTCCGTGACCTTGCCGTCATGGGTGAGACCGCGGTAGGCGTTGACGTTCTGGCCGAGCAGCACGAGTTCCTTGCAGCCCTGCCCGGCGAGGTGCACGGCCTCCGCCAGCACGTCGTCGAGCGGGCGGCTGACTTCCTCGCCGCGGGTATAGGGCACCACGCAGAATGAACAGTACTTGGAGCAGCCCTCCTGGATGGTCAGGAAGGCCGAGGCGGCCTCCGACGTGGGTTCCGGCAGCCGGTCGAATTTTTCGATTTCGGGGAAGCTGATGTCGACCACAGGGCGGTAGCCGTCGGCGGCCCGCAGCAACTCTGGCAGTCGGTGCAGGGTCTGCGGCCCGAACACGACATCCACATAGGGTGCGCGCTTGCCGATGGCAGCCCCCTCCTGACTGGCCACACAGCCGCCGACCGCGATGCGCAGTCCCGGCTTGGCCAGCTTGAGTTCCCGCCAGCGGCCCAGTTGATGGAACACCTTTTCCTGAGCTTTCTCGCGGATCGAGCAGGTGTTGAGCAGCAGCAGGTCGGCCTCTTCGGCCTTGTCGGTGACGGCCATGCCCTCGAACTCCCGCAGCAGGTCGAGCATGCGCGCGGAGTCGTACTCGTTCATTTGGCAGCCATGGGTCTGGATGAAGACTTTCTTGCTCATCGTTGGCGGTGGGGCGCGGCTGGAAAAAGGCCGGGGAGTATACTTGAATTCAGTCGGGCCCAGCCCAATATTCCCCGCCGTACCCACGCCGCAGGCAGCCAAGCAATGGGCAGTAAAGTCAAAGAGTTACGGGAACTGTTTCGTATCACCTTCCTGAACAAGGGCCAGATCTACGAGGTCTACGCGCGCGAGGTTTACCAGAGCGACCTGTGGGGTTTCATCGAAATCGAGAATTTCGTGTTCGGTGAGCGCAGCCAGCGCGTGGTCGATCCGATGGAAGAAAAGCTCAAGGCGGAATTCCAGGGCGTGCGCCGCAGCTTCATTCCCTTGCAGGCCGTCATCCGCATCGACGAAGTCGAGAAAGAGGGGGTGGCCACCATCAGCAAGGGCGACAACGTCGCACCCTTCCCGCTGCAGTTCCCGCCGCGCTCCGCGCCCGTGCAGTCACCGGAGTAGGCGGGCGCCTCAGGCTGGCTTCTGCCGGGGCCGGCCAAGTACCATTGCCGCATGCGCGAGCTTCCCCCAGCAGTACCCGCCAGCAGCCCCCTTCGCTCCAACCAGAGCGGCAGCCTGTTCAGTTACCCCCGCTACTGGGCCGAATGCTACGGGCCGGCGCCGTACCTGCCCATGTCCCGCGCGGAAATGGATCAGCTGGGCTGGGACAGCTGCGACATCATCATCGTGACCGGCGACGCCTACGTCGACCACCCGAGCTTCGGCATGGCCGTCATCGGTCGCTTCCTCGAAGCCCAGGGTTTCCGGGTGGGCATCATCGCCCAGCCACGCTGGCAGAACACCGAGGACTTCCTCGCCCTCGGCAAGCCCAACCTGTTTTTCGGCATCACCGGCGGCAACATGGATTCCATGATCAACCGCTACACCGCCGACCTCAGACTGCGCAGCGACGATGCCTACACGCCCAACGACGAGGGCGGCAAGCGGCCTGACCGGGCGGTCATCGTCTACAGTCAGCTCTGCCGGCAGGCCTGGCCGGGAGTTCCCTTGGTCATCGGCGGCATCGAGGCGTCGCTGCGACGCATCGCCCAGTACGACTACTGGAGCGACAAGATCCGCCGTTCCATCCTCATCGATTCGGCGGCCGACATCCTGCTGTTCGGCAATGCCGAGCGGGCGATCGCGGAAGTGGCGCACGCGCTGGCCGCCGGGCGGCGCATCGCTGACCTGACCGATCTGCGCGGCACCGCCATCATCCGCGACAGTGTCCCGCCGGGCTGGACGGAGATCGACTCCACGCGCGTGGACTGGCCGGGCAAGATCGACAAGATGCCGAATCCCTACGAGTACGTGAGCGAGCAGCCTGCCGAGCCCCAGGCCGATCCGCAGGCGGCCCAGCCGCTCAAGATCATTCCACTGCCGCTGCAGCACAAGCACGAACTCGATCTCGAGACCACCTACGTGAGGCTGCCCTCGTTCGAGAAAGTCAGCCACGATGCCGTGCTGTATGCCCATGCGTCGCGCGTGCTGCACCAGGAAGCCAGCCCCTTCAACGGCCGTGTGCTCGTGCAAAAACACGGCAGCAAGGAAATCTGGGTCAATCGGCCGCCACTGCCGCTGGAAACGCCGGAAATGGACGCGGTGTTCGATCTGCCGTACCAGCGGCGTCCGCACCCACGCTATGGCAGTGCCACCATACCCGCCTACGACATGATCAAGACCTCCGTGAACATCATGCGTGGCTGCTTCGGTGGCTGCACCTTCTGCTCGATCACCGAGCATGAGGGGCGCGTGATCCAGAGTCGGTCGGAAGAGTCGATCCTGCGGGAGGTCGAAAAGATCCGCGATCAGGTACCGGGCTTCACCGGCGTGATCAGTGATCTCGGCGGACCGACCGCCAACATGTATGGTCTGGTCTGCAAGGAGGCCCACAGCGAAATCGGCCAGCGCTGCCGCCGGCTGTCCTGCGTGTACCCCACCATCTGCAAGCACCTGAAGACCGACCACAGCCAGACCACCCAGCTCTACCGGCGTGCCCGCCGACTGCCGGGCATCAAGAAGATTCTGGTGGCCTCCGGCCTGCGCTACGACCTCGCGCTGCGTGACCCCGAATACATCAAGGAACTCGTGACCCACCACGTGGGTGGCTATCTCAAGATTGCGCCGGAGCACAGCGAAGACGGGCCCCTGCAGCAGATGATGAAACCGTCGATCGCCTTGTACGACGAATTCAAGACACTGTTCGACAAGTATTCGGCGGAGGCCGGCAAGAAGCAGTACCTCATTCCGTACTTCATTGCCGCGCATCCGGGTTCACGGGACGAGGACATGCTGTCGCTGGCGCTCTGGCTGAAGCGGCGCAAGTTCAAGCCCGATCAGGTGCAGACTTTCTATCCTTCCCCCATGGCACTGGCGACCGCCATGTACCACTCGGGTCGCAATCCGCTGAAGAAGCTGCACTACAAGAGCGAAAAAATGGTGATTGCCAAGCGGCTGGAGCAGCGCCGCCTGCAGAAGGCCTTCCTGCGCTACCACGACCCCGCCAATTTCGAGTTGCTGCGGGAGGCCCTCGTGAAGATGGGACGCAGCGATCTCATCGGCCTCGGTGAGCAGCATCTGGTGCCGCCTGCACCGCAGCGCCCCCGACCCTTTGCCGGCAAGGTGACCGGTTCCCGCGCTCCGCGCCACGGCAAGCGCAGCGGCAAAGCGCGTTGAGGGCTGCGCCCCGGCTTCAGAATGGCTTGGCGAGCACCAGGAAGATCACCAGCAGCACCAGCAGGATCGGCAGTTCGTTGAGCAGCCGCAGCGTACGCGCGCCGGGCAGCGCCGTGCCGCGCTTCACCAGCCGGCCGCTCCAGACGAAGTACCCGAGCAGGGCCGTGACGAGCACCAGTTTGAGCAGCAGCCAGCCGCCGCTGATGCCAAAGCCCCACCAGAGCCAGGCCCCGAGCGCCAGCGCCAGCCCGAACATGATGTGACCGAAGCGGTAGAGGCGCTTGCCCATCAACTGCAGTCTGCCGTTGATGAACGGCACATCGCCGACCTCGGCCATGTTGACCAGAATGCGTGGCAGGTAGAACACGCAGGCCACCCAGGCCATGACGAACAGCAGGTGCAGGCTCTTGATCCACAGGTACAGCATCCGAGGCTCCTAGGCGGCTTCGATCATGGTGCGCAGCGTTGCCACCCACTGCGGGTGGTCATTGAGGCAGGGGATGAGCGTGAGCGTCTCGCCGCCCGCTGCCTTGAAGGTTTCGTTGCCCTGGATCTCGATCTCCTCCAACGTCTCGAGGCAGTCGGTCACGAAGGCCGGGCAGAGTACCAGCAGGTGCTTCACGCCACGTTCGGCCAGTGCCGTGATGACGTGTTCGGTGGACGGCTCCAGCCACTTGGCCCGGCCCAGCCGCGACTGAAAAGCCACGGAGTAGCGCTCGGGTGCCAGCCCGGCAGCGGCCACGAACAGTTCGGTGGTGCGCAGCACCTGATGGCGGTAGCAGGTCGCGTGCGCCTCCGAGGGCCTGCTGCAGCAGTCGGGCTGCCGCAGGCAGTGGTTGCCAGTCGGGTCGGCCTTGGTCAGATGCGACTCCGGCAGGCCGTGATAGCTGAACAGGACGTGGTCATGCTCCGCCTGCAGCCAGGGCTCTGCGCTGCTGACCAGACTGCGGATGTAGGCCGGATCCGCATAGAAGGGCGCCGGGACGCGCAGCACCAGGCGCAGGCCGTGGGCGGCGATGACGCGCTCTGCCTCCTTCACCGAGGTCAGCACCGTGCTTTCGGCGTAGTGCGGGTACAGCGGAAAGAGCAGCACTTCCTCGATACCGGGCAGCGCCGCCAGCTTGAGCAGTTCGCTCTCGATCGACGGCGACCCGTAGCGCATGGCCATCGCCACCGGCACGCGGGCCGATTCGCGCAGTCGTTCCAGCAGCTGCAGTGACAGCGCCACCAGGGGCGACCCCTGTTCGGTCCAGATGCTGGCATAGGCGTGGGCGGAACGCTTCGGACGGGTGGGGAGCACGAACAGACTCACGATCAGCCGACGCAGCAGCCAGGGCAGCTGGATCACGTAGGGATCCATGAGGAACTGGTCGAGGTAGCGACGCACCGAAGGCACGTCCGGGTGGTCGGGAGAACCGAGGTTGGCGAACAGAACAGCGCGTTGGGTCATGACGATCCGTTGGGGAGGAAAATCCGTAGGAAATAGCCGGGAAACAAGCCGCTTTATAGCACGGCGGCCACGCCCGGCAGTACGCGGATCACGGGGAATGAGATGACCGACAACAGGGACGCGGGCAGCCGCATCAAGGTAGGGGTAAGTGCCTGCCTGCTCGGTGAGCCGGTCCGCTACGACGGCCAGCACAAGCACCTGCCCCTGCTGACCCGCGATCTCGCGCGCTACTTCGACTTCGTGCCGACCTGCCCCGAGGTTGGCGCCGGACTCGGCGTGCCGCGGCGGCCGGTGCGGCTGGTGGGCAGCGCGGCCGCGCCGCGCGTCGTCGAGGTGGACGATGCACGCCGCGACCACACGGCTCGTCTGGCGGCCTACACGGCCAGCCGCCTCCCCGAACTGCAGGACCTGTGCGGCTACATTTTCATCCGCAATTCGCCGAGCTGCGGGCTGTTCCAGGTGAAGGTCTATCGCGACGACGGCGATTCGGGGCCGAACAGCGGCCGGGGCGTTTTTGCGGCGGCCCTCACCGCACGCTGGCCCCTGCTGCCGGTGGAAGAGGATGGCCGTCTCGAGGATCCCGCGCTGCGGGACAGCTTCGTCACGCGCGTCTTTGCCACGAAGCACTGGCAGGACCTCTGCCGCCGGGGCCTCTCCGCCGCAGGACTGCTCGATCTGCATGCGCGTTACCAGGACAGCTTGATGGCGCGGGCGCCCGAGGCCTGCGCGGCCCTCGCGCGGCTGCTGGCCGCGGCGGGTCACCACGATCTCCGGGAAGTCGGTGCACGCTACTTTGCCGGCCTGCTGCAGGCGCTGCAGCAGCAGGTGACATGGCCTAGCCAGATAGTCCCGACCGCCCAGCTTTCCTCCAACCCCACTCCAACCACCTCAGCCTGAGAAACGCCCTGTGACTGTAGCCCTGCACTGGTTCCGCACCGATCTTCGTGTCCAAGACAATCCCGGCCTCGCAGCGGCGCAGCAGAGTGGCCTGCCCGTGGTGGGCCTGTACATTGCCACGCCCGAGCAGTGGAACGCGCACGATGACGCCCCCATCAAGCGGGACTTCTGGCGGCGCAACCTGCAGGCCCTCGAGCAGGCGTTGGCGGCGCTCGGCATCCCGCTGCTGCTGCTGCAGGTGCCGCGTTACCGGGACGTCGTCCCGCTGCTGGAGACCGTACTCCCGGCGCTCGCGGCCACCGAGCTGCACTGCAATCTCGAAGTGCCGGTCCATGAGCGGCGGCGTGACGAGGCGGTGGCTGCCCTCTGCCAGCGGCTGGGGGTGCGGGCGCAGCGGCACCTCGACCACCTGCTGCTGCCGCCACACAGTGTGCTGAACAAGAGTGGCGAACCCTTCAAGGTGTTTTCTCCCTTCGGTCGGGCCGTGCGGGCGCTGCTGGTCGACCACTCACCGCCCTTGGTCGTGGGTCAGGCCGTGCCCACGCTGCCCGCGCTGCCGCAGCGGCTCGGCCTGGATGCGCTCGATTTCGGCCCGGGCGACCCGGCCTCTGCGCAGCGCTGGCCCGCGGGTGAGCCGGCGGCGCAGGCCAGGCTGCTGGCGTTCTGCCGACAGCGAATCGGTGACTACAAGCTCGCACGGGATTTCCCGGCGCTCGACGCCACCAGCTGCCTTTCGCCCTATCTCGCGGCCGGCGTGCTGTCGATCGGGCAGTGCTGGCGCGAGTCGGCGCGCTGGCAGGAGGGCAACGGGGTGTTTTCGTGGCAAAACGAACTGCTGTGGCACGATTTCTACAAGTACATCATGTGGCACTACCCGCACGTCTGCCGGCATCTGCCCTGGCGCGATGATGTGGAGCACGTGCCGTGGCGGCACGATGCAGGGGATTTTCAGGCCTGGTGCGAGGGCCGCACCGGCATACCGATCGTGGACGCCGCCATGCGTCAATTGCTGCAGACCGGCTGGATGCACAATCGCCTGCGCATGATCGTCGCGATGTTCCTCAGCAAGCAGCTGCTGATCGATTGGCGCTGGGGCGAACGCTGGTTCATGCAGCATCTGGTGGACGGTGATTTCGCGGCCAACAACGGGGGCTGGCAGTGGAGCGCCTCGACCGGCACCGACGCCGCGCCGTATTTCCGCATTTTCAATCCCGTGACCCAATCCGAGCGCTTCGATCCGGAGGGTCGCTTTCTGCGACAGTATCTCCCGGAGCTGGCCGGCCTCGACGATCGCAGCCTGCATGCGCCGGAGGCAGCGCGGCCAGCGGGCTATCCGCTGCCCATCGTCGATCTCGCCTTCGGACGCGAGCGGGCGCTGGCGGCCTTCAAGCAGAGCCCGGGCACCGACGCGCCGCCTTACTGAAGGCTGCCGGTGTTGATGATGGGCTGGGCCTTCTGGTCACCGCACAGCACCACCAGCAGATTGCTCACCATCACCGCCGTGCGGTCGGCATCCAGATCGACCACACCCTGACTGCGCAGTTGCTCGAGCGCAGTCTGCACGATGCTGACCGCGCCCTGCACGATGATCTTGCGGGCGCCCAGCACGGCGCTGGCCTGCTGGCGCTGCAGCATGGCCTGGGCGATCTCCGGGGCGTAGGCGAGGTGGCTGAGCCTGGCCTCCATGACCTCGACGCCGGCCTTCTGCAGTCGCTCATGCACCTCCATGCGCAGCTTGCTGGCAATGTCGTTGGAGGAGCCGCGCAGGGTCAGTCCCTGATAGTCCTCGCCATGCTCCTCGTAGGGATAGCTGGTGGCGAGATTGCGGAGCGCGGCTTCGCTCTGGATGGTCACGTAGCTTTCGTAGTTGTCGACTTCGAATACGGCCTCTGCGGTATCGACGACGCGCCAGACGATCACGGCGGCGATCTCGATGGGGTTGCCGTGCGCATCGTTGACCTTGAGGCGGCTGCTCTCGAAGTTGCGCACGCGCAGGCTGACCGACTTTTTGCTGAAAAGGGGGTTGGCCCAGCGCAGGCCCTCGCGGCGATCGGTGCCCGCATAGCGTCCGAACAGTTGCAGTACCTTGCCCTGATTGGGCTGCACCATGTAGAAACCGAACCAGCACACCAGCAACCCTGCCAACAGCAGCAAGGCCACGGCCTTCAGCACGGGCGGCAGCAGCACCAGTCCCGCCAGGGCGAGCAGGTGCAGACCCAGCAGGGAGAAAAACCAGCGGAAGCCGGGCAGCGAACGGGCAGCTCTTTCGGTGGTCATCGGCAGATCCTCTCGGCGTTGCACCGTGGAGCCTCGGCACGCAGGGGACTCGCGGCCCCCGCGGCCAGCGCCACCGGGTGGGTTTGGGCGTGAATCAGGGATGCTGGGGTGCCGCAGCAGTGGCGTCGGTCGGTTCCTGCGCACCGAACCATTTGCCGAAGCGTTGGGCAAAACCCAGTTGCATGTCGTCGACCAGGGTGTAGAACACCGGCACGATGAACAGGCTCACTACGGTGGAGACGATCAGGCCGCCCATCACCGCCACGCCGATCGGGGCGCGGAAGCTCGGATCGCCGGCCCAGCCCATGGCCACCGGCAACATGCCGGCACTCATGGCGATGGAGGTCATGACGATGGGACGTACCCGCTTCGAGCAGGAGTCCAGCACGGCATCCAGCCGGGACAGGCCCTGGTCACGCTGCGCCATGATGGCGTATTCCACCAGCAGGATGGAGTTCTTGGTGACGATGCCCATCAGCATCAGCAGGCCGATCAGGGAATTGATGGCAAGTCCGTAGCCGCCGATCAGCAGGGACACCACGGCGCCCGCCGCCGACGGGGGCAGTGCCGACAGGATGGTGAGCGGCTGCACGAACTTGTGGAACAGCAGCACCAGCACAGCATAGATCGCGAAGATGCCGATGATCATGGCGGTGGCAAAGCGGCCGAACACGTCGGAAATGAAGCGTGCGTCGCCCGTGCGCAGCGACTCCACACCCTCCGGCAGGTTGCGGATGGCCGGCGAACTTTCGATCCGCTCGAGCACATCGCCGAGCGGCAGCCCGTTGAGGTTGGCGCTGAGCGTGATGTTGCGGCTGCGGTTCACGCGGGCGATCTCGGCAGGACCGGAGCCGAGCGAAATATCGGCCACGTTGATCAGCGGGACCGGTCCGCTGGTACCGAGCACGGTCAGCTGACTGATGCGATCGATATCGCTGCGCGCGTTGTCGTTGAGGCGCACGCGGATCGGAATCTGCCGGTTGTCGAGGTTGAACTTGGCAAGGCCGGTACTGACGTCGCCGGAAGTGGCGATGCGCGTCACCTGACTGATCGCCTCGGTGGTGACGCCGAGTGCCGCTGCCCGCTCGGCATCCGGGCGGATGACGATCTCGGGCTTCTGCAGCGCGGCGCTGCTGTTGATGGCGCCGAGGCCTTCGACGGTGCGCAGCTCGCGCTCCACGTTGGCGGCGGCGGCATTGAGCAGCTGGGGATTGTCGCCGACCAGCGTAAGCTGGAAGCGGTCACCCCCGGCGCCATTGAACTGCAGACGGGCGCCGGCGATGCTGCGCAGCGCCTCGGTGGCCTTCAGTTCGAATTCCTGCTGCAGACCGGTGACGTCGTCCGGATTGTCGAGCTGGATCGTGAGCGTGCCGCTGCGCACCGCCGCCGTACTGCCACCACCGCCAAAGCCATCGCCACCGCCGGCACTGCCGATCGACGTGTAGATACTCTTCACTTCCGGGAAGCGGGCAAGGATCTGCCGCGCCTCCTCGGCAACCCGCAGCGTCTCATCGATGGTGGCGCCCGGTGCCAGTTCGACCGACAGCTGGGTGAAACCGTTGTCGCCGGCTGGTGCGAAACCGGTCGGCAGGAAGCGGAACAGCGACAGCATCACGCCCATGATCACGCTCGATACCACCACCACCAGGCCGCGGTGCTGCAGGCACCAGCGGACCTTTTCCAGGTACCAGAGCAGGGCCTTGCTCTCCTTCTCTTCGGCCTGGTGCGGCTTGAGGAAGTAGGCGGCCATCATGGGCGTGAGCATGCGGGCTACCAGCAGCGAGAACAGCACGGCAATGGCGACGGTGAAGCCGAAGGGACGGAAGAACTCCCCGGCGATGCTGCCCATGAAGGCCACCGGGATGAACACGGCGCAGATGGTGAGCGTGGTGGCGACTACGGCGAGGCCGATCTCGATGGCCGCATCCATGGCGGCCTCGCGCGGCTTCTTGCCCATGCGCAGGTGGCGCACGATGTTTTCCACTTCCACGATGGCATCGTCCACCAGAATGCCCACCACCAGCGTCAGCGCCACCAGGGTGAGGATGTTGAGCGTATAGCCGAAGGCGTAGATCACCCAGAAGGTGGGGATGATGGACAGCGGCAGTGCGGCCGCCGAAATGAGAGTGGCCCGCCAGTCGCGCAGGAACACCCACACCACGATCACCGCCAGAATGGCGCCTTCGATGAGCATTTCCATCGAGGCATCGTAGGAGGTCTGGATGTACTCGACCGTGGAGCTCGCCTCGGCAAACGTGATGTCCGGGTATTCGGTCTTGAGGCGCTCCACGACGGCACGGGCGTCCTTGGCGACGTCGAGCGCGCTGGCCCCCCAGGCCCGCACGATCTCGAAACCCACCACGGGCTTGCCGTTCAACAGGGCCATTGCCCGCTGTTCGCTGGGCTGGTCGCGCACATCGGCCAGGGCATCGAGGCGGACGTTGCGGCCGTCCGGCAGCAGGATCGGCAGCTCGCGCAGTTCCTGCACCGTCTTGATGAGGCCGGTCGTGCGCACCGTCTGCTCCAGACCGCCGAGGCGGGCCTCGCCACCGGGATACTCGGCCTGGATGCGGCGCAGCTGGCGCGAGACGTCGGCGGCGGTGGTACGCAGTGCGGCGATGCGGTCCGGGTTGAGATCGACGCGGATCTCGCGGTTGACGCCACCCACGCGCGTGAAACGACCCACGCCAGGAATCGCCGTGAGTTCGCGCGCCAGCGTCAGGTCCACGAACCACGACAGCTCGGTGTCCGTCATCTTGTCGGAGGCCACACTCCAGGTCACGACCGGCAGACCGGCCGTGGTGGTCCGCGACACGATGGGCTCGTTGGCATCCTGGGGCAGGTCGGAGCGGATGCGGGTGAGTGCATCCCGCACCTCATCCATCTTGTCCTGCATGTCCACGCCGAAGGCGAACTGGATCACGGTGGTGGAAGCGCCCTCGTTGACCGTCGAGCGCAGCTCCTCGATGCTGGCCAGCGTGGCCACGGCGTCTTCGACCTTGCGCGTGACCTCGGACTCCATCTGTGACGGCGCCACGCCAGCGTAGGTGACGGTGACGACCACCGCCGGAAACTCCACGTCGGGTCGATCCAGCACGCCGAGCCGCGGAAAGCTGACGACGCCGGCCACCGTCAGCGCGATGAACATCATGATGACGGGAACCGGATTGCGGATGGACCAGGTGACAAAGTTCATTTCAGCGTACTCCGGTCGTGGCGGTGCTGACGTTGACCAGGTCCCCGTCCTTCAGGAAGCCGGCGCCATTGATGACGATGTTCTCGCCGGGATTCAGGCCTCCCAGCACTTCGATGCGATCGCCTTGCAGCACGCCGGTCTGGATGAGCTGGCGGCGGACGGTGCGGTCGGCCTGCACCACGAAGACGTAGTTGTAGCCGTCGCTGGTGACGAGGCTGGCGAGTGGGACCAGCAGGGCCTCGCTCTGGGTGTATTCGATGCGTCCGCGCGCAAACATGCCGGGTCGCAGGGCCGGCCCGCCTTCGATGTCGACGTAGACGATGCCGTTGTGGGTGCTGGCGTCCACCGTCGGCGAGACCACGCGAATCACGCCGGGATGCTCGCTGCCATCAACGCCGGTGATCAGCACGCTCTGGCCGGCACTGAGAGAGGGCAGGCTGCTTTCCGGGACCTCACCCCGCCA
This sequence comes from Gammaproteobacteria bacterium, assembly GCA_036796405.1. Classification (GTDB taxonomy): domain Bacteria; phylum Pseudomonadota; class Gammaproteobacteria; order Pseudomonadales; family Pseudohongiellaceae; genus CAILUG01. The sequence continues at coordinate 15,710 of DAIRDB010000025.1, read as the reverse complement.
TTCCACGCGGTTGTGGCGCAGCAGTCGCAGCATCTCGCTGCCGACCTGGGCCAATTGCCCCACCGACACCGACCGCGAAGTGATCATGCCGTCGTCGGGTGCCGTCACGGTCGCAAACTGCAGCCGCAGACGGGCAGCGTCCAGATCTGCCTTGGCAGCATCCAGGCGGGCGCGGGCGCCCAGCGCTTCGCTGTTGAGCCGGTCGAGGTCGGCGGTCGACAGCAGGTCCTTGGCGGCGACTGCCTTGGCCCGTTCCAGCGCCAGATCGGCGTTCACGGCCTCGGCTTCGCGCTGCGCAAGGGCCGCCTGACGGGCGGCCAGGTCCGTGGCAAGGATGGAGGTGGAAAGCTTCACCAGTGGCTGCCCGGCCCGCACCGTATCCCCGACGTCAACCAGCACGTCCTGCACCCGGTAGCCGCCGACCTCGGGGGCAATGACCACGTCCTGCCAGGCGCGCACCGTGCCATTGATGGTGAGGTAGCGCTTGAACTGGGCAGTTTCGGCCCGGCCCGCATTGACGGTCAGACTGGCCTCGCCGGAGGCGGCAGGTGCCGGCTGGGCGAAAGTGAAGGGCAGCGACGCCGACGTACCCAGCGCAGACAGCAGGAGGGCGGCGCCGAATCGACGCAGGCGTCGGCGGTAAAACGAGACGGACATGGGAGCTACCTGAAATTATGACTGGCCAGTCATTTTACACAGCCTGCCACTGGCGGGGCCATCGTTAGTTAGGTTCCGCATTTGTTACGCACTGGCGCCGGCAGCCGGACCGCCGGGGCTCCGCGATGGCACGATGCGCCGTCGTCGTACCTTTGCTAAGGTGCCGGCTTCCCTTTTCGGCACCCAGGTCCCGTCATGTCCTTCCCAGCCTCCCGGTTCACGCGTCGCGCTCTCTGGCCGGTGCTGCTGCTGTGGGTACTCAGCGCCTGCAGTGGACTCGACCGTCCCGCCAGCGGCCCGGTGGCCGTCACCAAGAGCCCGAACGATCGGCGCGAGTACCGGGCGCTCGATCTGCCGAACGGCATGCAGGCGCTGCTGATCTCCGATCCGACGGCGGACCGAGCGGCCGCCTCCGTCAACGTTGCCGCCGGGTCCAATAGCGACCCGGCGGACTTCGCCGGCCTTGCGCACTTTCTCGAGCACATGCTGTTTCTCGGCACGGCGCGCTACCCGGCGCCTGCGGAGTACCAGGAGTTCATCGAGTCGCACGGCGGCAGCCACAACGCCTACACGGCCTACGAAAACACCAACTTCTATTTCGAGATAGACGCCGCCTGGCTGCCGGAGGCACTCGACCGTTTCTCGCAGTTCTTCATTGCCCCGCTGTTTTCCGAGGACTATGTCAACCGCGAGCGCAACGCCGTCAATTCCGAGTACCAGAGCGGTCTGCAGGACGATGGTCGTCGCAACCAGGCGGTGCTGAAGGCTGTGGTGAATCCCCGGCACCCGATGGCCGGCTTTGCCGTGGGCAGTCTGGACACACTGCGGGATCAGGGGGAGACCACGCTGCGGGAAGCGCTGCTAGCGCACTACGATCGGTACTACTCCGCCAACCTGATGTCGGTGGCCATCTTTGGCCGTGAAAGTCTCGACGAGCTGGAGGCGATGGCGCGCGAGTACTTCGGTCCCGTGGTCGACAGGCAGCGCAGCAGCCCGCGCAGCCAGGAGCCACTGTTCGAGCCTGGCGTGCTGCCACTGCAGGTCAACGTGGAGCCGATCCGTGACACGCGGGCGCTGAGCTACAGCTTTCCGATTCCCGACCTGCGACGCTACTACCGGCAACGCCCCGTGGACTATCTCGCCAACATCCTCGGCCATGAAGGCGAGGGGACGTTGCTGGAAGTCCTGCGGGACCTCGGCTGGGCCAATGCACTGAGTGCCGGCGCCAGCACCGCCAACGACGACGTCAGCGTCTTCAACGTCAACATCGCGCTCACGGCCGAGGGCCTCGCCCATGTCGACGACATCACCGCGCTGCTGTTCCAGTACATCGACCTCGTCGACAAGGCCGGTGTCACCGACTGGCTCTACCGCGAACTGGCGACGATGGCTGAACTGGACTTCCAGTACCAGGAGGCGGTCGGTCCGGTGGGTCTGGTGACCAACCTCGCCGAGCGCCTGCGGAGCTACCCCAAGCAGGAGTTGATCACCGCCGAGTATTTCTATGCCGACTTCGATGCCGCGCTCATCCGCCGCGTGCTGCGGTCGCTGCGTCCGGACAACATGCTGCTGACGCTGTCGGCGCGCGGCTTGCCGGTCGACAGTACCGAACGCTGGTATGGCACGCCTTTCTCGCGGCAGTCGGTCACGGCCGAGCGCCAGCGGCGCTGGGCTGACTACCCGCGCTCTGCGGCGCTCGCCATCATGCCGCCCAATCCGTTCATTCCCGAGGACCTGGCCCTCAAGCCGCGTCTGGAGGCCCCTTTGCCGCCGGACCAGCCCAACGTGCTGCAGAAACCCACCCTGCTGGTGGACGAGGACGGCATACGGCTCTGGTTCAAGCAAGACAACCAGTTCTTCGCACCGCGCGCCAACTTCTACCTCTATGCGCTCACGCCGGTGTTCGAGGATTCGCTGCGCAATTCGCTGCTGGCGACCTTGGTCGTGACGTTGGTCAACGATCGGCTGAGTGCCTACGCCTACCCGGCCAATCTCGCCGGCGCCGGCTTTGGCATCGGGACGCGGAGCCGTGGTTTCACGCTGGCGGTCGGCGGCTACAGCGACAAGCAGCAGGAGTTGCTCGAATCCCTGCTGAAGACGCTGACCGCGGCGGACTTCGGTCAGGACCGCTTCGACATTCTCAAGGCCGAAATGATCCGCAGCCTGCAGAATGCCGGGCTGGAGACGCCGTATGCGCGGCTGGGGGGCGAGCTCGATGCGCTGGTGGCACAGCCCTACTGGTCGACCGCGCAGAACATCGAGGCGCTGCAGACCATCACGCTCGCGGACGTAGAGGCCTTCGTACCGCAGCTGCTCGGCAATCTGCGCATCGAGGCGCTGTACCACGGCAACGTCGACGAGACCACGGCGCGCGACATGCTGGCACTGGTGCGACGTTATCTGAAGACCGACGCCGCCGCGCCGCTGCCCGGTTACGGCACGGTGCTCGATCTGCCGGAGCAGGGGCGCATCGTCGCCGAGATGGACATCGACCACGAGGACTCCGCGATCGTGATCTATCAGCAGGCACCCGATACCTCTCTGCAGTCGCGGGGGCTGGTGCGCTTGCTGGCCACCTTGCTGGGATCACCCTTCTTCGACACCCTGCGCACCCAGCAGCAGCTTGGCTACGTGGTGGACGTGGGTACCTTGCCCATCCTGCGCACCGACGGCCTGCTCTACACCATCGAGTCGCCGGTCGCCGATCCCATCGAGCTGGAGAATCGCATCCTCGCCTTCCTGCAGGACTACGCCGCCACGCTCGAGGCCATGCCCCCCGAGCAATTCGAGGCCATCAAGGCTGGGCTGCTCAACGAGATGCGGCAGCTGCCCGAGCGGCTGGATTCGCTGAGTGCACGCTTCTGGAACGACATTCTGCTCGAAGAAACCCGGACCGACAGTCGTCTGCAGATGGCCGAGGAAGTTGCCAGACTCACGCAGGCCGGCGTCGTCGACTACTTCCGTCGCCATGTAGCCGATCCCGCCGCGCTGCGGGTGGTACTGCGCTCGGTCGGCAGCAGCCACCGCGCCGCCTTCGAGCAAAAGCGTGCGGCCGAAACGGCCACCCTCGTGATCGAGGCCGGCGACAGTGACTACCGCGAGTTCAAGGCGCGGTGGCCGGTATTCAACTATCCGGAGACCCCTGCACCATGAGCAAACCAGAATCCCCCGGCCCGCAGCAGGCGGCCGATCCCTCCCGACGCCAGTGGCTGCGCGGCGGTCTGGCGGCAGGCTCGGCCGCGCTGATCCCGCTGGTGAACAGCAGTTGCAGCACGCCGCCTGCGCCGGCGGCGGTCTCGGCGCTGGGTGCCGCGTCGGAATCCGTGCTGGCCGCGGTGGCGGATCGTCTGCTGCCGGCCGATGCGCTCGGCCCCGCGGCTTCGGCGCTGGGGGCGGTCACCTACATCAACCGCAGTCTGCTGGAGTGGAACCAGCGCGATCTGCCGTTGTTGCAGAACGGTCTGCAGGCGCTCGACGAGGCGGCCCGCCGCCGCCACGGACGGGGCTTCGTGGCGCTGGACACCGAGCAGCAGGATGCGCTGCTGATGGCGCTGGAAGACAGCACCGTGGCCGAGTTTCCCGAGGGCAGCACCTGGTTCAATCGCGTGCATCGTCTGGTGCTCGAAGGCCTGTTCAGCGACCCCTGGTACGGTGGCAATCGTGACTTCGGCGGCTGGGATCTGATCGGTTACCCCGGAGCCGTCCTCGCGAGCACCGCCGACATGCAGCGGCTGGGCCAGCGACTGGCGCCCCTGCATACCTCTGCCTACGGGAGTGAGCACGATGGCCATTGAGCTTCCGGAAACCGACGTGGTGGTGATCGGCCTCGGCGCCTCCGGGGGCGTGGCCGTTCTGCCGCTGGCGCGTGCCGGCCTCCGCGTCATCGGCCTCGAGGCTGGCACCTGGATGGATCCCGGGCGCGACTACCGCGCCGACGAAGTCCACAACAACGTGCGTGCGCTGGTGACCACCGGGGGCAAGGCCGGCAGGGAGGTGCCGACGTTCCGGACGGCGGTCGATCAGGTGGCGCGCCAGCAGGCCCGCCATCCGATGATGAACGCCGTAGGTGGCACGTCCATCCACTACCACGCCCAGAGCTGGCGCCTGAATCCCTGGGACTTTCGCGTGCGCTCGGCCACGCTGGAACGCTACGGCGCCGCTTACCTGCCTGCGGGCTCCACCGTGGAAGACTGGCCGCTCGGCTACGACGAGCTCGAGCCCTATTACGATCACGTCGAATACGCGGTCGGCGTCAGCGGCAAGGCCGGTAACCTGCGCGGTACGCTCGACCCTGCCGGCAACGTTTTCGAGGGGCCGCGCCAGCGCGAGTACCCGATGCCACCGCTGCGTTCCTGCGACTACCTCGACCACATGCTGGCGAGCGCCAGAGCGATCGGTCTGCACCCGTACCGGGGCCCGGCAGCCATCAATTCCGAGCCCTACGAGGGGCGCCCGGGCTGTGCCTTCCACGGTTACTGCGACCGTGGCGGTTGCCACATCCGCGCCAAGAGCTCCACCGACGTCACCACCATTCCGAAGGCGCTGGCCACCGGCAATCTGAGCGTGGTCGACCACGCCAACGTGCGACGCATCGTCACCGACAGCGACGGCCGAGCCGTCGGCGTTCGCTATTTCCGCCACGGCGAGGAGTATCTGCAGCCGGCGCGCGCGGTGTTGCTCGGCACGTACACCTACGAAAACATCCGGCTGTTGCTGCTGTCGCGCAGCCAAGGCCATCCCGACGGCATCGGCAACAACCGCGGCCAGCTCGGCCGGCACTACTTCGGTCACTGGGATGCGCAGGCTGGGGTGTCGGTTGCCGCGCTGTTTCCGCGTGACCTCAACATCTGGTACGGCGCCATCGCCCAGGGCGTGATGGTCGACGACTGGGCCGACGACAACTTCGATCACGGCGGACTCGGGTTCATCGGCGGGGCCACGCTCCACGCCTATACCGAGAAGCACCCGATCGCGGCAGCCGGCATGAACACGTTCGGACGCGTGCCGCGGCGCTGGGGCAGCCAGTGGAAGCAGTTCATCGCCGAGAACGCCGGCCGCTGGGCCTCGGCCTACCTGCAGACCAATACCTTTCCCTACGCCAATACCTGGTGCGATCTCGACCCGGACGTGCGTGATCCGCACGGCGATCCTGTGCTGCGCATCACCTCCGGGCCGAAGGTCAACGAGCCGCGTGCGGCGGCCCATGCGGCGAGCAAGATGATCGAGTGGTTTCGCGCGGCCGGCGCCATTGAAGTGGTCGGGGGGCAGGGTGGTACGGGCCCGGTCCTGTCGACGCACGCGCACGGGGGTACCCGCATGGGGCTGGACCCCTCGACCAGTGTCACCGACGCCTTCGGTTTCGTGCACGACTGTCCGAATCTCGGCGTGCTGGGCGGGTCGGTCATGGGCACTGCCGGTGCCCGCAACCCGACGCAGACGCTACAGGCGCTGGCCTGGCGCACGGCCGACAAGCTGGTCGAGAAACTGCGTTCCGCCTAGGCCGATTGCACAGCACGCCCACAGCGCGTCGGTGGCTTGCCGGCGCCCACGCAAGGAGAACACATGCCAGCCATTTCCCAGCGGGTTCGACTGCTGACGGCATTTTTTCTGGTGTATTTCATCTGGGGGTCGACGTACCTCGCCATTCGCTACGCGGTCGCCACCCTCCCGCCGTTCCTGATGGCTGGCAGCCGCTTCCTGCTGGCCGGGCTGCTGATGCTGCTGGTGCTGCGTTGGCGAGGCGTGCCCCTGCCGAGTTGGTCGCAGTGGTGGCGGCTGGGCGTGGTCGGCCTGTTCCTGTTTCTCGGTGGCAACGGCATCGTGGCCTGGGCGGAGCAGGACATCGACTCCGGATTGGCGGCCCTGCTGGTGAGCCTGCTGCCGCTGTGGCTGATCGTGCTGGACTGGCTGTGGGCCGGGGGGCCGCGGCCGAGCCTGCGCGGCTTGTCGGGGGTGGCGCTCGGCGTGCTCGGCACCGCCGTGCTGCTCGCGCCGCCCACGCTGTTCGGCACGGCGCCGCCCGCCGGGGAGGCGGTCACGACGCCCGCGGCGGATCGCTTCACGCTGCTGGCCTCGCTGCTGCTGGTGCTGGCCTCGCTGCTGTGGGCCATCGGGTCCATCTACCTCAAGACTTTTGCCCGGCCGGCGTCGGTCTTCATGTCGGCCGCCTGCCAGATGCTCGGTGGGGGGCTCGGCCTGCTGCTGTTCTCCGCCCTGCTCGGGGAATGGCGTGACTTCGAGCTGGCGCAGGTCAGCCTGCTGTCGCTGGGAGGTTTTCTCTATCTCATGGTGTTCGGGTCGATGGTGGCGATTTCGTCCTACGTCTGGCTACTGCAGAACGCCAGTGCCAGCAGCGTGTCGACCTATGCCTTCGTGAACCCGGTGGTGGCCTTGCTGCTGGGCTGGCTGCTCGCCGACGAACCGCTGACGCTGCCCATCCTGCTGGGGGCGGCCATCATCCTGCTCGGTGTGGTGCTGGTGGTGCTGACGCCTGCCGGCGAGCGGCGGGGCTCAGCCTGACTGGGTGAGCAGGTAGCGCAGCAGCATGGCGAGGCACATGGCCACGATCAGCAGGCGCAGGTACCACGGGTTGATCCTGAACAGGATGTGCGATCCCACCCAGGCCCCGAGTGCCTGCCCGGCCATCATCACCAGACCGGCTTGCCAGAGAATCTGCCCGGCCGCGATGAAGACCAGCAGCGCCGCCACATTGGTGGCGAAGTTGAGGGTTTTTGCCACGGCGGTGGCCTGTAGCAGCGACTGACCCTGCAGCGCCACGCCGGCCATGGAGAAGAACGAGCCGGTGCCCGGACCGAACATGCCGTCGTACAGGCCGATCAGCGGCAGCACGCGACGCGCGAAGGTCTGGCGCGTCAGCTGGATGGGGCGCAGGTGTTTCAGCAGGTTGCCGGACAGCAGGAAGTAGCCGGCGACACCACACAGCACCACCGGAATCATGAAGCCGAGGAAGCGCGCATCGAGCACCTGCACCAGCAGCGAGCCGACAATCGCGCCACCGAACGCCGCGCGCATCAGCGGGCGCACGTCGTCCCAGCGTGCCTTGCCGTGCCGCAGCATCATGAAGGTCGCCGTGGCCGTGCCCATGGTGCCCTGCAGTTTGTTAGTGCCGAGGGCCTGCAGCGGCGGCATGCCGGTCAGCACCAGCGCCGGCAGCACGATGAGCCCCCCGCCGCCCACCAGGGTGTCGAGGCAGCCAGCCCCCAGTGCCACGAGAAACAGCAGGCCCAGCAGGTCGGGGCCCAGCACGAGTTCGGTCATTCGCTCACTCCTGGGGTTTGCCACGGGACCTGCCCGGCGGGTAGTGCCTCGATGGCAAACACGTCGATACCGGTCGCCAGCACCCGCCAGCGCACGTTGTAGTCGTACAGCCACATCGCGTAATCGCGCGTGTCCCGCCCCCGGGCCTGATGGGCCGGGCGGGGATCCTGCTGCAGCACGCCGCGGACCAGCGCTTCGAAGTGCGGATGGGTCTGGTGAATTTCTTCCAGGACAGTCCGTGTGTTACCGGTAAAGACCACGGTGCTCGCGCTGTCGTCGACTTCCGCGCCGGGGCGCAGGCCGGCGTAGCCAGCGCTCGCATCCGGCACGCAGTCGGCGTAGGGCAGGTAGGGTTTGATGTCGACGATGGGTGTGCCATCGAGCAGGTCGACGCCATGCACCTGCAGGCAGAGGCGCGAGCCAACCTGACTGATCGCCCCGCGTTCCACCACAGACAGGCCGAGGCCGTTGGGACGAAAGGGCGAACGCGAGGCGAACACCCCGACGCGCGCGTCGCCGCCGAGACGGGGTGGCGCGATGGTCGCCGACCAGCCCTGCGCAGCGATGGCGTGGAACACGAACAGCAGCCAGAGATGCGAGAAGCCTTCCAAACCGCGCAGCAGGTTGGGGTCACGGAAGCCTTCGACGAATTCCAGCTCGCCGAGGGCCGCCCGCACCAGATTCGGCTGACGTGGAATCGCGAACTTCTGCCTGAACGGGCTGCGCAGGTAGGCGATGGGCTGCAGTGGCCAGGGGCCGGAATCGCTCACTTGTCCCGGGCCTGTCGGCCGGGCACGAAGCGATAGCCCACGCCGGGTTCGGTTTCCAGATAGCGAGGGTGTGCCGCATCGTCCCGCAATTTCTGCCGCAGCTTCTGGATCACGTTGCGCAGGTACTGGGTGTCGTCGAGATGGGTCGCGCCCCAGATCTGCTGGAGCAGCGTGCTCTGAGTCACGAGGCCGCCGTTGGCTTGCACCAGATGCAGCAGCACGGCCCACTCCTTGCGGGTCAGCGCCACGGGTTCCCCCGCCAGCGTCACGCGCCGCTGGCCTTCCTCGATCTGCAGCTGACCGTCATCGAAACTGAGCGCGCTGGCTTGCAGTTGGCTACGCAGCGCAAGGGTGCGGCGGATCCGGGCCAGCAGTTCATTGACGCTGAACGGTTTCACCACATAGTCGTGGGCACCCATGTTGAGGCAGGCGACTTTCTCGGTTTCGTTGGCTCTGACCGACAGCACCAGCACCGGACTGCGCGGTGCTTCGCCGACCAGTTTCTGCAAGACATGCTTGCCGTCCATGTCGGGCAGGCCGAGGTCGAGGATGATCAGGTCGGGCTGGTGCTCGAGGGCCATGGCGATGCCTCGGTGGCCGTTTTCTGCTGCCAGCACGTCGAACTGCTGCGAACCCAGACTGATCCGCAGGAATTTCTGGATCTGCGGCTCGTCGTCGATGAGCAGGATGGTGGGCATGGTTCAGGGTTTGTCCTGTGGCTGGGAATCGGGGTCGCTGTCCCGCAGCGGCAACTGCAGCAGCAGACAGTGGCTGAAGCCCGGGGGCGGCGCCACGATTTTCGCTTCTCCGCCGTGCACGCGGAAGATGCTGCGGCAGATGCTGAGTCCGAGCCCGGTGCCTTTTTCGTAACGGTCACCCTGGCTGAAGGTGTAGAACTGCCCGAACACCGGCTCCCACTCGGCCTCCGGCAGCCCGGGGCCCTGATCGCAGACCTTGATCGTCAATACGCGGGCCTTGTGGTCGCCGCTCTCTGCCAGGCCTGCCTCCACCAGCACCGTGCCGGCCGGTCCGCCGGCCTTGCAGGCATTCTCGAGGCCATTGAACAGCCCCTGTTCGATGAGGGCGGCATGCACGTGCAGCGGTGGCAGCGCTGGTGGCAGCAGCAGCTGCAGCGACTGGCCCGGGAACTGGCGCAGCAGGCGCTTGCTCGCCACGTTGTAAAGCTCCGACACGCTCACCCAGCTGCGACTGAGCGGCAGCGTACCGTGGCCGAGCCGAGTCATGTCGAGCAGGTTCTGGATGTAGGACTCGAGCCGCCGGGTTTCGCTGATGATCGAACCGAGCAGTTCCGCCTGATCCTCGGCGCTGAGATCCTGGCGCAGGTCGCGCAGCGAGGTGGCCGCTCCCAGCATGGTCACCAGTGGAGTCTTGAGATCGTGCGACACCGACGACAGCAGGGCACTGCGCAGTTGCTCCTCGTCGTGCTGGCGCCGTGCCTCCTTGATGGCAAGATCCTGCGCCTGGTTGAAGCGCAGCAGTTGCTCGTTGCGCTGCATCTGCAGGCCGAGCAGGTAGCAGATCACCACGAACATGGAATCCAGCGGCCAGTCGTGCTGCCGCCAGGCCAGTACCGCGGCCACCAGCGCCAGCAACACCGGCACCAGCAACGTGCGCAGAACGATGGACGGGCGGGCAAGTGCTTGCATGGTCTGGACTCCGGCTCGGGGCGGCATGATAGGCCCGGTGCAGCCCGGGGGGAATTCTGGGACAATCGCGCTCCCGTAAAAATCCGGACCCACGACATGCCGATCACCGCCAAGATGGTGGCCCAGTTCCACTACACCCTGAAGGAAGCCGATGGCCGCGAACTGGAAAGCTCGCCGGCAGGACAGCCGATGACCTACCTGCACGGCACCCATTCGCTGCTGCCCGGCCTCGAGCAGGCGCTGGAGGGTCGGGAGGTGGGCGACAAATTCAGCACCACGCTCACGCCCGCGCTGGCCTTCGGCGAGCTGCTGGCGGACAGCGAGCGTCGCGTGCCGATCAGCCAGCTGCGTGGTGCCCGGAAGTGGGAGGCTGGCATGCAGGCCATCCTGCAGAGCCCGGAGGGGCAGCAGCAGGTCACCGTTCTCAAGGTGGGCCACACCATGGCGACCGTCGATCTCAATCACCCGATGGCTGGCAAGACGCTCATCTTCGACATCGAAGTGGTCGGCTGCCGCGAGGCCAGCGTGGAAGAGTTGATGCACGGCCACGCCCACGGCCCCGGCGGTCATCACCACTGACAGCGCAGGCTGGCGTCATGAACGTACCTTCCGCAGCGGCAGACATCGCCCGCGTCATCGAACTGGCGGTTGCCCCGGTGTTCCTGCTCACGGCCATCAGTGGCGCACTCAGCGTGCTGAGCGTGCGCATGGGGCGCATCATTGACCGCGGCCGCCGACTCAACGAGGTGTCGGTGGAGGAGGGCAGCCCGGCAGCGCGCGAAGTCGAAACCGAACAGCACTCGCTGGCCATGCGGGCGCGGCTCATCTCCCGCGCCATCACCATGTGCACGATGAGTGCGCTGTTCGTCTGTTTCGTGATTATTGCCCTCTTTCTCGATGCGCTGTTCGGGGTGGGGCTGGAACTGCCGATCGCCGTCTTGTTCATGATCGCGCTGGGCTGCCTGAGCTTCGCCCTCCTCACCTTTCTGCGGGAGATCGGCAAGAGCGCCAAGTCCTTCCGCTTCGGCAGGTACAACATCCTCAAGCGGGTGCCACCGCCCTGAGCGCGGGCGGCGTCGCTGCCCGCGCCGCGCAGGCACGGGCGCTTGATTGCTAGGCCTCGGCGAGGGCGGCGCGTACCAGAGCGCCCAGACTGCCGTCGGACCGGAAGCCGGCGGCCTCGGCTGCCGGCAGTTGCAGCGGTGGGTAGCTGCCAAAATTGAATTCGACCCACGGGTCCGGTTGCCAGCGGACCAGCGCGCCCACATCAGCCACCGCGAATGCGTCCCCGACCGCCTCGGCCAGCTCGCCCAGCGCAACCCGCAGCGGTGGCAGCAGGAAGGTACGCCGCGTGAGGAACTCCTGCTGCGCCGCATGCACGAGGTTGTCGATGCAACAGCCGAGCGACATCAGCCAGGTCGTGGCCGCGCTGGACGTGGGACAGACGAAGGGGCGGCCGGCGGCAAGTTCGCGCAGCAGGTTGCTGAGAAAGATCGACACCGCGCCATTGGGCTCCGGCGGACGGGCCACGATGCCAGGCAGGCGCAGCGAACAACCGCGAATCCAGCCGCGACGCGCGTAATCGTCCACCAGGACTTCACCAATCACCTTGTGGGCACCGTAGCTGAGCGTGGGGGCGGGCGCGGTGTCGTCGGTGACCAGCGGTGCCTGCGGACGTCCGTACACGGCGATCGAACTGGCGAACACCAGGCGGGGGACAGAGCCGGCAGCCTTCAGGCGGTCCAGCAAGTGCAGGGTGCCCTGCACGTTGACGGCCATGCCGAGAGCCGGGTCGCTTTCGCTGCGACCACTGGGTACCGACGCCAGATGGAAGACGAGATCAACCGGTTCGGCGAGCGCTGCGGCCAGCACCGGGGGATCGGCAAAACTGCCCTGCACGGCGTGTAGTCGCGGGTGGGCTGGCAACGCCTCTGTCTGCAGGTCGACAGCGGTGAGGCGCTCGAGCGGCCAGCGCTGCGGTTGCTGCGCCGCAAGCTCCAGCAACCTGCGGCAGAGCGCCGCCCCGATGAAGCCATTGGCGCCGGTGACCAGAATGTGCATGCAGTGCTCCTTGCCGGCCCTCTGCCCGGACGCGCCGGGTGCCGGGTGACGTTTCAATAGACATCGCGCTGGTAGCGCCGCTGCTGGCGCAGGCGCACCAGATACTGGCGGGCAGTCTGGAGGTCGCTGCCCTGCGCGCTGGCGATGGCAGTGATCAGTGCTTCCTGCACGGCTTCCGCCATGTGCTTGGCATCGCCGCATACATAGAGATGGGCGCCGCGCTGCAACCAGTCGTACAGCGTCTGTGCTTCCTCCAGCACCAGGTGCTGTACGTAGCGCTTCTCCGGCTGCTCCCGCGAAAACGCCAGGCTGAGGCGGGTCAGCAGTCCGCTCTGCCGGGCCGCCAGTACCTCATCGCCGTACAGAAAGTCCTCGTCGCGGCGACGGTTGCCGCAGAACAGCCAGAGGTCCCCACCACCGGTCGCGGCGCGCTCCTGCAGGAAGCTGCGAAACGGCGCAATGCCAGTGCCAGGTCCGATCATGATGATGGGGACAGCAGGGTCGTCGGGCAGCCGGAACGCCGGGTTGCTCACCAGATACAGCGGCACCCGGTCCTGCAGGGCACGCCGTCCGGCCAGGAAGCCGGAGCCGGCACCGGCGCGCTGGCGTCCATCGACGTCGAAGCGCAGCAGGCCGACCGTCAACGCCACCCGGTCCGGCAGCACCCGCTGCGAGGAGGCGATCGAGTACTGGCGCGGCTGCAACTGGCGCAGGCAGCCGAGCAACTGCGCTTCGGTGAGGGGCGCGGGAAACTCACGCAGCACGTCGACGATCTGCCGGTGTTCCAGATAGGCGCGCAGCGCCTTGGGGTCTGCCAGCAGGGCCTGCAGCGCCGGGGCACCAGAGCAGGCGGCGTAGTGCTTGAGAAAGCCCGGGTGGACCTGCGTCAATTCGAAGTGCCGCCGCAACTGCCCCGGCAGGTGGGGGGCGTCTTCCAGTCGGCACAGTTGCAGGACTTCGGCCACCAGAGCGGCGTCCTGTTCGACCAGCACTCCCAAGGTATCGCCGGGCAGGTACTGCAGGCCGGAGTCCTCGAGGCCAAACTCGAGATGGCGCACCTCGCGGACGGCGCTCGGCGCCGTGAGTGGCCGGTTGACCAGCAGGGTGGCCAGGAAGGGATGGTCGCGATGCCAGGGCCCGGGATCGGTGGGGGAAGCTGCAGTACTCAAGGCGGGCTCTCGCGTGCGGAAACCGCGCAATTGTACCCACAGCCCGCTAGAATCCGCCGCCACGTTACTGGAGCCTCGCCCGATGACAGGTCCCGCCTCCCACCCCGCTCGCGTTCGCATTGGCTGTGTGCAGTGGCAGATGCGGGAGTTCGCTTCGCGCGAAGCCTTGCTGAGACTCGTCGACCAGCAGGTGGCCGCGCTGGCCTCGTACGGCTGCGACTTCGTGCTGTACCCTGAATTTTTCACGGCGCCGCTGCTCACGCTGGCCCCCACCCTCGATACCCGGCGCGGCATGCGCGCGCTGGCCGGCCACTCGGCGGCCATCAGCGCTGCCATGGCCGAGATGGCGGTGAAATACCGGGTGAACCTCATCGCCGGGTCGATGCCCGTGCTGGCGGGCAGGCGCCTGTTCAACGTCAGTTACCTCTGCCACCGCAGCGGCAGGATCGATCACTTCGCCAAGCTGCACCCTACGCCCGGCGAGCGCCGTGATTGGGCCATGCGCGGCGGCGAGCACCTCCAGGCCTTCGACACCGACTGCGGCCGCATCGGTGTGCTGATCTGCTACGACGTGGAGTTTCCCGAGGCACCGCGCCTGCTGGCCCGCCAGGGCGTCGACATCCTGTTCGTGCCGTTCTGGACCGATTCGCGGCAGGGCTACCAGCGCGTGCGCTTCTGCGCACAGGCGCGAGCCATCGAAAACGAGTGCTACGTGGTGCTGGCGGGCAGCGTGGGCTGCCTGCCGCAGGCGCCGTGCCTCGATGCGCAGTACGCGCAGAGTGCCGTGTTTTCGCCGTCGGATTTCGGTTTCCCGCACGATGCCATCGTCATCGAGGCCACGGCCAACGCCGAGACCACGCTGGTCTGCGACCTCGAGCCCGGCAGGCTGCAGGCGTTGCGCCGGCAGGGATCCGTGCGCAACGGCGCCGATCGGCGCGATGATCTCTACGAAGTGCGCTGGCGCCGGCCCAGCGGAGTCTCCAAAAAAAACACTGGCCGCCGCGGGGCGCCTTTCGGCTAGAATACGCCCGCCTTCACGGCACGCCGGTATAGCTCAGCTGGTAGAGCAGCGCATTCGTAATGCGAAGGTCGTAGGTTCGACTCCTATTACCGGCACCATAGCTACTGATTAAATTGTTATTAATCATGTAGTTAAGGAAAATTCCTCCCCCATCAGCGGTACAATCAGCGGTACATTGCCGCCTGAGGAGTGTGGGAGATGAAGCTTAAGTACGTGGTTGAGTCACGCGGGTTGCTGATCTACCAACGTCGGTACCCTCAACGGCTACTCGCTCACCCGCAGATAAAAACACCTCTCTATAAACGTTCTTTGGAGTTGCGCACCACTGCCTGCGAGGAGGACATCCTGCGGGTATGGAAGACCACAAATAAGCAATTCGAAGACTACGTGAGTCTCCTTGAGTTATCCAACTTGGATCAGCTTGAGCAGGCTCGAAAGATCGAACTGGCACAGGCATTACTCGTTGCCCACGACTTGAAGCCCGGCATGCTTGCTGCCGATCCCCTACTGAGCCGTGAGCAGAACGAGGCGCTACGGGATCAGAGTCTTGAGTTCGTACTCCATTCGGGTGTCTTTGATCACCTGAGCCATTACGATCATGATGAATATACCGGGGGCTTGTCGCCGCAACTGGAGGTACAGAGCCTCGCCTGGAAACTCGTCACAGAGCCGAGGAATGCGAATTCCAACGTCACGACCATCTCCCAGTGCTGGGACCTCTACAGCAGCGTGAAGGTCCTCCGGGAGAATAACCAGAACACCAAGATGGCAAGGACGCGTTTCGAGCGTTTCGTGAGGCTGATTGGTGATCAGGTTCTAACCCAGCAGGCGGCTAACCAGGGTCTCATCACGTACGCTGAAGCGAGAGAGAACGACAGAGAATGTTCAACCACTGGCTCCCCAACTGAAGCGACCATCCATCGGGAAATAAACGCCATCGTGGCGGTGCTCAATACAGCCATCAAACGCCGAGGACTGAATCTGGTTATTCAGCGACCAGCGTTAAAGAAGACAGCCCCGGAGGTGCGATACACCTACACACGGACAGAACTTGTTCAGCTGGCCGAGCTTGCCCAAAACACGGCAG
>DAIRDB010000024.1:0-45183 GCA_036796405.1 Gammaproteobacteria bacterium | reverse complement strand
AGATGGTCAGTGGTCGATTGCGCAAGTATGTGGAAGAGGTCAGTCTGACCGAGCAGGCCTTCGTGAAGGATCCTGACATACGCATCGGCAAGCTGGCGAAGCAGAACAATGCCAGCGTCCTGTCGTTCGTGCGGTACATGGTGGGCGAGGGAATCGAAAAGGCCGTCGTGGATTTTGCAGCCGAAGTTGCCGCCCAAGCCGGCCTGAACCGATAATCCGGCCATATTCCGGGAGTCACGCACTGATGACGACCAAGATACGCAAGTACGATCGCATCCTGCTGAAATTGAGTGGCGAGGCGCTGGCCGGCTCTGCCGAGTTCGGCATCGATCCCAAGGTGCTGGACCGCATGGCGGTCGAGATCGGGCAGTTGGCGGAGATTGGCGTGCAGGTCGGGCTGGTTCTCGGTGGAGGTAATCTGTTCCGTGGTGCTGCACTGCACGAAGCCGGCATGGATCGCGTGACCGGTGACCACATGGGGATGCTGGCCACCGTCATGAATGCGCTGGCCATGCGTGATGCGCTGGAGCGCGCCTCCATCAATACCAGGGTCATGTCGGCCATCCCCATGAGTGGCGTGGTCGAGCACTACGATCGTCGTGCGGCCATTCGCCACTTGCGCGACGGGGATGTCGTGATCTTTTCGGCGGGCACTGGTAACCCGTTCTTCACCACGGATTCGGCGGCCTGCCTGCGCGGCATCGAAATCGATGCCAATCTGGTGCTCAAGGCCACCAAGGTGGACGGGGTCTATTCCGCCGATCCCAAGAAGGACAAGCAGGCAGTCAAGTACGCGCGACTGACCTACGACGAGGTACTGGATCGCAAACTGGGCGTCATGGACCTGACGGCCATCTGTCTCTGCCGCGACCATAACCTGCCGGTACGGGTCTTCAACATGAACAAAGAGGGTGCGCTCTTCGCCATCATGACCGGCAAGGATGAGGGCACCCTGATCGAGAGAGGGGAACAGCCATGATCAGTGATGTCATGAAGGAATCCGAAGAACGGATGAAGAAATCCGTGCACAGTCTGGAAATCGCCTTCAACAAGATCCGCACCGGGCGGGCCCATCCGGGCATCCTCGACAGCGTGAAGGTGAGCTACTACGGCTCTGACATGCCGATCAATCAGGTGGCCAACGTGGTGGTGGAAGATGCACGCACGATCAGCATTTCCCCCTGGGAAAAGAAGATGCTGCACGAGATCGAGCGGGCCATCATGAAGTCCGACCTCGGTCTGAATCCGTCCAATAACGGCGACGTGATCCGTGTGCCGATGCCTGCGCTCACCGAGCAGACGCGTCGGGAGTACACCAAGCAGGCCAAGGCCGAGGCCGAAAATGCGCGGGTTGCCGTGCGCAGCATCCGCCGGGACGCGAATACGCATTGCAAGGAACTGCTCAAGGACAAGGCCATCAGTGAAGACGAAGCCCGTCGGGCCGAGCAGACCATCCAGAAGATGACCGACAGCTACGTGGCGATCATCGACAAGAAGTTCTCGGAGAAAGAGGCCGACCTGCTGTCCATCTGAGACGCGGCCCCGCCGAAATGCGCAAGACGTCCGCCCAGAGCGCCGAGGCCCCTGCGCGCCTGCCGTGCCACATCGCCATCATCATGGACGGCAACAACCGCTGGATGAAACAGCAGGGCGGTGCAGGCCTGAGCGGTCACCGGGCCGGCGCCGAAGCTGCCCGTCGCACCATCCGACTCTGCGCGGAGCGCGGGATCGCCTGCCTTACCCTTTTTGCCTTCAGCAGTGAAAACTGGCAGCGCCCCAGCAAGGAAGTGTCCGGACTGATGGCACTGTTTGCCCAGTTTCTTCACATGAAGGAAGTCAGGCAGATCCATGACCACAACATTCAGTTGCGCTTCATCGGCATGCGCCAGCATTTCGATACCAAGCTGCTCAAGGCGATCGGCAAGGCCGAGCAGCTCACCGCAGGTAATTCCGGCATGGTGCTGACGATCGCGGCGGACTATGGCGGGCGCTGGGATATCGCCAACGCGGCTCAGGAGCTTGCACGCAGGGTCGAGGCTGGGCAGCTGGCGCCTTCAGACATCGACGAGGCTCTGCTGCATTCCTGCACGGCGAGCAGCGATCTGCCACCGCCGGATCTTTGCATTCGAACCGGCGGTGAGTGTCGGATCAGCAATTTCCTGCTGTGGCAACTGGCCTATACCGAGTTGTATTTCACCAACACGCTCTGGCCTGACTTCGACGCCGCCGAACTTGATCTGGCCCTCGCCGATTTCGCGCGCCGTCAGCGTCGCTTCGGCAAGCTCAGCGAGCAGGTCGAGGCCGAGCAGCAGGGCTGTGCCTGACATGCTGCGGCAGCGGATCATTACAGCGGTGTTGCTGGTGGCAGGTCTGCTGGTCCTGCTGTTTCTGCTACCGCCAGCGGCGTTGCAGGTCGCCGTCGCGGTGGTCCTGGCCGCTGCCGCCTGGGAGTGGACTTACCTCTGCGGACTGGGTCGCTCGGCGGTAGCCTTCTGGTACCCCGTTGCCATCACTGTGGCGGGTTCCCTGCTGACGATCCAGCGACTGGCGGACTGGCACGCGCTGGTGTTTACGTTGGCCCTGCTGTGGTGGCTGCTTGCAGCGGGGGAGTTGCTGCGCTACCCGAGGGGCGCCGACTGGCTGAGGCGCCCGGCAGCGGGCTTGGTGGCTGGCGGGCTCGTGCTGCTACCTGCCTGGCTTGCTTTCCACGACATCACCGGGCTGCCGGATGCGCACTTCTACCTGCTGTGGTTCATTGCGCTGGTGGCAGCAGCTGATATCGGCGCCTACTTTGCCGGCAGGGCCTTCGGCAGGCGCAAGCTGGCGCCGCAGGTGAGCCCGAACAAGACAGTCGAAGGCTTTGTCGGCGGCATGCTTGCCACGGTTGTCGTTGCAGCAGCTGGCGCGTTCTGGTTTGCCCCCGCGTCGCTCGACACGGGCAAGATGCCGCTTATCCTGCTGGCGGCGGCTGTGCTGGCGCCGCTCAGCGTGGTGGGTGACCTGTTCGAGAGCTTGCTGAAAAGGCAGCAGGGGCTGAAGGACAGCAGTCGCTTGCTGCCGGGACATGGCGGCGTCATGGACCGGCTCGACAGCCTCACCGCGGCATTGCCGTTCTACGCCCTGCTGCTCGCTATGGTCGTGCGTCATGGCTGACGGCCTGCAGACTATCACCCTGCTCGGAGCCACGGGTTCGATCGGCGTCAACACCTTACGCGTGCTGCAGCAGCACCCGGAGCGCTATCGACTGTACGCCCTGACCGCCCAGCACAATACCGCCTTGTTGGCTGAGCAGTGCCGGCAGTTCCGTCCCCGCTATGCCGTGCTGACCAGCGAGGCGGCAGCTGCCGAGGTCAGGGGTCTTTTGCAGGACGTGTCGGAAACCGAGGTGCTGCTCGGACCCGAGGCGCTGGCGGCGGTGGCCAGCGCCGACGAGGTGACGACGGTGATGGCTGCCATCGTAGGCGGTGCCGGGCTGCTGCCTACACTGGCGGCAGCCAGCAGTGGCAAGAAGGTGCTGCTTGCCAACAAGGAAGCTCTGGTCATGGCCGGCGAGCTTTTCCTCGAGGCGGCGCGCCAGAGTGGTAGCCTCATCCTGCCCATCGACAGCGAGCACAATGCGATCTTCCAGTGCCTGCCCATGGACGCCACGGCGCGCTTTGACCACGATCCCCGCCACGGCGTAGCCAAGCTGGTGCTGACGGCCTCCGGTGGTCCGTTCAGGACCTGGCCTGTCGAGCGCTTTGCCGCCATCACGCCCGAGCAGGCCTGTGCCCACCCGAATTGGCGCATGGGGCGCAAGATTTCCGTGGATTCCGCCACCTTGGTCAACAAGGGACTGGAGCTGATCGAAGCCAGCTACCTGTTTGCCATGCCGCCGCAGACCATCGACGTCCTGATCCATCCGCAGAGCATCATCCACTCCCTCGTACATTACCGTGACGGTTCGGTGCTGGCGCAGCTCGGCAATCCCGACATGCGCACCCCCATTGCCTACGGTCTCGCCTGGCCGGCGCGTATCGATGCCGGGGTGGAGCCTCTCGACCTGGCGCGTCTCGCGACGTTGCAGTTCGAGGCGCCGGACTTGCAGCGCTTCCCCGGGCTGGCCCTGGGCCGGCAGGCCGCTGAGGCGCGTGGCGCGGCACCTATCGTCTACAACGCAGCCAACGAAGTGGCCGTCGAGGCCTTCCTCGCCGGTCGCCTCGGGTTTCAGGGAATTCCTGCTATGATTGCCGAGGCTCTGCAACGGTTGGTGCTGCCGGGTCCCCGGTCTTTGGCGGAGGTGCTGGACATCGACGCGCGCAGCCGGGCACTTTCCCGGCAACTGCTGGTCCAAGCCTCGTCTTCATCATGATTGCTCTGTAACCATGGCAGCTCTCGGCTCCGTACTTTTCAGCCTGTTGGCCCTCGTGGTGACCCTCGGGGTGCTGGTGACCGTGCATGAATACGGCCACTTCCGGGCCGCCCGCTGGGCTGGCGTCCAAGTCGAGCGATTTTCCGTGGGTATGGGCAAAGTGCTGTTTTCGTGGCGCGGCGGGCCCGATCCCAAGAATCCCCAGGCACCACCCACCGAATTTGCCATCAGCCTGCTGCCGCTCGGCGGATACGTGAAGATGCTCGGAGAACAGGATCCGGCGTCAGTCGGCACGCCGCTGGATGCAGCCATGGGGCAACCGGAGCTGGCGGCCTACCAACGGGAGTCGGCGCTGTTCGCCAAGCCCGTGTACCAGCGCGCCGTCATCTTTGCGGCAGGTCCCGTCGCAAATTTCCTACTGGCCATCCTGCTGTACTGGGTGATGTTCATGACAGGCGTCAGCGGGCTGGCGCCGGTCGTTGGCCGCGTCGATCCCGGGTCGCCGGCCGCGGCAGCCGGTCTGCGGGGTGATGACGAAATCGTGGCGGTGAACGGGCGAACGACCGCGACCTGGCAGGAGGTGCGCCAGCAGCTGCTGGACCGGCTGGGCGAAAGCGGGGTGATCAGCCTGCAGGTCCGCCACCCGGAATCGACGAGCGAACGCCGGCTGGATCTGCAGATCGAGCGCTGGCTGGCCGGCCAGGAAGACCTCGAGCCGCTCACCAACCTCGGCATCGTGCCTTATCACCTCTACATCCCGGCCAGACTGGAGTCAGTGTTGCCTGATGGCAGGGCAGCGGCGGCCGGCCTACAGGCCGACGATCTCATCCTGGCAGCCAGCGGCACAGAAATCACCGACTGGGCCCAATGGCTCAAGATCGTCCAGGCGAACCCCGAGCGCGACCTCGATGTCACCATCCAGCGAGCCGGCACCACCCTCTCGCTGGTGTTGAGGCCTGCCGTGCGACTGTCTGCGCTCGGCGAAGCCGAACGGGATGCCGAGGGACGGGAGCAAGGCTACATCGGCGCGGCCGTGGCGCTGCCGGACTTACCGGACTGGATGAATCGCAGCACGCGCCACAATCCGCTCGCAGCAATCCCGCAGGCACTGCAGGAAACTTGGGATAATTGCGGGTTCGTTCTCGCCTCGCTCAAGAAAATGCTGCTCGGACTGATCTCGGTGAAAAATCTCAGCGGACCCATCACCATCGCGCAGGTAGCGGGCGAAACGGCAAGCATCGGTTTCGAATACTACATAGGCTTTTTGGCCGTGCTCAGCATCAGCCTCGGTATCTTCAATTTACTGCCGATCCCCATCCTCGATGGCGGCCATTTGCTTTATTGCGCGATCGAAGCGGTCCTGAGGCGTCCGGTGCCGCGGCAGGTCCAGGATTGGGGGCTGCAGTTGGGCCTGTTACTGGTGGCCAGCTTCATGTTCATCGCTCTCTACAACGACGTCAGCCGGCTTCTTTAGCCGAGCCCTGTCCTGCGTGTTGCAAGGTAAATCCTTTCCATGACACCCAAGTTTTCCAGAACCGTTGCCTCCGTCTGCACCCTCGCCATCCTGGGCCTGCCGGCTGCGCAGGCGCAGACCATGACCATCGCCGACATCCGGCTCGAGGGCCTGCAGCGCGTGGCCGCCAGCAGTGTGTTTGGACTCCTGCGGGTGAACGTGGGAGATCAGGTCACGCAGGACGATCTGGCCAGCATCATCCGGGACGTGTTCGCCTCCGAATACTTTTCCGATATTCAGGTGCTCACCGAAGACAACGTGCTGATCATCCGGGTGAAGGAAAGGCCGACCATTTCCGAGATCAACGTCGAAGGCAACAAGCTCATTCCGACCGAGGCGCTCATGGAAAACATGGAGAAAGCCGGTCTTTCGGTGGGGCAGGTCTACCAACCCTCCACGCTGGAGGGCATGCAGTTGGCGCTCGAAGAGCAGTACGTGTCACAGGGCATGTACGGGGCCAGTGTAGAACTCGACGTGGACGAGCAGGACCGCAACCGTGTAGCGCTCAACATCAACGTCGACGAGGGCGATGCCTCGAAGATCGTCCACATCAACATCATCGGCAACACGGTGTTCGACGAAGAAGAGTTGCTGGAGCTGTTCGAACTGAAAACCACGCATCTCACGTCGATGTTCCGCAAGGATGACCGTTATGCCCGCGAGAAGATCAACGGCGACATCGAGCGCCTCACTTCCTATTACATGGACCAGGGCTACATCAACTTCCAGGTATCCTCCACCCAGGTATCTCTCTCGCCCAACAAGGAAGAGGTGTACATCACCATCAACATCAACGAGGGTGATGTTTACACGGTGGATGAAGTCGAGCTGGCCGGGGATCTCGTCAATTCCGAGGAGTTGCTGCGACTGGTGATCCAGGTCAGCCAAGGCCAGGTGTTTTCCCAGCAGCTCGTCACCTCGACCTCGGAGTTCATGACGCAGTTGCTGGGCAACAGGGGCTACTTCTTCGCTGAAGTCGAAGGCGTTCCCAACATTAACGAGGAAGACAAAACGGTCGATATCACGTTCTTCGTCGAGCCAGGTGCGCGCACCTACGTCAATCGCATCAGCTTCAAAGGCAACACCAACACTGCCGACGACGTGATGCGCCGTGAAATGCGTCAGATGGAGGGTGCGCCTGCCTCGAAGGCCGCGCTCGAGCAATCCAAGGTCCGTATGCAGCGTCTCGGGTACTTCAAGACGGTCGAATACGAGACGACCGAGGTCCCCGGGACGTCGGACCAGATCGACGTCGAGTACACGGTCGAGGAACAGTTGAACGGCCAGATCGGCGGTAGTCTCGGGTACGGTCAGGTCATCGGTCTGCAGCTTTCCGCCAACCTGCAGCAGGTCAACTTTCTTGGTACCGGCAAGACCATCGGCATCAATGCCAATACCTCGGCGTTCAGCACAAACTACAATTTCAGCTACTTCGATCCCTATTACACCATCGATGGTGTGAGCCGCGGTTTCAACATCGGATTTTCCAAAAGCGATTTCGCCGAACTCAACCTGGCGAGCTACAGCACCAACCAGTTCAACCTCGGCACCACCTACGGATATCAGTTGAGTGAGATCGAAGGGCTTTCCTTCAATATTGGGTACAGTCATACCACCATCGACGAAGGTTTCGGGCCGGTGCAGGAGATCAAGGCCAGTCCTGCCCTGATAGATGGCGTCACCCAGTATGTGCTGCGTCCACCGCGCGATGTGTCGTCCTACGATCCGGATACGGGAAACATCTTTCCGATCTCCGATGCCGTGCTAGCACCGATCAGCGGGCTGCCACCAACGGCTTTCAACACGGCCAAGGGCTTCCTGGATCGTGAGGGCAACCAGTTTGACAACTTCACCCTCAACATCACCTGGAGCAAGTCCACGCTCAACCAGGGTCTGTTCCCCACCGCCGGGCAGGCGCAGAGTTTTTCCATGGAAGTGACGGTGCCGGGCAGTGATTTGAATTATTTCCGGGCCCGCTATTACAACGAGAATTTCTGGCCGATCTTCGGGGAGTGGATTGTCCACAGCAGGCTCGATCTTGGTTATGGCGACGGCTACGGGAATACCGAGCAGTTGCCGTTCTTCCAGCACTTCTACGCCGGTGGCCTCGGCACCATTCGCGGGTTCGAACGCAATACGCTCGGCCCCCGCGCCACATTCCCGCAAAATTACACGCTGTCAAACACGGCCTTCGTGAAGGACGCCGATGGCAACATCGTGCTCGATTCCACCGGTTTTCCGCAGTTGGACCTCAATTCACCGGTTGCCTATCTGCTGGAGCAGGCGGTCGGTGCCGACGGGGCGCCGCTCAAGGACCCCAGTGGTCAGCCGGTCTACAACCAGAAGCTGGCTCGCGATGCCCTGTATCAGGGCAGAAGCTCACCGTTTGGAGGCAACATCCAGACCACGGGAACTCTGGAGTTGCTGTTCCCGATCCCGTTTATCAAGGACCGCAGCCGGGTGCGTTCCGGCTTCTTCGTCGACGTCGGCAACGTCTTTTCCTCCTACTGTTCGGAGGTGCAGATCGCCAACAATAATTGCGTGGGCTTCGATGTGGGTGAGCTGCGCTATTCGACCGGTTTTTCCGTGGCCTGGCAGTCCGGGGCCTTTGGCATCATGTCCTTCAGCCTTGCCAAAGCATTCAATACCAGTACCATAGACGAGACTGAAGTTTTCCAGTTCAACCTCGGCAACGCCTTCTGATTGCTGCGTAAAAAATCCCCAAAATTCCAATGATCCGACTGTGGAGAACGACCGCCATGATTAATCCGACTGTGTTCCGTAGCCGCGTGTTGCGCCCGTGGCTGGCCGCCCTGGTACTGGCCACCGGAGGTCAGGTGCTGGCACAGGAAGTCGCTGGCCCACCGCAGAAAGTGGCCGTACTCGATATGGCGCAGGCTCTCTTCAATTCCGACAAGGCCAAGGCCGTCGATCAGGAAGTGCAGGCGCAGACTGCCGAGGATCAGGCCAAGGTGCGCGCGTTGGCCGAAGAAGCCACGGCACTGCAGGAGAAGTTGCAGAAAGACGCAGCCGTCATGAGCGACGATGACAAACGCAAGACCGCCGAGCAGATTCAGGAAATCGGCGTGCAGTACAACTTCTTGGTCGAGAAGATCCAGAAGCTCGTGCAGGATCGCCGCCAGCAGTTTCAGGAAACCTACGCGCCCAACCTGATTCAGGCCATCACCGAGGTGGTCGAAGCCGAAAACTACGACATCGTCTACCGTTCGGAAGCGGTGCTGCATTATCGCAGCGCCTACGACATCACGGCCAAGGTCACCGAAAAGCTCAACGCCCAGCAATAAGCGCGTTTTCCATGGTCGCCAAGCCGCACGCATACACACTGCAGGCTCTGGCGGACAGGCTTGGGCTGGAACTGCGGCTGCGGGCCGGGCGCCCGCTTCCGGGCCCGGTCTGCCGGCTAGCCGCGCTAGCCAGCGCACGTTCGGACGCCCTTAGCTTCTATCACAACCCCCGCTACAGTCAGGACCTGCGTCACTCGCAGGCAGCGGCCGTCATCCTGCATCCACGGCATGAGGCTGACTGCCCAACCCACTGCCTGTTGAGTGAGCAGCCCTACGTGGCCTTCGCCCAGGCTTCACAGTTGTTTGCCCGAACACCGCTGCAGCAGCAGGGGATCCATGCCAGCGCCTCCCTGCAGGGTGACGTGCAGTTGGCAGCGAACGTCAGCATCGGCGCCCATGTGGTGATCGGGGCCGGTGTTGTGATCGGGGAGGGGACGGTGATCGGACCCCATGTCGTGATCGGGGAGGGCAGTACGATCGGTGGCGGGTGCGTGCTGTATCCCAACGTCACGCTCTACCATGACGTGCATCTCGGTGAGCGCTGCATCGTGCACGCCGGGGCTGTGCTGGGTGCTGATGGTTTCGGCTTTGCCACCTCGGGCGGTCGTCATCACAAGATCGCTCAACTCGGCGGGGTCCGGCTCGGCAATGACGTCGAGGTCGGGGCGAGCACTACCATCGATCGCGGAGCGCTGGACGATACGGTCATCGAAGACGGCGTCAAGATCGACAATCAGGTACAAATCGCCCACAACGTACGCATTGGTGCGCACTCGGTGATTTGCGGATGCAGCGCCATTGCCGGTAGCTCCGTCCTGGGAAAAAACTGTACCATTGGCGGCGCCGTGGGGATCATCAATCACATCACGATCTGCGACGGCGTGACCGTGACTGCCATGTCGCTGGTTAACCAGAACATCGAAAAACCCGGCATGTATTCTTCGGGTACCGGGCTCGACGTGTCGGGCAACTGGCGCCGCAACATCGTGCGTTTCCGCCAGTTGGACGATCTGGCGAGACGCCTCACGCGACTTGAACAGCAAGCGGCGTCCGGCCAGGAAGACCCCGAATGATGATCCAGGAAAGCACCATGATGCACATCGAACAGATCAAGGCCTATCTGCCGCAGCGCTACCCCTTTCTTCTGGTGGATCGCGTGGTCGAGATCGAGATGGGCAAGCGTATCAAGGCCTACAAGAACGTCACCACCAATGAGGAGTTTTTCCAGGGACATTTCCCGCATAAGCCGATCATGCCGGGCGTACTCATCATCGAGGCATTGGCGCAGGCAGCAGGTGTGCTGGGGTTCAAGAGTCAGGAGAAGCTGCCGCGGGATGGGTACCTGTACTACTTCGTGGGTGCTGATGGCGTCCGCCTGAAGCGACCGGTGGTGCCGGGCGACCAGTTGGTGCTCGAGGCGGAGCTGATGCTCGTCAAGCGTGGTATCTACAAGTTTGCCTGTCGTGCGTCTGTGGATGGCGAACTCGCCTGTGAAGCCACCATCCTCTGCGCCGAGCGCAAGGAAGAGAACTGAACTCGACGGCTTGTACCCATTCACGAGAAGGGGAACCTGATGATTTCGCCCGCCGCGCTTATCGATCCTGCTGCCCGCATTGGCAACAACGTCAGGATCGGGCCGTGGAGTGTGATCGGTGCCGGCGTTGAAATCGGCGACGACTGCGAAATCGCCTCCCACGTGGTCCTCAAGGGACCGACTCGGATCGGCAAACGCAACCGCATCTTCCAGTTCGCCTCGGTCGGCGAAGATCCGTCCGACAAGAAGTTCCATGGCGAGGTGACCTGGCTCGAGGTCGGCGACGACAACATCATCCGGGAAGGCGCCACCATCCACCGCGGCACCGGTTTCGGCGGTGGCGTCACCCGCATCGGGTCGTCCAATCTGTTCATGCCCTATACGCATGTGGCGCATGACTGCATCGTGGGCAACCACACCATCTTTTCGAACAACGCCGCCATCAGTGGGCATGTGGTGGTGGAGGATTGGGCCATCCTCGGTGGCTATGCCGGTGTCTACCAGTTCCTGAAGATCGGCGCACACAGCTTCATCGGTGCCCAGACCCACGTGAACATGGATGTGCCCGCCTACATAATCGTCAACGGCAATCCCCCCGAGGCCAAGGGCATCAACGTTACGGGTCTGGAGCGCCGGGGCTTTTCCAAGGAAGCCATTTCCACACTGCGCAAGGGTTTCAAGATTCTCTACCGGCATGGCAACACGCTGGAGGAGGCCCTCGCCGAACTCGAGACACTGACAGTGGTTGCTCCGGAAATCAGTGTGCTCATCGCCTCGGTCCGTGCTTCCACCAAGGGCATACTGCGCTGAGTGGCGGCCGTGCGTATCGGCATACTCGCGGGTGAAAGTTCCGGTGACATTCTCGGTGCCGGCCTGATGCAGGCGCTGCGCGAGCGGGTCGCCGATGTGCGCTTCGAGGGTATCGGCGGGCCACTGATGGAGGCCCAGGGCCTGAAGTCCGAGGTGCCGATGGAGCGTCTCTCCGTCATGGGTCTGGTGGAGCCACTGCGGCGGTTGCCGGAACTTCTCGCAATCCGCCGGCGTGTCGTGCAGCACTTTCTGGCGACCCCCCCCGATGTCTTCATTGGTATCGATTCCCCGGACTTCACGCTCGGCATAGAAGAACAACTACGGGCGCGGGGCATCAAGACGGTCCACTACGTAAGTCCTTCGGTCTGGGCCTGGCGGCAGGGACGCATCCGCAAGATCGTGCGAGCGGTTGACCTCATGCTCACCCTGTTTCCCTTCGAAGCGGCGTTCTATCGCAATCATCCCCTGCGCGTAGAGTGTGTGGGACATCCGCTGGCAGACCTGATTCCCTTGCAGCCCGACAGACGGGCAGCACGCGAGGCACTCGGGCTGCCCCAGCAGGCCAAGGTGCTCGCCGTGTTGCCCGGCAGCCGCCTCAGCGAAGTGCAGCGTCTGGCAGCTGTCTTTCTTGCCGCAGCCACACGGCTGCTGCAACCACAGCCGGACCTCGTCATCCTGCTGCCTTGTGCGAATGCGGCCGGGCGGCTTTTTGTGCAGGGTCTGCCCGAAGCGCATTCGCTCCTGGCAACGGGGCGGCTGCGGATTTCACTCGGGGATTCCCGCGAGGTCATGACGGCAGCCGATGCCGTGTTGCTGGCCTCCGGCACTGCGACGCTGGAGGCTTTGCTGCTCAAGCTGCCGATGCTGGTCTGCTACCGGATGGCACCGCTGTCGTACGCCATCATCTCGCGACTACTGAAAGTGTCCTTTTTCTCGCTGCCAAACCTGCTGGCGGGCGACGCACTCGTCGAGGAACTGGTACAGCAGCAGGTGCAGGCGCCGGTGCTGGCCGACAAGTTGCAGGCTCTGCTGGCCGATGGCGCCAGCGAAGCGCTGCAGCAACGCTATCTGGCCCTGCATCAAGAGCTGCGCCGCGATGCCAGCCGTCGTGCCGCCGCGGCAGTCCTGAGCCTGTTATGACTCGGCCACACCTCTGCTTCACCCTCGAAGACGGTTTGGGTCGGTTGATCGCTGGAGTGGACGAGGCCGGGCGTGGACCGCTCGCCGGTACCGTGGTGGCAGCCGCCGTGGTGCTCGATCCCGAGCGGCCGATCGCGGGATTGGCCGACTCCAAGCGCCTTTCCGAACAGCAGCGCGCGGCGCTTTTTCCCGTCATCGTCGCCGAAGCGCTGGCCTATGCAGTGGCGCAGGCATCAGTCGACGAGATAGACCGTCTGAATATTCTGCAGGCGACACTGCTCGCCATGACGCGGGCCGTCGCCGCCTTGCCGCTGCAGCCGGACTTCGTCTACGTCGACGGCAACCGCTGCCCAGCCTGGCGCCATCGCAGTCAGGCCGTAGTGAAGGGCGACGGTCGCGTGGCCTCCGTCGCGGCAGCCTCCATTCTCGCCAAGGTGACACGGGACCGCGAACTTGTCCTGCTGGATGCGCAGTACCCCGGCTATGGATTTGCCCAGCACAAAGGCTACCCCACCGAGTCGCATCTGCAGGCACTGCGGGTCCTCGGCCCGAGTCCGGCGCATCGTCGCAGCTTTGCCCCGGTCGCTGCCGTCTTGCAGCAGGACCCGGCCGGGGGGTAACGTGCCTTTCCGGCGCTACTCCCCCGCAGCCCACCATGAGCACTTCCCCCGCGTTCGTCCATCTCCGCGTCCACTCCGAGTACTCAATCCTCGACAGCCTCGTCCGGATCAAGCCGCTGGTGGCTGCCGTGGCAGAGCGGGGGATGCCGGCGGTGGCCTTGACGGACCACGCCAACTTCTTTGCGCTCATAAAGTTCTACACGGCGGCCAACAGCAAGGGTCTGAAACCGATCTGCGGTTGCGATCTCGTGATCGCCGAGGACGACAATCCCGAGCAAACCTCCCTGCTGGTCCTGCTGGCTCGCTCACTGCAGGGTTACCGCAATCTGGTATTGCTGGTTTCGCGCGCCTACCGGGAGGGGCAGCAGCGTGGAGACATCCTGGTGCGTCGCAGTTGGCTAGAAGGCCATACCGAAGGGCTGATTGCCTTGTCCGCGGCCGGACGCGGGGATGTCGGCAAGGCCTTGCTCGCCAACGATCTCCCGCTGGCAAGGCAACTGCTTGCTTCCTGGCAGCAGCTGTTTCCAGGTGCCTACTATCTCGAACTGCAG
Source organism: Gammaproteobacteria bacterium (assembly GCA_036796405.1). Classification (GTDB taxonomy): domain Bacteria; phylum Pseudomonadota; class Gammaproteobacteria; order Pseudomonadales; family Pseudohongiellaceae; genus CAILUG01. Next base: position 31,359 of record DAIRDB010000024.1, on the reverse strand, counting down.
CGGACTGGTCGCGCGGGTGACGTCGAGCATGTCCAGCGCGCGGTACAGTTGGCGCTGGAAACGTCGACGCCGGTGGTGGCTACCAATGATGTGCGCTTCCTGAACAAGGAAGATTTCGAGGCGCACGAGGTCAGGGTCTGCATCAACGATCGCCGTACTCTCGACGATCCTCGCCGGCCGCGGCTGTATTCCGAGCAGCAATACCTGCGCAGCCCAGCGGAAATGGCGGAGCTGTTTGCCGACTTGCCTGAGGCTCTGGAGAACTCGGTCGAAATTGCCCGGCGCTGCACGCTGGAGTTGGAGCTTGGCAAGGTGTTCCTGCCGAGTTATCCGATTCCGGCTGGGCTGACGGTGACCGAGTACTTCCGGCAACTCTGCAGTGACGGGCTCGACGCGCGCCTCCGCAGCTTGTTTGACCCGGCCAGCAAGGATTTTGCAGCGAAGCGTACCGAGTACCAGCAACGGCTGGAGTTCGAGCTTGCCATCATCAACCAGATGGGTTTTGCAGGCTATTTCCTGATCGTCATGGAGTTCATCCAATGGTCCCGCGACAACCGGATTCCGGTGGGGCCGGGGCGCGGCTCCGGTGCAGGATCGCTGGTGGCCTATTCCCTGCGCATCACTGACCTCGATCCCATCGCCTACGATCTGCTGTTTGAGCGCTTCCTGAATCCCGAACGCGTGTCCATGCCGGATTTTGACGTCGACTTCTGCATGGATGGACGCGATCGTGTGATCGAGCACGTCGCCGAGCGCTACGGGCATGACGCGGTTTCCCAGATCATCACCTTTGGCACCATGGCTGCCAAGGCCGTCGTGCGCGATGTGGCGCGGGTGCAGGGCAAGCCCTACTCGCTGGCCGACAAGTTGTCGAAGCTGATCCCATTCGAAGTGGGAATGACCCTCGAAAAAGCCCGTAAGGACGAGCCAGCGCTGGTCGAGTTTCTGGCTGTCGACGAAGAGGCGCAGGAAATCATGGAGATGGCCGAGCGCCTCGAGGGCCTCGTACGCAATGTCGGCAAGCACGCCGGGGGCGTGGTGATTGCTCCAGGCAAACTGACCGACTTCACGCCACTGTACTGCGAAGAGGGTGGCGGCAATCTCGTTTCCCAGTTCGACAAGAATGATGTCGAGACCGTCGGGCTCGTTAAATTCGACTTTCTCGGACTGCGAACTCTGACGATCATCGACTGGGCCCTCAAGATGATCGCCGAGGCCTTTCCCGACCAGCCCGTCATCGACATCACACGATTGCCACTCGACGACCCGAAGGTCTATGCCCTGCTCGAGAAGGGAGAGTCCTCGGCAGTGTTCCAACTGGAATCGCGCGGCATGAAAGACCTCATGAAGCGGCTGCGCCCCAGCAACTTCGAGGACATCATCGCCCTGGTGGCGCTGTTCCGCCCCGGGCCGCTTGGCTCCGGCATGGTGGACGACTTCATCGATCGTAAGCACGGCCGCAAGCAGGTCACTTTTCCGCATCCAGACCTGGCGCCCGTTCTGCAGAATACCTACGGCGTCATTCTGTACCAGGAACAGGTCATGCAGATTGCGCAGGTGCTGGCGGGCTACTCGCTCGGTGGTGCCGACATGCTGCGACGCGCGATGGGCAAGAAGAAGCCGGAAGAAATGGCCAAGCAGCGCGCAGTATTCCTGCAGGGAACCACCGAGCGCAGGATCGATCCCGACACGGCCGGCGCTATTTTCGACCTGATGGAGAAGTTCGCCGAGTACGGCTTCAACAAGTCGCACTCCGCTGCCTATGCGCTGGTTTCATACCAGACGGCCTGGCTGAAGTGTTTTTACCCGGCCCACTTCATGGCGGCGGTATTGACGGCCGACATGCAGCACACGGACAAGATCGTAGCCATGGTCGAAGAGTGCCGGCGCATGGGACTGACCGTGCTGAAGCCCGACGTCAACAGCGGACGCTTCGGTTTCATGGTCAACAACGCCGGCCAGATCGTCTATGGCCTGGGCGCCATCAAGGGTCTGGGTGAAGGCCCCATCCAGAATCTGCTCGATGAGCGTCTGCGGCAGGGAGATTTTCGTCACCTGTTCGATTTATGCCAGCGCGTGGATCCCGGCCTGGTCAACAAGCGTGCCATCGAAGCTTTGATTCGCGCCGGTGCGTGCGACGATTTCGGGGCCGATCGTGCCGTGCTGCTGGCCAGCCTCGCCGAAGCGGTGCAGACCGCAGAGCAGAACAGCCAGCGGCAGCAGAGTGGTGTCGGCGACCTGTTCGGGGAGCTGATCACCCCGGTGCCGAGCAGCGATGTTTATGCCAATTTCCGTCACATCCGCCCGTGGAGCGACCAGCGCCGCTTGCAGGAAGAGAAAGACACGCTTGGGCTTTACCTTTCTGGACATCCGATCTCTGCCTATCTGCCGGAATTGAGTCGCTTCATTCGTGCCAGTATCAGCAACCTCAAGGCAGAAAAGGGGGTGCAGCTGCTGGCCGGGCTCGTCCACGAGGTGCGGCAGATCAAGAGCAAGCGTGGCGACGCCATGGCGGTGGTCACGCTGGACGACCGCACGGCGCGCATCGAAGTGACGCTGTTCGCCGAGGCGTACCAGCAGTATCGCGAGTTGCTGCAGGTCGATCAGGTGGTCGTCATCGAAGGTTCCGTGGCGCTGGATGATTTCAACGGCAGCAGCAAATTGAAGGTGACTGCCCGGCGTGTGCTGACTCTCGAAGCAGCTCGACTCGAGTTCGCCCGAGGCCTGAGCGTTTCCTTGCAAGCCCCCCATTTGCAGGTAGAATCGGCCGCCGTTTTAGAGGGCTTGCTGGCGGGTTTTCGACTGGCTCCTTCGGCAAACGCGGGGTGCAGCGTGCAGATCCACGTCGAAAAGCCCGGCGTCAAGGGAGCACTTGCCCTCGGTACCGGCTGGCGTGTAATCCCCAGCGATGAACTGCTGTACAAGCTGCGGGAGCGCTTCGGCAGCAGCAGCGTGGCGTTGCTGTATCAGTCCACAAGTCCCGGTGCTGCCTTCGATCATCAATGAAACAGATTCATCACAGCCGCAGTGAGTGCTATGAACCCTGATTACCTGGATTTTGAGCAACCGATCGCAGACCTCGAGTTCAAGATCAACGAGCTTCGCCTGGTGGGCTCCGACAACAAGCTGAACATCGGTGAGGAAATCAACAAACTGCAGGAAAAGAGCCGCAAGCTGACCGAGAAGATCTTCAGTTCCCTCACCCCCTGGCAGGTGTCGCAGTTGGCCCGTCACCCGCTGCGGCCGCAGACCGAGGATTACCTGCGCTACGTGTTCGACGACTTCGACGAGTTGCACGGTGACCGGTTCTATGGCGACGACGCTGCCTTGATCGGTGGTGTCGCCTATCTCGACCAGCGGCCCGTGATGCTGATCGGGCATCAGAAGGGTCGTAGCACTCCTGAAAAAATTCGCCGCAACTTCGGCATGCCAAAGCCTGAGGGTTACCGCAAGGCGCGGCGGCTGATGTTGCTGGCCGAGCGTTATCGCATGCCGGTGCTCACCTTGATCGACACCCTTGGTGCCTACCCTGGCGTTGATTCCGAAGCCCGTGGCATCAACGAAGCGATAGCCGAGAATCTGGCCGTGATGTCGCGGCTGCGCACCCCGATCATCGCCACCGTCACGGGCGAGGGCAATTCCGGTGGCGCGATCGCCATCGGGGTGTGCGACCATCTGAACATGCTGCAATACGCTGCCTACTACGTCATTTCGCCGGAGGGTTGCGCCACCATCCTCTGGAAGTCTTCGGAGCACAAGGCCGCCGCTGCCGAGGCCATGGGGGTCACCTCCACGCGGCTCGAGGAACTGGGCATCGTCGACCAGACCATCGCGGAGCCGCTCGGTGGCGCCCACCGCGACATGCAGGGCATGGCAGAGCGCCTCAAGAGTGAATTGGTCAAGCAAGCGGATCGCTTCAGCCGCATGCCGGTCGATGAGTTGCTCGAACGCCGCTATCGGCGCCTGATGAGCCATGGCGCGCCACGCGCCCGCTGAGGTTCTCGCCCTCTGGCAGCGGGTCACCCGCCAGTGTCCTGCGCTGCGTTCCGCTTCCTCCTTGGCATTGGGGTTCAGTGGCGGCCTTGATTCCACCGTGCTCCTGCATCTGTTGTGCTGCTGGCGCGATGCCGGCCTGCTGACCGCACGCGTGCGGGCCCTGCACATCCACCATGGACTGCAGTTGGCGGCCGACGACTGGCTGCAGCACTGTCGGCGGCAGTGCCAGCGCTGGGATGTGCCCCTCAGCGATCAACGGGTACAGGTCGCCGACACGGTGGGACGCAGTCTCGAGGAGGCGGCACGGACGGCGCGCTACGAGGCCTTCCTGCAACTGCTCTCCGGTGGTGAAAGCCTCTTGCTTGCTCATCACGCCGACGATCAGGCTGAAACCGTGCTGCTGCATCTGCTGCGGGGCAGCGGCGTTATGGGCCTGGCGGCCATGCCCGTCCACCGCGACCTGGACGGACACCCGCTGCTGCGTCCCTTGCTGTCCTTCAGCCGCCAGGAACTGCTCGACCACGCCTGCAGTCACGGACTGCAATGGGTCGAGGACCAGAGCAACGGCGACCGGCGCCATGACCGCAACTTTCTGAGGCACGACATCCTGCCCCGTCTTGCCGCGCGCTGGCCGGCAGCTGTCAGCAGCCTGGGCAGATCCGCTACGCTGGCCGCCGAAGCCGCGGAGGTGCTGGACGCGGTGGCCGACCGGCTGGTTGGCGGCGCTGACGGTGCGAGCGCCAATCGACTGTCCTTGGCCCTGATCGCTGCGCAGCCGCGCGCACAGGCGAGGCTGCTGCTGCGGACCTGGTTACGCAGGCAGGCCCTCTCTCTCGGGGCGCCTGCACCGTCCTTTCAGGAGGTGGAGCGCTGCTGGCAGGAACTTGTCGCCGGAGCCACCGGGGGGTATCGCAAACTGGTGCTCGCTGGCGGCAGGTTGCACCTGCATGCCTACCGCAACGCCCTCACGCTGCTGCCCCCGCTCCCCCCGCTGCCCGCAGAGGTCTGCTGGCAGCCGCAGGAGCCGCTGACCCTGCCGGCGCCGCTGGGATCCCTCCACTGGTGCGGTGATGCGCCAGCGCCGGCCCTGCTGACCGTGCGGTTCGGTGTCGAGGGTCTGCGGATCCCCAAGCGGGACGGGCACACGCAGAGCCTGTCGCAATTCTGGCAGCAGCAGGGCGTTCCGCCGTGGGTACGCGGCTGCGTGCCGTTCGTCTTTTGCGCCGGGGAACTGGTGGCGATCGGCGAATGGCCGCTGCCGTCGCCGGACGGCAGTGCACAGGCTAATTGCAAGGTTCTCCTGCGTTGGCAGCGCTCACATTTGCTTTGCGGATGGTGAGGCCATCTGCTAGCCTGACGGCCCATCACGAACCTTGCCTCGTCTGATGGGCAGACACCGGAATGACCGCGTTTGTGGCAGTGGTTGCCAGCGGTCGGAAGGTCGTCCAGGGTTGTAGCAGCAGGCTGTCAATGACGAATTATATTTTCATCACGGGTGGTGTCGTGTCCTCGCTGGGCAAGGGCATCACCTCCGCCTCCCTCGCCGCCATTCTCGAGGCACGCGGGCTCAAAGTGACCATGCTCAAGCTGGATCCCTATATCAATGTGGATCCTGGCACCATGAGTCCCTTCCAGCACGGCGAGGTCTACGTGACCGAAGACGGGGGGGAAACCGACCTCGATCTCGGCCACTACGAACGCTTCATCCGCACCACGATGTCGAAGCGCAACAACTTCACGGCCGGCAAGATCTACGAGGAAGTGATCAAGAAGGAGCGGCGTGGCGACTATCTGGGCGCCACCATCCAGGTCATCCCGCACATCACCGACGAGATCAAGTCGCGCATCATCGAAGGCGGCGCCGGCGCCGATGTGGCGCTGGTCGAAATCGGTGGTACGGTCGGCGACATCGAATCCCAGCCCTTCCTCGAAGCCGTGCGACAGATGAAGGTCGAGCTCGGATCCAATCGCGCGCTCTTCCTTCACCTCACACTGGTGCCCTACATCGCCACGGCGGGTGAAACCAAGACCAAGCCTACCCAGCATTCGGTACGCGATCTGCGCTCCATCGGCATCCAGCCCGACATCCTGGTCTGTCGCTCCGACCACGAGATTCCGGAATCTTCGCTGCGCAAAATTTCCCTGTTCACCAACGTGCAGCCGGAGGCCGTGGTCAGCCTGCCGGATACGGCCACGATCTACTCTGCCCCACTGTTGCTGCATGCCACCGGGCTCGATGAGGTCATCGTCAAGCGCTTCGGACTGCAATGCAAACCGGCGGATCTCGGCGAGTGGCAGCGCGTGGTCGATGCCGTGCTGAAGCCGGAATCCGAGGTCACGGTGGCGATGGTCGGCAAGTACATGGAGTTGCTCGACGCCTACAAGTCGCTGATCGAGGCGATGAAACACGCCGGTATCCAGACACGGACGCGGGTCAAGATCCGCTACATCGACTCCTCTTCCATCGAAACCGACGGCACGGCGGTGCTGGAGGGTGTCGATGCCATCGTGGTGCCGGGCGGTTTTGGCGAGCGTGGCATCAACGGCATGATCCAGACAGCGGAGTATGCCCGCATCAACCGCATACCCTATCTCGGTATCTGCCTGGGGCTGCACATCGCCGTCATCGAGTTTGCCCGCAATGTGCTGGGTCTCAAGCAGGCACACAGTACGGAGTTCGACCGACGCACCCCCGACCCGGTGATTGCCCTGATCACGGAATGGACCAATGCCAGCGGAGGCATCGAAACCCGTACCGAAAGTTCGGATCTGGGCGGCACCATGCGGCTTGGCGGGCAGCAGTGCCAGCTTCTGCCGGATTCCCTCGTCAAGCAGTGTTACCAGAAGGACGTGATCATCGAACGGCACCGGCACCGCTACGAGTTGAACAACAACTACATCGAGCCCCTTGAAAAGCACGGCATGCGCATTACCGGCAAATCCATCGATGGCGCTCTGATGGAGGTCATCGAGATCCCGGGTCATCCGTGGTTTCTGGCCTGTCAGTTCCACCCGGAGTTCACCTCGACGCCGCGTGGCGGCCATCCGCTGTTCACCGGCTTCGTCAAGGCCGCCATCGCGCAGCATGCCGTGAAGTCCGGTCAGGTTCTGTCCTGATGACGGATTCTGCGCAAGCGGAGCCATCGGTCTCCCGTACGCTGGGCCTCGGTTCGCTGCAGTTCGGTAATTCCCTGCCCCTCGTCGTGGTCGGTGGCATGAATGTACTCGAGTCCGAGGATCTGGCGCTGGAAGTGGCCAGCGAGTTCCAGCGGGTATGCGCCAAGCTCGGTCTGGGCTACGTGTTCAAGGCTTCCTTCGACAAGGCCAACCGTTCCTCTATTCACTCCTTTCGCGGGCCGGGTCTGCAGCAGGGTCTGCGCATTCTGGCCCGCATCAAGGACGAGCTGGGTCTGCCCCTGCTCACCGACATCCATGAGCCCGGCCAGGCCGAGCCGGTAGCTGAGGTAGTCGACATTCTGCAGTTGCCGGCTTTCCTATCCCGGCAGACCGATCTCGTGCTGGCCATGGCGCGCACCAAGGCGATGATCAACATCAAGAAGGCGCAGTTCCTCGCCCCGCGTGAGATGGGCCACATCCTCCGCAAGTTCGAAGAAGGCGGCAACGAGCGACTGCTGCTCTGCGAGCGGGGTTCCAGTTTTGGTTACAACAATCTGGTGGTCGACATGCTGGGCTTCCCCATCATGAAGTCCTTTGGCTATCCCTTGCTGTTCGACGTCACGCACGCCCTGCAGATGCCCGGTGGCCGCAGTGACAGCGCTGACGGCCGGCGGCGGGATGTGCTGACCCTGGCCAAGGCCGGCGTCAGCCAGGGCATCGCCGGTTTGTTCCTGGAGGCTCATCCGGATCCGGAGCGCGCGAAATGTGACGGACCCTGTGCCCTGCCGCTGGGGGTACTGGAGCCGTTTCTCAGCCAGTTGCAGGCACTCGACAGGCTCATCAAGGGACAGCCCGAACTGACCATCCGCTAGCGTTGGACCTGGTTTTCGTCATCGAAGAGGTTTTTGCCATGACTCACGTTTCCGATAACGCCACCCGCGACACGCGCATACGCCGGATCGTGGCCCGGGAAGTGCTCGACTCGCGCGGTAACCCGACCGTGCAGGCCGATGTCGTGCTCAGCGGTGGCGCCAAGGGATCGGCTTGTGCGCCCTCCGGCGCCTCCACCGGCTCTCGCGAGGCGTTGGAACTGCGCGACAAGGATCCGTCCCGCTACCTCGGCAAGGGGGTTCTGAAGGCGGTGGCAGCGGTCAACCAGGATATCGCCGCCGCCCTGGTAGGCAAGGACGCCATGCAGCAGGCCGAACTCGACGACAGCATGATTCGTCTCGATGGCAGCGATAACAAGGCGCGCTTCGGCGCCAATGCCATCCTTGCAGTATCCCTCGCCGCAGCACGCGCCGCGGCCGCCGCCACGGGGGTGCCTCTGTATGCGCATCTGGCCGGCCTGAATGGCAGTGCCGGCCAGTACTCCATGCCGGTGCCCATGATGAACATCATCAACGGGGGGGAGCACGCGGACAACAACGTCGACATCCAGGAGTTCATGGTGCAGCCGGTGGGCGCCCCGAATTTTCGCGAGGCACTGCGCTACGGGGCGGAGATTTTCCACGCCCTCAAGGCCGTGCTCAAAAAGCAGGGGCTCAACACTGCGGTCGGTGACGAAGGGGGCTTTGCGCCCAACCTGCCCTCCAATGCGGCGGCACTCGACGCCATCATGGAGGCCATTGCTAAGGCTGGCTTCCGGGCTGGCAGTGACGTGTGCCTCGCCCTCGACTGTGCCGCATCGGAGTTCCACGAAGACGGTCAGTACGTCCTCGCCGGTGAGGGCAAGCGGTTTTCCAGCGAGCAGTTTGCCGACTATCTCGCCGGTCTTTGCCGCCAGTACCCCATCCTCTCCATCGAAGATGGCATGCACGAGAGCGACTGGGAGGGATGGCGAGTGCTGACGCAGGTGCTCGGCGACAAGGTGCAATTGGTCGGTGACGATCTGTTCGTCACCAACACCGGCATCCTCGCGCGTGGCATCGAGGCCGGAATCGCCAACAGCATCCTGATCAAGTTCAACCAGATCGGCACGCTCACCGAAACGCTGGCTGCCATCCGCATGGCGCGCGCTGCCGGCTACACCGCTGTTATTTCCCATCGCTCCGGTGAAACGGAAGACACCACGCTCGCCGATCTCGCAGTCGGGACCGCTGCCGGGCAGATCAAGACCGGCTCCCTGTGCCGCAGCGACCGCGTGGCCAAGTACAACAGGCTGCTGGTCATCGAAGAGGAACTGCTGGGCAGTGCGCCTTACCGTGGCCGAGCTGAATTCCGCCGTTGAGCAACTGGCCATGAAGTTCATTCTCGCCGCTTTGCTGGTCCTGCTCGTGCTTCTGCAACTGCGGTTGTGGCAGGGCGAAGGCAGTCTGTCCGATATCCAGCGTCTGGAGGGCGAAATTGCCGCCCAGACCGCCATCAATGCCCGGCTGGCGGAGCGCAACGAGGGCCTGAAGCAGGAGGTCGGTGACCTCAAGAACGGCCTCGACTCGATCGAAGAGCGGGCCCGCAGTGAAATGGGGCTCATCAAGCAGGGCGAGACCTATTTTCTGGTGGTGGACAAAGAGGCTACGGCGCCGGCAGCGGTGGTCGAGCCGGCTCCATCGCCATGAAGCGGGCGGGAGCATACCCTTGCCGAATGCGCTGATGCCCAGTCGCTGCCATCTGCTGTTGCCAGCCGCCGGCAGCGGTCGTCGCATGGCGGCGGAGCGGCCCAAGCAATATCTGAGCGTCGCCGGCAAGACCCTGCTCCAGCACACGTTGGAGCGGCTGGCGCTGTTGCCGCTGGCTGAGCGAATCACTCTCGTCCTCGCCGCTGGCGATCCCTGGTGGCCCGAGGTGGCGGCGGGTCTGCCGCTGGCTCTGCGCCGGCGACTTCAGTGTGTGGACGGTGGCGCAGAGCGCGCCGCGTCGGTATTGCAGGGTCTCGAGGCGCTGCAGTCGCACGTGCAGGCGGGAGACTTCGTGCTGGTGCACGATGCCGTGCGGCCCTGTGTCGCTCAGGACGACATTCGGCGGCTCATGGAGTCGCTCGAGCACGAGCCAGCCGGGGGCTTGCTGGCCAGCCCGCTGCGCGACACGCTCAAGCGTGTTGACGCGGCCGGCTATGTGTCATCCACGGCTGACAGGCGGGGGTTGTGGAGCGCGGCGACGCCTCAGATGTTTCGTTATGGTGTACTGCTCGAGGCGCTGCGTGCGGCGCAGCGCGCCGGCGTCATGGTCACCGACGAGGCGCAGGCCGTGGAGCAACTCGGTCATCGGGTTCTGGTGGTGGCCGGGCGTGCCGACAACATCAAAGTGACCTTTCCGGAAGACCTGCCGCTGGTCGAGCGGCTTTTGCAGGGAGGCGCCGATGCAACTGCGGATCGGTAACGGCTATGACGTCCACCGCTTTGCCGACGTGGCGACGGAAGGTGCCTTCATTACCATCGGGGGCGTGCAGATTCCCCACAGCCATGTCCTGCTGGCCCACTCCGACGGCGACGTCTTGACGCACGCCCTGTGCGATGCCTTGCTCGGCGCGCTGGCCCTGGGGGACATTGGTCAGCACTTCCCCGACAGTGATCCTCGCTACCGCGGTATCAGCAGTCTCCGCTTGCTGCAGCAGGTGCTGGCCCTGCCGGCGCTGGCAGCCTGGCAGCTCGTCAATGCCGATCTCACCCTGGTAGCCGAAGCGCCGCGCTTTGCCCCCCATGTGGCGGCCATCCGCGCAGCGCTGGCGCAGGTGCTTCGAACGGAGCCCGAGCGGATCAGCGTGAAGGCGACCACGACCGAGCGGCTCGGCTTCGAGGGTCGCCGTGAGGGGATCGCGTGTCTGGCCGTGGTGCTGCTGCAAGCGAGGGATCTGCCATGACTCTGCTGCTGTCCAACGACGATGGCGTCCATGCCCCGGGACTGCAGGCGCTCGCCAAGGCTCTGCGTGACGCCGGCCGGCAAGCCCTGTGGACGGTGGCCCCGGACCGTGACCGCTCCGGCGTCAGCAACTGCCTGACCCTCGACCGGCCACTGCAGGTCATCGAGCTGGGTGACCGGCGCTATGCGGTGGATGGTACGCCGACCGATTGCATCCACCTCGGCACAGCCGGCATCTTCATGCCCGTACCCGACCGCGTGGTGTCCGGTATCAATTTCGGCGCCAATCTTGGCGATGACGTGCTGTATTCCGGAACGGTGGCGGCTGCCATGGAGGGTCGGTTCCTGGCGCAACCGGCCGTTGCGCTGTCGCTGGTGGTCACCGAAGCGGGGGCGGCGAACCTTGAACGTTTCGCGGCGGCCGCGCGCATCGCGGTCTGGCTTTTGCAGGAGATCGCCGAACTCGCGCTGCCGCCCCGAACGGTGCTCAATGTCAATGTGCCAGATCGTCCGCTGGCAGCCATCAGGGGTCTGCGGCTGACAACTCTGGGCCAGCGTCTCAAGGGCGAGAATCCGATCAGTACGCTCAACCCCCGCGGCAAGACGCTCTACTGGATCGGGCGGGCCGGTGGCCCGGTGTCGCGGCCTCCCGGCTCGGATTTCCACGCGGTGGAGGAGGGCTACGTATCGGTGACGCCCTTGCATGCCGACATGGCGCATCACGGCGCACTGGCTGCGTGGCGGCAGCCATTCGGCGCACTGCAATCCGGTTTCGACCACTGGCTGACCGGCTGAGTCCATGAGTTCCCGCGACCTGCAGGGCATCGGCATGACGTCGCTGCGCACCCGCGAGCGCATGGTCCAGCGCCTCGGCGATCTAGGCATCAGCAACCTGCGCGTGCTGGAGGCCTTGCTGCACGTACCCCGCCATCTGTTCGTGGAGGAAGCCTTTGCGCATCGTGCCTACGAGGATGCCGCGCTGCCCATCGCCTTCAATCAAACCATTTCCCAGCCTTGGATCGTTGCCCGCATGACGGAAGTGCTGGTCAGCGCCCTGCCGGAGGGCACGGCCAAGGTACTCGAAATCGGCACCGGCTGTGGGTACCAGACCGCCATTCTGGCGCGCCTGTTTCCCCACGTTTACAGCATCGAGCGCATTGCCCCCCTGCTGGACAAGACGCAGACCCGGCTGCGCAGCCTGGGCGTCCACAACCTCACGCTCAAATGCGCCGACGGCAGCTTTGGCTGGTCGCGTCACGCGCCCTTCGACGGCATCCTCATCACGGCAGCGGCCCCAGCGTTGCCGGCGGCGCTCGGGCGCCAGCTGGCCGAGGGGGGGGTGCTGGTCCTGCCGGAGGGCGGGCAACAGCAGACCCTGAAGGTCTATCGGAAGCGTGCAGAGCGCCTCGAAGTGCAGGAACTCGAGACCGTACGCTTCGTACCCTTGCTCACGGGGGTCGAGCGCTGAACCATGCAGGGCGCGTTTGTCGGGGCAATTTCAACGCTAAATCAAGCAGTTCCACCACTTCCATCGGCAAATTGTTTTTGACAGTACCCCAGCGCCTCTCTATGATGCGCGCCCATGTCGTCGGGGCCATTTCCAGAGCGGGTAGAGGCGAACAAATTGTTCGCGCGGCATGGCCGGGTCCTGGCGACCCTGCCTCTACAGCGGCTTACGCGCCTACTGCCCTTGCTGGCCAGAGGGATCGGCAGTGAGATGGGCAGTGAGATGGGCAGTCTCGATGTGGACCTGCAGTTCAGTACCACGGAAGACGGCATCAAGCTGCTCGAGGGCAGTATCGCAGGCCACATTGATCTGGTGTGCCAGCGCTGCCTTGGAGCGCTGCCGTTCGAGGTGGATTGCCGGATGGCCCTGCAGGTTTTCGACACCCGCGCCGACATGGCGCGGCATCTGCCGGCCGGAGAGGCCGAGAGTCTGGAGCGTGATGTATTGGTGCTCGACGAGTCCGCCGAGGCGGACGCGGAAGTGTCCGACCGCAGTGAACTCGATCTGTTGGCTTTGGTCGAAGATGACGTGCTGCTGAGCCTGCCACTGGCGGCCATGCATGAGGACGAGAATTGCAGTGAAGCGTTGCAGCGCCTGCGCAAGGACAGCGACGCGGCAGAGCGCAGGGCACTGGCAGAGCAGGGGAGTCCGTTTGCCGTGCTGGCGCAGTTGAAGAAGCAAACCGATTGATTATTTGGCTGATTTTCGTAGGGAGTTCGTAACATGGCCGTTCAACAGAACCGCAAAACCCGTTCCAAGCGTGACATGCGCCGTTCGCATGATGCGCTCACGGCGTCTACTGTCTCCACCGATCGCGAAACCGGTGAGCGTCATCGTCGTCATCACATGACTGCCGATGGCTACTATCGTGGTCGTCAGGTCGTGCAGGTCAACAAGGACTGATCTTTCGCTACGGTGCGGCGCTACGGGCGCCGCACGGTATGGATGCAGGCAGCTCTCCCGAGCTGACTGATTTTTTTGTAAGCCAGCGACTGCGCTGCCGACTTTCCTGACAGTCCCATGCCTCTCAACGCTTCTGCTTCGCTCGGCCTCGTGTTTCCCGGGCAGGGGTCCCAGCACGTCGGCATGCTTGCCGAACTGGCCACACAGTCTGCGCTGGTGCAGGAGACCTTCGCCGAAGCCTCTGCAGAGCTTGGCTACGATCTCTGGAACTTGGTCGAGCACGGGCCAGCCGAGCAACTTGGACTCACGGCAGTCACGCAGCCTGCCATCCTGACGGCTTCGGTCGCCCTGTGGAGACTCTGGTGCGCGCGCGGGGGGCAGCCACCTGCCTTGATGGCGGGTCACAGTCTGGGTGAGTACTCGGCGCTGGTGTGTGCCGGGGCCGTGGACTTCCGGACTGCCGTCGGCCTCGTGCGACGCCGGGGCGAGTTGATGCAGGACGCCGTACCGGTTGGCGTGGGCGCGATGGCTGCAGTACTCGGTCTCGACGACGCCGTGATCGAAGCCTGCTGCGATCGCGCCGCGGAAGCAGGCGTGGTGAGGCCAGCCAACTTCAACTCGCCAGGACAGGTTGTCATTTCCGGACATAGCACCGCGGTGGAACGTGCCATGGCACTGTGCAAGGAGGCCGGGGCCAAGCGCACACTCCTCCTGCAGGTCAGCGCTCCCTTCCACTCACCTTTGATGGAGCCCGCCGCGCGCGAGTTCGCCGGTGTTATCGCTGATATCGAGCTGCAGGCACCGCGCATCGCCGTCGTCCAGAATGTCGGACTCGAACCGATCTTCGACCCTGAACAGATTCGCCAGCGTCTCGTGGCGCAGATCGCCAGCCCGGTGCCGTGGGTGGCGACCATGCAGTACTTTGCCGACAAAGGCGTGCAACGGTTGCTGGAGTTCGGACCTGGCAAGGTACTCGCGGGCCTCAACAAGCGCATCGATGGCCGTTTGGAAACGCTGGCCGTCAACGATCCTGTCAGTTTCGAGCAGGCTCTGCAGGCTGTCGTTAGCCAGTCCTGAGCCACGCCGCTTACTATTCACACGCCATACCCTGGCCCAGAGGAGCATCTCATGAGCATTGCAGGCAAAGTCGCCGTGGTGACCGGTGCCAGTCGCGGAATAGGCAAGGCCATAGCCCTCGAACTCGCTCGGCGCGGCGCCACCGTGATAGGGACCGCGACCAGTGAAGTCGGTGCCCAGCAGATCTCCGACTATCTGTTTGCGGCCGGTGCAAGAGGGCAGGGGGCTGTGCTCGACGCGGGTGCCGATGCGGCGGTCGATGCATTCTCCACCGGCATCCTGCAGCAATTTGGCAACGTGGAGATTCTGGTGAACAACGCCGGCATCACGCGCGACAACCTGTTGCTGCGAATGAAGGAAGACGAATGGAGCAGCGTCATCAATACCAATCTGTCATCGGTATTCCGGCTCACGCGCAGTTTCCTGCGCGGCATGACCAAGGCCCGCTGGGGCCGCATCATCAGCATCAGTTCCGTGGTGGCGTCGAGCGGAAACCCCGGTCAGGCCAACTACGCGGCGGCGAAGGCAGGTATGGAAGGGTTTTCGCGGGCACTTGCGCAGGAGATCGGCTCGCGCAACATCACGGTGAATTGTGTCGCGCCCGGCTTCATCGACACCGACATGACACGCAGTCTGCCGACAGAACAGGCCGAGCTGCTCAAGAGCCGCATTCCACTGGGTCGCTATGGTCAACCCGAGGAAATCGCGGCAGTCGTCGGCTTTCTGGCCTCTGCGGAGGCCGGCTACATCACCGGGGAAACCATCCATGCCAACGGCGGGATGTATATGGCATAATCGCCGCCCGTTGCCGGCCGAGCAGCCTCGGATCCATAAAGACAGTCAAAAAGACCATCCGAATCAATCAACCGCAACCATCCTTTTCTATCAGGAGCTAAATGCCATATGAGCAGCGTTGAAGAACGAGTTCGCAAAATTGTCGCTGAGCAACTCGGTGTCAAAGAGGAAGAAGTGAAGAACGAGGCCGCCTTCGTGGAAGATCTGGGCGCCGATTCCCTCGATACCGTCGAGCTGGTCATGGCACTGGAAGAAGAGTTCGAAACCGAAATCCCCGATGAAGAGGCCGAAAAAATCACCACGGTGCAGTTGGCGATCGATTACATCAACAAGCACCTCTGATCGACGGGCGTTGGTGCAGGCTCGCAGGGGCCGACCGCCGCGAGTTCGCCTCGGACGAAAAAGCTGCTTTGGCCCTGCCGGAGCGGCTTTTTTTTTGGACGCCGACGGGCGCTGCCACTGACCGGGACAGCCTCGCTGCCCTTGGAGTGGTAAGACAGGAGGAAAAGTGTCGCGTAGACGAGTGGTAATTACCGGCATGGGAGCCATCACCTGCCTCGGGCATGACGTGGCCACTACCTGGCAGGCCGTGCTGGAGGGCAAGAGTGGCATCGCGCCACTGACGCATTTCGATGCGTCTGCCTTCACGACCCGCTTCGGTGGCAGCGTCCGTGACTTCGACGTCACCACGTATTTGCCGCTGAAGGAAGCGCGCCGCATGGACGACTTCCTGCATTATGGTCTGGCGGCGGGCATCCAGGCCGTGAGAGACGCTGGTCTCGAGCAGGCGGGTTATGATCCGCTGCGTGTGGGCGTCGCTGCCGGTTCGGGCATCGGGGGTATCACGTCCATCGAGGACGCCGTCCATACCATCGACAGCGCCGGACCACGCAAGATCTCTCCCTTCTTCGTCCCGGGTTCCATCATCAACATGATCGCCGGCACGCTGTCGATCATGTTCGGCTTTCAGGGCCCCAACCTCGCCATCACGACGGCTTGTACCACGGGTACCCACAATATCGGGATCGCAGCCCGGCTCATCGCCTGCGGCGATGCGGATGCCATGGTGGTCGGGGGCGCGGAAAAGGCGACTTCACCCGTGGGGCTTGGCGGATTTTGTGCCGCACGGGCGCTGTCCACGCGCAACGACAGCCCTGCCGAAGCCAGTCGACCCTGGGACAAGGACCGCGACGGATTCGTCCTCAGCGATGGGGCTGGCCTGCTGGTACTGGAAGAATACGAGGCGGCACGGCGACGTGGCGCCCGCATCTATGCCGAACTGGTTGGCTTTGGGATGAGCGGCGATGCCTACCACATCACCTCGCCCTCCGAGGGTGGCCGGGGTGCCGCTGCCTGCATGCAAAATGCCCTGCGTGATGCTGGCCTCGCCGCTGATCAGGTCGACTACATCAACGCTCATGGCACCTCCACGCCGGCCGGTGATCTCGCCGAGACCCAGGCCATCCGTCGCGTCTTCGGCAGCCATGCAGACAAGCTGGCAGTCAGTTCCACCAAGTCGATGGTCGGACATTTACTGGGCGCCAGCGGGGCCGTCGAGGCCATATTCAGCGTGCTGTCGCTGCGGGATCAGGTGGCTCCTCCCACCATCAATCTGCAGTCGCCCGGGGAAGGCTGTGATCTCGACTACGTCCCGAACGTTGCCCGTGAGCGGCGTATGGACTGTGTGGTCAGCAACTCCTTCGGGTTTGGTGGCACCAACGGATCCTTGGTATTCAGACGGGTCTGACCCATGTTGCTGAACGGCGAGTATGCCAGCGCAGTCTCGCTTCATGATCGCGGACTTGCCTACGGCGATGGGTTGTTCGAAACCGTACTGATCGCCAACGGGCAACCCGTGCTGCTCGAATGGCATCTCGCCAGACTGCAGCGTGGCTGCGAGCGGCTGGGTCTCGAGCCCGAGCTCGACAGCCTCCGGCGGGAACTCTGCATGTTGCTGGCAGCACCGCCAGAACCCTTCGACCCGCTGCCGGAACGCTGTGTCGTCAAGCTGCTGCTGACCCGCAGAGCGGGCGGGCGCGGTTACCGTCCCGGGAGCCGCGCGGCAGAGCGCTTGCTGCTGCTGTATCCGGCGCCGGAGGACGCGGCTCGCCATGCGCAGACTGGCATCGAAGTATTCCTCTGTCGTCAGTCTCTCGCTCGACAACCCAGTCTGGCGGGGCTCAAGCATCTCAACCGCCTGGAGCAGGTGCTGGCCAGTCAAGAGTGGCCAGACGAAGGCGTACAGGAGGGGCTGATGGCGGACACGGAGGGTCTGCTCATCGAGGGAACGCGCAGCAATGTGTTCCTGCGGCGGCAGGGATGCCTGCTCACGCCCGACCTTGGGCGCTGCGGCATCGACGGCGTGCTGCGCCAGTACTTGCTGAGCCGGTGGCCGGAACCGGTGGCGGTCGTCGATGTTCCACTGGCGTGGCTGGAGGATGCCGAAGAGGTCTTCGTCTGCAATAGCGTTGTTGGTGTGTGGCCCGTGACTGGCCTGCGCCTGCCCCGCGGGCTGCGGCGCCTGCCCATCGGCACTGCGGCGCGTTGTGCCAGCCACCTGTTCCAGCAGGTCTGCCAGCATGCCAGCTGACTTCCCGGACCCGGGACCGGGCATGAAAGTGCTGGCACGGTGGCGCGCCGTGCAAAAGCGCCTGCGCCAGTGGCGGCGGCGCCTGTTGGTCACGGCGTCCAAGCTACGGCGCTGGTCTGCCCGGGTACCGACGCTGCTTCGGCCTGTGCCTGCCATGCTGCGCAGGCTTTGTGCCAGCCCATACGTCCAAACAGCCGCCGCCGCATCCGCCGTGCTGGTCCTGGCGGCGGCCGGTCGCTACTGGCTGTTCTGGCAGCGGCTCGAAGCGCCATTGAGCCTCGAGGATCGCTACGTACTCATGGTCAGGGCCGGCAGCAACTTTACTCGCCTCGTGCAAGAACTGCGGCAAGCCGGCGTGCTTGCCGATGAGGATCTCCTGTACTACGTCCGCTACCACGGGCTGGCCAACCAGATACGGGCCGGGGAATACGAACTGTTGGCGGGCCTGACCCCGCTGGGCCTGCTGCAATTGCTGCTGGACGGCCGGGTCATCGAATATCAGGTCCGACTGGGGGAGGGATGGACACTGGCGCAGGCCCTGACGGCGATCCAGTCCCATCCGGCAGTCGTGACGACCGTGCCCGTCGATGATGCGGCCGGCTGGCAAAAGGCCCTCGGGACCCTCCAGTACCCTGAGGGCTGGCTGTTTCCGGAGACCTACAACTTCACCCGCGGCACCAGCGATGTTGAACTGGCCCGTCGCGCACAGGCGTTGATGCAGCAGACGCTGGAGGCAGCCTGGGCCGAGCGTGACTCCGGGCTGCCGTACCAAAGCCCCTACGACGTCCTGATCATGGCTTCCATCATCGAAAAGGAAACCGGTCTGCTTGAAGAGCAGCCACAGATCAGCGGCGTTTTCCTGCGACGTCTGCAGCAGCAGATGAAACTGCAGACGGATCCCACCGTGATCTACGGCCTCGGGGCCAGCTTCGATGGCAATCTGACGCGTGCCCATCTGCAGGGCGATACGCCCTACAACACCTACCTGCGCGAAGGTTTGCCGCCGACACCGATTGCCCTGCCATCGCGCAGCGCCTTGCTGGCTACGGTGCATCCGGCGGCTGGGGCAGCGCTGTATTTTGTTGCCAAGGGCGATGGCAGCCATTACTTTTCCGCCACTCTGGAAGAACACAACGCCGCTGTGCGGCAGTACCAGCTCAATTCCCCATGACAGCACCTTCCGCAGCGGCGCGTGGCCGCTTTATCGCCATCGAAGGCGTCGATGGCGCCGGCAAAGGCGTACAGAGCCGTCTGCTGCGCGATGCCCTGTCGGCCTGCGAGTTGCCCGTGCTGCTGACCCGCGAGCCCGGTGGTTCGCCGGGGGCCGAGGAGATCCGTGGCCTGCTGGTGCGCGGCGCGGCCGACAAGTGGGACAGTCTCACCGAATTGCTGCTGATCTACGCGGCACGCCGCTCCCATCTGCTCGAAACCATCTGGCCGGCCCTCACTGCCGGAACCTGGGTGATTTCTGATCGTTTCGCCGATTCTTCTCGCGCCTTCCAGGGGGTGGCTGGCGGTCTCGGTCTGCCTCTGGTCGAGCGCCTACATCAGGAGGTCGTGGGGGACTTCGCACCGGACCTGACCCTCGTGCTGGACCTTGATCCGGTCACTTCGCTGCAGCGCGCGCAGGCGCGCGGGGAGGGCGACGATCGCTTCGAGCGTAAGGGTGAGCTGTATCAGCGGCGGGTTCGCGAGGGCTTTCTCGCGCTGGCGGCTCGCTCGCCAGCCACGCATGTGCTGATCGACGCCTCGGGCAGCGTCGAGTCAGTCGCCGCCTCGGTACGCCGCGCCGTGCTCGACCGGCTCAAGGTGCTGCGCCTGGCGGGTATACACTGATGGACGTCAACCTGGCAGGCGCCAGCTTGCCCTGGCAGCAACCCCAGTTCGAACGCCTGCTGGCCCTATGGAACAGCGGCCGTCTGCCGCATGCCTGGCTATTCGTTGGCAGCGCGGGCAGCGGCAAATTGGCCTTCATCCGTCGCTTCGGCAACCTGCTGCTGTGCAGGCAGCCCCAAGCTGGCCAGCCCTGCGGCACCTGCCAGGACTGCCGGCTGCTGCAGGCCGGCACGCATCCGGACTGGTTGCTGCTGCAGCCGGAGAGCAAGCAACTCAAGGTCGACCAGATCCGTGAGGCCATCGACTTTGCGCAGAACACGGCCCAGCGCGCTGGCGTCAAGCTGATCGTGTTGCAGCCGGCCGAAGCGCTCAACGCCAACGCGGCCAATGCGCTGCTCAAGATGCTCGAGGAGCCGCCGCCGTCCACCTACTTTTTCCTGCTCGGCGAGCAGCCGGGCCTGCTGCTGCCGACACTGCGCAGCCGCTGTCAGCGCCTGGTATTCGCCACGCCGGCAGCCAGCACCGCGCTGGAGTGGCTGCAGGCCGCGGGCCTGAATGGTTCCGACGCCGCCCTGTGTCTGACGCTGGCCCGAGGCGCACCGCTGCAGGCCGTGGCGTTGGCGCGGCAGGGGGCTGCCGCCGGTTTCCAGCGCTTGCTGCAGACCTTGCAGGCCCTGCTGGAGGGTCGCAGCACGGCGGTACAGGCAGCGCGCCACTGCGAGGATCTCGGCATGGCCGCCGCCATCGATTACCAGTTGCTCGGCTTGTCGGCCCTTTTGCTCAACCTGCAGGCAGCGCAGCCAGTCGCGCTCAGCGAGCTGGCACCGCTGCAGCAGCAGTTGCAGTCGCGCAGCAGTCTGGCCTTGTTGCGCAGGTTGCATGCCTTGCAGCAACGCCTTCAGGTAGCCCGTCGGCTCGCGCTGGCGACAAACAATGCCAATCCCTTGCTGGTGCTGGAAGCGCTTTTCGCCGACTGGTGCCAACTGGCAAGCGCTGCCGCCTCACCGTGAGCGCGCTCGTTCGTCCTCGGTTCCTCCAGTTTCCACGCCGGCTGCGTGCCGGCCGTCAGCTCTCTTGCAGAGGTCTCCCATGAAACTCAGTCAGTGCCACAACTTCCGGGATTTTCGCCGTCTGGCGCAGCTCAGGTTGCCCGACCCGATCTTCAATTACATTGACGGTGCAGCCGATGACGAGATCACCTACCGGCGTAACACGGCCGCCTACGACGACGTCGACCTCGTGCCCAATGTGCTGGCTGGCGTGGATCAGATCGACATGTCTGTCACCCTGTTCGGCCGCAAGCTTGCCATGCCGCTGTACTGTGCTCCCACGGCGCTACAGCGTCTGTTCCACCACGACGGCGAGCGCGCCGTCGCGAGGGCTGCCCAGAAGTTCGGCACCATGTTCGGCGTGTCGGCGCTCGGAACGGTGAGCGTGGAAGAAATTGGCCAGACCATCCCGGACACACCCAAGATGTTTCAGTTCTACTTTCACAAGGATCGCGGTCTCAACGACTCCATGATCGATCGCGCCAAGGCTGCCGGCTTTGACGTCATGGCCTTGACCGTCGATACGATCACCGGCGGTAATCGCGAGCGGGATCATCGGACCGGCTTCACGTCGCCACCCCGCCTGACTCCCTCCAGTCTCCTCAGCTTTGCGCTGCGGCCGCGTTGGACCTGGAACTACCTCACCCACCCCCGCTTCGATCTTCCCCACCTCAGCACGCACGTGCGGGAGGGCTCCAACGTCGCCACCTCGATCGGCAGCTATTTCTCGACCATGCTGGACCAGAGCATGAACTGGAAGGATGCGGAGCGTCTGCGGGAGCGCTGGGGCGGGCATTTTGCCCTGAAAGGCGTGATGAGCGCGGCCGACGCCCGGCGCGCGGTGGACATCGGCTGCACCGGGATCATGGTTTCCAACCACGGCGGGCGTCAGCTCGACGGCTCGCGCAGCGCCTTCGACCAACTGGGCGAAATCATCGATGCAGTGGGTGACAAGCTCGATGTGGTTTGCGAGGGCGGTATCCAGCGTGGCACCCACGTCCTCAAGGCCTTGTCGATGGGGGCCAAGGCCTGCTCCGGCGGCCGTCTCTACCTGTACGCCTTGGCGGCTGCCGGGCAGCCCGGCGTGGAGCGTGCACTCGGCCAGTACCGCAGTGAAATCGAGCGCGGCATGAAGCTGATGGGCGTACGGTCGGTGGCCGAGCTGAACCGCGGCAACCTGCGTTTCCGCAGCTGAGCAGCGGCCTGATTTTTGCAGAACTTGACCTGAGTCGGTTTCAGACACACGGATGTGTCTGAAAATAGTGCGACGCAAGGGCGTTGCGCATCAATACGGTGCGTAACATGCCCAAAAATGGGCCAAGACCGCAGAGGTGGGGAGTGACAGCAGTACCAACCGGTATCGGTGCATTGGGCGCCTCTGCGCTGGACGTTTTATTGCGCAGCTTCGGCATCGCCAGCGACTACATCGAATTTTCGGGGCAGGTGGCGAAGATAAGTACCGCGGATCGCCTGCATATGCTGCAGTGCATGGGCGCACGGCTGTCCACGGCCGATGACGTCGAGCGGCTGCTCTCGCAGCAACAGCAGCGGCTGTGGGGCACGTTGCTGCCTTCCATGCTGAGCCGTGGTCCGGAGGCCGCCGCCGTGCCGGTCATCGTGGCTGCCGCCGCTGCCGTTTCCACTCTGCACTGGCGGCTCTGGCTCGAAGAGGGAGGGTTGCTGGAAGGCAGCCTCGACTGTTCCGTCCTGCCTGTCCGTACCCGCCACCGGGTCGGGCCGGGCGAACGTCTGGAGCTGGCGCTGCCACTGCCGGCCCTGCCGCTGGGTTACCATCAACTGGAGATTACCGTGGCTGGCGAGCAGGGGCGGGCGCCATTGGTGATCAGTCCGCCGACCTGTTGGCAGCCCAACGGGTATGCGGACGGCAAGCGTTGGTGGGGGCTTTCCTGCCAGCTTTACACCCTGCGTTCGGCCAGCAACTGGGGCATCGGCGATTTCGCCGACTTGCAGGAGCTGATCGGGCAGGCTGCCGCCGCCGGGGCCTCCTTCGTCCTGCTCAACCCGCTGCATTACCTCGATCTGCGTTATCCGGACAATGCCAGTCCCTACAGCCCCAGCGATCGACGCTTCCGAAATCCGCTCTACCTTGCCCTCGGACTCTGCGCAGACGCCCGCGGGGAAGATGCTGCCGAGCTGCTGGCCGAGGTAACCGACCCTCGCTTGCAGGAGTTGCGTGCCCTGCCACTGGTGGACTATGCCGCTGTGGCGGCACGGAAGCTGCCTGCCTTGGCCGGTCTGTTCCGACGCTTCGAACGTGTGGAACTGGCCCGGGACAGTGCGCGCTACCGGGACTTCCGCGCGTTCTGCCAGCGGGGAGGCACGGCCCTCAGCGACTTCGCGGCGTTGCAGGCGCGGCTTGCCATCCGGCCCGAACCCGAGTTCGCCCGGCCGGAGTTTCACTGCTACCTGCAGTGGCTGGTGGAGGGGCAACTGGCCGACTGCCAGCGCCTGGCGCGGCAGTGCGGCATGGCGCTCGGTCTCGTGCAGGATCTGGCGGTGGGCAGCAGTGTCGATGGCGCGGAAGTGCTGGGCAATCCCGGCTTGTTTTGCCAGGAAGCCCGGATAGGGGCGCCCCCTGACAACATCAATCCCCTCGGCCAGAACTGGGGGTTGCCGCCCTTGCTGCCGCAGGCCCTGCTGCAAAGTCACTGTGCCCACTTCATCGCCTTGCTGCGCAGCAACATGCAGCACTGCGGTGCCCTGCGCATCGACCATGTCATGTCGCTGCTGCGACTCTGGTGGTGCCCAAACGACGGCAGCAATGCCCGTGGCGCCTACGTGCACTATCCGGTGGACGTGCTGTTTGCCATCCTGCGGCTGGAGAGCGTGCGTGCCCGCTGTGTGGTGATCGGCGAGGATCTTGGCGTGGTGCCCCCGGAAATCCGCGGCTACCTCGATGGCGGAGGGCTCTATTCGAATTGCGTGTTCTACTTCGAAAAATACGATGGCCAGCATTTCCGCCGGCCCGAGCACTACAAGCCGCAGGCGCTGATGATGCTGGCCAATCACGACGTTGCCCCGCTGCAGGCCTGGTGGCAAGCCAGCGATTTGCCGCTGCGCAGGCGTCTGGGCCTGATTGCCGACGATGCTGCCCTGCAGCAGGAAGCCGCGCAGCGGCAGAGCGAGAAGGGCATGCTGCTGGTCTGGCTGGCGGACCAGGGGCTGCTGCCGGCGCACTGGCAGGACCATGCGGTCACCCGTCCACTCGATCACGATCTGCTGGCGGCGCTTTTCACCGCCTGCGGACGTACCGCGTCGCGGCTGCTTTCGCTGCAGCTCGACGACCTCTGCGGAGTCGACACACCCGTGAACGTGCCTGGCACCAGCAGTGAGTATCCGAACTGGCGCCGCAAGCTGCCACAGCCGACTGCGCAGCTATTCGCCACGGTTGCCGTACAGCAGTGGCTGAGCGTACTGCGCGAGGCACGTCCGCAATGAGTGGGCTGCTGGGCGCCGATGACCTTTACCTTTTCAACAGCGGTACGCTCGAACAAGCCTGGCGACTGCTGGGGGCTAATCCGCTCCGCCAGGGGGACGAGGAGGGGGTTTTGTTTGCGGTCTGGGCCCCCAATGCCAGCCGTGTGGCGCTGGTGGGGGATCACAACGACTGGGACGGGCGCGCGGATCCCATGACACCGCAGGGGTCCAGCGGCATCTGGGCCCTGTTCAAGGTGGGCATCCCCGCAGGTAGCCGCTACAAGTACGAACTGCACGACACGCATGGACATTTGCTGCCACTCAAGGCCGATCCCTACGCCAGGGAGATGGAGTGCCCGCCCGGCACGGCGTCACGGGTGCCGGCAAGTTCTGCCCACGTCTGGCGCGATGCCGACTGGTTGGCCCATCGCGCCTGCGCCGCCAGTCACACCGCGCCGGTCAGCATCTATGAGGTGCATCTCGGCTCCTGGCGAAGACACGAGGGCTGGCGCCAGTACAGCTACCGGGAGGCAGCCGACAGTCTGCTGCCTTACGTGGCGGCCCTCGGCTTTACTCATGTGCAACTGCTGCCGATCAGCGAGTTCCCCTTCGAGGGTTCCTGGGGCTACCAGCCGCTTGGCTTGTTTGCGCCGACGGCGCGCTTTGGATCGCCCGACGACTTCCGCTACTTCGTGGATGCGGCCCACGGCCTTGGACTCGGGGTGATACTGGACTGGGTACCAGGCCACTTTCCGAGCGATTCGCACGGGCTTGCCACCTTCGATGGCACACATCTCTACGAGCACGCCGATCCACGCCAGGGCTTTCACCCCGACTGGAATACCTGCATCTACAACTATGGCCGTGCGGAAGTGCAGAGCTACCTGTTGAGCAATGCCATCTACTGGCTGCAGGAGTTTCACATCGATGGTCTGCGCTTCGATGCCGTCGCCTCCATGCTCTACCTGGACTACAGCCGGCCTGCCGACGCCTGGATTCCCAATCCGCACGGCGGCCGGGAAAACCTCGAGGCGCTGGCCTTGCTCAAGACCATCAACCAACGCGCCTATCGCCAGTTCCCCGGCATCCTGATGGTGGCGGAAGAAAGTACGGCCTGGCCAGGCGTCACGCGCTATACCGATCAGGGTGGGTTGGGTTTCGGCTACAAGTGGAACATGGGCTGGATGAACGACACGCTGCGTTACCTCGCCCGCGATCCGGTGTACCGGCGCTACCACCACAACGAATTGACCTTCAGCCTGCTCTACGCCTTCAGCGAAAACTTCATTCTGCCGCTCAGTCACGACGAAGTGGTGCATGGCAAGCGCTCCATTCTCGAACGAGTCCCGGGCGACGACTGGCAGAAGTTTGCCACCCTGCGCTGCTACCTGGCCTTCATGTGGCTGCACCCTGGCAAGAAATTGCTGTTCATGGGTATCGAGTTTGCCCAGCGCGCCGAGTGGAACCATGACCAGAGCCTCGACTGGCATCTGCTGGAGCAGTTGCCTCACCAGGGAGTCCAGCGACTGGTGGCCGATCTCAATCTGCTGTACCGCGGGCAGGCTGCCTTGCATCAGTGCGACCTCGCGCCGGAGGGCTTTCTCTGGATTGATGCCGACGACCACCAGCGCTCGGTACTGAGTTTCTGGCGGCAGGGCGAGCCGGCGACGGTGCCCGTGCTCTGTGTCTGCAATTTCACGCCAGAGCCGCAAACCTCCTATCGCGTGGGCGTTCCGGCAGTTGGCTGGTACCGCGAGCTGATGAACAGCGATTCGCGTCACTACGGGGGCAGTGGCATGGGCAACCTCGGTGGCGTGCAGGCCGAAGCCATTCCCTGCCACGGGCAGCCCTTCAGTCTGGCACTGGTGCTGCCACCGCTAGCGGCGCTCGTACTGGTCAGGGAGTAGGTGGACACCATGAGAACTCCCTTCAAAGCAGTACCCGGCCGCATCCATCCGCTAGGCAGTCACTGGGACGGCAGCGGGGTCAATTTCGCGCTGTTCTCTGCACATGCCGAAAAAGTCGAACTGTGTCTGTTCAGCGCTGATGGTCAGCAGGAGCTGCAGCGTCTGCTGCTGCCCGACTGCACGAGCCAGGTCTGGAACGGTTATGTCGAGGGACTGCAACCGGGTGCCCTCTACGGGTATCGCGTATACGGCCCTTACCAGCCGGAGCTGGGGCAGCGTTTCAATCACCACAAGTTGCTCCTCGATCCTTACGCTCGCCAACTCGAGGGCCCGTTCGTCTGGTGCAACCTGCACTACGCCTATCAGCTGGATTCTCCGTTGCAGGACCTCAGCTTTGACAGTCGCGACAATGCCCTCTACTTGCCCAAGTGCGTGGTGGTGGCGGAGCAGCCGCTGTTCGTGCCCAGGGTGAACCGCATCCAGAAAAACATGACGGTGATCTACGAGGCACACGTGAAGGGGCTCAGCATGCTCAACCCCACCGTGCCGTTGCAGGTGCGAGGCACCTTCAGTGGTGTTGGTCACCGGGCGATGATCGACCACCTTCGCAGCCTGGGCATCACCAGCCTGCAGCTCCTGCCCGTGCAGGGTTTCCTCGACGAGCCCTTCCTCGTCGAGAAAGGTCTGCGCAATTACTGGGGCTATAACACCCTGACTTTCTTTGCACCACACCGAGCCTACCTGCAGCGCGGCGACATCGGCGAGTTCCGCAGTATGGTCAGCGCCCTGCACGATGCCGGTATCGAGGTGATTCTCGACGTGGTGTTCAACCATACGGCCGAAGGTGACCGCTTGGGGCCGACCTTCAGTTTCCGCGGCATCGACAATGCCTCCTATTACCGGCTGCAGGGTGAGAATCCGCGCTACTACATCAACGACACCGGCTGCGGCAATACGCTGGATCTGTCGCATCCCTTCGTCATCAAGATGGTCATGGACTGTCTGCGCTACTGGGTGTCCGTCATGGGTGTGGATGGCTTCCGCTTCGATCTCGCCACCGTGCTCGGGCGCGAGCAGCACGGTTTCGATCGCGGCAGCGGTTTTTTTGATGCGCTGCACCAGGACCCGGTATTGGCAGCGGTCAAATTCATCGCCGAGCCCTGGGACATTGGCCCTGGCGGTTACCAGCTTGGCAATTTCCCGACCGGTTGGAGCGAGTGGAACGATCGCTACCGCGATACCGTGCGGCGCTTCTGGCGTGGCGATGCCGGCATTTTGCCGGAGTTTGCGCGGCGCGTGCACGGCTCGAGCGACATCTTCGAGCACAGCGGGCGGCGACCGTCTTCCTGCATCAACTTCATCACCAGCCATGATGGCTTCACACTGCGGGATCTGGTCAGTTACCGGCACAAGCATAACGAGCTGAATCTGGAGGACAACCGCGACGGCCACTCGGAGAATTTCAGCGACAACCATGGCGAGGAAGGCCACTCGCAGGACACGGCCATCATCGCCCTTCGTCTGCGTCAGCAGCGTAACCTGATGGCTACGCTGCTGCTGTCTCAGGGCACGCCGATGCTCACCGCCGGTGATGAGATCAACCGGACCCAACAGGGCAACAACAACGCCTACTGCCATGACTCACCGCTGACCTGGCTGCGCTGGGATGCGCAGGACGCGGCGTCCGCAGCTATGCTGGCCTTCAGTTGCCGATTGCTGCGGCTGAAGCAGCAGTATCCACAGATGTGGCCGAACCAGTATCTGCACGACACCGGCGATCCTTCGGCAGCGGTCATCCACTGGTACAACGCCGAAGGCGAGCGCATGCAGCCACGCCATTGGGGCCAGCACCACCTGCGCCACCTCGGTTACCTGGTCTCGCCCGGTGGCCCCGAGGGCGGTGAGCACTTTCTCGTGCTGTTCAACGCCGGTGATCTCGACGTGGAGTTCTGCATGCCGCAGCTCAAGGCGAGTGGTTGCTGGTGGCTGTTGCTGGATACCTGTTGCCAGCCGGCACTCGATCCAGACAGTCCGTCCATGATCGAAGGAAGCAGCGTTCTGCTTCCTTCCCGAAGTACGCAGTTGCTGCGCTTCAGCGCAGTGTGACTTTTTTACAGGTCAGTGGAGCTCACCATGAAGCATGCAGAAAAAAAGTTCGACGACGACTATCCCTGGCTCGGGATGGACAGCAGGGCGGTCAAGAAGGATCTGCTACGGCACTACCACCTCACACTGGCGCGCGGGCAAAGTGACGCGGCGGAGCGCTATGTGTACCAGGCCGCTGCCCTCATGGTCCGCGACCGACTGGTCGAGCGCTGGCGCAATACCCGCGACCACTACCGCAACACCCGTCCCAAGCGCGTTGCCTATTTGTCGCTGGAGTATCTGATGGGGCGTGCGCTGTCCAATGCCGTACTGAACCTCGATCTCGAACAGCCCCTGCAGAGTGCCCTGCGCAATTTCGGCTGCGCGCTCGAGGAAGTGGCAGCCGAGGAGCCGGATGCCGGTCTTGGCAATGGTGGTCTCGGCAGATTGGCCGCCTGCTTCCTGGACTCCTGCGCAACGCTCGGCTATCCGGTGACCGGCTACGGCATCCGCTACGACTACGGAATCTTTCACCAGAAGATCCAGGACGGCCAGCAGGTCGAAGTGCCGGACCACTGGCTCGAGGGCGGCTCGCCCTGGGAAATCATTGCATTGGAAAACAGCCAGCGTGTGAAGTTCGGCGGCCGCACCGAATCCTACACTGATGAGCAGGGTCGCTACCGTGTGCGGTGGGTCGACACCACTGAAGTGCTGGCAGTGCCGCATGACGTTCCCATCCCGGGCTACCAGAATGGCACGGTCAATACCCTGCGCCTGTGGAAGGCCGACAGCAGCGAGAAACTGAGCCTCGCCGAGTTCAATTCCGGCGAGCATCACGGTGCCGTGCAGCAGCAGTTGCATGCGTCGCAGATTTCGATGGTGCTTTATCCGAACGACGTCAGCATGAACGGCAAGGTGCTGCGGCTGCGCCAGCAATATTTCCTATGTTCTGCCAGTCTGCAGGACGTGATCGGGCGCTGGTACCGCCACTACCAGACCCACGATCTGCGCCATTTCCCTGACAAGAACTGCTTCCAGTTGAACGACACGCACCCCGCTGTCGCCATTCCGGAGTTGATGCGCCTGCTGCTGGATGAGGCCGGACTGGACTGGGACAAGGCCTGGACGATCACCTCGGGCTGCATGGCCTACACCAACCATACGCTGCTGCCCGAGGCACTGGAGCGCTGGCCGGTGGCCATGTTCCGATCGCTGCTGCCGCGACTGCTGGAGATCATCTACGAGATCAATCATCGCTTCCTGCACACTGTGGCGGCACGTTGGCCCGGCGATGTTGGCAAACTGCGTGATCTCTCCATCATCGAAGAAGGGCCGGAACCCCAGATCCGCATGGCCTACCTCGCTATCGTCGGCAGTCACTCGGTCAACGGAGTGGCTGCGCTGCACACGGAATTGCTAAAGGACGGTCTATTCCGGGATTTCCACGCCCTCTGGCCGCAGAAGTTCAACAACAAGACCAACGGCGTAACGCCAAGACGCTGGCTGGCCTTCTGCAACCGTGGTCTCAAGCATCTGATTTCCAGTGCGATCGGCGAACACTGGCAGGTCGATCTCACGGAACTTGCCAAACTGCACGATGTCATCGACGAGCCCGGCTTTCGCCGTCAGTGGCGCCGGGTGAAACAGGACAACAAGCGAGCGCTGGCCGCGCTGGTGGCCGAGCGGACCGGCGTCGAGTTTCCGGTGCACATGCTGTTCGATGTTCAGGTGAAGCGCATCCACGAGTACAAGCGGCAGTTGCTGAACGTGCTGCACGTCATCCATCTCTACGACCGCATCCTGCGTGGGGACACCCGTGGGTTGGTCCCGCGATGCGTGCTCATCGGCGGCAAGGCGGCGCCGGGTTACTTCATGGCGAAGCTCATCATCAAGCTCGTCAACAACGTGGCGGCCGTGGTCAATGCCGACCCGCGTGTGCGTGACTACCTGCGAGTTGCTTTCCTGCCCAACTACCAGGTGAGTGCCATGGAGGTCATCTGTCCGGGTACCGATCTGTCCGAGCAGATTTCGACGGCCGGCAAGGAAGCCTCCGGTACCGGCAACATGAAATTCATGATGAACGGTGCCGTCACCATCGGCACGCTCGATGGAGCCAACATCGAAATCCGCGATGCCGTGGGCCCCGATAACTTTTTTCTGTTCGGTCTCACGGCGGCGGAGGTGGAGCTGCAACGCAGGGATTACCAACCCAATGCCATCATCGCAGCCGATCCCGAGTTGACACGCGTCATGGCGATGCTGGAAGCAAACGTGTTCAGTAGTGGGGAGCCCGGGCTGTTCCTGCCGCTGTCGGCCAGCGTACGCAGCAGCCATGACCCATGGTTGACCGCTGCCGACTTCCGCAGCTACCTCGAGGCGCAGCGCGCTGCAGCGTCGGCGTACCAGGACACCGAGCGGTGGGTCACGATGAGCATCCGCAATACTGCCAGTAGCGGCTTCTTTTCCAGCGATCGCACCATTCGGTCATATGCCGAGGAAATCTGGCGCCTGCAGCCGCCCTCGTCACCACCACAGTTGCAGACAGAGGAGTGACCCGATGATCGAAAACAATGCCCGCTACGTCAGCCGTATCACCCGCGATACCTACGCCCTCATCCTCGCCGGCGGCCGGGGCTCCCGCCTCTACGAACTCACTGAGTGGCGGGCCAAGCCGGCGCTGTTCTTCGGTGGCAAGTTCCGCATCATCGACTTCCCGCTGTCGAATTGCATCAATTCGGGGATTCGCCGCGTGGGAGTCGTCACGCAGTACAAGGCGCACTCGCTGATCAAGCATCTGGTACGCGGTTGGGGTCACTTCAAGAAGGAGCTGGGGGAGGGCATCGAAATACTGCCGGCGTCGCAGCGCTACAGCGACAACTGGTATCAGGGCACCGCCGACGCCGTCTACCAGAACATCGACATCATCCGCGGCGAAGTGCCGTCCAATGTCATGGTGCTGTCTGGGGACCACGTCTACCGCCAGGACTATGGCGACATGCTGGCGTTCCATACCGAGCGGCAGGCCGACATGACGGTGAGCTGCTTCGTGGTGCCGGTACGGGAGGCCGCAGGCGCGTTCGGCGTGATACAGGTCGACGACAACTACCGCATCATTGGTTTCGAGGAAAAACCCGAGGTGCCGAAGCCCTTGCCCAACGATCCCACCATGTGCCTCGCGTCGATGGGCAACTACGTGTTCCGCTCCGATTTCCTGTTCGACCAGTTGCGGGCCGACAGCAAGAACCTGCAGTCGGACCACGA
>DAIRDB010000023.1:0-45315 GCA_036796405.1 Gammaproteobacteria bacterium | reverse complement strand
GCGCGTCAGGCGGTGCCGGTGGCGTTGAACGCCGTGCAGCGGTGGTTTGACAAATCCCGCGAGCGCGGGATAGTGTTGCGGCCGCTAAGTCGGCGCTTATCAGCGGCATTGATTAGCCTGTTTATCCGAGTCAGGGGAATACTTATGGCTGCAAAAACGGCGCGCTTGTCGGTAGACGGCATCGCGGAACCCATCGAATTGCCTGTCTACCCTGGCTCGACTGGCCCCGATGTCATCGATGTCCGTGGTCTAACCAACCACGACGTCTTCACCTTTGACCCCGGCTTCATGTCCACGGCGTCCTGTGAATCGAAAATCACCTACATCGATGGTGACAAGGGCGTTCTGCTCTACCGGGGCTACCCCATAGAGCAACTGGCGGAAAAGTCCGACTACCTGGAGTGCTGCTACCTGCTTCTCAACGGGGAACTGCCCGACGCCAGACAGAAGGCCGAGTTCGTGAAAGCCATTTGCTACCACACCATGGTGCATGAACAGATCCACCACTTCTTCAACGGCTTCCCCCGCCATGCGCACCCGATGGCCATCATGGTGGGCGTCGTGGGCGCACTGTCTGCCTTCTATCACGACTCATTGAAGATCGATAATGAAGACCACCGCAAGACTGCCGCTCTGCGGCTGATCGCCAAAATGCCGACCATCGCTGCCATGTGCTACAAGTACTCGATCGGTCAGCCTTTCATGTACCCCCGTAACGACCTCGATTTCAGCTCCAACTTCCTTTACATGATGTTCGGGACCCCCTGCGAGACCTACGAGCCGAGTCCTGTCCTCGCCGATGCGATGGACAAGATCTTCTTGCTGCATGCCGACCATGAACAAAACGCCTCAACGTCGACCGTTCGCCTCGCGGGATCTACCGGAGCCAATCCCTATGCTTGCATCTCTTCGGGGATCACGGCGCTCTGGGGCCCAGCCCATGGAGGAGCCAACGAGGCGGTCCTCAAAATGCTGGTCGAGATAGGAGATGAATCCAACATCGAAAAATGCATCAAGCGGGCCAAAGACAAGAACGACTCGTTCCGTCTGATGGGCTTCGGTCATCGTGTTTACAAGAACTTCGATCCGCGCGCCAAAGTAATGCGTGAGACCTGCCAGAAAGTACTGGCCGAACTCGGCAAGGAAAACGATCCGCTGTTACGCATTGCCATGAAGCTGGAGAAAATCGCCCTGGAAGATGATTACTTCGTCGAGCGCAATCTCTACCCGAATGTGGATTTCTACTCCGGCATCATTCTCAAAGCGATCGGCATTCCGGTTAACATGTTCACCGTGATATTCGCTACGGGGCGCACGCCGGGCTGGGTCGCGCACTGGCATGAAATGATCAGCAATCCTTTCAAGATCGGCCGTCCGCGTCAGCTCTATACAGGCCCGACCATGCGGGACTACCCGAACCGCTGAATGATGTGATCGATGAAAAGGGCCCCACTGCGGGGCCTTTTTTGTTTGCGTCTCAGAAAAAAATCCCGCTCTGAAAGTGCAACGACAGGGTGCCCACATGGACTGTGTGTCACGGATGCTTGAATACGCGTCAAAAAAAACCCCCGCTCCTGTGGAGCGAGGGTTTTCGAGATGGCGTCCCCTAGGGGATTCGAACCCCTGTTACAACCGTGAAAGGGTCGTGTCCTAGGCCTCTAGACGAAGGGGACTGACAAACCTCCGAATTACGAATGACTGCGATTTGGTGGAGCCAAGGAGGATCGAACTCCTGACCTCAACGCTGCCAGCGTTGCGCTCTACCAGCTGAGCTATGGCCCCTCGTCATTCGCTTCCCGGGTCGACCGGAAAGACGCGCATTCTATTGATGACGTTTTGGGGTGTCAACAAACGTGCCCGCTGAAAAACGTGTTTTTCAACCGACATTTTCAGCACCGGACGCGCCCGACTTCATGAGCGACTGATAGTCTTTTTCGAGAACCTTCTGCTGCTTCCCCGAAAGACCACCGAGCGTAGCAATCGCATGTCGAAGTCTCGCGCGCGACAGGTCCAGACCGAGAATGGCCATCGAGTCGATCACGGAAGTAGACACCGCTGTGCCCGCAATCGCCACGAACAACGGAAACAGGAAATCACGAATCTTGGTGCCCAGTTTCGACGCCAGATCGACCAGTGCCTGCTCCAATGCATCATGCTGCCAGTCGCGCAGGTCCTCCAGACGCCAGGCGGTGAACTGCAGAATGCGCAGCATATCCTCCGTCGATAACTTGCCATGGGAAAAACTGTCTTGCTGGATCGCTGGCATACCGCTGAGGAAGAAGCCGGCGAGCGGTGCCACATCAGCA
Source organism: Gammaproteobacteria bacterium (assembly GCA_036796405.1). GTDB lineage: Bacteria > Pseudomonadota > Gammaproteobacteria > Pseudomonadales > Pseudohongiellaceae > CAILUG01. Next base: position 43,009 of record DAIRDB010000023.1, on the reverse strand, counting down.
AAGCGCTCCACCCTCGGTTTTATCAGGGGCACGATGCTGCGGATACGCTGCGGATCGAACGCCCAGGCTTGATAGCGGGCGATGAACTCTGCATCGCTAAGGTTCTCCCGCAAATAGCGACCGTTCAGCCAGTCGAGCTTGGCCGTGTCGAACACGGGCCCGCCGAGCGAGATGCGCAAAAGATCGAAATTGGCAATCATCTCAGGCAGGGTGAATTTCTCCGCGCCGTCCGGCATGGACCAACCCATCAGTCCCAGATAGTTGATCACTGCTTCCGGTACATAACCCATACGTTGGTAGTAGCCGATGCTGGTGGGATTCTTGCGCTTGCTGAGCTTGCTCTTGTCCGCATTGCGAAGCAGCGGCATGTGGCACAGAACGGGTGGCTGCCAGCCAAAGTAGTCGTAGAGCAGCAGGTGCTTGGGTGCTGAGTTGATCCACTCCTCACCACGTATGACATGGCTTATCTCCATAAGGTGATCATCCACCACGTTGGCGAGATGGTAGGTGGGCAGTCCATCGGACTTCATCAATACCTGCATGTCCACCTGGCTCCACTCGATCTCGACAGGCTCTCGCAGCATGTCTTTGACTACACACCTGCCCTCTCTCGGCACCTTCATCCTGATGACATAGGGATCACCGGCAGCCACGCGACTTGCCACGACTGCAGCATCGAGCGTGAGGCAATGACCGTCATAGCCCGGCTGTTGCTTGTTGGCCACCTGCTGCTGACGAACATTTTCGAGGTGCTCTGCCGTGCAGAAACAGCGGAATGCATGCCCGCGGTCTAGCAGCGTCTGCGCATGTTGCTGGTAAATCGCCGAGCGCTCACTCTGGCGATACGGGGCATGTGGGCCACCCACGTCTGGCCCCTCGTCCCATTCCAATTGCAGCCAACGCAGGGCCGCCAGAATATCCTGCTCGGACTTTCGCGTGCTGCGGACCTGGTCTGTATCTTCGATCCTGAGTATGAACTTGCCGCCATGCTGTCGCGCAAAGCACAAATTGAAGAGCGCGATGTAGGCGGTGCCAACGTGGGGATCGCCGGTTGGAGACGGTGCAATGCGGGTGCGGATCATGGTCATGTCTGGCTTGGAGAAAAGGGGATTATAAGGGGACGCGACGCCGCACCCGAGGCTCAGTCAAACTGCACCCGGGTACGCAGTTTCTTATGGCCTGCGTGCTTCTGTTTGCTTGCCAGCCGTCGCTGCTGTGAGCCTGCCGTTGGCTTGGTCGCCACGCGACGCCGCTCTACCTTCGAAGCCAACCTGATGAGTTCACTCAGTCGGACCAGTGCCTCCTCGCGGTTCTTCTCCTGCGTCCTCTTGGTTTGTGCCTTGATGACGATGATGCCTTCCTGTGTCATGCGCGCATCGGCACGGTCGAGTAAACGCTGCTTGAGCCAGTCAGGCAGGGATGAGGCGCGAATGTCGAAGCGTAGATGGATGGCGGAGGAGACTTTGTTCACGTTCTGGCCACCAGCGCCTTGCGCTCGAATGGCCTTCATTTCGATTTCGTGCAGAGGCACCGCAAGCCCGGCAGAGATTCGCAGCAGGTCAAGCATGTTCGGCCACGAACAGATTGATCTGTGGAGCCAGCAAGTCCCCCGGAACACCGAGGTGCATGGCAACAGAAACATGATTCTGGCCACTACCGTAGACAAATGGTGGCAGGGAACCTCGGTGCTGCAGGCAGGCCGTCAGCAACTGCAGGGTCTGGGCTTCGAACTGCGGTGGATCAAATTCGGCCAGACTCACCAGGAACGGCACTGTGCTTGCAACCAATCCCGTCAACGAGGAACGCGAGGCATACAGCGAGCGGTCCTCCCCCAGATAGGCAGGCTCCATGGGACTGGGTGGCATGCTGCTGTAATCGTAGATTCCGGACAGCAGGATGACGCCTTTGACACCCGGTGGCCGTGGTGCATAGAGCTCCGCATGCGCTATGTAACTGGCCACATGGGCTGCACCCGCCGACTGGCCCATCAGAAACAGCTTCTCCGCCCCCACGCCGAAGGCAGCGCCCTCGACCTGCAAGAAGTCGACTGCTGACCGCAAATCCTCCACTCCGCTTGGCCAGCGGGCCCGCGGTGCCAGCCGGTAGGTGATGTTGACGGCGTTGAAGCCCTGGGACACAGCCCAGACACCCACGTTGGAAAAGAAGGGAGAACCTTCGCTGTGCTTGTCTCCGGCGACAAAGCCACCGCCATGCACGAACACCAGCAAGGGCCGCTGAGGGTCAGCACCGGACGCCGGCGTGAAGATATCGAGGCGCTGACGCTCGTCGTTGCCATAACGAAGGTCGCGTCTGACGTGGACTGCGGTGCTGGGCCCGGCCGGCTGCAGCGACGACAGCAAGGCCCGCGTGGCGGTCACCATATCGGGCGTGATAGGACGCCCAAGAGTCCGCAGTGCGCGACGAAGCTCGGTGAATAGCATGAGGATCTCCACTGAATACGGCGATTGTATCTCGACAGTCAGCCCGGCGGTTGCGATAGACTTGCGGCCCTTCAACCGGAGTAGGTCAATGACGCCAGCTGCTCTAAACAGCGAGTTTGCATCCCAGTCCCCGCAGGCGATCATCCGCCACGCGCTGTCGCTGCCTGGCAAGGCCGTGGTGACCACTCATTTCGGGCCGCTCGAAGCGGTGATCCTGCACATGGCTGCCGAAGCAAAGCCCGGGGTGCAGGTGATCTGGGTAGATCACGGGTACAACACCAAGGCCACCTACCGCTGTGCCGAGCAGATCATTGCCCGTCTACGACTCAACGTCGACGTCTTTGCACCACGCATCACTGCCGCGCGTCAGGAGGCAGCACTCGGCGGCATTCCGGCATATACCGAAGCGGCTCACAAGGAATTCACCGAAAATTTCAAGCTCGAGCCTTTCCGCCGTGCAATGAGCGCCCATCGCCCCGCCATCTGGCTGACGGCACTGCGCAAGGAGCAAACGGCATTCCGCCAATCGCTGGATGTCTTTACGCAGGACGACAAGGGCGTATTGAAAGTGGCTCCTCTCTTCCACTGGTCCGAGGCGCAATTGCGGGCCTACCTCACCGCACATGACCTGCCCAACGAGGACAGCTACTACGACCCCACCAAGGCACTGGAAAATCGCGAGTGCGGCTTGCATACCTCCACGCTGTGAAGCACTTGATTTGAGTCAAGTCCAGAAGCGCTTGCTGGATTCTGCCGCAGTGGCAGCCAGTGCTGACGCTTACCATGGCCCCTAAGTTCCCGCGCTACGGCGCACTGCAACCGGGAGGAACGGCCCATGAAGACCCGCAAATCATTAACGGCAGTAGCCCTTGTATATCGATTGGTCGGCAGCATGGCTGCTCTGCTGCTGGCCAACGGTACCCTGACGGCCTCGACCGAAGAGATACCCGCACCCGCCGTCACGCTACAGCAGCTGATGGCGATCGTGATCACTGAGGCGTCCAATCAGATATGGAACGCAGCGCTGCTGGAGCCGGCTGCCGGTGCCGACAAGCCAAGCCCAACTGAGGAGCAATGGGCCACGCTACGATCCGCGGCGACCACCCTGCTGGTGACGCCCACCTTGTTGCTGCATCGCTCGCTGGCCGTGGCAGCACCGGATGCAGTGGCTGTTGAAGGCTCCCTGTCACCGGCCGCCATCGCAGAATTGCGCGGCAACCAGTGGGCCCTATGGGCTGCACAGGTGAGCACTCTCCAGCAAAGCGCAGTGGCTGCCCTCAACGCCATCGAGGCCCGCGATTACGAAGCCACGCTGCAAGCGGGAGATACGCTCTATGGGGTCTGCGACAGTTGCCACACACTGTTCTGGTACCCCGAGGGTCAGTAGCTCCCGCCTAGCTTTCGCAGGTACCAGCCAGTTCCTGCAGGTCCGTGCCGCTCAGGCGGTAACGTGTCCACTCGCTCTGCGGCACGGCGCCCAGCGAGAGATAGAAATCTATCGCGGGCTGGTTCCAGTCGAGCACACTCCATTCCAGCCTGCCGCAGCCTTCCTCCACGGCAATCCGTGCAAGTTGCCGCAACAGGGCCTTGCCGACGCCGTTGCCGCGAGCCTCGGGAAGGACAAAAAGATCCTCGAGATAAAGTCCCTTTCTGGCCAGCCATGTCGAATAACTGAAGAAGTACACAGCGAATCCGACGGGCCTGCCCTCCCAGAGGGCCAATACGACCTTGGCCTGCGGTGACTCGCCAAACAGCGTCTCGCGAAGCCGCTCCTCATCCGCCACGACCTCAGCAGCGGCGCGCTCGTATAGGGCGAGGGCCCGGATGAAATCCAGGATCAGCGGCACGTCGAGGGCCGTGGCAGGACGGATCGTCAACACGATTGCAACTCCATGGTTCAGCCTTCAGTCCCGCCAGCGCAGGCTGTCGTGCAGTCGCACGACCTCACCTACGATGATCAAAGTGGGGGGTAATACGCTGCGTTCCGCCATTTCGTCGGCAAAACTTCGCAGAACACCGGTGTAGACTTTTTGCTGCGGCGTCGTCCCCTGTTGGACCAGAGCAATGGGCAAGGTTGGGGAAGCACCGTGGGCCATCAACTCGCGGCAGATCTGCGGCAGACTGACCAGCCCCATGTAAAACACCAGGGTCTGACCCGGGTGGACGAGTTGAGGCCAGTCAAGATCGCAGCTGTCGTCGCGCAGATGGCCGGTCACGAAGCGCACGGACTGGGCATGATCGCGGTGAGTCAGGGGTATGCCTGCGTAGGCGGCGCAACCCGAGGCTGCCGTAATGCCGGGGACGATCTGGAAGGGGATGCCGGCAGCCGCCAATTCGGCAATTTCCTCACCGCCGCGACCAAAGATGAAGGGGTCCCCCCCCTTCAGCCTCAGCACTCGCTTGCCCTGCTGGGCGAGCGCTACCAGCAAACGACTGATTTCCTCTTGCGGCATCGTGTGGTTGGAGCGCTGCTTGCCGACATGGATGCGCTCGGCATCCTGACGGACCAGCAGGAGTATCTCAGGAGTCACCAAGCGATCGAACAGCACGACGTCGGCCTGCTGCATCAGGCGCAGCGCCCGAAAAGTCAGCAGATCCGGATCACCCGGGCCAGCTCCCACCAGATAAACCTCTCCTGTGGCAGTGCCAGCGGGTGCACAAGCCAACTGCTCCTGCAGCACGGCTTCGGCCCGCTCCTGCTGTCCACTCAGCACCAATTCGGCCACCGGACCGTTGAGCACGTCTTCCCAGAACCGCATCCGCAAGGCGCTGCCACCGAAACGGGCCTTCACGGCTTGGCGGTATCGACCAAGCAACTGGGCGAGCCGGCCATATCCGGCTGGGATCAGTGTCTCGAGGCGGGCACGCAGCAGTCGTGCCAACACCGGTGAGCTGCCCCCGCTGGAGACCGCGACCACGAGAGGCGAACGATCAACGATGGAGGGAAAAATGAAGGTACAGAGAGCAGGCTGATCGACCACGTTGACAGGCAACTGCCTGGCAGTTGCCTGACGGTGGATAGCGGCGTTCAGTGCTGCATCATCGGTCGCGGCCACCACGAGCAGGACCTGCTCCAGGTCTTCCGGTCGAAACGCGCGCTGCTCGATCGGATGGGAGGGGCCCAACAGGGTTCGCAGATCCTGGCAGACCTCGAGGGCAACCACGCGCAGGCGGGCACCGGCACGCAGCAGCAACTGCGCTTTTCGCAGAGCCACCTGCCCGCCCCCGACCAGCAGCACAGGTTGCTGGTCCAGGCGCAGGAAGATCGGCAGGTAGTCCATGCGGCCCCGGGGTCAACGCTGCAAGATGACCTTGCAGCCTCCCATGTAAGGTTGCAGCGCCAGCGGCACCGTGACGCTGCCATCGGCGTTCTGGTAATTCTCCAACACCGCCACCAGGGTTCGACCGACCGCGAGCCCCGATCCATTGATGGTATGCAGAAGTTCCGGCTTACCGGTGACAGGATTGCGCCAGCGTGCCTGCATGCGACGTGCCTGAAAGTCACCGAAATTGCTGCAGGAAGAAATTTCCCGGTAGGTGTTCTGCCCCGGCAGCCAGACCTCTAGGTCGTAGGTCTTCTCCGACGAGAAACCCATGTCGCCTCCACAAAGCACGATCAGCCGATACGGAAGTTCCAGTTTCTGCAGGATGCGTTCGGCGTGGACGGTCAGCTCCTCGTGTGCGGCACGGGAGGCGTCCGGCGTGACGATCTGCACGAGCTCGACTTTCTCGAACTGGTGCTGCCTGATCATGCCTCGCGTGTCCTTGCCATAGCTGCCGGCCTCACTGCGGAAGCAGGGAGAGTGGCAGGCAAACCGCAGCGGCAGGCTGGCCGCATCCACGATGCTGTCGCGGACGACATTGGTAACCGGCACTTCGGCCGTCGGGATCAGGTAGTACGGCTGTTCGCCGGCCAACCGGAACAGATCCTGCTCAAATTTGGGGAGCTGACCCGTACCGAAGGCGGACTCGGCGTTGACCATGAACGGGACGTTGATCTCGACATAACCGTGTTCACTGGTATGGGTATCGAGCATCAATTGCACGATGGCGCGGTGCAGCCGGGCGATTTCATGCTTCATTACCACGAAACGGGAACCGGTGAGTTTCACGGCTGTCGCAAAATCGAGCTGACCTGCCTCCTCGCCGATTGCCACGTGGTCACGAGCCGGAAAATCGAACTGGCGTGGCTGCCCCCAGCGACGCACCTCGACATTGTCGCGCTCGTCCTTGCCTTCGGGCACATCGGCAGCCGGAATGTTGGGAAGCCGCTGGAGTACATCGTCGAATTCGCGTTGCACGGCATCGAGCGCCCGACTTTTGGTCTCGAGCTGCTCCTTCAGGCTGTCGACTTCGGCCAGCAAGGGCGTGATGTCCTGACCGCTGGCTTTGGCCTTGCCGATGTTGCGAGAGCGCGTATTGCGTTCGTTCTGCAACTGCTCGGTTTCGGCCTGCAAGAGTTTGCGGCGGCTCTCCAGTTGCTCGATGCCTGCCACATCGAGAACGAACCCTCGCTTGCCGAGGAGTCGGGCGACCACCTGCGGGTCATTTCGAACCAGACGGGAATCCAGCATAGTTACATCCTTTCTCTGAGGGCTGCCGCCGCAGCCACATTCAATATCATCCGCTCAGGGCTCGGCCCACCATGAGCCCCGCCCCGGTCGCCGCGATACACAGCACGAGGGTACCTAGCAAGTAGCTCACCGCCCACACGGGCTGCCCCTGCTCCAGCAAGCGCCAGGCATCCAGCGAGTAAGTGGAGTACGTCGTGAAGGCGCCCAGGAAACCCACGCTCAGCAAGGGCTGCAGCGCAGGCGGCAGACCTGCCCTCTCGACCATCGTGACATAGGCAACGCCGATGAACAGAGCCCCGAGGCCATTGATCGCCAGCGTCGCCCAAGGCGCAAAAACACCGAGCATCTGCGCGAGATTATATACCGCGTGGCGACCGACGGCGCCGAGCGCACCGCCGAGAGCGACCAGCAGATACTGATCCATGGAAGTCCTCCGTCAGTCGGACTCGTAGCGACGCCGGGCACTCGCTGCGTCGAGCGAGCGCAGATGCGCCAATTTCTGGCGAATCTGCTCTTCAAGACCGCGGTCCACGGGATGGTAATAACGCCGGTCCTTCAACTCTTTTGGAAAATAATTCTCCCCTGCCGCATAGGCTCCGGGTTCATCGTGGGCATAGCGGTAGCCGGTACCGTAATCGAGTTTTTCCAGCAAGGCCGTAGCGGCATTGCGCAAATGCAGGGGGACCTCATGGCTTGCGCTCTTCTGCACTTCCTCGCGCGCGGCGTTGAAGGCCTGATAGACGGCATTGCTCTTGGGTGCGCAGGCGAGAAACACCACCGCCTGAGCCAAGGTCAGCTCACCCTCGGGGCTGCCCAACCGCTCCACGGTTTCCCAGGCATTGAGTGCCAACTGCAGGGCGCGCGGGTCGGCATTGCCAATATCTTCGCTGGCCATCCGCACGACCCGACGCGCGAGATACAGCGGGTCGCAGCCACCGTCCAGCATGCGGCACAACCAGTAGAGAGCCGCATCAGGCGCGGAGCCGCGTACGGCTTTGTGCAGCACGGAGATCTGCTCGTGGAAGACGTCACCCCCTTTGTCGAAACGTCGTGGCCCGGCCTGCAGTAAGGGTGCCAGAGCAGCGGAGCTCAGACGAGCGACGCCGTCCGAGCCGGCTTCGGCAAGATCGGCAGCCTGCTCCAGCAAATTGAGCAGGCGTCTGGCATCGCCATCTGCCGCCTGCAAAAAAGCCTGCTTCTGCGGGTCAGACAGCAGCAGTCGCCTGGAACCGAGTCCGCTCTGCGTGTCACAGAGCGCCCTCTGTAGAATTTCACCCAGCGCTTCCTGGTCCAGACCCTTCAACACATAGACACGCGCCCGGGACAGCAAAGCTGAATTCAGCTCGAAGGATGGATTCTCGGTAGTGGCACCCACGAAGACGACGGTGCCGTCTTCGATGGCAGGCAGGAAGGCATCTTGCTGGGCCTTGTTGAACCGATGCACCTCGTCGACGAACAGCACGCAGCGCCGCCCTTGCTGCTGGACCAGTTGCGCGCGCTCCAGTGCCGCCCGGATTTCCTTCACACCGGACAGCACGGCAGAGAGACTCTCCACGGTCGCTGCGGCACTGCGTGCCACCAGTCGCGCCAACGTCGTTTTGCCGGTGCCCGGAGGACCCCACAGGATCATGGAATGGGGCTGACCGAGTCGAATGGCTTCGTAAAGCGGAAGACCGGGCTGCAGCAGATGCCGCTGACCCGCATAGGCAGACAACTCCTCCGGCCGCAGGCGCGCGGCCAGCGGTTGATAAGGCAAAGCGGCAGGCGCAAATAGCTCGCGTGTCATGCCACTCAGTCCAGCCGTCCGTCGACCACATCGATTCCCGTTGGCGGCTCGAACCGGAACTGACCGGGCTCCAAAGCAGGATTGCGCTGCAAATTGCTGAACAGCAGGGTGGTACGTTGGCCCAGACTGTCTTCGAAGTGCATCTCGAGCAAGGTCGACCCTTCGAAAGACAGGCTGATGCGCTCGAACAAGGTACTGGCCTGCTTGGGCAGCAAGGTGAACAAGGTTTGCCTACCCTCGGCAAGCGACGCCGCACTGACGTCATAGGCCGTTGCAATCGTGCTTGCCGTGCCATTCAGCAGCATGACCGGTGTACGGTCCAACTCTTCATCGAAGTGCTGGATGGTGACCTGTTCGAGGTCGGGCTCATAGCGCCAGATGGTATCTCCGTCGGTCACCATCAGCTCGCTGTACGGTTGGGTCACCTCCCAGCGGAAGCTGGACGGCCTTTGCATGCTGAGGAGCGCGCGTGTTTCCTGGACTTCCCTGCCCTCCTGGTCCAGCAGCAACTGGTCCACGTCCGCGCGGAGCGACACCGTTGCCTGCAGGACGGTTACCAGCTGTTGCAGGGCAAAGTCATTGGCGCTGGTGATCGCCGGTGGTGAGACTACTTCCGTTTGGGCCGACAGCGGGGTGACGGCCAACGGGGCCATCAGGACCAGCAGCACACGGCAATGGCGCGAAAGCAGTGTGATCACGGGGCACCTCTCAGGTTGCTCGCCACTTCTCTGGCGATCGTGCAAGGGGGAGTCGTCAAGAGGGCGGTGGGGCCAGCACTTCACGATTGCCGTTGGAGCTCATGGCCGATACCACACCGGCCATTTCCATGGCTTCGATCAGCCGGGCCGCGCGGTTATAGCCGATGCGGAACTTACGCTGAACTGCGGAAATCGACGCCTTGCGGGACTCGGTGACAAAACGTACGGCTTGATCGTACATCTGGTCGTTCTCTTCAGCACTGCCCTCTTCGCCGTCGCCACCATCGTCACCGAGGCCCGGAATACCGGCGCCGGAAGACTCCGAGGTAATGGAGTCAACGTAGTTGGGCTCACCGCGGGCCTTCCAGTCGGCTACCACTCGATGCACTTCCTCGTCAGCCACGAACGCGCCATGGACGCGCTGGGCCACCCCACCGCCGGGCGGCAGGAACAGCATGTCGCCATGGCCGAGCAACTGTTCTGCACCACCCTCGCCAAGGATCGTGCGCGAATCGATCTTCGACTGCACCATGAAAGACAGGCGGGTAGGAATGTTGGCCTTGATCAGACCAGTCAGCACGTCCACTGAAGGCCGCTGAGTCGCCAGAATCAAATGGATGCCGGCCGCTCTGGCTTTCTGGGCGATGCGGGCAATCAGCTCTTCCACCTTCTTGCCGACCACCATCATCATGTCGGCCAGTTCGTCGACGATCACTACGATGACCGGCAACTCCGCAAGTCCGTCGGGCGTCTGCTCTTCCAATGCGAGCATCGGATCCGGGCGCCAGAGTGGGTCGACGATGGGCTCGCCGGCCTTGATGGCATCAGCCACTTTCTTGTTGAACCCGGCCAGGTTGCGAACCCCGAGTGCCGACATCAGTTTGTAGCGGCGCTCCATCTCCGCCACGCACCAGCGCAGGCCATTGGCAGCATCTTTCATGTCGGTGATCACCGGCGTCAGCAGATGCGGAATGCCATCATAGACCGACAATTCCAGCATCTTAGGATCGATCATGATCATCCGGACCTGCTGCGGCGTGGACTTGAAGAGCAGACTGAGAATCATGGCATTGACACCCACGGACTTGCCCGAGCCCGTGGTACCGGCCACCAGCAGATGCGGCATCTTGGCCAGATCGACGACGACCGGGTTGCCACCGATGTCATGACCGAGTGCCATGCTCACCGGCGAGCGAGCATTGTCGAAGGCAGCAGAGGACAGTACCTGTCCCAGAAAAATGGTTTCCTTCCTCTCGTTGGGTATCTCGATCCCGATACAGGTCTTGCCGGGAATCACCTCGACGACACGCAGACTCGGCACGGCCAGCGAACGCGCAAGGTCCTTCACCAGATTACTGATGCGGCTGACCTTGATGCCCGGGGCCGGTTGCACTTCGAAGCGAGTGATTACGGGCCCCGGATTGATCCCCACCACGGTGATATCGATGCCGAAGTCCTTCAGCTTGATCTCCAGCAGCTTGGACATGGCTTCGAGCGCCTCGGTCGAGTAACCGAATGCCTTGTTCTCCTCCCACTCGTTGAGCAGGGTCAGTGGTGGCAGTTCACCCACCACCGGCGTATCAAAGAGCTTGCCTTGCTTCTCGCGGAGTTTTTCCCGCTGCACGCGCCTGCTGGGTTCTTTTTGTACCTCTTTGGCTGGTGCGATCTCGATGGGAGGTCGCTTTGCCTCCTTCTCGACGAAGTGGTCGAGCGCCTCGCGCCTCTGATGGATCATCTGCGCAGTCGCTGCCGCTTCACGACGCCGCTCCTGCCAGTGGTGCCAGCCTTCTCCCAGCAGCACGAAGAGCCTCAGGCTGCCATAACCGACGGCGTCCACCACCCTGATCCACGACAGGCCAAGGCCCAGCGTCAGCCCCAGCACCAACAGGGTGAGACTCACCAGTGTCGCACCGGCCAGTTCCAGAGCCGGCAAGGCAGCCAGCGCCAGCGTGCGACCAAGCAGGCCCCCGGCAGAGGCTTGCAGATCACTGGCAAAGTGCAGGCTGGCGAGCACACAGGCACTGACCAGGGTCATGACGATACCTGCTCCACGCAAACCGATGATGTCCCACTGGACATCGCGGGGCCCCAGACGTCCACGGTACACACCCGCTGCCCTGATGACCAAAAGCAGCGGCAAGAGATAGGCAAGGCCACCGAACAGGAAGAAAAGCACGTCGGCCAGCCAGGCCCCGCTTCGACCGACCCAGTTCACCACGGCGGCGTTCTCGCCCGTGCCTGACCAGCCGGGGTCACCGGAAGAATAGGAAAGCAACGCCAGCAGTACGTAAGTCGCCAGCGACAGCAGGACGATGATGACCCCCTCCACCAGAAACAGGCTGACCAGCCCGTTCGTGGCCGGCACGGGGCTATTGCGCGTGGCTTTTTCCCGCATGGCTGGCACTGAGCGAAGGACCGTATGGAAACCGCAAACCGGGGCTCAAGATCATAAACAATTACAGGGCAGGCGCCTATGGTGCGGGCGCACTGACACAGCCCCGCGATGGTTTAGGGTCATTCACTGCACTGTTCTCTGGTATTCGACGTATCTGCCCCCATAATGCCGACCACATTCGTCACAGGGATTTTTCCATGAGCAGCCCCCAGCACCACCGCCTGATCATTCTCGGGTCCGGCCCCGCCGGCTACACAGCCGCCGTCTACGCCGCCCGCGCCAACCTCAAGCCGGTCATCATCACCGGCATGCAGCAAGGTGGGCAGCTGACCACGACCACCGAAGTGGACAACTGGCCGGGCGACGTCCACGGCCTTACGGGTCCTGACCTCATGGAAAGAATGAAGAAACATGCAGAACGATTTGAAACTAATGTAATTTTTGATCATATCGAGCAAACGGATCTCAGTAAACGCCCCTTTGAACTGCGCGGCATGATGGGCACTACCTACACCTGCGATGCGCTCATCATCGCCACCGGTGCCTCGGCCCAGTATCTGGGCCTGCCCTCGGAGGAAAAGTACATGGGCAGCGGTGTGAGCGCCTGCGCCACCTGCGATGGCTTTTTCTATAAGGGGCAACGAGTTGCCGTGATTGGTGGAGGCAATACTGCCGTGGAGGAAGCACTTTACCTCGCCAATATTGCCAGCCATGTGACCCTCGTTCATCGGCGGGACAAGTTGAAGGCAGAAAAGATCCTGCAAGACAAGCTGTTCGAAAAAGAGCGTGCCGGCCTGACCCGCATTCTGTGGAACCACGCCCTCGACGAGGTGCTGGGCAGCGATGGTGCCGTCACCGGGATGCGGGTTCGAAACGTTCTTACATCAAGTACTGAAGAAATTGATTTGAAAGCTGTTTTTATCGCAATCGGCCACAAACCGAACTCCGATGTGTTCCAGGGTCAACTGGCGATGCACAACGGGTATATCAAGATTCATTCCGGCATCGAGGGCAACGCCACGCAAACCAGCGTGGCTGGCGTGTTTGCCGCCGGCGACATCGCCGATCATGTCTACCGACAGGCGATCACCTCGGCTGGTTTTGGCTGCATGGCGGCGCTCGATGCCGAGAAGTATCTCGACAAGCTAAGCGGCTGACACCGCCAGCGCCCGCCCTTGACGCTGCTGCGCCGCCTGCCGTGGCTGGATCAGGAATCTCTCGATTTTCCTGATCCGTCCAGCGCCCTGCGGGAGCCCAACGGGCTGCTCGCAGCGGGCGGCGATCTCCGCCCACAGCGACTGCTAAGGGCCTACCAGCAAGGCATCTTCCCCTGGTATTCGCAGGATCAACCCCTGCTGTGGTGGAGCCCAGATCCACGCATGGTGTTGAGGCCAGACCAGTTGCACGTCAGCCGTAGTCTGCAGAAGGTTCTGCGTCGCGGAGAATTTCGGATCTCCAGCGACCGGGCTTTTTCCACCGTCATTAGCTCCTGTGCCGGCCCGCGTCGCGGCAGCACCGACACCTGGTTGCTACCCGAAATGCGCACCGCTTACGAGCACCTGCACCGTTTAGGTTACGCCCACTCCGTTGAGGTATGGCGTGACGACACACTCGTCGGCGGCCTCTACGGTGTGGCGCTGCCCGGGGTCTTTTTCGGGGAGTCGATGTTCAGCCTTGTCTCCGATGCCTCGAAGATCGCACTCGTGTCGCTCTGCCGGATGCTGCCGGGCAGCGGCTATCGGCTGCTGGACTGCCAGATCGCCAGTGCCCATTTGCAGAGTCTGGGGGCAGAACTGCTGCCGCGTAGCCAGTTCCTTGCACAGTTACCCGCAGCCGCTGCGATTCTCAGACCGGCTCCGTGGCCCTACAATGCCGCCGTGCTGTACCACAGCAGTGACCCATGACATCGCTGAAAGACATCCGGCTCTTCACGACCCAACCCCACCGGTGCAGCTATCTGCCCGATCAGGAAGCGCGCACGCTCTTCATCGATCCCGACTTCCAGGTTGGCAAAGACCACAACACCCGGCTTTCCGAGATCGGCTTTCGTCGCAGCGGTGGCCACGTGTACCGCCCCAACTGCCAGTACTGCCAGCAATGCCTGTCCTGCCGGGTACTGGTGCAGCAGTTCCAGCCCAGTCGCCGCTTCGAGCGCGTGCTCAAGCGTAATGCGGATGTGCACGTGGAGGCCGTGGAATCCATAGCAGACGACGAGTACTTCCTGCTCTACCGACACTACATCACTGTCCGCCACGGGGATGGCGACATGTACCCGCCAAGCCGGGAGCAGTACCAGGGCTTCCTGCTGCGACAGTGTGAGGGAACCCGGTATTTCACGCTGCGGGCCGGCGGGCGGCTGCTGGGAGTGCTGGTGTGTGATCAACTGGAAACCGGGCTATCGGCCGTTTATACCTTCTACGATCCACTCGAAGAAAAACGCTCTCTGGGTACCTTTGGCATCCTCTGGCAGATTGCCGAGACGCGGCGACTGGGGCTCAGCTACCTGTATCTGGGTTACTGGATTCGTGACAGTCGCAAGATGCGCTACAAGGTCCAGTACCGGCCGCTTGAGGTACTGGTGCGCCAACGCTGGGTGCTTTTCAGTGAAACTCTGCCAGACCTGCCGGCGGAGCGTTAGTCATTTACCGAGGTGCAGGCTTTCAGGCACAATGCCCGGCCTTCGGCGCGGTGCCGAGGCGGAGCACTCTTGCAAACCGGGCAGAAGAACTGAATGTCGAAAGAAGATCAAATCGAGATGGAAGGGGAAGTCATCGATACACTTCCCAATACGATGTTCCGCGTCAAACTCGACAACGGTCATATCGTGACCGCGCATATTTCCGGCAAGATGCGCAAGAACTACATCCGTATTCTCACCGGTGACAAGGTCAAGGTGGAAATGACCCCGTACGACCTGACCAAAGGTCGCATTACATTTCGCGCGCGCTGAGCGCAGCGCGCTTCCATCCACACTGCGAGCTCCTCAAAAGGCTAGACCGTCCCGCCGCGTCAGGCGTCGAAGTTCTCTTCTCGCAGGTTTTCGTCATCCTCACGCACCACCGGCGTATGGCTTGATGCCTTGACGTCGAGCTTGATGTCGTCGTTGTTGACCCCGACGTAGACGTCGCCACCCTGCACCAAGGCACCGAACAAGATATCTTCCGCCAGTGGGCGTTTTATCTTGTTCTGGATAAGCCGCAGCATGGGTCGCGCGCCCATGGCCTTGTCATAGCCATGGGACACGAACCACTCCACCGCCTCTTCGTCGACATGCAGGACCACTTTCTTGTCGTCGAGTTGCACTTGCAGCGCGACCAGGAACTTGTCGACGACGGTACGAATGATCGCCGGATCGAGAGCCCGGAACTGGATGATCGCATCCAGCCGGTTGCGGAATTCGGGTGAAAACAGCCGGCGAATCGCTTCCATGCCATCGGTAGTATTGTCCTGGGCAGCAAAGCCAATCGACGTCCGGCTCATCTCCTGCGCACCGGCGTTGGTGGTCATGATCACGATGACATTGCGGAAATCTGCCTTGCGTCCATTGTTGTCGGTCAGGGTACCGTGATCCATGACCTGCAGCAGCAAGTTGAATACGTCCGGGTGGGCCTTCTCGATCTCGTCGAGCAGCAGCACGCAGTGCGGATTCTTGGCGATGGCCTCGGTGAGCAAGCCTCCCTGATCGAAGCCCACGTAGCCCGGAGGGGCCCCGATCAACCGCGACACCGTGTGTCGCTCCATGTATTCGGACATATCGAAACGGATCAGTTCGATGCCCATCAGCTTGGCCAACTGCCGGCTGACCTCGGTCTTCCCCACACCCGTCGGGCCGGCAAACAGGTAAGAGCCAATCGGCTTCTCGCCCTCTTTGAGCCCGGCGCGCGAAAGCTTGATTGAGGATGCCAGCGCTTCGATGGCTTCGTCCTGCCCGAACACCACCATCTTGAGGTTCTTTTCGAGATCTTTCAGGGTCATCTTGTCGGAGGCAGAGATGTTTTTGGGCGGAATGCGGGCGATTTGTGCCACCACGCGTTCAATATCAGCTACCTGAATGATTTTCTTGCGCTTGCTGGCCGCCTGCAGGCGCTGGTAGGCACCGGCCTCGTCGATCACGTCGATGGCCTTGTCGGGCATGTAACGATCGTTGATGTACCGTGAAGCCAGTTCGGCAGCAGCGCGCAGGGCCTTGTCCGTGTAGCGCAGGTCATGGTGTTCTTCATACCGGGACTTCAAGCCACGCAAAATCTGATAAGTCGTTTCTACATCCGGCTCCGTGACATCGATCTTCTGGAAACGACGTGACAGGGCGCGGTCCTTCTCGAAAATTCCGCGGTACTCCTGATAGGTGGTCGAGCCGATGCAGCGCAGTTTGCCCGACGTCAGGATGGGCTTGAGCAAGTTGGAGGCATCCATCACCCCACCAGAGGCGGCTCCGGCACCGATGATGGTATGGATTTCATCGATGAACAGGATGGCATGCTCCCTCTTGCCAAGATCGGCCAGCAGGGCCTTGAAACGCTTCTCGAAGTCGCCCCGGTACTTGGTACCGGCCAGCAGCGCGCCCATGTCGAGTGAATAGACCACGCTGTCCTTCAGGATCTCGGGCACCTGCCCGTCGACGATGCGGCGGGCCAGACCTTCGGCGATGGCCGTCTTGCCAACGCCGGACTCACCCACGAACAGCGGGTTGTTCTTGCGCCGTCGTGACAGCACCTGCACCAACCGGGAGAGTTCGTCCTCGCGACCGATCAGCGGATCTATGCGACCATCCTTGGCCTCTTCATTGAGATTGGTGGCGAAGCTCTCGAGCGCATTCTGTGACTTTTCCTTGGTCGCCTCAGCGCCACCGATATCCCCCGTGTCCTGCTCCTCGCTGGGACCTGGACCCCGCACATTGCCGTGGGTGATGAAGTTCACCACGTCGCCACGACTCACACCGTACTTCTTCAGCAGGAACACCGCGTGGCTGTCCTTCTCGCCAAACACGGCCACCAGCACATTGGCCCCTGAGACCTCGCGCTTGCCGGTGGATTGCACGTGGAACACGGCACGCTGAATGACGCGCTGGAATCCTAGGGTCTGCGTGACGTCCTGCTGGTCGACCTGGGCAGGCAGCGGCGGCATCTGGGTCAGCAGGTACTGCTGCAGGTCAGCGCGTAATTTTTCGATCTCCACACCGCTGGCCAGCAGGATTTCCCGGGCAGCCGATTCGTCGAGCAGCGCCAGCAGCAGATGCTCGACCGTGATGAACTCGTGCCGCTTGCTACGGGTCCACTCCACCACACGATTGAGGGCGCCTTCGAACTCTTTGCTGAACATAACCACCACCTGTCTGGGAACTGCCTGCCTCAGCGATATGGGGGCGCAGGCTGCAAAACCAACGTCAGTCGTCTACTTCTATATCGCAGAGGAGCGGGTGCTCGGAGGCACGGGCATGCTGATTGACCTGCAGCGCCTTAGTCTCGGCAATCTCCTTTGGATACACACCACAGACGCCCTTGCCCTCCGTGTGAACCTTGAGCATCACGCGAGTCGCCGTTTCCGTGTTCATGCCAAAGTAGATGCGCAACACTTCCACGACGAATTCCATTGGCGTGTAGTCGTCGTTGAGGAGGATAACGCGGTAGAGCGGCGGTGGCTTGAGCTTGAGTTCTTCCGGCGCGAGCGCTTCACGTGCACCGTGTCCACGATGCGGGGCATCGTCGCCGGGATCATTCGACCCCCGCGAGGCCGTGAGGAAAACGTGGGGGCGTGAAGCGTGGATCATGGTCTGACCTTCCTTACGGGAATTTACCGCGGCTCCGGGAGGAACGGCCTGACTATAGCATAGGCCGAACAGCCTGCCGCGCAGCCCGCACTGCAGCCAATCGCGCAGCCTTTTCCCCAGAAAAAGCGCTGGAATTGACACCTTTATTGTTTAGCGCTATAGGTGCTGCGCCGCAAAAAACACAACGCACAGCGGCCCAATGAAAGACAGCGCCCATGAGCCTGTCGGCACCACTCTTGAGGGAGATCAGCAGTATGAGCACGGGTCAGGTCAAATGGTTCAACAATGCCAAGGGCTTTGGTTTCATCCTCCCGGATGGCGGTGGCGGCGATCTGTTCGCCCACTACTCGGCGATCACGATGGAGGGCTACAAGACCCTCAAAGCCGGTCAGGCCGTCTCCTTCGACATCATCGAGGGTCCCAAGGGTCTGCATGCTGCCAACATCATGCCCGTGCGGAGCAGCGCGGCCGATGCTGGCGGCCCGCCGATGGGCAGCAACCTCGGCGACTGAGCCCCCTGCCACGGCCGGCACGACAGCGCCAGAGACGCTCCAGCGCCACTCTGGAGCGCGGTACTTGCCGCCCGGAAAAGTGGCAGCGATACCGTCCGTGCTGATCCTGTTCAACAAACCCTACGGGGTGCTTTCGCAATTCAGTGCAGACGGCAAGCACCGCACCCTGCAGGAGTTCATCGACATCCCCGCTGTCTACCCCGCCGGCAGACTGGATGCGGATTCCGAGGGGCTGCTGCTGCTCACCGATGATGGCGTGCTGCAGCATCGCATCAGCGACCCGCGCCACAAGCTGCAAAAAACCTATTGGGTCCAAATCGAAGGCACGATCACGGAAGCGGCACTGCAGCAACTTCGCGCGGGGGTCGAACTCAACGATGGCCGGACCAGTCCAGCGGAGGCCATGGCGATCGAGCCGCCACGCCTGTGGTCTCGAGAGCCGCCCGTACGCTTTCGCAAGACAGTACCCGACGCGTGGCTGTCGCTCTGCATCCGGGAGGGTCGTAATCGGCAGGTGCGCCGCATGACGGCGGCCGTGGGTTTGCCTACGCTCCGCTTGGTTCGCTGGCAAATAGGCCCGTGGACGCTGGAGGATCTGCTGCCCGGGCAGTACCGACGGCTGGACGATCCGCGCGGCTGAAGGGTACGGCTACCAGCGCTCGCTGGCGGCCTGATCAGAGTCCTTGGCAGCGACCCAAAACTCGCCGTCTTCGGCAAGACACTTCTTCCAGAACGGAGCCCGCGTTTTGAGGTAGTCCATGATGAACTCGCAGGCGCTGAACGCTGCGGCGCGATGGGCGCTGGCGGTGGCCACGAATACGATCTGGTCGCCCGCGCGGAGTTCGCCGATACGATGGATGATGGTGACACCGGTCAGGGGCCAGCGCCGACCAGCCTCCAGAGCGATCGCCTCGAGGCTGCTTTCGGTCATGCCCGGATAGTGCTCCAGAAACAGCCCCTTGATCGCTCCCTCATCGTGCAGTTCCCTCACCAGTCCACTGAAGGTCACCAGTGCGCCAAGATTGCTCGACAGGCGCCGCAACGCGGCAGTTTCCTCCTGCAACGAGAAATCGGCATGCTGGATACTGATGCGCAACTGCATGCTCAGCCCCCTGTCACCGGGGGAAAGAAGGCGACTTCATCGCCGTCCTGCACGGGCGCGGCAAAGGTCGCCACCTGCTGATTGACGGCTACCAAGACTCGGCCCGCCCGCAGCGCCTCCTCCCAACGTCCCCCATGGGCCTCGGCGAGGGTATGCACGAGCCCGGCCACGGTGGATGGCAAGGGAACGGCTACCCGCTCGTGGGACAGCCCGAGTGTCTCCCGTAGACTGGCAAAGTAGCGCACGTCGATCATGAAGTGGATTCCGCCGAGGCTGAGCGCTGCCAGTGCCCCGACTTGCCGCCCTGCTTGTCGAGCAGTTGGACGCGCGAGATGACCATGCCGCGATCGACGGCCTTGCACATGTCATACAGGGTCAGCGCCGCCACGGTGGCCGCCGTCAGGGCCTCCATTTCCACACCGGTCTGCCCACTGAGCCCGCAGGTGGCCGTCACGTGCACCGCACTTCGTGCGGGCATGGGTTGCAAATCCACCTTGATGCTCGTCAGCAAGAGTGGATGGCACAGAGGAATGAGGTCCGCGCATTTCTTGGCAGCCTGGATACCGGCGATGCGTGCAACTGCGAGCACATCACCTTTTTTGTGCTTGCCCTCGGTGATCAGCTGCAGGGTTTCCGGCTGCATCTCGATCCAGGCTTCGGCCGTCGCACTCCGCACGGTAGTGGCCTTGCTGCCGACATCGACCATGTGGGCCTGGCCGTTCGCATCGAGATGAGTAAGCTGGGTCATGGAGGGCTACCGAAGGGAGAGCAGGCATTATCCGCCGGCCTGCGTCGTTTATGAAAGGGTACGCTTGCGGTAGCATGCCGCGCTCTGTCCGCGGTCTCGATCCCCATGCTCTGGCTGCCACACACCTCCGTTGCCACCATCGTACTCCGTGATGACCGCTTTCTCATGGTGGAGGAGCGCGATGGCGACCGTGTGGTGTTCAACCAGCCGGCCGGCCACCTCGATGCCGGGGAGTCCCTGTTCGACGCGGCTGTGCGGGAGACGCTAGAGGAAACCGGTTGGCAGGTGACTCTCACCGACTTGTTGGGCGTCTACCACTACGAGGCACCGAATGGCGTGACGTACATAAGGCACTGCTTCGTTGCCCAGCCACTCGCCCACTTCCCCGAGCGCCCCCTGGATACGCCCATCATTGCCATGCACTGGCTGCCTGCCGAGATCATCCTGGCACCCGGCTTTCCGGCGCGTAGCCCAATCGTGCTGCGCTGCCTGAGGGACTACCTCGCAGGTCGCCGCTATCCGTTGGCTGTGATCCAGCACAAACAGCAATGAGCAACGCCAGTACGAACGTCATCGTCGGCATGTCCGGCGGCGTGGATTCTTCGGTGTCGGCGCTGCTGCTGCAGGAAGCGGGATACCGCGTGTCCGGTCTCTTCATGAAGAACTGGGACGAAGACGATGGAACGGAGTACTGCACCGCCAAAGCCGACCTAGCTGATGCGCAGGCCGTCTGCCATGCCTTGGGAATACGGCTGCACACCGCCAACTTTGCCGCAGAATACTGGGACAACGTTTTCGAAAATTTCCTCAGTGAATACCGCGCCGGTCGTACACCCAACCCGGACATCCTCTGCAACCGCGAGATCAAGTTCAAAGCTTTCCTCGACTACGCCACGCAACTCGGTGCCGATCTGATCGCCACCGGCCACTACGTCCGCACCACCCGCCACGGCAGCCAGACCTGGCTGCTCAAGGGACGGGATGCCGGCAAGGATCAGAGCTATTTCCTGTGCGCCGTGAAGGAAGCACAGCTTGCCCGAACGCTGTTTCCCGTCGGGGATCTGCCGAAGAGCGAGGTACGGCGCATCGCCGCACGTCATGGGTTGGCGACTCAGGACAAGAAAGACAGTACGGGTATCTGCTTCATAGGGGAACGTCGCTTCAAGGATTTCCTGCAGACCTACCTGCCCGCCCAGCCGGGAGCGATAGAAACGGTCGATGGCAGGCTGATCGGGCGCCATGAAGGCCTCATGTACCATACCCTTGGCCAGCGCGCGGGACTTGGCATCGGCGGGGTGCGTGGTGCAGACGAGGCTCCTTGGTACGTGGTGGAGAAGGACCTGCAGCGCAATGTGTTACGCGTTGCGCAGGGCAATGAACATCCACTCCTGTTGTCGCAGTCTCTGCAGGCCGGCGACGTGGACTGGGTCAACGAGCCGCCACCAACCTTGCCGCTGTCCGCCAGCGCCAAGACGCGCTACCGGCAACCCGATCAGGCCTGTCGGGTGGAGCAAGCGGGCCACAGCGGCTGGCGAGTCAGTTTCGAGGTGCCGCAGCGAGCCATCACTCCCGGGCAGCACGTGGTGCTTTATCAAGGAGATCGTTGCCTTGGTGGGGCGGTAATTCAGTCTTTCGAGCGCAAGGAACCCCATGAATCGTGAGCAGCAGCAGGTACTCGCCCTGGCAGCAGTCGCGCAGTGCGGCTACCTGGTACACCAGTTGGCCATTCATGGCGTTGTTTCGCAGGACAAGTTCAGGACCGCCGTCCATAGTCTGTTCGCCCTGAATCCAGGGAGCACAGAAGCCGTGTTCGGGTCGGTGCGCGCGCTGCGCCTCGGCCTCGAGACGCTCAAGGATTTTCTCGGCGGCAACGACTCCTTCCTGAATCCCAGTGAAAGCCTGCGTTACTTTCTCGGTTTACTGCATCTGGAGTCGCAGCTTTCCGCCCGGCCCCGTGTCCAACAGCAGATCCGCAGCGAACTCGAGCGCCTGCTCCAGCAGCAGGATGCCGCCAGCTTTGCCGAGGAGCCGCTACGGTTGCGGGAACTGGCACGCCTGTATCGCAGCACGCTGAGTCTGCTGCCATTCCGCATTCACGTGCGTGGTGACATGAACCACCTCAAGAACGAGCACGTTGCCGACAAGATTCGTATCCTGCTGTTTGCCGGTGTACGCGCGGCTTTCCTGTGGGAACAGTTGGGTGGCAGCCGCTGGCACCTGCTGCTACGTCGACGCCAGTGGCAGCGCTGTACCCGTGCCCTCCTTGCCATGCCGGACTCCGACAGCCGCGGCTCGACTCCCGGGCCCCCAACAGTCTGAGCAGACGAGTTGGCTGAGCGCGTGCCTCGTCGCCGGCCGGTGCGGCACTGGGCTAGAATGCCGGCCTTCGCACACCAGGACCGTCGCATGCCTGCCTTCCAGCCGCTGCCCTTCTCTTCGCTGACCGCCATCTCCCCCATCGACGGCCGCTACCAGGGCAAGTGCCGGGCGCTGGCTCCCTGTTTCAGCGAATTTGGCCTGATCCGCTTTCGGGTGCTGGTGGAAATTCGCTGGTTCGAGTGCCTCGCTGCCCATCCGGGCATCCCTGAGGTACCACCGCTGTCCGCCTCGGCGCGCGACTTCCTGCAGGGCATCGTCGACAACTTCGGTCTTGCCGAGGCGTCAGACATCAAGGAGCGCGAGAGGGTCACCAACCATGACGTCAAGGCCGTCGAATATTTCCTGAAGGCGCGCTTTGCGACCCACCCTGAGCTTGCCGGCAGCGGCGAGTTCCTGCACTTCGCCTGCACCTCAGAGGACATCAATAACCTGGCCTACGCTCTGATGCTGAAATCGGCCCGTAGCGACGTATTGCTGCCACTCATGCAGCAACTCATCGACGAGCTGCGACGTCAGGCGCTGGACTATGCCGACGCCGCCCTGCTGGCCCGCACGCATGGCCAGACTGCGACGCCGACCACCATGGGCAAGGAATTCGCCAACACCGTCGCTCGCCTGCAGCGGCAGATCGAGCAGGTAGCGAACGTGGCACTGCTCGGCAAGATCAACGGTGCCGTCGGCAACTTCAATGCCCATCTGGTGAGCTACCCGGAGGTCGACTGGTCAGCGCTGGCGCGCAGCCTCGTCGAGTCGCTCGGTCTCCAGTGGAATCCCTTCACGACGCAGATCGAACCCCATGACTACATCGCCGAACTTTTTGCCGCCGTGTGCAGGTTCAACACCATCCTGCTCGACTTCGATCGCGACGTCTGGGGCTATATTTCCCTGGGGTACTTCCGTCAGCGGGTGGCGGCGGGCGAGGTAGGCTCCTCCACCATGCCCCACAAGGTGAATCCGATCGATTTCGAGAACTCCGAGGGCAACCTCGGTCTGGCCAATGCCCTCATGCAGCATCTTGCCGAGAAGTTGCCGATCTCCCGTTGGCAGCGCGATCTGACCGACTCGACGGTCCTGCGCAATATCGGTGTCGGCTTTGCGCACAGCGTCATCGCCTACGAGGCCACGCTCAAGGGGCTCGGCAAGCTGCTCATTGACCGGGAGCGCTTGCTTGCCGATCTCGACGCCAGCTGGGAAGTGCTGGCCGAGGCCATCCAGACGGTGATGCGCCGTTATGCGGTGCCTGAGCCCTACGAAAAGCTCAAGGCGCTGACGCGTGGACAGCGGATCGATGGCGAGCGCCTGGCGCAGTTCATCGACACTCTGGATATTCCGAGTGCTGCCAAGGTGGCGCTGCGGGCCCTGCGTCCGGAAACCTACCTCGGCAACGCAGTGGAGCAGACCCGACGTTTGCCATGATCACGACGGCCTTCGGGACCGAGCGATTCCTGCGCCACTACTGGCAGCGCCGCCCGGTGCTGCTGAAGCAGGCGCTGTCGGGCTTCGTGGATCCGATCAGCGCCGAAGAGCTGGCCGGGCTGGCCTGTGAGTCTGAGGCGGAGGCGCGCCTCGTGCATCATGCCCGCGGCCACTGGCAACTGCAGCCTGGCCCCTTCGCGGAATCCGATTTTCTGGGACTGCCGGATCACGACTGGACGCTGCTGGTGCAGGCTGTCGATCAGTGGGTACCGGGCGTGAAAGCCCTGCTGCAGGAGGTCCCTTTCCTGCCGCGCTGGCGCGTCGACGACGTCATGATCTCCTATGCCACGCCCGGTGGCGGTGTGGGACCCCATTTCGACTACTACGACGTCTTCCTCATACAAGGTCAGGGCAGGCGACGCTGGCAGACCGGCCAGGCCTGCAGCAGTGGCGACCTGCTGCGCACCGAGAGTGGTCTGAAGCTGTTGAAGGACTTCCAGGTCGAGCAGGACTGGATACTGGAAAGCGGCGATGTGCTGTATGTGCCGCCGGGCGTCGCGCACTTCGGTACGTCGCTGAATTGCAGCCTGTGCTATTCGGTGGGTTTTCGTGCGCCTTCCGCAGCGGAGTTGCTGCTGGGCTACGCCGAACAGCGGGCGGAGACCTTGCCACCGGATCTGCGTTTCCGGGATCCCCGCCGCACACAGCCTTTGCAGGCCGGCGAGATAACAGACACTGATCGACGCCAGCTGCGGCGTCTGCTGCGCAGCTTGTTGCGGGACGAGTCGGCGCTCGATCTCTGGTTCGGACGCCATGTCACGGAAACCAGGGATGACCAGTTCATCACGCCACCGCGACGTCGCCCCGCCTGGCAACCCACGGGCCTCCTGCGCCTGCACAGCGCTGCGCGGCTGGCTTGGCAGCAGAACGGCCGGGACTTGCAGGTGTTCGTGAATGGCGACGTGGAGCGGCTGCCCAACAGCGCAGGCTTGCGGCGCTGCCTGACCGCACTCAGCAGTGGGCAGGCGCTGCCGGCAGGTCAACTTGGCGAACGGCCCGCCGTGCTCGGCTGGTGCCAACGCCTGTGCGACGCGGGAATTTTGCAGTGGTGCCGCCGCTGAGCGCCGGACACCATGACAGCCCTGCTATCGCGGCCTCGGTTACTGGCGAATACCTTCGATGGCCAGGATGAGTCGAAGTTCGTCGGCAAAATTGATCCCGTAGTCCTTCGGGTTGAGCTTGGCTTCTGCCTCGAAACCGACCCGGTAATCGCCGAACGGAGTCTCGCCTTCACCGGTCTTCACCGCTTCGAAGCTGATTTCACGCGTGGTGCCGTGCAGGGTGAAATTGCCCATCACGTGCAGTTTGCCTGCGCCCATGTCCATGATGTGGGTGCTCACGAAGCCCGCTTCCGGGAACTTGGCGACGTCGAGATAGTCCGCGGAGCTCAGGTGCGTGTCGCGTTCCTTGAGGTTGGTGTCGATGGACGCCGGAACGATCTTCACACTGATCTTGGCTGCCCCCGGATTCTTGGCGTCGTAGCTGAAGGTGCCGGAAACATCGTTGAAGCGTCCCCACAGGGCGCTGATGCCGATATGCGAGGCGCGAAACGTCACCGAGCTGTGCATGCCCCCACCACTACCATCGATGACGTAGTCGGCGGCGTGGGCAGCACCGACGACACTGCACAAACAAGCGGCGGCCAGTCTTTTGCTGAAAACCTTCATCTCGAAACTCCTATGGTGGCTGGCGGGGAACACCCGAATGGCCCGGCAACTTACCCTAAGCAGGCAGTGTTCTCAATCCAACCGGTTTTATAATGCCCGCATGACTCAGCCCCTGCCCTCCCACCGCTTCTGCGTCGCTCCGATGATGGACTGGACCGACCGGCACTGCCGGTACTTCCTGCGCCTCCTGAGCCGCCACGCCCTGCTCTACACCGAAATGGTCACGACCGGCGCCCTGCTGTATGGGGACTGGCGTCGTCACTTGCAGCATGATCCGGCCGAACTGCCCCTCGCCCTGCAGCTTGGAGGCAGCAATCCCGATGAGCTGGCCCGCTGCGCCGTCATGGCAGAGGAGTCCGGCTTCAGCGAGGTGAATCTCAACGTAGGCTGCCCGAGCGACCGCGTGCAAAACAACCGCATAGGTGCCTGTCTCATGGCCGATGCCGCCCTCGTGGCAGACTGCGTGGCCAGTATGCGGGCCGCCGCCGGATTGCCGGTGACGGTCAAGTGCAGAATCGGTATCGACGCCATGGACAGCGATGAAGCGTTCTTCGACTTCGTGGATACCGTTGCTTCGGCGGGGGGCTGCCGGACCTTCATCGTGCATGCCCGCATCGCGCTGCTGCAGGGATTGAGCCCAAAGGAAAACAGGGAAATCCCGCCGCTCAACTACCCGCGTGTGCACCGCTTGAAGCAGCGGAGGCCTGCGTTGGACATCGTCATCAACGGAGGGCTGACCGACCTGCAGCACTGCAGTCAGCAACTGCAGTGGGTGGACGGAGTGATGCTGGGACGGGCGGCCTACCATAATCCCTGGTTGCTGGCGGCGGTGGACCAGCAGCTGTTTGACGCACCGCCCACCGTCGCCGCGCGCCAGCACGCGGTGGCCCAGATGCTGCCCTACGTGGAGGACCAGTTACGGCACGGTGTGCCGCTCAATCACGTGACGCGCCACATGCTGGGTCTCTTCCATGAACAACCGGGAGGCAAGCGCTTCCGCCGCCATCTCAGCGAGAACGCTCACCGGGCGGGCGCCGGTCTGCAGGTGCTTGTGGATGCGTTGTCCCTCGTTGGCCAGCGGGACAGGACAGACGCCGCCCCTGTGTCTGCTTGACTACATTTGCTGAAGGAAACCGCCGATGCTGCGATCCATCAAGGAATTTTTCGACGCCAATCTCAGAGCCGTCACCGGGGACAGTGCCGCGCGACATCAGCACAAACTCCAGCTCGCCACTGCGGCGCTGCTACTGGAGGTGAGCAGCGCCGACCACGAGCAGCACGACCGCGAGCAGGCCCTGCTACTGGAGCTTCTGCAAAGGCGATTCACGCTCGATGGCGAGGCACTGCAGTCCCTGGCCCTGCTCGCCCACCAGGAGGTACGGGGTGCCACCTCGCTTTATCAGTTCACCGCGCTGATCAACGACGGCTTTGACCGGGAAGACAAGCTGCAGCTGCTCGAGCAACTCTGGCAGGTTGCCTTTGCCGACGGACGCATCGATCGCTACGAAGAGCACCTGATCCGCAAGATTGCCGATCTGCTGTATCTGTCGCACGGTGACTTCATTCGCGCCAAGCTGGCCGCAAAGCCGAGCGACAGCCACTAGCCCTGCTGTTTGAGGGCAGACACCAGATCCTGGAATTCCAGTCGGTTTTCTTCGCTCATGGCCATCAAGGTGAGGTGAGCATCGATGACCTTGTCCCTCACCGTCGCCTCGGACTCCATCTGCAGTGCAAGTTCGCTGTATTGAGCCTGCTGCCGCGGCACGCTGGCGACGATCCGACAGATCATTTCGAAACCCATGCCGCGCAGGACCCGCGCAATGTCGGCGCTGGGGCAGATGATGGTGGGCATGACGTTGAAGCGGTTGCGGAGCTGTATGGAGAGTTTGGCCAGCATTCCGAGCGCCGTGCTGTCGATACTGCGGGTTTCGCTCATGTCGATGACCATCGCGTCGAGAATGCCACGGGCGTAAAGGCTGTTGCAGTAGTTGTCCAGCGTCGAACTCATGACGACGCGCACTTCGCCCACAAACTTCAACATGGCCATGTGCTTGTGGTCGGCTGCGAGAATCTTGCCTGTATTCATATCGGTTGCGGGTGGAACGCTCACTCTTGCGGGGCACCCAGTGCCCTCGTCACGCTCATGATGGCTATGTCATCCGGAACCTGCATCGACTTGGGAGGCGCCAGAGCCGCCTTGATCTCCTCGAAGCGGCCACGACTCTGCTGAACCACATCGACAAGGCGAGCCTCCTTGGCTGAGTAGTCGCCCTGTTTCAGGACCTCGAGGATGCCATCCGAGAAGAGCACCAGGGCGAAGTCGTCGCTAACCGGCAGGGTTTCATCGAAGTAGTCGGCTTCCTCGAACAGGCCAATCGGAAAGCTGCTGCGAGCCACTGGAATGGACTGCGCAGCTCCGTCTCTGTAGAGGATGGGCAGCGGATGATGACCGGCCACACTGTAGCGCAACTGCCGGGTCTTGTCGTTCAGCATGCCCATGAAAATGGTGACGTGTTTGTCGAGTCGCGTCTTCAGCAAGTCCCGGTTCAGCATGGCGAGGATGTGGGCGGGCGAGAACTCCCCCTCGAAGCGACCCCGCAGATGTTCGATGCGCATCTGGTCGATTCGGAAACGCAGCAGGACGGTGATGAAGGCCGACGAGGAGCCATGTCCCGACACGTCGGCGATGTAAAACAGGGTTTCGTGACGGCCTGCGGGCTTGTAGTCGACGGTGTCTCCACTGAGGTACAGCGAAGGCACGACCTTGTGGTTGAAGTGGAAGCCGCCGATGTCCTTGGGGGGTATCGGCATCATGTTGATCTGCACGTGCCGCCCGGCCTGCTGATCCTGCTGGAAGATCTGGATGCGCTGCTGCAACTCGGCATTGCTTTGCTCGAGTTTGCGCCGGATCCGCATGTTTTCGCCGACGAGACGGGCCTTGCGGAGGCTGGTACCGATCGAATGCTCGAGAATGTCGGGGCTGTCCAGCGGCAGCAACAGGTAGTCGCTGACCCCGAGACGCAGGGCGCGCAGCAGATCGTCTGGATTACCACGCTTGGCGAGCACGATGATGGGCAGCTCCGGCGCCAGCTGCAGCAACTGCTCGATGGCAGCGAATTTACCCGCATCCGGCAGATCCACATTGACGATCACGAGATCTGGACACGCCGAATGGAAACGTTCGAGGCCCGCCGCAGGGTCGGCCGCCAGCACGACGCGCCGCTGGTTGCTGGTCAGAATGGGCATGAGGCTGTCGAGCACGCTCTGGTCATCTTCGATGACGAGGATGCTGAGATCACTCGACTGTGGGCTGACCGGGTGCATGCGGCAACGAAGTGGCGGGGAAAAACCGAAGGAAGTGCGGGGAACAATTCACGGCAGAAACCTTACTTCAGACAGTCAGTTGCTGCAACAAGTAAACCTTGTGTCTCAAAATGCAGGAGGCTTATTTACCGACTTTTTCTTGCCAAAAGCGCTGCAGGCGCTGCTCGGAAACACTGACGCGTGTACCCAGTTGCTGGGCAAACAGCGAAACCCTCAGCTCTTCCAGCAGCCAGCGGTACTCCTCCAGTGCCGCGTCCTCGATCTCCTGCTGGCGACAATGGGCCACGCGCTGTTCGACCTGCCGCCAAAGACGGTCGAGCAACTGGGTATGGTCGCGGTCACGGGCGGTCTGCGTGGGGAACTTTTCCATCCGCAGGAGGATGGCCTGCAGGAAACGCGGCAGCTCCTGCAACTGCATCCAGGGTGTCTGCAGCAGGAAATCGTCGGGCAGCAGATGAGCGAGCTGTCTGCCGACATCTTCTCGCAGCGCTGCGCCCTGGGGACCGGAAAAGGGCGCCTGTTCAAGTCGCCGACTGATCTCCAACCGACTGACGAGAATACGTTGCAGCAGACTTTCCAGCCGCAGCGCGATGGCGGTTACCTCCCCCTGTCGCTCGGCGAGCCGGAGACGAAAGTCCTGCTGTGTGCGAGGCGCCTGCTCCGAGAGACGCAGTGCCTCGCGGAAGCTACGCAGGATCAGCTGATCGAGCAACTTGTCCCGCTCACCGAACCCTTGCAGAGCGCGCAGTTGCCGGGGATCTTTCAGCACCTGCTGCTGGAGAAGCTGCTTTTGCAGGAAGCGCACCTGCTTCTTGCTCTGCAGCATCGCGAGTCGAGCGCTACCGGTCACCAGCGCAGCGCCAGCCTTGGCGGCCGTATCGCTGAGGCAGAGGTCTACGCTGTCGCCGCGATCGACCAGGGTGGGATAGCCGGTGACGACCATCCCTCCGTTTCTGGCCTGGTACTGCTCCGGCAGGCTATCGAAGTCCCAATCCTGCAGACCCTTGCGGTCAAACTGCCCGGCTGCCACTTCATTGATGCTCTGCTGGACGAGCGTGCCAAGTTGCGCACGCAGCGCGGCAAGATCCCGGCCCTGACCAAGCAAGGCCCCCTTGTCATCTACGACCTTGATGAGCAATTGCAGGTGCTCCGGCAAGCTCACCCCCTCCCAGCTGTCGGCACTGATCGGCTGGCCGCTGTAGCGCAGCAACTGGTAGGCAAGCGCCTGGCGCAGGGACCCCTGCGCCGGCCGTAGCTCCGGCAGAAGGCGATCGACGACATCCGGTACCGGAACAAACGTCTTGCGCAACGCCTTGGGCAGCGCACGAATGAGGGCGATGCACTTGTCGCGCAACAGGCCCGGCACCAACCAATCCAGTTCCTCGGTGCGTAGCTGCCGGAGGGCGGAGACGGGAACCGTTATGGCAGCCCCATCGTCAGCCGCGCCGGGCGCAAACGCATAGGACAAGGGCACAGCCAGACTCGCCGTGCGGGCCTGCTCGGGAAATTGCGCAAGCTCGGCGGCCTCCAGGGTGGTGGTCTGCAACTCGGCCTCGGTCAGCAGCAACTCGGTGACCTTCGCCTTCGGCAGCGCAAAGTACCAGCGTTCCAGACTGGCCACATCGTGCACGCTGGCCGGCAGTTTGCTGTCGTAGAACCGCGAGATCACGGCGTCGTCGACCAGGAGATCCCGGCGTCGCATTCTCTCCTCGAGTTCACCGATCTTGTCGATGAGACGCAGGTTGGCTGCGTGGAAAGCCGCTCGCGTCTTCAGCTGCCGGCCGACCAAGGCCTCTTCGATGAAAATTCGTCGACTCTCGACTGGGTCGATTGGCCCGTAATTGATTCTGCGTCGCTCCACCAGCACGAGACCGAAAAGCAGCACTTTCTCATAGGCACAAACCTGGCCGCGACGCTGCTCCCAGTGCGGCTCCACATAGTCCCGCTTGGTTAGATGCCGCGCGAGTTTTTCAATCCATTCGGGCTCGACACGGGCATTCATGCGGGCGAACAGCTGGCTGGTCTCGATCAACTCCGCCGATACCAGCCAGCGGTAGTTCTTGCGGTGCACGGCCGAACCCGGGAACACCGAGTACTTGCGGCTGCGAGCACCGAGATAGCCACCTTCCTCTAGCCGCTGTGCGACCTGGCTGATGAAACCGGTCAGTAGCGACAGATGGATTTCCTCGTAGGTAGCCGGCTCCGGGTTGAGGGGCAGTTTCAGTTCAGCGCAGAGCAGCAGCAGCTGCCGGTGCACCTCCCGCCATTCGCGCATGCGCATGAAAGACAGGAATTGGTCCTGACAATACTTGCGCAGCCGGTTGGCCCCGAGTGCCTGCCGCTGCTGCTCGAAGTGGTCCCAGAGATTCACGAAGGCTAGAAAGTCGGACTCAGGATGCTGGTAGGCGCGATGTCGCTCGTCGGCCGCCTGCTGTCGCTCCGTCGGGCGCTCACGCGGGTCCTGGATGCTGAGCGCACTGACGATGAGCAGAGTCTCGCGCAGGGCGTGGCGCTGCGCAGCTTCCAGCACCACACGGGACAGCTGCGGATCGAGTGGCAGGCGCGCCATCTGTCGCCCCAGCGTCGTCAGCTCCCCACTGCTGCTGACCGCCTGCAGTTCCTCGAGTAGCCGAAATCCGTCGCGCACGGCGCGACCTTCCGGTGGCTCGATGAAGGGAAACTCCTCGACGTTGCCGAGTCTCAGCGCCAGCATTTGCAGAATCACGGCGGCCAGATTGGTTCGCAGGATTTCCGGATCCGTGAAGGCGGGTCGACCGGCCAAGTCCTCTTCGCTGTAGAGCCGGATGCAGACTCCAGGCGCCAGACGTCCGCAGCGTCCCGCCCGCTGGTTGGCGCTGGCCCTCGATATCGGCTCGATCGGCAGCCGCTGGATCTTGCTGCGTACGCTGTAACGGCTCATGCGCACCCAGCCGCTGTCGATCACGTAGCCGATACCAGGGACGGTGAGCGACGTCTCGGCGACGTTGGTGGTCAGCACGATGCGGCGCCCGGCATGGGACTCGAACACGCGATTCTGTTCGCGCTGGCTGAGTCGCGCATACAGCGGCAGGATCTCCAGATTGGCATACTGTCGCTTGCGCAGGGCCTCGGCGCAGTCCCTGATTTCCTTTTCCCCGCTGAGGAATACCAGTACGTCACGGTGGGATGGCCGCTGCTGGCGCTCCAACTGCAGGAGGAAATCGAAAGCGGACACGACCTGCTCCGGCAACTCCGGGTCGCCACCCTCGTGCTCTGCCGCTGGTGGACGGTAATGCACGGTGACGGGGAACGTGCGACCAGAGACTTCGATCACCGGCGCCCCTCCGAAGTGTGCCGAAAACTTTTCCACTTCGATGGTGGCGGAGGTAATGATCACTTTGAGATCCCGGCGCCGCGCAAGCAGGCGCTTGAGATACCCAAGCAGGAAGTCGATGTTCAGAGAGCGCTCATGCGCCTCGTCGATGATGAGGGTGTCGTAGCGGTTGAGCCAGGGATCATGCTGTGTTTCCGCCAGCAAGATGCCATCGGTCATCACCTTGATGAGGGAGCGCTCGCTGCTAGTGTCGGTGAAGCGAACCTGATGACCCACGAGATCGCTGCGTTCACAGCCAAGTTCCACGGCCAGCCGCTCGGCGATGCTGCGTGCTGCCAACCGGCGTGGCTGCGTATGCCCGATAAGACCGCAGATACCCCGACCGAGATCGAGGCAGATCTTGGGTATCTGCGTGGTTTTGCCGGACCCCGTCTCCCCCGCGATGATCACCACGGGATGCGCGGCGATCGCAGTCTTGATCTCATCGACGCGGGCGCTCACCGGCAATCCGGGCGGATAGTGGACTGCTGGCCTGCTTTCTCGCCGGGCCTCCGCCCGCTGGCAGGATTGCTCCACGCGCTCAGCCAGCCGCTGCAGTGCTTGAAGCTTGTCGGGATCGGGCGCAGCACCCGCAGGCTTGCCCAGCCGCTGCAGGGCCTGCCGCAGCGGCCAGCGATCAGCGATCAGACAGTGCTCGAGCCGAGCTTCAAGATCTTTCGGCGACATCACATTCAAGGGGCGGGCACGGTCAGCAAGACGGCGTGCTGCCACGCGGGCTGGTCACCGGTCGCCAGACCTTTTTGCAGACCCGGAAATGACGCGGCCGAGGCAAGGCCTCGGCCGGCGCTGACAGGCATCCCCGCAGAAACGTCAGATCGACTGTTCGCGATGGTAGGCGGTGTTGTTCGGGGTGTGATCACCGGCCAACCAGCGCTTGAGCTCTGCATGGGCCTTGGGGGCCACTTCGTCGTTGATCTTGTCGACCTGCGGGTGGTCGGTGCAGAACTCGACGATCATGTCGTCGGGATCCAGCACATACAGGGAGTTGCAGTAGCCATGCTCGAGGAAGTAGTACTTCTCCTGTGGGTAGCCTACCGCCTTGATCTTCTCCAGCAACTCCAGCTGCAGGTCCTTTTCGACCTTGACCGCGATGTGACGAAAACCGGAGATGGGCAGCGGCGGGCCGAACTCTGCCTGATCCGAGGGGTCTGCGAACTGGAAGAATGCCAGTGCACTCTGGTCCTTGAGTCCGAAGAAGCAATGGCAGTACACCCGCTCCTTGCCGAAAAGCTCGGTTTTTTCACACCAGGTCGCCAGCAGAGGCAAGCCGATGAGATCCTCGTAGAAGGCGCGTGTCTTCTCGAGATCCTTGGCAACGTAGGCGGTGTGATGCAGGCGCAAGGGGAGTTTCTGAGCGGCGTTCATGTTCTCGTCTCCTGAAGTCTCACGGGGGTGGGCGACCATTTCAGCCCGACAAAGCTGCGGGCATCGTAGTGGCTCGGCGGCGCCACTTCAACCGTGCCGCCGGGCAATCCTGCCCGGCAGAAGGACGGGGCGGCCGACAGCCATAGGCACTGGCGCCTCGCCATGCTATAAGGCCGCGCCCATTTTCGGCGACCACACCCCGGTCCTTGTTGCATGAACGCCCGACCCTCAGTCCTGCTGCTGCCCGGCATGCTCTGCGATGAAGCCGTCTGGCAGCACCAGATCGCCACGCTCTCACCCTACGTTGACCTGCAAGTCCCGGTATTCCGTGGCTTCAGCTCCTTTGCTGCCATGGCCGATCACGTCCTGGCGCTGGCGCCAGCGCGCTTTTCGCTCGTGTCCCATTCGATGGGAGGACGCGTAGCGATGGAGCTGCTGAGACGCAACCCGAAGCGGATCGAGCACTTCGTCATCATGGATGCTGGGGTACACCCGGTGGCGGTCGGCGAGTACGAGCGTAATCGCCAGTTGCTCGCCCTGGCTGCCAGCGGCGGACTGGCTGCCGTGGCAGAACAGTGGATCCCCTTCATGCTGCATCCGCGGCGACATGCCGACGCGGCGCTGTGCGAGCGGATTCGCCTGATGGTGCTGCGCAACAGCGTGGAGGACCTGCGAGGACAGCTGGAGGCGGCCGAGCAGAGACCCGACCAGACCGCCTACCTCGCCAGCATCCATCACACGGTGCGCATCGTGTGCGGCGAACAGGACAACTGGAACCCGCTGCCACTGCAGAGGCAGCTGAAGGCAGAGCTGGCTGCTGCCGAGCTGGTAGTCATTCCGGACTGTGGTCACATGGCCCCCATGGAAGCACCCGAACGGGTCAGCCAGCTGCTGCTCGACTGGCTGGTCTGAGCAACGGGGCAAAAAAAAGGGCGGAGCCTCAGCGCCGCCCTTCTTACAGCAGGCAGAGCAAAGTGAATTCCTCCCTGCCCTACCGCCTCCCGCTAGCGAATCATCAGGGAACGATGTTGCTGCTGCGATCCACCGATTCGGCGCCGGCTCCCACCATCAACTCCGTCGCATAGTTGGCCTGCTGGCAAACATATTCGAAGAGTTCCTCGCCCTGGTTCCAACGCAGGTTGAAGCCGCCGTCGAAGGTCTTGGTGTAGGTCGCCGGATCGTCGATGGTGATGCGGTACTCCATGGTGTTCTTGTTGGTGCGGGTGAAGCGCTCGATCGTATGGAGTTGATCGGTGTGCGGCATACCACGACGGTCCAGCCAGAACTGCTCGGTGAATCCGACACTGTCGACGACCAGCGTGTTGCCCTCCCAACGGCCGACCGAGTGCCCGTAGTAGGTGTGCTGCCAGTCCTGCGGGTGCTCCCGGCCATCCATGTAGATGATGCGGAACGTGTGCGGGCCACCGATGTCGAAAATGATGATCTGCTGCAGGTCCTGCAGTTCGACGAATTCCACACCGTATGGCGTCAGGAACTGACGCGCCGTGCCCGACGCCTTGCAGCGCGTATGCGGCTCGAGTTCCCGCGTTTGCCGGTAATCGTAAAGCGCCTTCGACCACGGCTGGAAGGGAATCTGCTCGTAGGGCGTGATGGGATCGAGAATACCGAACACCGGGGTCCACGTCCCTTTGTCGCTGGGATCGGCACCCTGCAGCAGGACGCGGCCTGCTGCGTTGACGGGGGCCGGACCCGCTGGTGGTTGCTCACGCCGCGGCTGGGCGAGGGTGGATCCCGAGACGGCTATCGCCAGCGCCGTCAGCATTACCTGAATGTGTTTGATCATGACAATTCCTTGGATTCGTTGTCAGACTGCTCAGCTCTACTGATCAAGGACGGTTGTCCTGACAGAAGAAAATCGGCACTTCCTGGTCTGGCACCCACTGCATGGTCCAACTCGCTTTCCATGGACGCGTATAGGCGCCGGAATCCTCGATCTCGACCTCGTATTGCAGCGTGTTCATGTCCGTGCGCGTGAAGCGTTCACTTAGCACCAGGCTGCCCGTGTGCGGCAATCCGCCATTGGTGAGCCAGAAATCTTCGTTGAAGCCGCGGGTATTGACTACCAGCGTGTCACCCTCCCACTTGCCTTGGGCGCGACCGTAGTACAGCGGGTTGTCATCGTCACCGGTCACGCTGCCTACCTGGGCGCGGCCATCCATGTAGATGATGCGGTAGTTGCGGTTGCCACTGCCAATCATCACGAAAATGCGCTGGTTGGCTTTGTCTTCCACGAATTTGAAGCCGAGGTCAGACTGGTATTGCCGAGGACCGCCCGGCGGTTTGCAGTTGATGAACATCGGGTCGTCACGAAGATTGCGTTCTTGGCGATGCCGATACAGCGCGAGTGCCCACGGCTGAAGCGGGGCCACCTTGCCGGCATCTGCCAGATTGGCGAGTTGGCCGTAGTTGTCGACATCAACCTCGACACCGTCTTCCACCAACGCATGTTCGCTCGGAAAACCCCAGTAGCCTGACGCGGCTCCGAGCAGAATCTTGCCATCGGACCCGCGGGGCGCCGGCGCCTTTTGCGCGGGTACGGCGGGCGCGAGATCCTTGAGGGTGAATACCGGGCTGCCTGCCACGGTCATGGACTCCGACCAGATCTGGCGGGAACCGTCACGGGCACGAAGGCCTTTCACGTCGACCTGATCGCCCGGCTTCACCGAGCCAGCCGACCAACCACTGCCACGCAGGACCAAGGGGCTTTCCAGCTCGACCGCCCAGTTGGTGACCGAGGACCCGTCGCGGACGTTGACGAACACGTGCGCTCGGGGATTCTTCCAATCGACATAGGTGACGATGCCCGAAATCGACATTTCGCTGGCCGGGTCGAACTTCGCATGGACTGCCGGTTGTGCAAGCAGCGGTGCTGATACCAGACCCAGCGCTGCCACCAGAACCGACGCACCGATCGCGGACTTGAACTTAGTTCTCTGCATGAGGATTCCCATCCCGAATTGGCTTCTGGACCGGCACATTACTGACGGACGATTTCGAGCGCACCACCGGCACCCTCGGGACCCTTCCAGGTGCCAACGACCATGCGCGCCGGCAGTTCGAGCTTTTCGATCTTGCCATCCAACTGATAGCCACCGGCCTCGATGTGCACGCTCCAGTCATCAGGATTCAGCGTGGCTTTGCTGATGGTCAGGTTGTCGGTGCCAGGATTCACGATGCCGCTGATGTTTTTACCGTCCCAGTCGAGCACCAGCAGCACGAAGTCGCCAAGCTTCTGGTTGCCCTTCCACTCACCGATCCAGGAGCCCTTCATGGGGTGACCTTCCTGAGCGGCAACGCCGAAAGACAGAACGAGACCTGCGGCTGCCAGTACGCTCTTGCGAATGATTGACTTCATTGTTCCGATTCCCCTTCTGTTGACCAGATTCTGCTACGGTGCTGGTGGTTTGCGGTTGATGGATTGGTTAATAGGTTTGCTTGCGGGTGAGTTGATGAACTGCTGTGAACTCCGCCAGGTTGATGCCCCTTGCGATGGATTGTTCTGCGATACCCTTTTTGGAGCCTGGACTGTTGTCGATGGGTTCTGGGTTACCGTTCATGGATGGTTGTCACTCCTCCCTGAGCGGTATGGCACCCTTCGCAGCGCCCGTGCTTTGCCCCAACTGTGCACACGTCGAGAGCCGCAGAAAACGCCGCACCTTGTAGCAAGCAAGATTGTAAAAAATATGCAGTGAGTCAAGTGCCTTGCGGCACCGTGATGGTGCCCAGCGCCGACTACTGGCTATCATCCAGACGACGCTCCATCAACCCCCCGGGAGATGAATTGCCCATGCCCTGCCCCGCCACTGCGTGGTGTCCCGACGCCAGCGCACGGTCTCTTCGCCACCATGACGCGGGCAACCTCCCCGCTGCCATCGCCCTGCGGCCAGCGGTGGCCGCACTGTGGCTGCTGCCCACCCTGTTGCTGGCGCAGTCGCCGCTGCCGGACATCCGCATCATGGACACCGACGTGTTTCCCGAGAGCATCACCTCCACCCAGGCCGGCAGGGTGTACGCCGGCAGCACGAAGGGGATCGTTTACCGGGCAGAACCGGGCGCTGCAGAGGCGCACGCGTGGATTCGACCCGATGGGCGCAATGGCATTTTGTCCATTCTCGGCGTGTTGGCAGACGAACCAGGCAACACGTTCTGGCTCTGCTCCGCACCGAATTTTTTCGGGCCGGAGCGCCCGACCGGCACCACGGCGCTGAAGGCCTTCGTGCTCGACAGCGGAGCCTTCAAGGGCAGCTACGATTTTCCGGCACCGGCGGGGACCTGCAATGACATCACGATCGCTGCGGATGGCAGTGCCTATGCCTCCGACACAGGCAACGGCAGGTTGTTCAGGCTGGCACCGGGCGCTGCAGCACTCGAACTGATGGGCAGTGACCCGGCTCTGGTCGGCATCGATGGTCTGGCCTTCAGTGCCTCGGGAACGCTGTACGCCAACAACGTCAGGTCCCAGAGGCTGTTTCGGCTGGAATTGGATCGCAGCGGACGTCTGGAAGCGGTGAAGGAGTTGCGTGTCTCGGAACCACTTGGCGGTCCGGATGCCCTGCGCTTGGTCACGGGCAACCGCTTTCTGCAAGCCGAGAGCGGCGCGGGTCGCCTCAGTGTGTTGCACATCGAGGGCGACAGCGTGAGCATGCAGGTACTACGTGACGATCTGGGATCTGCACCGGGCGCCACCGTGGTGGGCAATACGGCGTACGTGACCAAGACCAGCATCCAGTATTTGCTCGACCCCGCGCTGCGTGGGCAGCAAGCACCACCGGCCATGCTGTATGCCGTGCCACTTCCTGCCGCCGACTGACGAGTGCTCGGTTCTGTAGTGGCTACCCGGGCCCCATTTTGTAAAGAGGACTGCGCCATGCCGAAAATGCCGTTAATGCCGCTCCTGTTGTTCTGCACTCTCCTCGGGGGCCACGGCATCGTGCAGGCACAGGCGCCAGGGCAGCCCAGTGCCGTCAGCAAGACGAACTGCGACCGCGACTGCCTGCTCGAATTCACCCGTAACTACCTGCGCGCGCTGGCCAACCATGATCCGGACAGTGCACGCCTGTCAGACACCGTGGTGTTTTCCGAGAACAACGTCACGATGCCGGTCGGTAACGATGGTCTCTGGGGAACGCTTTCCAAAGTCCGGGACGGAGCACTGGAAGTGGCCGACACACGCACGGGCAATGCCGCCTGGTTCGGTATCGTCGAGGAGCACGGCAACCCGGCCTATCTGGCCCTGCGCCTTAAGGTGGAAAACCGGTTGGTCACCGAAATCGAAACCATCGTCAATCGGCTGCCCGACATGCCGAAGCCTTTCGGGGATCCGGATCAGGTGGTCCACGATGCCAGCTGGGACGACCTGCTGGACAAAGAGGAACTGCGCCCGCGTGAGCGACTGGTCGCGGTCGCCGACGGCTACTTCAGCACGGTCGAGCTCAATGATGGGCAAGTGTTCACGGACTTCACTGACGATTGCGGACGCCTCGAAAACGGCATAAGCACCACCAGCAACGGTGGCTCGGCCAGTATCGCCCAGGGCTGTGAGCAGCAGTTCAAGCTGGGGATTTACCGGATCAACAAACGTGTGCGCGAGCGTCGTTACCCGCTGGTCGACGAAGAGCGGGGCATCGTGGTCGCCAGCGGCTTCTTCGATCATGCCAACACCTTCGATCGCTACACGTTGACCGACGGCAGGGAGATGAAGACGGTGCTCAAGTGGCCCAACTCGATCTCGCTGCTGGAGGCCTTCAAGATCCGTGGCGGCAAGATTTCCCGCATCGAGGCCGTTTTCACCTACGTGCCCTACTTCATGCCATCGCCGTTTGCCCACGCCAACGTCGATTTCCAGACTCGCTGAGAGAGGCCACCATGCTAATCCGCCTGCCCTCTGCCCTTGCGGCCGCTTTGCTGGTCTGTGCGCCGGCCGTTCTGGCACAGAATCCTTCCTGCGACGCTGCCTGCCTGACAAGCATCGCCGAGCGTTATCTGCAGGACGTTGCCCGACAGGATGCCAGCGGGCTGCCTTGGGCCGATCGCGTACGCTACACGGAAAACAATGTCGCCATGATGATCGGAGACGGCTTCTGGGGGGCTGGACCCGGCGTCAGTGCAGGCGGGCTTTTCCTGCCGGACGCCACCACTGGCAACATCGTCTGGTTCGGCATAACGAGCGAACATGGTCAAGCGGCTTACCACGGGCTGCGTCTGCGGGTGCAGGACGCACAGATTACCGAGGTGGAAAGCTATCTCGGCCGCGAAGGCACACCGGAGGTCTTTGGCAAGGTAGACCAGTACCGGCCGGAGCCAGCGTTTGCCGAGCGGCCATCGTCCGCTGCGGGGCTGAGTCGCGAGCAGTTGGTGGCTTTGGTGGATGGCTACTTCAACAGCAAGCAGCAGAACAACGGCCAGGTGTTCACAGCGGTGGCGGCAGACTGCCGACAGCAGACCAACGGGAAGAGCATCACCAGCGGAGATCACTGGGCGGCAACGGTGGCCCGTGGCTGTGCAGCGCAGCTGCGCGCGGGTCTTTTCAAACCGGTGGACCGCATTCGCGCCCGACGCTACCCCGTGATCGACGAGACGCGGGGGATCGTGGTGGCGCTCAGCATCGAGGACCACGCGACTCGCTTTGTCGATTACGTCAGTACCGACGGCAAGCCGCTGGCGGTGGAAGTCGAGTATCCGAACTCGCGCGGCCGGCTAGACCTTTTCAAGATCTCCGAGGGCGAGATCGTCGCGATTGAAGGGGTATCTGTCTTCCTGCCCTACTACATCCATTCACTCTGGCAGGACTAGCAGCCAGCTTGTCAGAGCGGGCGAAGCGGGCCTTTCCACCGCTCCGCCCTGCTGCTGGCGCCGCCGATCAGGCGTTCAACGTGCCGGCGGCGTGATGGTCGCCGGATCCCAATGCTCATCTGCCTTGCCATCGACGAAGCGCCACATGTCGAACCAGGTCGTGCTGTACTTCTGACCCTTGTTGACCGGGTGCTCGTACTCGCGGGGGATCACGACCGTGACATAGTCGCCATCGGCGAGCACGGCAACGATCGGCGTAGTCAGTTTGTCGCAGGTCGCGCTGGGCTGCCGCTTCTGGACCTGAGTGAAGAATGTGATCACGCCCTGCAGGCCGGAGGCCGCATTCGGATTGTGCTGGATGTATTTGTCGGTAAGCCAGTTACCGGCATTCGCCCATTGGTTGCACTGCAGCAGTTCACGCATGATGTGCAGGGCGGCCTGCTTGTTACGATGCTTGAGCGGATCGCTGTCGGTGAACAGAGACTCGTCGGCCTTGCCGACGACAGGATCCTGCGCGAGCACTGGCAGGCTGCAGAGGCCGGACAGGACAGCGGAGAGAGACAGCGCGAGCGCAGCCTTGGTGGTTTTCTTCATGGGCATCCCCTCGGGTGGACAGTGGTGGAGAACAGGTAAGGCCAGAGTATCTGGCAAGCGCAGCAAACTGCCGGCCGAGTATAGGTCAGCCGAATTCGCGTATGCCAGATGGTGCCCGATATCCTGCGTGCGACGGACGCGTTGCAGAATCTTTGCTGTTGCAGCCCGCTGCCCGCGCTTACAAATTGCGGAACTCGCGGTGCAGGCGGAAATGCTTCGAGGTGACGTAGGCTTCCAGCCGCGCCAGTCGTCGCTGAAGCGTGTCGAAGCGATTGGCACAGTACTGGAATTCCCGGCGACCAGATACGCGACCGCGTAGCGGCGCAGCCGTCGAACTCTGTCGACCACCGGTTGCCTGCCCTTCCCCGGCGTCCCACGAGGGGCGAGTGCCTGCAGCAGAGCGTCCCCCGCCCGTCGACGTGTCGAAGGGATCATGGCGCGGCCTGCCGCCTGCCGGCGCAGGATCGTCGAAGGGACGCTTGTCCAGCACCAGCAGCGCGGCAAAGTAGAGTAACAACGGCAGCGCGGTGAGCAGGGTGAGCAGCACGAAAGCCAGTCGCACCGTGAACGCGCTGACCTCGAGATAATCGGCAATGCCGGCGCAGACGCCCCAGAGTTTGCCCTCGCGCGGATTGCGGTACAGCGTCTTGCGGTAGTCCACCGACCGGAAGTGTCTGACCGTCTGGTTGTCCAGCACACGCTGGCGAACTTCCCCCGTCGCCTCATCGAGCAGCCA
Source organism: Gammaproteobacteria bacterium (assembly GCA_036796405.1). Classification (GTDB taxonomy): domain Bacteria; phylum Pseudomonadota; class Gammaproteobacteria; order Pseudomonadales; family Pseudohongiellaceae; genus CAILUG01. The sequence continues at coordinate 1,259 of DAIRDB010000023.1, read as the reverse complement.
CCAGGCCAGCAGGTAGAGCGGCACGAGGAACCACGCGCCGAACAGCAGACAGCCGATGAAGACCAGGCGCACCGTCCACACCTCGACGTCGAGGTAGTGGGCAAGCCCGGCGCAAACACCGAGCCATTTGGCCCCGGCCCTGTCCAGACGCAGCTTTCGCTCAGTTCTTGTCATGTTGCGACCTCCACTCCGGCACCTCGGTATCGAGGATCGACTCCAGATTCTTGATCCTGTCCGCCATGCTGTCGGCTATCTCCAGTAATTCCTGCAACTGTCGTGACTCGGCTTCGGTAAAACCGCTGTTCTTGCGCTCACGGTAGGCATAATGCATCACGATCCAGACGATCGGGATGGCGACGGCCATCAACTGCGTCAGCCCCTCGAAGAATTCACTGAGTCCCATGTTGCTTCAATCCCTCTGCAGCCTGGCTTTGAGCGCAGCCAACTCCTGCTCGATGCGCCCCTCTTTTTCAAGGGCCGCAAACTCGGCAGCGATACCGCCCCGGCCCTTCGCCTTGGCCTCTATCTCGCTTTCCATCGCATCGATCTTGCGTTCGAAATGCTCGAAGCGGTTCAGCGCGCTGTCGAAGGTGGTGTCGTGCAATCGGGCCGACACCTGATGCCTGGACTGCGTGGCAGAGACACGCAGCGACAGTGCTTTTTGTCTGGCCCGCGCGTCGTTGAGCTTGGCTTGCAGCTGCTCTATCTCCCCACCCAGCTTGTCCAGCGATTCGTCGAGTTTGACGAGGTCCTCGGCAACCACCGCGATCACCTCGAGAATGGCGGATTTTTCGAGAAGCGCCGCCTTCGCCAGCTCGTCCCGGCCTTTGCTCAGGGCCAGCTCGGCCTTCTGCTGCCATTCCTCCGCCTGGCGGGTGAGTCTTTCGCTACGTCGCAGCAGCTCCTTCTTGTCGGCAATGATCTTGGCCGTCGTGCTGCGCACGTCGACCAGAGTCTCCTCCATTTCCTGGATGACCATGCGGATGAGTTTTTCCGGATCTTCCGCCTTGTCGAGCAGGGCGTTGATGTTCGAATTGATGATGTCTGACAGTCTGGAAAAGATACCCATGGGGCCTCCGGTTTATCGGGTGTTTGGCGTCACGACGACTCAAAAGTCGCCGTCGAGCAGGCGCTGACGAGCACGTTGGTATTCCTCACCACTGATGACACCCTGGTCGCGGGCACGGTCGAGGTCGATCAACTGGGCACCGAGGGTGGGCGCGAGCACACAGAGGACGACGAGCCAACGAAAGCGCATG